>JBBEBM010000068.1:0-64246 GCA_040882355.1 Dehalococcoidia bacterium | reverse complement strand
GAAGCTTCGACCTCTCCCCCTCCCTTGCCGCGCTGGTTCGGACCTAGAGCCAGCCCAGATGACCCGGCCGTCTCGGCCCTGATCGACCGCGTCGCGCGCGGGGCCGGATGGGCAGACATCGGCGGTGGGTTCAACCTCAACGTGCGGATAGACGCTGAGCCGCCGGTTGTCCTCCGGGTTCATAGACCCTGGGTCCGCCGCGGCCGGGTAGCGGGACTGCGGCGCCTGCGGGAGCGGCTCCAGCGGACGCAAGTCCGCGTCGCTCGGCCGATTCGGATTTCCGGCTGCGACCTCCTGAGGGTCGCTGATCGTTGGGCTGAGCTTGAGGAGTTCATCGATCACGTGCAGCCACGGGCGGACGAGGACTCCTACGTCCGCCTATTCGAGGAGCTCGGACGCCTTCACACTGCGCTCAAAGCAGTCTGGGAGCCCAGTCCGCCCGAACCCCTCGACGACCACAGAACCCTCGGCCAACTGCGTTACTCGGTCGGCTTTACACGCCGCAGGCTCGGACCCCGCAGCGAGCCGGTCGTGCATCGGATGCGCCAACTGACTGGCGAGCTCTCCAAGCTCCGGAAGGAGGTCGAACTGCCATGCACTCCGATTCATGGGGACTACAAATTGGGCAACGCGGGAGAACTGTCAGACGGCTCATGGGCCACCTTCGACCTGGATTTTGCGAGGGTCAGAGAGCGGCTGTACGACATCGCGGCCAGCCTGCACCACGTCGCACATGGCGGCGAATTGCTCGAGCCGCGACGACTGCTCGACGCCTACGAAGGCACGGCTCCGGAACCGCTGACTCGCGACGAGCACCGTTGGCTCCCCGGGGCTCTAGCCCTTGTACCCTTGCACTGGGCTGCCACCGCAGGGCTCGTGGGCGACGGCATCCACGAGGCCGAGAGCGCAATGACCGCCGCCGAGGCCTGGTGGTCGCGTCGGGCTGAACTCTCGTCGTAGTCCGGCGGCCGCGCTCGGGGACTGGAGTTCTCGGCCGAGCTCCGAATCCACTGAAGCGGCTGGCAGGTCGCGCTAACGAACCTCTGCGATGAACGCGTGGAGGAGGGCCCTAGCCCTGTGGCATCTTTGCCTATAGCAAAAAGGTTAGGCATCACCTAAATGCCTAGACTATACGGCCCCTAGCCCCGTAGCCTATTGCCGCTTTGCGCTGAACTCGGCAGTGAATCGAAGCTACACCGCACGAGGAAGCTGTAGCTTCTCAAGCCAAGAAGCCCCTGAGCCTGAGGCCCAAGGGCTTTCCTGTAGCTCGGGGTGAGGGTTGAGTGGTACGAGCGGATCGGGAAGCGGGAGTGACCCTCTCCCCAAGCCACTTCGCTTCGAATCGAGGGCAGCCCCTCTCCCGCCCGGCGCGGGGGAGGCGTGAGCGCCAGCTCGGGTGAGGGCAGCTCATGACTCGGGAGCAAAGCCCGATCAGCCATGCGACCCTTCGCTATACTAGCTTGCGACCCATGCTGAGAATCCTGGCGCTCATCGCCGTCGCTTCCGCGCTGGCCGTCAGCCAGGCGCGTCCGTCGCATGCTCAGACCCGCTACCTGGACGAGGTCTTCCCGTCAGTGTCCGTGACGTCGAACATCGCGTACGGCGAGGCGATCGATGAGTTCGGCGAACCTCAGACGTTGCTACTCGACCTCTACCAGCCGTCGGGCGACACGCTGCCGGAGCGGCCGGTGCTGATCTTCGTCCACGGCGGCGGCTTCGTTGGCGGCAGCAAGACGAACCCAGATATCGTCACGATGGTGACGCGCTTCGCGAAGCGCGGCTACGTGACGGCATCGATCAGCTACCGCCTGCGCGAAGGCGGCTTTCCGCCGGAACAGCAGATCCTGGCGATCCTCGACGCGCAGCACGACGCCCAGGCGGCGGTGCGATGGTTCCGCGCGAACGCCGGCACCTACGCGATCGACGCGGACCGCATCGCGATCGGCGGCTACTCAGCGGGCGCGGCCACGGCGCTCTTCGCGGGGTACAACGCGAGCGATCCGGGCGACAGCGGCAACCCGGGCTACGCGTCGGATGTGTCCGCGGTGATCGACGTCTCGGGCGGGCTGCTCACACCGCTGATGGAGACGGGCGAGCCGCCCGTGCTCATCGTCCACGGCACGAACGACGCGACCGTGCCCTACAGCCTGGCCCAGGCGATCGTGACCCGCGCCGAAGAAGTGGGCGTGACGTACGAGCTGCACACGCTGGACGGCGTGGGGCACGGCAAGTTCGGCCCGTTCCTGAACGAGATCACCGACTGGTCCAGCGTCTTCCTCTACGATCACGTCATCACCTCGAGTGCGGCCGTGGGCGGCATCGCGAGGCCGCCCGGCCGAGCAGCCGACGCCGCTGCCGTCGACGCGCCCAATCATGGAGGCGGTCTTCAGGTCACGGAAGCACTCGTTGCGCTGGCGTTCGCCGCAGGCGCGGGCGCCACGGGTGCCGCCCTGCTAGCCAGGCGACGCCACGACGGGCGCTCCTGAGCTAGGGCCGCCAGACCTGCGGCTCCGCGTAGGTGATCAGGTCGGCGAGCGAGAAGAGCTCGATGATGTTGGATCCCGAATGAAGCTGATCTTTAAGGATATCGATAGTAAGATACTCGGCGAAGTGAGTATTCGCCGGCAATCACTCCGTGTAACAGGAGATATTGACCTAGATATGATCGCCACCATGGTTGTCCTTCAGCCAGGGAATCCACAGGAGCGACTCCAGCCCAGTGATGGAGATAGATACCTCGAGGCACTTCAGTATGAGTTTCGGACTCCGTACTTGAGAGCAGAGCTCGTCGATGGCTAATTGTCTACTTGAGCTCTTTAATCAAGGAGCAGGGCATGCTGAGAAGTTGGGCCTTGCTGTTGCGCCAGGAGATGAGCTTGAGCAGGCCGTAGCCGGGGTCGTCGGGCCCGGCCTGCCAGATCATCTGCGGGTCGTGGTAGCCGGCGTGGCCCTCCTGCGCCACTAACCCCTTCCAGGATCGCGCGCCACCTTGCAGCATGATGTCTATGACACAAACCGGTCCTCGGTCACCCCGGGCCAAGGCCCGCGTGAGCAAGAACGCCGTCCGCCACGGCCTTCGCTCCCCCTGTATCGTCATTCCTGGCCTTGAGCTACAGAACGATTGGGACCAGTTCCTTGCCGATGCGCTAACCGCGCTCGCACCCATCGGCGCCGTCGAGTACGCCCTCGCTGAGCGCGTCGCCACGCTCCTCTGGCGCCTCCGGCGCGCCCCCCGCGCCGAGCGCGATGCCGCCATCGCCATAGCCAGGCGGCGCGCGTTCGAAGGCGGACCCGCCGTCAGCCCGCCGGCCGCGCTCGTCCTTTCTCTCGGTCGCCAATTCTTCCCCGAGGAGGTCTCCGAGACGCTCCCTGCACCACGTCTGCCGCCTGAGCCGCCCGCGGTTCTTCCGGAGGCCCAGGTCCTCCAGACCCTCTCAAAGTACGAGGCAAGACTCAGTCGCCAGCTCCTACACGCTCTGCATGAGCTCCAGGCCCTGCAGGATCGTCGCCAGGGACGCGACGCGCCCCTCACCCGCATAGACGTAGACGTTCAGGGACTGCCCGGTGTCGAATAACGAAAAAAAGGCGACGAACAATAGATCCCGCTCCCCGCCGGAGCCGCCGTCTACACGCGCCCCGTTGCGTGCCAGATCTTGGGCTCCGTGCCCGTGATCAGGTCGGCGAGCGAGAACAGCTCGATGCGCCGGGGTGTGAGCTTGAGCAGGCCGTAGCCGGGATCGTCCGGCCCGGCCTGCCAGATCATCTGCGGGTCGTAGCCCAGCGGAGGCGGCGTATTCTTGTACAGCTCCCAGATGCGCACCTTCTCCGCCTGGTCGTCCACCCACTCGGCCGTGCAGTCGACGTACACCTGCTGGTGCTGCTGGTCCCAGTAGCTGAGCGAGACGTTCGGGTTGCGGGCAAGGTGCTTCTCTTTGAGCGAGTGGCGACCGGTAGCGATCCAGCCCGTCGCGCCCTCCCAGATCGGGTGGATGATGCGCGTGCGAGGGCGACCCTGGCGGTCGACGGTCGCCATGGTGCACCAGACGATGCGACTGATGCGGGCATTGAATTCGGCCTCGATCTCGGCGAAGGACGCGACGTCCATGCGTTACTCGGCGCCGTTCGGCATCATGGCGGCCATCGCGGCGCCGAAGGCCAGGAACTGCTCGGGCTGAGGCGGGTCGCCGCTGACGAGTTGAATCGTCAGATCGTACAGCGGCTCGGCGATCTTGTTACGGCGCTGCTCGTAGTCGCGGAGCGCCTCGTCAAGCGGCCGCTTGCCGGAGAACCCTTCGTCGAGCGCGTCCGTGAGGTACTCGGCGTCGCGGAAGGCGTCGCTGATGCCCAGGCCGGTGATGAAGTCGCGATGGTAACCGGCATCGCCCACCAGGGCCCAGCCGGGGCCGTAGGGCTTGCGGAAGAAATTTGGCTGGTCGTTCGTCCCGACGAAGCGCTCCTCGCGTTTGGCGTTGCCCAGGCGCTTGGCGACCAGAGGTATCTTCCCGACGATCTTCATGTAGTTCGCTTCGATGTCCTTGCGGAACTCCGGGAACATGTCGGTCGGGCCGCCAACGGCCACGCACGTCAAGCCGTCGTTCGTGGGAAAGCAGAGCGCGCCGCCGTCGTCGGTGAAGTGGATCTCGGCGCCGCCGGGCGCGTTGCTCCAGTAGGCGTAGTAGCCGAAGCTGAGCGACGGCTTCGTGTTGTACTCAGGCGCCTGCACCTCGCGGGCGACGACAGAGTGCATGCCGTCCGCGCCGATGACGAACTTCGCCCGCTCTTCGACGAGCGAGCTGCTACCGACGGCGCCGCCCGTGATGCCGGCAACAGCGTCACCGTCGCGGACCAGCTCGCGCACGGCGAACCCTTCGCGCAGCTCCGCGCCGGCCTCGACCGCTGCATCGACGAGTATCTTGTCGAGCACGGTGCGGCGCGGGCAGTAGGCGGGCGGCGCTTCGGCGCCCTCGGGCACGGGCGGAGGCGGCGGCGTGAAGGGCAGGCCGTTCATGTGCAGCGTGATGCTGGTGATCGGCGGGCAGTTGGACGCGTGGACCTTGTCCAGCAGGCCCCAGTTCTGCAACCGCGCGACGCCCGGGATATGGACGTAGTGCGTGGACATGATGTCGCTGGGGAAGCTGGCCTTGTCGACCAGGAGCACCTTGTAGCCCTTGCGGGCGAGCAGCATGGCTGTAGGTGAACCTGCGCAGCGGGAGCCGACCACGATTGCATCGTACATGGGGACCTCCTGTGAACGCACCAGCGTGTGCCGAGGGCATGATAGCACCCATCGAGTCCGAAAAGACCATACCCGTACCCGCCGCTCGGAGCTTCGTTTCTGTCAGCTAGCTCGCACAACGAGAGCCGGACAGCCCGCGAGAAGGTGCCCCATCCGGCCATCGCCTCTCGCCACGAGCGCACTGATAGAATACGGAGGATACGGACCGAGCCTGGGAGGCCCCCACCATGCCCTTTGTCCTGCTCATCCTGCGCAACCTGCTACGTCAGAAGATCCGCACGAGCCTCACCGTGCTTGGCATGAGCATCGGCATCACCGCCGTGGTCGCGCTGGGCATCATCACCGAGAGCGCCCTGAGCGCCACCGGCGAGCTGTTCACCGCGGGCGGTTCCGACTTCGCGATTGGCAGGGCGGGCAGCTCCGATCTGACGCTGAGCGTCCTTACCGAGGACGACCTCGCAGACGTCGAAGCGTACGACGACATCGAGCACGTGACGCCGGTGTTGATGGCGTTCGCCCGCGTTGGATCGAACCCGTTCTTCGCGCAGCTTGGCATTCACCCGGCGGACCTCGACTACTTCGACGCGCCGCTCGTGGAAGGCCGGCATCTCGAGGAAGGCGCGACGCGCGAGGTGATGCTGGGCGACCAGGCGGCGAGCGACCTGGGCGCCGAGATCGGCGAAACGGTGATCATGCGAAGGGAGCCCGATGAGGCGTTCACCGTCGTCGGCATCTACAACAGTGGAACGACCTACCTGGACGGTGGCGCGCTGCTGTCCCTCGACGACCTTCGTGAGCTTGAGAACACGCCTGACCTCTACTCTCTTTTCTTCGTCCGCGTCCAGCCAGGAGTCGCCGTACAAACCTTCGCGGACCAGATCGAGGCCGACCACACCGCCCTGGCGACGCTCGTGGAGATCGACGACATTGGGGAGGTGGACCAGGGCCTGGAGATCATGAACGCGATCAACCTGGGGATCACCATCCTGGCCGTCTTCATTGGAGGGATAGCGGTGATGAACACGATGGTCATGGCGGTGTTCGAACGGACGCGAGAGTTCGGCATTCTGCGCGCCGTGGGCTGGCGAACGAGGCGCATCCTCCAGATGGTGCTGGGCGAATCGTTGGTGCTGTGCTTGATCGCGTCGGTCCTGGGGTCGCTGGTTGCCGTCGCGCTAACCCGCCTCATCGTGACGCTTCCGACGGTCCGTGCGTTTATCACACCTGAGTACCCGCTGGAGGTGTTCCTGAGGGGCTTCGCGATTGGCCTTACAGTCGCGTTGCTCGGGGCGCTCTACCCGGCGTATCGCGCTGCGAGCTTCTCGCCGGCCCAGGCGATCCGCTATGAGTGACCAGGACATCGCGATCGACGTACGCCGCATCGTGAAGACGTTCGACGACGGGCGCACGCGCGCGCTCGACGGAGCGACCTTCCAGGTGCGGCGCGGCGAGTTCGTCGCGCTCACCGGGCCGTCGGGCTGCGGCAAGTCGACGCTGCTCCACGTGATCGCGGCGCTGGAGCGCCCCGACGAAGGCGAGATCTTCGTCAACGGCGAAGAGATCACGCACAAGCGCGACCTCAGCCGCTACCGGGCGCGCACGATCGGCCTGGTGTTCCAGCTCCACAACCTGCTGCCCACGCTGACGGCGAGCGAGAACGTGCAGGTGCCGATGTACGAGACGGGGCTCTCGGCGGGCAAGCGCCGGCAGCGCGCGCAGGAGCTGCTGGAGCTGGTCGACCTGGGCGACAAGGCGAACAAGCGCCCAACGGAGCTCTCGGGCGGCGAGCGCCAGCGCGTCGCCATCGCGCGGGCGCTGAGCAACGACCCGCCGATTCTGCTGGCGGACGAGCCGACCGGAAACCTGGACTCGAAAGCCGGCCTGCGCGTGCTGGAGGTGCTGCGCGAGGTGCAGCGCACTCACGGTGCGACGCTGCTCCTCGTGACCCACGACCCGACCATCGCGGCCGCGGCGGACCGTATCGTGCGCATGCTGGACGGGCGGATCGACACGGCGGAGACGAGCCCGGCGCTGGGCGGCACGGCCCCCGTGGCCGTCGACGCCGACCCGTAGGCGCGAGGCCCTCGCCGCGGCGTGGTATACTGAGGGCGCACTCTGGGGACGAAAGGGTTCGACAGGGAAGCGTGAACCTGAGGTGCAGGTCGAGGTGCCGCTGCCTCGTTAAACTGGTGGCAAACAGCTAACCGGCGAACAACAGCTCGCCCTCGCCGCTTAGGCGGTGACGTTGCCCACAAGCCTCTCCTCGACGGGCTGTGAAGCAGCGACGATCAGTCGAGGTGCGACGGCCTGACGCCGATACGGGTCGCCTAAGTCTCATCGGCTCTATCCGGTGAAGCCGGGCCGGCGATGGCCCACCGGACGAGAATGAACCGCCGGACACACCTGTAGTACCTCAGGCCGGCCCTTCTCTGGACGGGGAGTTCAATTCTCCCCCGTCTCCACCAACCACAATGAGCGCAGGTCGTGCCCGCAACCGGGGCCGGCCCGTCTTCTGACTGGGGACGGGGAGTTCGATCTCCCCCGTCTCCACCAACCGCACACCCGCGGGCTTAGGCCGGCCAGGCTGGCCCGTTGATCTAACTGCGGACGGGAAGTTCAATTCTCCCCCGTCTCCACCATCTCCAAACTTCGGGCCGTTCCGACCGGGCAAGGTGTTCTCCGCTAGGGCGAGCCTCGAATATACTTGGCACGTGACAGCGGCGCCGCTCCTCGAAGCGAAGGGTCTGACCAAGCGGTACGGGAACACCATCGCCCTTGATGCTGTCGACTTCCAGGTCCACGCAGGAGTGACCGGGCTGCTCGGCGCGAACGGCGCCGGCAAGAGCACCGCGATCAAGCTCTTCCTGGGACTGCTCACGCCAACAGAAGGCTCGGCGGAGGTGATGGGTCAGAAGGCCTACGAGTCCGTGGAGGTTCGGGCGCGCCTGGGCTACATGCCCGAGCACGACTGCCTGCCGTCCGCCATCAACGCCTCGGAGTTTCTGGCGCACATGGCGCAGGTCAGCGGGCTACCGCCGACCCAGGCCCGGGTCCGCGCGGCGGACGCATTACGACACGTGGGCCTGCACGAAGAGCGCTACCGGCCCCTGAACGAGTTCTCCACGGGCATGAAGCAGCGGGTGAAACTGGCGCAGGCGCTGGTGCACGATCCTGTCCTCGTGCTGCTAGACGAGGCTACCGCCGGCCTCGATCCGGGCGGTCGCGAGGAGATGCTGGAGCTCATTCGACGGACTAGCCACGAGGCCGGCATCAGCGTCCTCCTGTCGTCGCACCTAATGGGCGATATCGACCGGACCTGCGACAGGATCATCGTGCTTGACGGCGGTCACGTCACCGAAGAGGGAGCGGTCGCTCGCTTCACTCAGGAGACCTCAAGCATCGTCATCGAGGTGGACGCCGGATGCGAAGAGCTGGCCGCTGCGCTGGCTACCAGGGGAATCGAGGGGAAGGTGGACGGCTCGTCGGTCGTCGTCGAGCTCACGGATGAGGCGCTGTACGACGAGATCCGGGACGCGATTGTGGAAGCGGACGTCCGCCTGCGCCGGCTGGCGCCGCGTCGTGGGGGACTCGCCGACATCTTCCGGAGCAGCCCGGAATGAGCGAGGCCCGCGGCGAGATCTTCGACCTCGGCTACCATCACTATGACGGGCCGCGCCAGGGGCGAACGCGCGCGCGGAAGGCGCTCTGGCAGGATGGCGTGCGCACGGCGCTTGGGATTGGGCGAGGCTGGCCGTCCAAAGTGCTCCCGGCGCTGCTGTTTGTAGCGGTCGTGTTCCCTGCGGTCTTCATGAGCCTGGCCGCCGCAACAGCCGAGATCGGTGACGAGCTGCCAACCCATGCCGACTACTACCGCATCGTCGCGGTGGTCCTGTTCCTGTTCTCCGCGACCATCGCTCCAGAGCTGCTTTGCCCGGACCGCCGAGACCGAGTCATCGATCTGTATCTGGTGCGTCCCTTGACCGCGACGGACTACGTGGCCGCACGCTGGGCGGCGTTTCTGTCGGTGACGCTTGCGCTGGTATGGATCGGTCAGATCGTCTTGTTCGGGGGCTTGACCCTAGCCGACGAGGAACCGATCGAGTACCTACGTGACAACTGGTTAGATGTGCCCCGCTTCCTCAGCGCTGGACTCGTCATTGCGATCTTCGCCACGACACTCCCCCTGGCTGTGTCGACTTTCACAACACGTCGGGCGTACGCCGCAGCGATCGTCATTGCGCTCTACCTGGTCTCGCTGCCGGTCGCCGGCGTCTTGTCGCTGTGCGGGGATGAAGAGTCGCAAGGGACACAGGCCGCCGGCGCTCCCGAAGAGAAGTGCGAACCCGTTACGGGAGACGCGGCGAAGTGGTTCGCGCTCCTCTCCCTTCCCGAGGTGCCGATGCACGTAAGCGACGTGATCTTCGACGAAGACAGCGGGTCGGAGTTCGCCGCGCGCGTGAGGGAGCATCCCAGCGCCGTCCCCATCGGCTGGTACGTGGTCCTCACTGCTGGACCGGGGTTCGTGCTCTGGTGGCGTTATCGCAGGTTCCGGACATGACGGGGCCAGCGACCGGCACGGCCACACCAACTATCGAAGTCGATCGTCTATCGAAGTGGTTCGGCAACGTCGTGGCTGTGAATGACGTGTCGCTTCAGGTGTATCCAGGGATCACGGGCCTTCTCGGAGCGAACGGCGCCGGCAAGACCACGTTGCTGCGGGTGATCGCGGGCCTCGCCAAGCCTTCGGAGGGGTCGGCGCGCATGCTGGGGGAGGCGGTGCGCGTCAATCCGAACCTGTATCGACGAGTCGGCGTGATGTCGGAGCAAGAGGCTGTCTACGAGAAGCTGACCGGCCGGGAGCTCGTCGAGTTCGCCGGGCGCCTGCATGGCCTCGAACGGCTGGCGCCGGCGGTGGACCGGGCCATCGAGATCGTCGGACTCGTCGACGTGCAGGACCGGGCGATCGGCACCTACTCTCGCGGCATGCGGCAGCGGATCCGGCTGGGTGCGACGCTGGTCCACGATCCCGAGGTGATCCTGCTGGACGAACCGCTCAACGGGACGGACCCCCGGCAGCGCATCGAGTTTCAGGAGGTCATGCACCGCCTCGCTGCCGAAGGGCGAACGATCCTCATCTCCTCGCACATTCTGGAGGAGGTCGAGACGCTGGCGGACAGCATCCTTCTGATGGTGAGCGGAAAGCTCGCCGCGTCCGGCGACTTCCACGCCATCCGGGCGAAGCTAGACGAGCGTCCTTACAAGGTACGCGTTGTCGCCGGTGATCCGCGCTCCATGGCGGCGGCGCTCATCGAGCTGGAGGCGGTGGAATCGGTAGCGGTTGACAGGGAGGGCGCCCTGGTCGTGCTGAGCAAGAACGTCGACGCTCTCCAGCGATCGATCCCGCGCCTGGCCCGCGACCGCGCGATCCGCCTGCTGCGCGTGGAGCCGCTGGACGAATCGCTCGAGAGCGTCTTCGGTTACCTGGTGGACACGTAGATGGGGCCGCTGTTCACGTTCTCCCTTCGTCAGCTCGCCAGCAGAGGCCGCCTGCTGCTTCTGCTGATCCTGGTCAGTCTTCCCGTGGGGCTGGCGATCCTGGTATCCGCGACGATCGGCGAAGATGAGACGTCCAACCGCGAGTTCATCAACACGCTGCTCGACGGTCTCCTGATCGGAACGATCATGCCGATCGTCAGCATGGTGCTGGCAACAGCGGCGTTCGGCAACGAGGTGGAGGACCGGACGCTGAGCTTCCTGGTGCTGAAGCCGATCTCGCGCCTGCGAATCGTTTCGGCGAAGCTGCTGGCGGCGATTGCGGTCGGCTGTCCGCTGGTGATCGTGAGCGGCCTAACGGCGACCCTCGTCGGTGGCAGCGGCCCTGGCGCGAGGATCGTGGAACTGGATGGCACGTTCCAGGCCACGCTGGCCGTCGGGGTGGCGCTGTTCGCCGGCTTCGTCGCCTACTGCGCCCTGTTCACGTGGGCCGGCCTGGTCAGCACGCGCGCGCTTCCGTATGCGCTGGTGTACGTCGTGATCTGGGAGGGCCTGATCAGCTCGATTCTCGACGGCGTCCGTTACCTGAGCGTGCGCGGCTACACGCTCGCCATCATGCACGGCCTCGACGACAAGAGCTTTGCGGAGCTGAGCGACCGGGTCATCGAGTTCCCCGCGGGCATCCTGGGCGTGGTGATCGTGACGGCCGGATTCCTGTGGCTCGCGGTCCGCCGTCTGGACAGGATGGACGTCACCTAGGCACGACAGCCGGCCGGCCGATTACTCTCGGGCGCCGCGAGAGCGCTGACGGGCGCGGGCGTGCCCGACGAGTTCCACCTTGCGCGGGCGCACGGAAGCGGGGGTGACTTCCAGGCATTCGTCCTGGCGGATGAACTCGAGCATCTGCTCGAGCGAGAGCGTGGCCGGCGGTGTGAGCTTCTCGGTCGCATCAGATGTGGACGAGCGCATGTTGGTCAGCTTCTTCTCTCGCGTCGGGTTGACGTCGAGGTCCTCGGCGCGCGGGCTCTCGCCGACGATCATCCCCTCGTAGACTTCAACGCCCGGGCCGAAGAAGAGCGTGCCGCGGTCCTGGAGGCTGAGCACCGCGTAGCCGGTGATCGAGCCGCGCCGGTCCGCGACGAGGCTACCGGTCGGCCGCGAGGGTATGTCGCCATACCACGGCTCGTAGGCGTGGAAGACGTGGTGGATGAGGCCGGTGCCCCGCGTCGCGGTCAGGAACTGGGTGTGGAAGCCGATCAGCCCGCGCGCAGGGATCAGGTAGTCGAGCCTGACGCGCCCGGTCCCGTGGTTGACGGTCTTCTCGTGCGAGGCCTTGCGCCCGGCCGCGAGCTGCATGATGACGCCCAGGTACTCCTCCGGCATGTCCAGGGTGAGGGCGTCGACGGGCTCGTGGAGCCGCCCGTCGATCTGGCGCGTGACGGCCTCTGGGCGGCCGACGGTGAGCTCGAAGCCCTCGCGACGCAGCATCTCGACGAGGACGGCGAGCTGCAACTCGCCGCGACCCTGCACAGTCCAGGCGTCCGGCCTGTCCAGGGGCAGCACACGAATCGACACGTTGCCAACCACCTCCGCGTCCAGCCGGTTCTTGAGTAGCCGCGCGGTGAGGAGGGTGCCTTCGCGGCCCGCCAGCGGCGACGTGTTGATGCCGATGGTGACGGAGATGCTCGGCTCGTCGACGCGGATCACCGGCAGAGGCTGCGGATCGTCCGGCTCCGACAGCGTCTCGCCGATGGTGATCTCGCTGAAGCCGGCCACCGCGATGATCTCGCCGGGTCCGGCGCTTTCCGCCGAGACGCGGTCGAGCGCCTCGGTAACGTAGAGCTCGGCGATCTTGCCGTTTTCGATGCTGCCGTCCTGGCGGCACCAGGCCACCGTCTGCCCGGAACGGATGTTGCCGTGCATGACGCGGCAGATCGCCAGCCGCCCGACGTACGGCGACGCGGCGAGGTTGGTGACGAGCGCTTGCAGGCCGTGGTCCGGGTCGTATGCGGGAGCGGGGATTCGCGTGAGCAGCACTTCGAAGAGCGGGCGCAGGTCCACGCCCGGCACGTCCGGATCGAGCGAGGCCTGGCCCGCGCGCGCGTTGCAGTAGACGATGGGGAAGTCGAACTGTGCTTCGTCGGCCTCAAGCTCCAGGAACAGCTCGTACACTTCGTTCACGACGTCGGCGATGCGACTGTCAGGGCGGTCGACCTTGTTGATCAGCAGGATGATGGGCAGACGGGCCTCGAGCGCCTTCCTCAGGACGAAGCGGGTCTGCGGCAGCGGCCCCTCCGACGCGTCGACGAGCAGGAGAGCGCCGTCGACCATCGTCAGGCCGCGCTCGACCTCGCCGCCGAAGTCGGCGTGGCCGGGTGTGTCGACGATGTTGATCTTGACATCGCCGTAGCGGATGGCGGCGTTCTTGGCGAGGATCGTGATCCCCTTCTCCCGCTCCAGGTCGTTCGAGTCGAGGACGCGGTCGGGCAGCTCCACCCTCGCGTCGAGCTGGCCGGACTGGCGGAGCATCGCATCGACCAGCGTGGTCTTGCCGTGGTCGACATGGGCGATGATTGCCACGTTACGCAGGTCGTCGCGCGACGCCAGGGGGCGCCCGGAGGCCTGCTCGGTAGTGGATAGCGTGCTGGATGGACTCATCTACACCTCATGAGGCTTCGTTCAAGAAACGCCGCGTCTCATTCATCGTACCAGTTGGACGGGGTCTGGTGGTCGAATCAGATTCGCCGGTCCGCAGCCGGAGCCGGCCGGCGCCACGCCAACCCCTTATCTGTGATCGGCAGACGGCCGGCGCAATCAACCCGGCGTGATAGTGGGCGGCTCGATGCTGACGGCCGGAAGTCCCTCTCGCTCGCGCCCCTCCAGGGCCAGCCGCCGGTGGATGAGGAGGGTCGTCATTGAGCCGAGGACCGCCATGCCCAGGAGGACAGCGAACATGCCGCGATAAAGGCCGATGCTTGGCGTCGAGCCCTCGCTCAGGATCGCTCCCAGGATGCCCACGCCGATGATGCTGCCGACGTAGCGCATCATGGAGTTCGTGCCCGACGCGGTCCCGGCAAGTGTGGATGAGACTGACTCGATCGCGGCGGTGCTTGCGGGGCCGAAGCTCAGACCCATGCCCATGCCGAGGACCCCAAGCGACGCCGCCAGGTACGCGTAGGAGACGTCTCGACTGATGCCGGAAAGCAGCATGACCAACGCGCCCACGACCAACAGGCTGCCAGCGAGGGCGGGGGTTCGCCGGCCAAGCTCGTCCGAGAGCCGGCCCCCGATTGGCGACATGGCCGCGATCAAGATCGACATCGCGCCCAGGAGGGTGCTCGATGTCCCGCTGCCCTTCCCCTGTACCTCCTCGATGAAGAACGGAATGGAGAGCAGCGTCGTGTACATGACGAGGTTGCTCAGGAGCACGTAGCCGGTCGCTCCGGCGTATGAAGGACTGCGAAACAGACGCCACTCCACAATTGGCGCGAGGCTGGTCCGCTGGCGCTGGACGAAGATGGCGCCCAGCACCACCAGGCCTATCGCGGACGCAGCGAGCACTACGGCGTTGCCGCCGCCCAACGAGTTGAGGACCAGGGTCAGGACCACCAGCGCGCCGGCGAACGTGAGCGCGCCGGGCCAGTCCAGTTCAAGGCGCCTTGTCTCCAGGGGCTCCGGATAGCGGAGCGCGGCGAGACACGCCAGGGCCACAAGGACGATGGGAACGTTAGCGAGGAAGAGCAGGCGCCACGACCCCACGGCCAGGAGGGCGCCACCGAGCAGCGGGCCGACGGCCGCGGCGAACGACATCGTCGCGCCGGTGATGCCCATCGACCGCCCCAGGCGGTCCGGCGGGAGCGACGTCCGGAGCATGGCCATGCCGTTCGGGATCACGGCCGCGCCGACGAGGGCCTGGCCGGTGCGCAGCAGGACGAGCACCGGGAAGGACGGCGAGAGCGCCGCCGCCAGCGAGAGCACGAGAAACGCCAGCAGCCCGAGGCGAAAGACTCGCGCGCGGCCCAACTGGTCGCCGAGGCGCCCGCCCAAAGGCTGCGCCACCGCCATCGCGATCAGGTAGGCCGAGATAAGCCAGCCGATCGCCCCATGCCCGATCGAGAAGTCGTCGCGCAGCTCCGGCAGCGCCACGGCGAGCATCGTCGAGTTGAGCGGGGCGAGGATGCCCCCGAATGCGACCGTTGCGAGAAGGAGCGGATAGCGAGAGGAGCGCGGCGCACCAGCCGGGGTCACTCGCCCTCCAGCTTGACCACGCCCTCGTCACCATCGACCGTAATCGTCTGACCGTCCTTGATGAGCGTCGTCGCCACCTTGGTGCCGACGACCGCCGGGATGCCGTATTCACGGGCGACGATCGCCGTGTGCGAAAGCACGCCGCCGTGATCGGTGACGATGGCTGCAGCGATGCCGAAGAGCAGCGTCCAGGGCGGGTTGGTGGCAGGGCAGACCAGGATCTCGCCCGGCTGGAGGCGGCCGCTGTCGTCGATCGATGCGATCACGCAAGCGGTGCCCGTCGTCTGGCCCGACGAGGCAGCGTTCCCCCTGATCACCCGCGGGTCGGGGCCCTGCTCCAACGGCGCCCCGAAGAACTTGGTCAGCATTGGATTGTCCGCGAGCGGGTCTTCCAGCGGCGGCGTGCCGACGGCAGGCGGCGGCGTCATCGCGCGGTTCTCCTGTCGCCCGCGGCGGCGCCGCGCGACCAGCTCCCTGAGATCGCCGCTGCCACCTCGGAGCGCGTCCTGCAGCTCTTCGTATGCGAGGGAGAAGACGTCGGCTGCGCCGCCGATCCGCCCCGCAGCGACGAGCCGGCGGCCGGCCTCGAGGGCCGGCACGCGCTCGACGGCGACGCCCTGCTGGTCGATCCAGAAGTTGTGGTCCTCCTGGATCGGCAGGTACTGCTGGGCGCCCGTAAGCGCCATCTGAAAGAGCCCTGCCTGCTCGCTCGGGATGCGCTCCAGCACGAGGCGCTCGCGCGCCTGGCGAGCCGCCGCCAGCGAGGTCATCTCGGCTTCGGCGTCGTATTCGGGCCGCGAGGCGTACTGCCTGATCAGTTGGTAGACGGTCGTCGGGTCCTCTTTCCAGGTGGGCTCGCCAACGTCCAGCTCGTTGCTGCGCCAGCCGTAGACGCCAAGGAACTCCTCGACCGCGTCATGGAAGGCGCGTGCCTCGTCGCTCTTGGCGAGCGTGGCATGGACCGTCGACGGCTCAGCCTGCTCCAGGACGCGCATGACCGCCGGGCGCTTCCGCGCTTCGACCGCCAGGCGCCAGAGGCCCGTGTCGGTCTCGACGCTCTTGTTGGGAAACCCCTGCAGCAGTTGCAGGTGCTCGGCGGCCTTGGGCGGGCCGACGAGCTGCGTGTAGACCTCCTCAAAGAAGGCCACGGCGCCGCCCGCCGGAAAGACCGCCAGGAAGTGGAGCTCGCCCTCCCGCTCGCGCTTATCGACGAGCGTCTGGAGCAAGTCGCTCAGGTCCGCGTCGCCCAACTTGGCATAGTCGCCGTTGAGCGTATCCTCGTTGATCGAACGCACCTCCGGCTCGTAGGCTGCGCGCCAGCGGTCGAGCAGGCCCGGCACGTGCTGC
This sequence comes from Dehalococcoidia bacterium, assembly GCA_040882355.1. Classification (GTDB taxonomy): domain Bacteria; phylum Chloroflexota; class Dehalococcoidia; order DSTF01; family RBG-16-68-14; genus JBBEBM01. The sequence continues at coordinate 47,922 of JBBEBM010000068.1, read as the reverse complement.
ATCATCTTGCCCTGCATCTGTTCGAGCCGCTGCTGCATCCGGGCCGGGTCCGTGGAGAAGGGTCGAAGCTCGTGTAGACGTAGCCGCGGATGTACTTGAAGTGGACGCGCTCGAAGGGCATGCAGAGCTCCTGGGCGGCCTTCGTCATACCCCGCCCGAACGCCGGCATGTCCATCGTGGCTGCGAGCTGAGAGATGCCGTTCGGCCAGTGCATCAGGTCTGCCGCCCACAGGCGCAGCGCCTCATCCGGCGAATCCCAGTCGAACGCGAATTCAGGGGGGACGGGAAGCTGGCCTGGCTGCTCGCTCACGTGTGGACACCTCCAGAGGTGAACAGGGATGGGCAGCCGACGGCTATGCGTCATGGACGCCCCGACGGTCGAGCCCTCCCTGCGAATCGATGATCGATACGCGCTCGCCGGGACGGTAGAGCCGAATTCTAGCCAACAGCGCTGTCAGGGTCTAGCTTGGACCGGTGAGACGCGGGCGCGCCGGGCGCTGGGTCGCCGACGACCGCATCAGGTTAGCGTGCCGCGCGCCATCGTTTAGGAGGACCGCCGACGCGCGAGTCGCCTAGATCGTCAGATCTTGGGCGGCAGCTTCACGATACAGAGCCAGAAATGCTCTACCGCCTTCACCACGCCGATGAACTGGTCGAAGTCCACGGGCTTCGTCACGTAGCAGTTGGCGTGGAGCTTGTATGTCTCCTGGACGTCCTGCTGTGCCTTCGATGCGGTCAGGACGACCACCGGGATGCGGCTGAGCTCGTCATCTGCCTTGACGTGCTCCAGCACCGCCCGGCCGTCGATCCCGGGCAGGTCAAGGTCAAGCAGGATCAGGTCCGGTCGTGGCGCGTCCTGGTGGGCACCCTCCCGAAGAAGATACGAGAAGGCGTGGGCGCCGCTAGCGGCGACGTGCAGGTTGTGCCAGACCTTGCCCTGCGTGAGCGCCTCCCGTGTCAGCCGCACGTCACCCGGATTGTCTTCCACCAGCAGTATCTCAATGGGTGCTGTACGTGTGTCCATCGTCATGCGTTCACCTCACGAGGCTGCTCAGCGCGCTTCACGCCCGGCGACTTCCCGAAGCGCGAGGTAGGAGGTACTCGGCAAAGACCGCGTGACCGGCCGCGCTTGCAGAGATGTATCCAGTCTCCTCTAACGTAATCGGAGCCAGCCGCGCTGAGGCCAATTGTCCAAAGGGAAGAGTTGGCGTCTCACGAGTGGCGGATGTCTCACCGCAGTCTTGGTTGCTCCGGCAAAGCAGCCAGCAAACAGGCGCTCTCGCCGTGGTATGCTTGGTGCCACGATGCCGAGCGAAGCTGCCCGCAGCGCGGAGACCGAAATCAACGCCCCCGGCCTGGTGACGGAAGCGGTCACGCTCCTGCGCGAGTACATCACGATCGACACCACCAACCCGCCCGGAGACGTCTCGAAGGCCGCGGATTGGGTCGAGGCGCTCCTCCGCAGCGAAGGCTTCGACCCGCTCCGGCTGGGCCCATCGGCAGAGAAGCCGAACGTCATCGCCACGCTTGGCGACGTCGCAGCCGCGCAGCCGCTCGTTCTGGCGCACCACATGGACGTCGTCCCGGCGGTCCGCACGGACTGGTCGGTCGATCCGTTCAGCGGCGCGCTCCACGACGGCTTCATTTGGGGACGCGGCGCCCTGGACATGAAGGGCTTCGGCGTAATCACCCTGGTCTGCGTCTTCGCGCTCAAGCGGCTGGGCGTGCCGCTACGGCGTCCGATCCGACTGCTGGCCACCGCTGACGAAGAGGTCGGCGGGATCGACGGCGCGAAATGGCTCGCGGCGAATCATGTCGAGGCGGCGGGCGGCGAGTTCCTGCTCACGGAGGGCGCCTTCGCGCGCGCCGGCCCTCGCGCCACCTACTACACCGTCCAGGTGGCGGAAAAGGGTGTGAGCACCGTCAAACTCACAGCGCGAGGCAAGCCGGGCCACGCGTCGTCGCCGCGCGAAGACAACGCCGTCGTGCGCATCGGGCGGGCGCTGGCGCGCCTCGGCGACTACCGGTCGCCGCCGGCGGCGCGAGATCTGGCGCGACGCTACCTCTCGGCCTTCCCGCCAGCCGCATTGAGGATCGCGGATGGGCGCACCGTCGCCGATCTGAGCGATGACGAGATGGAGGCGCTCATCGCGGCGCTGAGCGGCGGAAGCCGCATCCAGCACATGCTGCGAAACACCTTCTCGCCCACGATTGTCAACGCCGGCCTGGGCCAGAACGTGATTCCGCCTGTCTGCGAGGCGTTTGTCGACTGCCGAACCGTACCCGGCGTGACCAGCGACGCGCTCCTCGCCGAAGTCGCGGACGTGATCGACGACAGTGAGGTGGCGCTCGAGCTTGTGAAGTCGAGCACCGGTACGGAATCGTCGTCGGAGACCGAGCTGATGGTCGCGATCCGCGACGCCGTCCTGGCCGAACGGCCAGAGGCGCTGATCGTGCCCTATCTGACCCCGGGCGGCACCGACTGCAAGCACTTCCGTCCCAAGGGCATCGTCTGCTATGGCCACATACCGTTCGAGCTGGACGACAAGGAGCTGGAGACGATCCACGGCGTCGACGAGCGGGTCTCGGTCGAGAACCTGGAACGCGGCCTGCGGGTGCTCTCCCGCATCGTCTCCAACGTCTGCGTCGCAACCTGACATCGGACGGCTCGTTTCGCTCTTGACTCGTGACGGCCAGTAGCAGTACGATAGTGGCCACTGGAGGAGAGGAGGCTATGGCAATGATTCTTGGCACCAATCACGGCACCACTACCCCGAGGGGGGAGTGCGTCCTCCAGCCGCATTTCTCAAACACGAGCGGGCCCGCCTGACATCGCACGAACGCAAGACTTCGAGCGAGCCCGCTTCCACAAGAAGCGGGCTGTTTCTTTGGTAAGGGCGCCCGATCTACTGACAGACAGTTGTCACGAAGCCGGCGTAAGCTGGCATGAGTGTTGAGGGAACGAACGATGACCGTAGAGCCATCCATCTTCGACCGGGCCATCGAGGTGCCGGCGGAGTACGACCGAAAAGCCAGCGAGCAGGGCTGGCCGGTGGGCCTCCTGGAGCGCGCCGTCAAGCTGCGCGTCCCCCATTACGACATTGAGTACTGGCTCGAATTCAGCACGCCGGCGGAACGGATCGCGAAACATCTGGATAACAAGGAACGGCTGCAGTTCGGCATGATCCGCGCCCGCGAGGCGACGTGGTCGGACGACGAGGCCGTCGCCGACATGTACGCGAACGCGCCGGAGGAGATAGGCGATTGGGAAGTGACCGTGGAGCGCAGCCCGTACCCCTACGCGCAGTTCCGCCTCCAGGAGCACGCCAACGTCCAGATTCTCGAGGAACGGGGCGTCGTGCTCGCCGCGGCGGCGCACTCGTCGCGCAACACGATCGTCGATGGGCAGCGGCTGACGGCGCACATCTCGACGGCCTGGCGCGTCCGGAAGGAGTGCCGCGGCCAGGGCATGACCGGCTTGATGCGCGTCCTGGGCGGACCGGCATGCGCGTGGTTCGGCCTGATCAACTACTTCTACGTCCGCGCGGGCAACTTCGACGCGGCGAACTGGATCAAGGCGTTGAGGCCCGAGATCGCCGAGGCCGCCGCTCCGGACGGCCAGGACCTGCCCGGTCTGCTCGTGTCGGTCCACCACTTCCGCGCGCGACCGTTCCGCGGCGACCGGGCGGGCGTCCGCAAGGGGCGCCGGTCCGACGCGCGGCGCTGCGTCGCGTTGATCAACCGGACCCACAGGGGGCTCGACTTCTTCCGCCCGTACAGCGCGGACTTCCTCAACGACCGGCTGTGCGACCAGGGCTGGGGGCCCAAGCCGCATTTCATTGTGCCGGTGTACAACTGGGACGACTACTACGTGCTCGAAGAGGCGGGCCGCATCGTCGCGTGCGCAGGGCTCTGGGACCGCGGCCGCCACGTCCGCGAGGTCTGGCGGCACGCGACGACAGGCGAAGTCACCAGCGTCGAGCCGACCGCGCTGATGGACTTCGGCTACGCGGAGGGCCGAGAGGACGCGATGGCGCGCTTGCTGAGCTATCTCATCGGTGTCACGCAGGAGATCGGGCGGCACGAGCTGCTGGCGCCCATCGAGCAACTCCCCGCGCTCGTCGAACGGATGCAGTCGCACGAGCCGGCGCTGGAGACCCGCACGATGAGCGTCGACGGCTTCCACGAAGCCGGGCTGGACGTCGAGGTCAAGGTGAAGCGCCCGTACACGGACCTGGCCTACTGGTAGCGACATGAGCCGCTGGTTCGACCCGTCCGCGCCGCTGCCGCCCGACGCCGCCCAGGCGCCGGTCGCGCACATCTACCGGCGCATCCTCCGCTACATGTCGGAGTTCAAGCAGGGGATCGGCCTGAGCATAGGGCTGGCGATGGCGAGCTCGCTGCTGGTCACGCTCCAACCCTGGCCGATCAAGTTCCTCATCGACGGCGTGCTGGCGGGCGACGTGCTGGACCTTGGCCCCTTCGGCGAGATCGTGTCCGAGACGAACGCCGAGAAGATGGCGACGGCGGCGGGCCTCGCAGGCGTCTATCTGGTGATTACGGTCGGCGGGGTGCTCTTCAACGCGGCCAGCTTCTACGCGATCGCTCGGACGGCGCTGATGATGATCCACACGCTGCGCTCGCGCATCGTTGGGCATCTGCGCTCGCTGTCGCTGCGCTACCACGCCAGTCAGTCGGTCGGCGACAGCATCTGGCGCGCGATCAACGACGCCAGGAGCATCCAGGAAGTGATGATCTTCGGCGTCCAGAGCTGGGCGACGCTGATCTTCCGGCTGATCGTGATGGTTGCCCTGATGCTGGTGCTGGATGTGTGGCTGACGTTGGTGTCCCTTGCGGTGCTGCCGCCGCTGTTCTACTGCATCCACCTGCTTACGGGCCGGATCCAGCGCTCGTCGCAGGAGAGCCGCGAGCACATGAGCCGGCTCACGTCACTGATCGAACAGACGATGGGCGCGATCCGGGCTGTGCAGGTGTTCGGCCGCGAAGGCAAGGAGCAGGAACGCTTCGAGGGGACTAGCCTGAGCTTCGTTCGCGCGCAGTTGCGCTTCCGGCTGGCGGAACAGGCGCTCAACGTCGCGACGGTGGCGATCACGGGCATTGGCACGGCTGCCGTCCTGCTGGTCGCCTCGTACCGGGTGGTCGAAGGGCCACTGACCGTCGGCGATCTCTGGGTCTTCGTCGCGTACATGCAGGGCCTGTACCAGATGATGAACCAGATCATGTTCGTGTACGGGCCGTTCCAGGACGCGGTGGTCGGCGTGGGACGTGCATTCGAGGTGCTCGACCAGGTCTCCGACATCCGCGAGGACCCGAACGCTGTCGCGAAGCCGTCGTTCGATCAGTCAGTGCGCTTCCGCGAGGTGTCGATGCAGTACGAGCCGGAACGGCCCGTCCTGCGTTCCATCGACTTCGAGGTACGTCGGGGTGAAAAGGTGGCGATCGTCGGCGAGACGGGCTCCGGCAAGACGACGATCCTCAATCTCATGCCGCGCCTCTACGACGCCTCGGACGGCGCTGTCGAGGTCGACGGCATCGACGTGAGGCAACTGAAGCTCGTTTCCCTCCGCGATCTGGTGAGCATGGTGCCGCAGGAGCCGCTCCTCTTCTCCGCCACGGTCCGCGAGAACATCCTGTACGGCCGCCTCGACGCGGAGCCGGCGGAGGTCGAAGCCGCGGCCCGGGCGGCGCGTGCGGAGGGCTTCATCCAGGACCTGCCGGCGAAGTACGAAACCGGGGTCGGCGAGCGCGGCGTGAAGCTCTCGGTCGGCCAGCAGCAGCGCATCTCCATCGCGCGGGCCTTCCTGAAAGACGCGCCGATCTTGCTGCTAGATGAGCCGACCTCCGCGCTGGACCTGCAAACCGAGGCCGACTTCCTGGAAGGCCTCACGGAGCTGATGGAGGGGCGCACGGTGTTCATCGTCGCCCACCGCCTCTCGACGATCCGCAACGTCGACCGGATCTACTTCCTGGAGGACGGCCGGATCGCCGAGCAGGGCAGTCACGAGGCGCTGATGGAGGCGCGTGGCAAGTACTATCGCCTCTTCATGGCGCAGTTCGGCACAGGCACAGTGGAGCCGGCCGCCGTCTAGCGGATCGCAAGCCGGCGACAGCCGCTCAACGGCTAACGAGGGAGTGACGGCGATCAACGCCGACCTCTCCGGTGCGACCACCGTGGTGATCACCGAGGGCCACCACGCGGCCGTTCCTCAGCGCCGACCTGGACTGATAGCCTTCGCCCCGCCCACGATCCGCCCGGTCAGCTTCGGTGTAACTCGTACGACCACTCGTGCCGTCCTGATCCCACGTCGAGCGGCGCGCCGTCTCGACCAGGCAGCCAGACCTCCGCGGTCGTGTTCGGCGGCACCTCGATGGCGAGCGAGAAGCGCGAGCCTTCGCTGCGCCAGGTGGATTCGACGGGCCCGTACGGAGTTACGACGCGCGCTTTCGCGTGCGTAAGCCCACCACCCGGACGGGGCCGGATGCGCGGCCGGCGCCAGCCGACGTCCGGGTCCGCCTGGACGCCGGCAACAGTGCCGTAGAGCCACGCTCCGATAGCGCCGAAGGCGTAGTGGTTGAACGAGAGCATCTCGCCGGGATTGATCGAGCCGTCGGGCTGGATCGCGTCCCAGCGCTCCCAGATCGTCGTCGCGCCCTTCGTCACCGGATAGAGCCACGATGGGCAGGTGCGCTGGAGGAGCAGCGCATACGCCACGTCGACGTAGCCTGCGTCGGTCAGCACATCGCAGAGGCGTGGCGTGCCGAGGAAGCCGGTGCCCAGATGCCCTCCTTCCGCCGCGATGAGCTCGACGAGGCGCGCCGCCGCTGCCGCGCGATGCCCGTCGAGCAGCAGGTCGAAGTCGAGGGCGAGGACATAGGCCGTCTGCGCATCGGAGGTGAGCCGGCCGCCCGGCGCGTACCGCTCGCGGAAGGCCTGCTTCACGCGACGTGCGATATCCGCGTAGCGAGCGGCGTCTTCGTCCTTGCCGAGCGCGGCCGCCACGCGCCCGTGCAGCTCGGTGGAGTGGGCGAAGTACGCCGTCGCAACGAGGGAGGGGTCGGTGCGGGCGTTACCCGGCTTGTCGGGCGGCGCGGCCGGATCGAGCCAGTCGCCGAACTGATGACCATCGTCCCAGATCAGATCGTCGCCGGCGCGCCTGCCCATGTGCTCAACCCAGGCGCGCATGCTCGGGTACTGGGTCTCGAGGAGGCCGCGGTCGCCGTGGTGACGGTAGAGCACCCAGGGGACCACAACGGCAGCGTCGGCCCAACCGGCGGCGGCTGACGCGCGCGGGAAGTCCTGCGCCAAGATGTCCGGCACGACGTGGGGCACGCCTCCGTCCGGAAGCTGGTCGGCGGCGAGATCGGCCAGCCATGAGGAGAGGAAGCCCGCGACGTCGTAGAGGAGGCAGGCCGTCGGCGCGAACACCTGGATGTCGCCTGTCCAGCCGAGGCGCTCGGAGCGTTGCGGGCAGTCCGTCGGAATGTCGAGGAAGTTGTCGCGAAGGGACCAGACGATGTTCTCGTGCAACCGATTCACGTCGGCGTCCGAGCACTCGAACCATCCTGTCCGCGCCATGTCGGAGTGGCAGACCACGGCGGCGAGGTCGCCGGCGCTCAGCTCGCCGGGCCAGCCGTCCACCTCCGCGTATCGAAAGCCGTGGAAGGTGAAGCGCGGCTCGTACTCTTCGACACCATCTCCTTTGAGCGTGTAGCGGTCCGTGGCCTGCGCGGAGCGCAGCGCGCGCGTGAACAGCTCGCCATCGTCGAGCACCTCGGCATGACGAAGCGTGATCGTCGTCCCCGCCGGCCCAGAGACGCGCAGGCGCACCCGCCCGACCAGGTTCTGACCGAAGTCAGCGATTGTCTTGCCGGAGGGAGACGCGGCGATCGATACCGGTCGCAGCTCCTCGATGCGGCGCACCGGCGGGCCGGCCGGGGCCACGAGCGTCCCGAGGTCACGTTCGAGCATGCGCACGCCGGGCCAGGCGCTGTCGTCATGGGCCGGCCGTGACCAGCCGGGGAGGTCGCGCCGCGCGTCGTGCGTCTCGCCGTTGTAGATGTCGGATGCCAGCATCGGGCCCGTCGCCGCTCGCCATGACTCGTCCGTGGTGACGCGCTGGGTCGAGCCGTCGGCCAGGGTGATCTCGAGCCGCGCGAGCAGGGCGAGGCGGTCCGTGTAGCGATTGCGCTTCGCCAGGAAGCCGAGGTAGCCGCGCGCCCAGCCGTCGCCGAGGACCGCGCCGATGGCGTTCGCCCCGGGTCGCAGCAGGCCCGTCACGTCGTAGGTCTGGTAGCGGAGGCGGCGGTCGTAGCTCGTCCAGCCGGGCGACAGAACGTGATCGCCAACAAGCTCGCCGTTGATCTCGATCTCGTAGACGCCGAGCGCGGTCACGTACAGCCGCGCCTTCGTCACGTGGCCGGCAAGCTCGAACCCGCGTCGCAGGTAGGGGCAGGGCTGGGAGACCGACGTGTCTTCGTCCCAGTCGGGCGTCACGAACCGCGCCGACCAGTCGCCGGCGTCGAGCAGGCCGGTCTCGAAGCTGGTGGTCTCGCTCCACTCGCTCGACACACCGTCGCTGCCCCACACGCGGACTCGCCAATCGCACCGCTGGCGTGAGCGCAGAGGCGGGCCATCGTACGGCACGAGCACCGATTCGGCGGAGGCGACGCGGCCCGAGTCCCAGAGCACCTCGCCCGCATCGACGTCGCGCACCTCGACCTGGTAGGCGGACTGCGTCCACCCTTCCAGATCTGTGGCGGTCCGCCACGAGAGCCTCGGCCGGGCGACGCCGGTCCCGAGCGGGTTGGTCAGATGTTCGCAGCGGAGGTCGACGGCTTGCGGGACGCTCATGGCGGTTGGAGCACGAGTCTAGCACGAGGGGGTCTCGGCGATACAGCGCACCCGGTCGCCTCCGCCCATCCTCGAAAATGGGTATTGACGGCGGCGCCGCAGAGCCCTATCCTGAGCGTTGCGTGGAGACCCCTTCACGCAGGCCTTGCGTAGCCGCCACTGCGCGAGGCCTCTCTTTATGCCGGTCACTCCGTCCCTCGCGGTCTAGTGGCATCGTCAACCCGATGGCCGCGCTAAGGAGCCACCACCACGCGCGCCGATCACGTCCCGCCTGAAGGCCAGATCTACGCCTGGATCGACGAGGTGTTCCGCCAGGGCGTCCGCCGGCCCGGCTACGCCGCGGACCGCTGGGCCGAGGACTGGGCCGAGCGCCAGTTTCGCGCCTTTGGGCTGGAGCGCGTGAGGCGCGAGCCCGTTCAGCTTCGGTACTGGGAGCCGAAGGGCGCCTCTCTTGTCGTTCAGGGCCTGACCGGCGAACCGTCTGTCCCGTGCTTTCCGTTGCCGCACGCGGCGTCGGCCGAAGGTGTGGAAGCAGACCTGGTAGCGTTCGATCCCGACCGGCCTGAGCGCGTGCGCGGCGCCATCGCGCTCTACGATGTTTCGTTGCTGCGCGTGCCGCATAGCTGGTTCGTCGCAGGCGCTACGTCCACGTACGACCCGGACGGCTCGTTCGCGTCGTCCACGCACCTGCTGCCGTTCGGTCGCGAGTTCCAGGCGGTGATGGAGCCGGCGATCGAGGCGGGCGCGGTTGGTTTCGTGGGCGCGCTCAGCAACTACCCGGGCGACTCGCGCGACTACTACGTCCCTTACGACGGCGTGAGCCGGCCGATCCCCGGCGTTTGGGTGAGCGGCAGGGACGGCGCTCGCCTGCGCGAGTCGCTGACGACGGGGCCGCTGCGCGCGCGCCTCGCGGTGAACGCACAGCGCGAGACGATCACCTCGTACAACATCGTCGGTGAGCTGCCGGGGGCGGACGAAGAGGTCGTGATCGTCGGCTCGCACCACGACGGCCCCTGGTCATCGGCGGTCGAGGATGGATCCGGAATCGCGCTCGTGCTGGCGCAGGCGGCCTACTGGTCGTGCCTTCCGCGGGAGGAACGGCCGCACCGCCTGCTCTTCTTGCTCAACGCGGGACACATGACGGGCGGCGCGGGCGCAGCAGCATTCTGCGAAGCGCATCGCGCGGAACTCGAGAGCGTCGTCCTGGAAGTGCACCTGGAGCACGCTGCGAACGAGTTCGCCGAGCAGGACGGAGAGCTGCGCTCGACAGGAGAGCCGGAGGCGCGCTGGTGGTTTACGTCGCGGGTCGGACGGCTCGAAACAGCCGTGGGACGAGCGATCGAAGCGGAGGACCTGCGTCGCTCGCTGGTGCTCCACCCCGAGGTCTTCGGCCCGCGCCCGACCACCGATGGCAGCGAGTTCTATGTCGCCGGGGTCCCGATCGTGAACTACCTGACAGCGCCGTTCTACCTGTTTGACTCCATGGACACGATGGACAAGGTCCACCGCGCCAGCCTGGCGCCGGTCACCCGAGCCGCCATTCGCATTGTCGAATCGACGGCTGGGGTCTCGGCCGCCGCGATGCGCGCCGACCGCGTCGAACAGTAGCGCCGCGTCTACCCAGAGCCGCCCCTTCGCTCCTCGCGAAACGGCGCTCCCGGTCGTCCTGCGCTGGCCTGAAAATAGAATGAGGCCCTGCGCAGTGGCGGCTACGCGGAGCCTACGTGGGGGGGTCCCCACGCGTAGGACAGGGTAGTACAGATGGCGGGAAAATGCAAGAGGTGCTGGTGGATTTCCTGGGGAATGAGACCCCCCCACGGGGCCGCTAACCTACGGTTCGCCAAGCCTGTCTCCAGGCCCGCATGTCAAAACGGCCTTGCGCCTAGTCTCCTACGAATCCTCAGTCGGCGCATGCGGGAAAACCCCCATTTAATTCGAGTTCCCCTGATTATTTTTCGTTAGCCAGGTGATCGCCCCTGCCCGGTTGGCGACGCCCATCTTCTGATAGCAGTTCTCCAGGTGGCGTTCGACCGTTTTCTCGCTGATATAGAGCGCCTCAGCGATTCGCCGGTTCGAGAGGCCTTTGGCTACCTGGCCAAGCACCGCCTGCTCGCGCTGAGTCAGTCCGGCGGGGCCCTGGCTGTACGGCCGGCCGCGGCTGGGCCGGGCGAGGACCGCATCCAGGTTGGCCTTCAGGTAATCAAGCCCCAGCTCGGTGAAGAGCGCGCCCGCCTGCTCAAGCAGCTCGCCGCCTCTTCGGCGATCACCGGTCGCGCGCCGCCCCAGGAACATCAGGCCATGATGCATATGCACCTGGCCCAGGAATCCGCGCAGTCCCGCCTCTTGACAGATTCCGGTGGCCTTCCGGAAGTGCTGGTCGGCCTCTTCCCAGCGTTGCCGGCAGAGCGCCGAGCGGCCCAGCTCGAGATCGACGAGGAACCAGTCGAGCAAGTAACCCGAGTGCCGCTCGATTCCCTCTGTGAAGGTGGACTGTGTATCGCAGAGCGTCGAGCGCGCCGACTCAAGTGGCAGCACGCTCGACAGCCAGAACAGGCCCCGGCCGGCGGGCACAGAGCAGGCCAGCTCATCAATGCGGCGCAGGGCTTCCTCGCGGTCAGCGCCCTGCTCTACCTGGAGATACGCCCGTAATGACTCCGTGTGCATCGGGAAGGACGCATGGAGCAGTTCGGCCGCGCCATCGGGCCCCTGCTTCCAAAACCGCTCCAGCGCCGCGGCGCGCTCGGCGAGCTGTCCGTAGATGGTGCTGCCGCCGAGGCTGGAGCGGAGCGATTCCCAACGCTCCCACGCCTCATGCGCCCGCTCCCACTGACCCTGGTGGACGTACACCACGCTCCGAAACGCAGCCAGATCGGCCATCACCGAGACGCGGTTCGTCGCGCCTCCCAGCCGTTCGCTCTCACTCATCGCATCAAGCGACGTCTGGACCTCCCCGCGGAAGTAGGACGCAACCGCGTGGTCCAGCGCCAGTTGGGCCGAAGTAGCATCGCGCCCCTCCTTGAGAAAGAGCCGCCGCGCCTGCTCGAAGTGGGCAGTCGCTTCCTCTGGGTCCTCGATTCCCCAGGAGTGTTGGCCGGCGAGGGCGTGATGCACCACCGCCCGTGTCTCGTCATCGAAGCCGAGCGGGACGATCTTCTGCGCCCACAGCGCAGCTTTCGTTGTCTGCCCGACGACGAGCAGCGCCAGCGCGTAGGCGCTTGCCAGGCCAACGAATGCGTGCGTGGGCCGCTCAGCAGCGGTAGCGAGACCATCCCCAGCGGCGGCAAACGCCTCGCCCCAGCGACCGTGACGAAGCAGCACGGTCGTGATCCAGCGATAGGCGTCGGTGCGCCCCTCGTCGTCGCCCTGCGCCTCGTAGATGGCCAGCGCGTCGCGATAGCGCTGCAGTCCGTCGTCCGGCAGACCGGAAACGGACTCGGCGTAGCCGAGCTGCAGCAGGAGCGCCGCCCGCAGCCTGGGCAGGTCGGTGCCGACGCGCTCGAGGGCCCCGAGGCCGGCGCTCGCGAGGCGCCGCGCCTCGTCGAAGGCGAAGAGCGCCCGCGCCTGGCGCGCGCCCTCGACGCAGTAGGTAAGTGTTTGTCGCGGATCGGCCAGGCTGCCGGCGGAGACCAGGTGGTTCGCGATCTCCTGCGAATGGGCGGCGGCGGTGGCGCCGTACTGCGCTTCGAGCGCGATCGCGACACGTTGGTGCGTAGCGATCTTGCTGGGCGCGGTCATGGCGTTGTACACGACTTCGCGCATCAGCGGGTGCGAGAAGAAGAACAGGCCCGGCGCGCTCTCCTCCACGATCGAGGCCAGGGTCGCCTCTTGCGTGAGCGCGAGGAGCGCGGGCTGACCCAGGTCGCCGACCTGGCCTATCAGCGAGAAATCGAAGTGCCTGCCGACACACGCCGCGAGCTGGACGAAATACTGGCACTCCGAGCTCAGCACTGATAGCCGCCGCGCCATGACTTCCCGGATGCCCTCCGGCACCTGTTTGCCGAGCAGCGCAACCATCGACTCGGGCGCATGCGTGGAGCTCATCACTTCCCGGCTCACCAGGTCTCGCATCATCTCCTCAACAAAGAGCGGGTTGCCCTGCGTGAGCTCGTAGAGCGAGTCAAGCACCGGGTCGTCAACGCGCGAGCCCGACACGCTCTCCGCCATGCTTCGCACCTCCGTGCTGTTGAGGCCTCGCAAGTTGATCACTGAGAGGCTCCGCGCCTGCCGGAGCGACCAGATGCTCTTCAGCAGCGGGTGATCGTCGGCAACGTCGTCCTCCCTGTACGCGGCGAGGATGAGCAGGCGTGTCTCGCCCACATCTCGACCCAGGAAGCCAAGCAGCTCCAGGCTGCCCTGATCGGCCCATTGCAGGTCGTCCAGGACGACGATGGTCGGTGCGGCGCGGGCGGCCGCCTTGAGCAGCAACGACACTCCCTGCCAGAGCCGGTAGGGTTCATCGGAGTCGCCAAGGCGATCGGGCTCGACGCCGAGCAATCGCGCGAACTCCGGATCGAGCCTTGCAAGGTCACGGACGTACGGGCTCTCCGGCCTAATCGTCCGGCGGACGGCGTTCTGCGCCACGAGCTGAAGCAAACACTCACGAAAGCCTACGTACGCAGGTGTCTGCTGCGACTCATACCAATTCCCCTCCGTAAGAACCACGCCTTCTCCGGCGGCACTTCGGGCGAACTGCCTGAGCAAGCGGGTCTTGCCGACACCTACCTCGCCCCGAACAAGGGCGACGCCGCCCTGCCCCGCGACGGCCTCCTGGAGCCGCTCGTGGAGCTGACACAGCTCCTTCTCTCTGCCAACGAACTCGATGACCTTCATGAGCGGGTTTGTTCAGCTGAGACCGCTATGATGCCCTCGGCCTCAGCTTGAGAGAGAGTATAGCAGGGTGATCGGGCACCTGCGTGCGGCTAGCGGAGGGCGGGCCTTTCGCGCACCGGGACCAGCGTTCGATTCACTACGCCCCCTGCGCGGCCTTGATGACGAGGTCGGCGGCCAGCGGCAAAGGCAGCGCGTCCGTATTCACCGTCAGGTCGTAGTTCGCTGGCTGTTCCTGCGAGACGCTGTAGAACCGCTGGAGGTAGAGACGGCGCTGCTCGTCCGACTTTCGCACAGCGTCCGCTGCTGCGCGCTCCGCCATGCCTCCGTCCCGCACAAGTCGTTCCGCACGGCGCTCGGGCGAAGCTGTGACGAGCACCCGGAGCAGGCCCTGGGTACCGGCGAGGGCGAAACTGGCCCCGTGGGCCACGATGACCACGTTTCCAGCCGCGGCCGTCTCGGCGATCATGCGCTTGATGATCGGCTCGAAGGCCGGGTCACTCTCCAGCGTCACCGGAGGCGCGCCGGACCAGCCGGCAGGCTCGACCGCCGTGCGGCCCATCGCCTCCAGGATGCGGCCGATCAGCCCGGGCGTGCGCTCGGCTTGCGCCACGGTCTCGGGAGAGACACCGACGTGCTCCGCGGCCCGCGTGATGATGTCCTCGTCGGCGTAGCGATAGCCAAGCGCCTCGGTGGCACGCCGGCCGATCTCTTCTCCGCCCGCGCCCAACGAGCGCGAGATGCACACGATCCGACACGTCACGACATCGTCCTTTCCAACCCCGCGTAATCGGGCGGCCTCAGTATACACGGACAGAATCGCCGAACGCCGGTTGTCACCCTGCCGACCCTCTGTTAGGATGAGGCGCCAGATTCACCAACAGCTACTGAGGAGGGGAAGATGCCGGAACCTGTCATTATCGAAGCCGTGCGCACGCCCATCGGCAAGCGCAACGGGTGGCTCGCCGGCATCCATCCGGCCCAGTTGCTCGCGGCGGCACAGAAAGCCGTCATCCAGCGGGCCGGCATCGACCCCATGAGCGTCGAGCAGGTCGTGGGCGGCTGCGTCACCCAGGCAGGCGAACAGGCGGCGAACGTCGCCCGCAACGCCTGGCTGAGCACCGGCTTCGGCTACGAAGTCGCCGCTACCACCGTCGACTGTCAGTGCGGATCGAGCCAGCAGGCCAACCACTTCATCGCTGGGCTGATCGCGGCGGGCGCGATCGACGTGGGCATCGGCTGCGGTGTGGAGGCGATGAGCCGGGTCGGCCTGGGCGCAAACGTGTTCAACGGTCCGGGTTTCTTCCAGCCCGATGACTGGTCGTGGGACAACGCGCCGACGCAGTTCGAGGCGGCAGAACGCATCGCCCGCAATCGCGAGATCACGCGCGAGGAGGTCGACCACCTCGGCCTCATCTCCCAGCGGAAGGCCGCGCGCGCCTGGGAGGAGCTCCGCTTCGAGCGCGAGGTGGTGCCCATCGAGGCGCCGCTGCTGGGCGAAGACGGCGCGAAGACCGGAGAGACGAAGGTGGTCAGCCGCGACCAGGGCATACGCGAGGCGACCATGGAGGGACTTGCCGGCCTCAAGCCGGCGCAGGAGGGCGGCATGCACACGGCGGGCAACAGCTCGCAGATCTCCGACGGCGCCTCCGCGGTGCTCTGGATGTCGGGCGAGCGAGCGCACCAGTTGGGCCTGAAGCCGCGCGCCAGGATCGTCGCTCAGCTCCTGGTTGGCTCCGACCCGTACTACCTGCTCGACGGGCCAGTCGAGGCGACCGCCCGGGTGCTGAAGAAGGCGGGCATGACGATGTCCGACATCGACATTTTCGAGGTGAACGAGGCGTTCGCTTCCGTTGTGCTCTCCTGGGCGCGGGTGCACAACCCCGATATGGACAAGGTCAACGTGAACGGCGGCGCCATCGCGCTCGGCCACCCCGTCGGCGCCACCGGCAGCCGCCTGATCACGACCGCCCTGCACGAGCTGGAGCGCACCGACAAATCGACCGCGCTCATCTCGATGTGCTGCGGCGGCGCGCTCGCCACGGGCACCATCATCGAGCGGCTCTAGCCGTGACGGGTCACTTCGCCGATAAGGTCGCCCTGGTCACGGGCGCCGCGTCGGGCATCGGGCGCGCGTCGGCGCTCGCCTTCGCCCGCGAGGGGGCACGTGTCGTGCTCGCCGACGTCGACGCGGCCGGCGGTGAGGAGAGCGTTGGCATGATCGAGCGCGCCGGCGGCGGGGCGATTTTCGTCAAGACCGACGTCACCAGCGCCACGGACGTGGAGCGGCTCGTCGCCCAGTGTGTCGAGACCTACGGCCGGCTGGACTGCGCCCACAACAACGCCGGCGTCCTTGGCAACCCGGCGAAGACGGCGGACTGCAGCGAAGAAGAGTGGGACCGGATCATCGCCATCAACCTCAAGGGCGTCTGGCTCTGCATGCGAGCGGAAATCCCGCAGATGCTCGCTCAAGGCGGCGGGGCGATCGTCAACACCGCATCCAGCGCGGGGCTGACCGGCATGGCGCGCATGCCCGCGTACGTCGCGAGCAAGCACGGCGTCGCCGGCGCGACGAAAGCCGCCGCGCTCGACTACGCGAAGTCCAACATCCGCGTCAACGCGGTCTGTCCGGGCTTCATCGATACACCTCTGGTCCAGCGCGCGGGCGCGACGCAGGCCGGCGCGGACAAGTACGTGCCGACCGGCCGGATCGGCCAGCCCGAGGAGGTCGCCGAAGCCGTGATCTGGCTCTGCTCCAACGCCGCCTCGTACGTCACGGGGCTCTGCATGGCCGTCGACGGCGCGATGACGGCGCAGTAACGCTCCAAGCAGCCTGATGCCCGCGATCAGCCCCAGACAGCAAGCGCTCATCGGCAAGGAGACTGCGCCGTACGCGGCGCCCTACGCCATCAACGAAGCGATGGCGCGGCACTGGTGCGAGATGGTGGAAGACGCGAACCCGATCTACTTCGACGAGGCGTACGCGCGGGCGACGTGGCTGCAGGGCGCCTTTGCGCCGCCGGCGATGCTCTACACGTGGGGCCGGCCGCCCGTCTGGCCGGCAGTGGAACGCGTGAACCTCGTCGATCAGCTCGCCATCGAAGGCTGCCCGATGACCATCGCCGTGAACGCCGTCCAGGAGTACTTCCTGCCGCTCCGGTACGGCGACACCCTCACCTCAACGAGCCGGCTCGCGTCGGTCAGTGAGGAGAAGACGACGCGCCTGGGCACCGGCCACTTCGTGACGACGGTCGAGACCTTTCGCAACCAGCTCGACCAGGTCGTTGGCGCGCACACCTTCACGCTGTTCCTCTATAGGACTGCCACTGGAGACAGCGCATGAGCGGGCAGTGGCAGGCTGGCGACGTGTTGCCGCCGGTCAGCCTGGAACTCACGCTCAGGCGCTCCGTGCAAGCAGTCGCCGGCACGCGCGACTACTACCCGGTGCATCACGACGAACGCTTTGCCCGTGAGAGCGGCGCCGAGGGACTCTTCTTCAACACGATGTTCCTCCAGGGATTCGTCGGGCGGGCGGTCTGCGAGTGGTTCGGCAACGACGCCTTCCTGCGCCGGCTCGAGATCGCGATGCGTGGCTCAAACTACGTCGGCCGCACGCTCACGGCTGATGGCGCCGTGACGGAGACTCGCGAGTCGAACGGCTGTCGGCTCGTCGACGCCAGCGTCACGCTCGCGACCGAGGACGGCCCCACCACCGACGTCAAGGTGACCGTGCAGCTCCCGATCGCCGTCTCGCCCTACGCCGAGTAGCCATGGACTTCACCTATCCCGCCGAAGCCGCCGCGTTTCGCAAGGAGTTCGGACGCTACCTCGAAACCGTCGCGACGCCCGATCTGGTCGATGAGATCCGCGGCGAAGGCGGCTTTGGCGGCGCCCGCACCAAGGAGTTCTGGCGCCGGCTCGGCGCGGACGGCTACTTCGGCATGGGCTGGCCCGTCGAGTATGGCGGCGGCGGCAAGTCGATGTGGTTCTTGCACGCCTTCAACTACGAGATGAACTACCGCCGGCTGCCCGTGCCGGTCGTGACGCTGAACACCGTCGCGCCGACGCTGATGCGCATCGGCAGCGAGCAGCAGAAGCAGGAATACCTGCCGAAGATCCTGCGCGGCGATGCCGAGTTCTGCATCGGCTACACGGAGCCTGAGGCCGGCACCGACCTGGCGTCGCTCCAGACGCGCGCCGTCCGCGATGGCGACGAGTACGTGGTCAACGGCCAGAAGGTCTTCACCAGCGGCGCCCATCACGGCGACTACCTCTGGCTGGCCGTGCGCACCGATCCGGACGCGCCGAAGCACCGCGGCATCTCGATCTTGATCGTGCC
The DNA here is from genome assembly GCA_040882355.1 of Dehalococcoidia bacterium. Classification (GTDB taxonomy): domain Bacteria; phylum Chloroflexota; class Dehalococcoidia; order DSTF01; family RBG-16-68-14; genus JBBEBM01. Next base: position 29,884 of record JBBEBM010000068.1, on the reverse strand, counting down.
GCTGGGCAGCGAAGGGATCGAGGTGCGGCCGCTGCAGATCATGGGCGGCGGCCGCACGAACATCACCTTCTACAGCGACGTGCGCGTGCCCGTCTCCGCGCTCGTCGGCGAGGAGAACCGCGGCTGGCAGTACATCACCACGCAGCTCGACTTCGAGCGGGTGGCGATCAGCCCGGTCGCGCACATCGAGCGGATCTTCGACTGGCTCTGCGATCGCTACCGCGCTGGCTCGCTGGTGAACAGCGGCGACTGGACTCGCGTCACCCTCGCGCGGTTCGCGGCGGACCTGAACATGCTGAAGGTGCTCGACCTGAAGCTCGCGTCGATGGTGGCGAACGGCGAGGTGCCGGTGTACGAGGCGTCGGTGTTGAAGGTGCTCTCGAACGAGTTCCGCGTGACGCTCTGCGCCGAGGCCGTGCAGATGCTCGGGCCCGAGGCGCTGATCCGGCGGGACTCGCCGGGCGCTCAGGCCGACAGCTCCGGCGACACGATCGAGCGGCAGCTACGCGACTCGTCCACGAACCTGTTCGGCGGTGGCAGCAACGACATCCAGCGCGACATCATCGGCTTTCACGGCCTGGGGCTGCCCCGGTAGCGATGGAGTTCGTCGACTCGGAGACGCAGCGGTTGTTGCGGAGCACCGCGCGATCCTATCTCGCGGACGCCTGCCCGTGGGAGCGCCTCTTCCGCATCGAGAGCGGCGAGGAGCCGCTCACCGAGGCGGACGTGCACGAGCTCGCTGACCTGGGGTGGTTCGGGCTGCTGGTGCCGGAGCCAGAGGGCGGCGGCGCGTCGCTCCTCGACGCGGCGGCCGTCATCGAGGAGGTCGGTTACGCGGGCGTGCCTTCGCCGATCGCGCCCGCCAACGTCGCGGCGTGGCTGCTGCGGAACGCGCATGCCCCGCCCGAACACCTCGCAGACCTATCGAGCGGCACGCGCCTCGTGACGGTCGCGGAGGCGACGCGGGGGCACGCGCCCGACGCGGCGATCACCGCCGCTGGCGGCAAGCTCACCGGCGCGCTGCCGCTCGTGCCGTTCGCGGACCTCAGCGCCTTCGTGCTGGCGCCGCTGCTCATCGACGGCGAGCCGGCGTTCGCCGCGCTTCCTCTCGCGAACGCTGAGCTGACGCCGGCCCACCTGATCGACCGACGCTGCTACGCCGGCGTCCGCTGGCGCGACGCATCTCTCGGCGACGCGGTCGTGCTGGCCACGGGGCGCGACGCCGGCGGGCTGCGAGAGCGCTGCGAGGCGCTCGTCACGGCCTTCTCGGTGATCGAGGCGGTGGGCATGATGCAGCGCGTGCTGGAGATGACCACGACCCACATCTCAACGCGCCAGCAGTTCGGCCAGCCGGTCGCCAAGTTCCAGGCGGCCCGTCATCGCGCCGCCGAGCTGCTGATGCAGGTCGAGTCCACCCGATGGGCCGCATACCATGCGCTCTGGCGCTTCGAAGCCGACCCGAACGAGCGAGATGAGATTTGGCTCACCAAGCACTGGGCGATCCGCGCCGCCGACCGCGTCTTCCAGATCAGCCACCTGCTCCACGGCGGCGTGGGCGTCGGCATGGAGCACCCGCTGCACCTGTTCACGCAGGGCGTCTCCGCGTTCGCTGTGCGCGGCGGCACCATGAACGAGATGGTCGCGCGGACGCTGGGGTCACTACACCTCACAGCACCTTTGGAGGCGAACGCATGACCATCCGCAACAAGGCGGCGATTGTCGGCGTCGGCCAGACGGAGTTCTCGAAGGACTCTGGGCGCAGCACGCTGCACATGGCACTGGAAGCGATCCTGGAGGCGCTGGCCGACGCAGGGCTGAAGCCTGAAGACGTAGACGCCGTCGTCAAGATGAGCGCGAACGACGACATCTTCGAGATCGACCTCCTGCGTTCGCTCAATCTCGCGAACCTTCGCTACTTCGCCGAGGTGCCTCACGGCGGAGGAGCGGCCTGCGGGACGATCGCCGTCGGCGCCTCCGCCGTCGCGGCGGGCATGGCCGACGTCGTCGTCACGTTTCGCTCGCTCAACGAGCGGTCGGAGCGCCGTTTCGGCGTCTCGGCTTTCGGCGGCGGCGTGACGCACTGGCGACAGTACTACCTGCCACACGGGCTCGTGACACCTGCCCAGTGGGTCGCGATCTTCGGCCAGCGCTACCTGCATGAGTACGGTTATGGCACCGAAGAGCTCGGTCACGTGTCCGTGCTCACGCGCAAGCACGCTGCGACCAACCCGCACGCGATGATGTACGGACGGCCGATCACGCTCGAGGACCACCAGTCCTCCCGCTGGATCGCGGAGCCGCTGCGGCTCCTCGATTGCTGCCTCGACACCGACGGCGCCTGCGCCGCGGTCGTCGTATCCGCGGAACGAGCGAAGGCGCTAAAGGGCGTACCGGCCTACATCGCCGCGGCCGCGCAGGGGACCGGCAGCCGTACCGAGATGATGACCAGCTACCAGCGCGAAAGCCTGGCGCGGCTGGAGGAGTCAGAATCGACAGCGCGCGAGATCTATCGCGTCGCCGAGCTGGAGCCGAAGGACATCGACGTGGCGGAGATCTACGACCCCTTCACGCCGATGGTGCTCATGCAGCTCGAGGCGTACGGCTTCGCCGCGCCCGGACAAGCGCCCGCGCTCTTCCACGACGGAAGCCTGGAGCTGGACGGAGCGATGCCCTTCAACACGCACGGCGGCCACCTGGGCGACGGTTACCTCCACGGCTTCGGGCACATCGTTGAAGGCGTGCGGCAGATCCGGGGCACCGCCGTGAACCAGGTACCGGACGTGAAAACCTGCCTCGTCACGAGCGGAGTCGGCGTGCCGACCAGCGCGATCATCCTCGCTAAGGAGCCGTCCTGATGGGCGAACTACCCCGGCCCTTCCCGATTCCGGACCGCGACACGGCGCCCTTCTGGGAGGCGCAGAACAACCATGAGCTGAAGTTCCAGCGCTGCACGCAGTGCCAGTCGGTCCGCTACCCCGTGGGCCCGCTCTGTCCGGCGTGCCGCACCTTCGAGTCCGAGTGGATCACGTCGAGCGGGCGCGGCACGATCTACAGCTACACCATCGTGAGGCACCAGACGCACCCGGCGTTTCCAGCGCCCTACACCGTGGCGCTCGTCGAGATGGAGGAGGGCCCGCGCGTGATCGCCCAACTGCGGGCGGCGGAAGATGCTCCCGTGAGCATCGGCACTCCCGTCCACGTCGAGTGGGAGGACTGGCGAGAGCAGTCGCTGCCCGTCTTCGTGCTGGACGCCTAGCAGGGTGCTGAAAAACGGGGGTGCAGAGGGCAGCGCCCCTGCCGGGGGTCTCGGGGTGTCCCCCCAGATTCACCAACACTCCCCTGGGCGGGCGGGTGGGAACGAATGACATTGGTTCATGGGCTTTTTCAGTACCCTGCGAGTGGCTTGACGGTCGAAGCGACGAAACGCTAAGGTAAACTCCGCCGAGCGACTAGCTCGAGGCGATACCCGGCATGACCACTGACTACTTCATCGCCGCGTCCGAATGCCATCTCATGGGCGACTTCTCGGAGGTCGGCTACTACCCGGACGTGCGGCGCTGGTTCCGCAGCGCGATGAGCGGCGTCGCGCGAGTATGGGGTGGCCCGCACACCCCCGCGCCGCCCCGCGCGTCGGAGCTGATCAAGCAGATGGACGAGGCCGGCGTAGACGTCGCGTTCGGGCTGCGCGAGTCGATGATGGACGTGACCGGCTTCGCGGCGCCGATGTCGACCAACGGCTTCATCATGAAGGAGATCGAGCCCTACCCCGACCGCATGTACCTGGAGTGCAACGTCGGGCCGATTCTGAAGCGCGGCGTCAAGCACGCGATCTGGGAGCTGGAGTACCTGGTGAAGGAGCGCGACGCCAAGCTCTGCAAGGTCTACGCCTGCGAGGACGGCCCGCTCAACGACCCCGAGATGTGGCCCTTCTATGAGAAGGCGCAGGACCTGGGCGTGCCGCTCACGATCCACACCGGCATGTCCTACGTCGTTCCGCAGCCGACGAAGTACACGCTGCCCATCCTGCTGGACGACGTCTGCCTCGACTTCCCGGACCTGCGGATCATCGCCTACCACATGGGCTGGCCCTACCACGAGGAGCTGTTCGGCCTCGCCGGCAAGCACCGCAACCTCTACGTCGGCATCTCGGGCATCGTCGGCTGGTTCGCGCGGGCGCCCTACCGCGGCTACCACATGCTGGGCGAGGCGCTCGAATGGGCCGGGCCCGACAAGGTCGTCTTCGGCCTCGACTGGCCCGGCGTCACGATGAAGGACTGCGTCGACTACATCCGCACGCTCGAGATCCCCGTCGAGTTACAGCAGCAGTGGGGCTACCCGGCGATCACGGACGAGATCCGCGCGAAGATCCTCGGCCTCAACCTCGCGAAGCTCACCGGCATCGAACCCACCAAGCGCGTGCAGTCGCCTCCCGGGCAGGCCGAGAGCGCCGCCGGTAGCTGACCCGCTCTCTCCCGAATGCCCTCGCTCAAGGACCAGGCCTGCATCGTCGGTGTGGGCGAGACCGCCTACACCCGCGACAAGACCTCGACCGCAAGCTCGCTCACGCTTCAGCTCGAAGCGTCGCTGCGCGCGATCGAGGAGGCCGGCCTCACGCCGAAGCAGATCGACGGCATCATGCCGTTCCCCGGCCTCGGCAGCGCCGAAGAGTTCGCCGCGAACCTGGGCATCGACGACCTGCGCTTCGCGGCGACCGTGCACATGGGCGGCGCCGCGCCGGTCGCCTCGCTCCAGAGCGCGGCGATGGCCGTCGCGGGCGGCGTCGCGACGCACGTGCTGATTCCGGCGGGCTGGAACGCCTACTCCGGGCGCCGCGCGAGCGAGACGGTCGCGACCGACGTCTCGTCGATGCCGGGCGGCGCCATCGCCCGCGACTACTACCTGCCGTACGGGCTGACCGCGCCGCCGCAGTGGTACGCGCTGATGGCGCGTCGCCATATGCACGAGTTCGGCACGACGCCCGAGCAGCTCGGCGCGATCGCGCTCACCATGCGCAAGCACGCCCAGCTCAACCCGAGGGCCGTCATGCGCGACCGCCCGATGACGATCGAAGAGTACCTCGCGTCGCCGGAGATCGCCGGGCCGTACCGGCTCTTCGACTGCTGCCTCGAGACCGACGGCGCGGCGGCGGTCGTCGTAACGAGCGCCGAGCGGGCGCGCGACCTGAAGCAGCGGCCCGTCTTCATCTCGGGTGTCGCGGAGGGCCACCCCTACCCGGCGGACGAGATCACGAACCGCGCGGACATCTTCCGCACCGGCCTGACTAGCGCCGCGCCGCTCGCGTTCGCGATGGCTGGAGTGACCCCGAGAGACGTCGACTTCGCTCAGGTCTACGACTGTTTCACCTTCGAGGCGCTCCAGCAGATCGAGGAGGCGGGCTTCTGCAAGCGCGGCGAAGGCGGCGCGTTCGTCGAAGGCGGACGCATCGAGCTGAGCGGCGAGCTCCCGGTGAACACACACGGCGGCTTACTCTCCGAGGCGCACGTGCTCGGCATGAACCACATCGTCGAGGCTGTGCGCCAGCTCCGTGGCGAGGCGGGCGCACGTCAGGTGCCGGACGCGAAGATCGGCGTCGTCACCGGCTGGGGCGATTTCGGGGACGGCAGCATCGCGGTGCTGAGACGATGAGCGCGCCCTACGCGAAGCCGCTGCCGCTGCTCGAAGGCCTCGCCGGCGAGTTCTACGGCTGGTGCAAGAAGCGCGAGCTGCGCTTCCAGCGCTGCTCGTCGTGCAGCGCCTGGCGCCACGTCCCACGCGCGATGTGCGCGCGGTGCGGGTCGTTCGGGTGGGAGTGGGCGCCGTCGAGCGGACGCGGTACCGTCTTCACGTGGACGGTCGCGGCGCGCGCGATGCACCCCGCCTTCGCGGACGACGCGCCCTACGCCGCCGCCGTCATCGAGATGGAGGAAGGCGTGCGGCTCGTCAGCCAGGTCATCGACTGCCCGCCGGACGAGCTCGATATCGGCATGCCGGTCGACGTCGCGTTCGAGGACGTCACGCCGGAGATCACGCTGCCCATGTTCCGCCGGAGCCCGTAGGGGCGACCATCTGGTCGCCCTGGGCGACCGCAGGTCGCCGCAACAACGTTGTCGACCGAAGCACGCCACACCGTTCACAGTGCGGTAGGAAAGGAGAAGGAGCGCACCATGGACCTGCCACCGACCATCCTCTATGAAACGAGCGGCCACGTCGCCACCATCACCATCAACCGCCCGGAGGCGATGAACGCCGTCACCGGCGAGATGTCCGCCGGCATCGACGCCGCCTTCGAGGCGTTCAACGCCGACGACGACCTCTGGGTCATCATCCTCACGGGCGCCGGCCCTTCGCCGGGCTCAGGACAGGCTCCGGCGTTCTGCACCGGCTTCGACCTGAAGGAGGCGATCCCGCGCGTCACTGCCGGCGACATGCTCGGCTACGACGACCCGACGAAGCGCCAGTTCTCCGACACATTCAAGCCGATCATCTCGGCGGTGAACGGGCTCTGCATCGCAGGCGGGCTGGAGATGGTGGTCGGCACCGACCTGCGCGTCGCCGCCGAGCACGCGACGTTCGGCCTCGGCGAGGTGCGCTGGGGTCTGGTGCCGATGGGCGGCGCCCACATCCGCCTGCCGCGACAGGTCCCCTGGGCGGTCGCGATGGAGCTGCTGCTCACCGGCCGCCCCCTCGACGCGCAGCGAGCGTACAGCATCGGCCTGGTGAACCGCGTCGTGCCCGGCAGCGAGGTCATGTCGACGGCGCACGAGCTGGCCGAAACGATCTGCAAGAACGGCCCGCTCGCAGTCCGCACAGCGAAGGAGATCGCCGTGCGCGCGCTCGGCCAGGAGGCGGGCTTCGTGCTGGAGCGCTCGCTCGCCGCGCGCGTCTTCTCGTCCGAGGACGCGCAGGAGGGCCCGCGCGCCTTCGCCGAGAAGCGACGTCCCGAGTTTAAGGGACGATGAAAGGAGCACACCGATGAAGTTCGGCCTGGGCATGCCCGCCCTCATCCTCTACCCGCCGGTGATGAGCGCATGGGAGAAGGACGCCACCGGCGCCGATATCGTGCGCATCGCGCAGCACGCCGACGAGCTCGGCTTCGACTGGCTCACCGTGCCGGAGCACATCGTCATGCCGGACGAGATGGCGGAGATCATGGGCCCGCGCTTCCCGGAGGCGCTCTCGGCGGCGGCGCTGCTCGCGGGCGCGACGAAGCGCGTCCACGTCCTCAGCTACGTCCTCGTCCTCCCCTACCGCGACCCGGTGCTGCTCGCGAAGCAGATCGCCACCGCCGACTTCCTCTCGGGCGGGCGGATGACGCTCGGCACCGCCGCCGGCCACCTCGAGCGCGAGTTCGAGATCTTGCGCGTGCCCTTCCACGAGCGCGGCCGGATCACCGACGAGTACCTGCGCGTAATGAAGGAGCTGTGGACGAGCGACCACCCTTCGTTCCAGGGACGTTATGTGAAGTTCGATAAGATCGTCTTCGAGCCGAAGCCCGTCCAGAAGCCCCACCCGCCGATCCTCATCGGCGGCAACTCACCGGCGGCGATGAAGCGCGCCGCCGCCCTCGGCGACGGCTGGTTGCCGTGGCTCGTGAAGCGCGACCAGCTCGCCGACAAGGTCGCCTACATCAAGGAGCAGCCCGGCTTCGATGAAAGCGTGCGCCCGTTCGAAGTGATCATGCCGCTCGCGCCCCTCAACGTCGAGGACTACACCCACAAGGAGCTGGGCCGCACGAAGGCGCCGCGCACCAAGGACGCCATCGTCGACGAGATCGGCCTGCTGCGCGACGCCGGCGCCACCGGTACCCTCGTCGCCCCGCCCCGCGCGCCCGGCGTCGAGCCGTTCCTTGAGTGGATGGCCTGGTTCGCCGCCGAAGTGATGCCGGCGTTCAAAGCCGGCAGCTAGGGCACCTGTCTACACAGCAACAGGTGGCACTAAGTCTGGTGCTTCCCATACGCGGAAATTCCGCTAGACTTGTCACGCCGCGATCCGGAAGGTAGGTGGCGAGGAATGTAGCTGTGGAGGTGTCTCTGTTGGCGTCGATTCCTGATCTTCGGCAGAGGAAGCTGAAAGCCGTCGCCAGGGTTCCGTTCTGGTGGCACACCATCGATCTGGGCGATGGAGTAACGACACCAGGCCACAGCAGCACGCGAGGCCAGGTCGTTCGGGCCAACACCATCCCAGGTTCGTTAGAGGGGAAAACCGTCCTAGACGTTGGCTGCTGGGATGGATTCTTCTCGTTCTGGTGTGAACGCCGCGGCGCGGTGGTGACGCCGATTGATGACTTCCAACACAGGGACTTTGTCAGAGACAAGTATGGGATAGAACTGCAAGGCGGAGAGGGCTTTCGAGTGGCCGCTCGCCTCCTGGATTCGCGCTTGAAGCTTGAGAAGCGTGACTTTGCTTCTCTCCAAGGATCGTTCGATATCGTGCTCTTCCTGGGCGTGCTCTATCATGAGCGGCACCCCCTTCTGGCGCTTGAGCACCTGGCCCGGCTTACCAAAGAATGTGCCGTGGTAGAAACACACTACATCACATCGAGCCGCCAGCCATTCCTGCGGTTCTATCCGGGAAGCTCGCTGAACGACGATCCGACCAATTTCTGGGGTCCGACTCTTAGCTGCGTGAAGCTGATGCTGCGAGAAGTTGGCTTTCGGAGCGTATCGCTGGTGAAAACATATCGAGACCACGACGACCGTGCCGTCTTTCTGGCCCGCAAGTAAGGCCCGGGCGCTCGCCGAGGGCTGCTGTCGTCCCGCCGCCCGCCCCCGGCGTCGAGCCCTTCCTGGAGTGGATGGACTGGTTCGCCGCCGAGGTCATGCCGGAGTTCAGGTAGACGCGCACCAGCCAGCGTGCCCGGCTGTAGCCTGTGATCAGCCAATTGTCTCACGGACAAACTGTACAAAGCTCGTCGTGTCGAGATAGTAATTCGGATATGCCCGCCGGAGGTCCACCGCGTGCTCCACTGAAACGAGCACAACGTCCACGCCCGGGACCCGTCGCTTTTCCAGTTCCATATAGCGTCGAGCTGCCTCCTCCGACTCCTTGGCAACATAGCCGTAGAGTCTCAAGTTAGGTGCATTCATGTCCAGTTCTAGAATGACGTGTCGGGCGTTCTTCATCACGCTGACGTCCTCAATCACATGTAAGGTCCGGCCGAAGGCCTCGAGCTTTGGCAAGATGGCATGATGAGCCACAAGCTGGCGTATCTCCGCCACCAGCTCTCCTTCATCACTCGGGGTCTTAGGCACGCGGCGGCAATTCTCTCTCCGCGCCAGAGCCGTGCCCATCAACGCAAAGAACCGTCTCCACTCAGCAGACCCTCGACTCGCCTTGAGGCCCTGCCTGAGGAACACATCCGCGGTCTCAACGGCGGTAGCCCACACGTGCTGAAGAGCCGAGCGCAATTGTATCTCGATCTTGAGGCCGTCCCACTCGGATTTCGAACTACAGTGCTTGTATATCAGATGTATACCTCGGTAGCCGGATGACTTCGGACGTCGTATGTAGTCATCCCGATCGTCGAGCACGTGCTTCCACCCGCTGTGTGTATACAGTTCATCCAGCTGATAGACCTCGTCGACCGTGAATAACACAGCCCGGCAACCGCCCAGGTCTTGCATTTCGGACAGCTTGAGCGAAGGCATTCGGTCAAGCTTGTCCCCGATGGCCGAAAGGCGCTTAAGTCGCTGCGAGACAAGGCTTTGCGCGTTCACTTGCCTGGCACGTGTCCTGAGCGTCATCTGAAATGTGTTAAGCGGATAGGAGTGCGCCGAACGCCAATTGCTGATGACATCTAACGGGTCTAAGTCGATTTCGCGCAGGTAATCGATGCTGTCTGCGTAGCCAGCCAGCGCCTCACCAGCGATATCAATTAGCTTCTGCTCGAATGCGGGCTCTTCAAACGCCATCGCTCACAGCATGGTACTTCACCGCCGTAAGCTCTTCAAGTGATAAGCTTGTTCGGGGTTATCCTCGGTGCGAGGCCGTTTCGAGCCGCCGTGCGCTGATCTCCCGCCTTCAGTAGATTACCTGCTCGTCGATCAGCCGGCGGTAGCGCTCCTCCGGCAGGCCCAACAGCCCCCGGAAGACGTGGTCGTTGTCCTGTCCGATGACGGGGCCCGGACGGACGTCCGCCTCCGTACGACTCGTCTTCACGTACGCGCCGTAGATCGTCTCACGGAAGCCCAGCGGGTGCGTCACCTCGATGAACGTGGCGCGCGCGCGGTAGTGCGGGTCGTTCAGCAGGTCGGCGACGTTGAGCACGGGCGCCGCCGCGACGCCGTGCTCCTGCAGTCGCTGCGCCAGCTCGTAGTCGTCGAAGCCGGTCGTCCACGACGCGAGCTGCTCGTGCAGCGCGTCGACGCGCTCCCGGCGGCCGGCGGCGTTCGCCAGCTCAGGCGACGTCGCCCACTCCGGCGAGCCCATCGCCTCGACGAGCCCGCGCCACTCGTCGTCGTTCATTACGGCGATGCTGATCCAGCGGTCCTCGCCCTTGCACGGGAAGACGCCGTGCGGCGCGCCGACGCCCTGCGGGTGCTTGTTGCCGATCGTGCTCGCGACGCGGCCGTTCAGCACGTAGTCCATGAAGGCGGGGCCCATGAGCTGCATCACCGCCTCCTGCTGCGAGTAGTCGATGTGCTGGCCCACGCCCGTGCGGTCGCGGTGCGCCAGCGCGACGAGCACGGCGAAGGCGGCGAGCACGCCGTTGTACGGGTCGACGAAGGCGTTCTCCATCGGCACGGGCGGGCCGCCCGCGTAGCCGGTGACGCTGTCGAGCCCCGTCAGCGAAGTCAGGCTCATGCCATAGGTGCGCACGTCCTTCAGCGGCCCGTCCAGCCCTGCCGCGGGCATCGAGACCATGACGATGTCCGGCTTCGCGCCGCGCATCACGTCGTAGCCGAGGCCCATCTGAGCGATCGCGCCCGGCCCGAAGTTCTCGATCACGACGTCGCACGTCGCGACGAATTGCAGGGCTAGCTCGCGCGCCTCGGGCTGCTTGAGGTTGAGCGTGATGCTGCCGTTGCCCGCCCAGCCGGCGTGGTTCTGCAAACTGCGGTCGGGGTCGCGCACGCCCTCGGCGAACGGCGGCAGCGTGCGGTTGATGTCGATGCGCGCCCGCGACTCGATCTTGTAGACCTCCGCGCCCATAAAGCCGAGCGTCTGCCCCACGACCGGGCCCGCCCACACCCAGCCGAAGTTCGCGACGCGAACGCCCTTGAGGGGCAGCGCCTTCGCCATCAGACGACGCCCTCCCGCCGCAGCGCGTCGATCTTGCCGGCGCTCAGGCCGAGCAGCGAGCCGTAGACCTCGTCGTTGTGCTGGCCCAGCAGCGGCGCGGCGCGGACCGGCCCGCCGGGGCTCTCCGGCAGGCGGAACGGCGCGCCGAGGTCGCGGACAGTACCCAGCAGCGGGTGCTCCACGTCGACGAGGTAGCCGCGCTCCTTGAGGTGCGGCTGTTCCGCGATCTCCGCGACGCTGAAGATCGCCGTCGTCGGGCAGCCCTCCGCCTGGCACCGGTCCATGATCTCCTCCTTCGTGTGCTCCACCGTCCACTGCTCGATCAGCGGGTACATCGCCTCGGCGTTCTCGGCCCGAACGAACATGTCCTGGAACATCTCGAGCCGCATCCAGTCCGGGTTGCCCATCACGCGCGCCAGGCCGTCCCACTGGCCCGGCTCCAGCGCCAGCATCCAGACGTGGCCGTCCTTGCAGCGCAGGATCGTCGCGGGCGCGCCGAGCGGCATGCCCACGCCCGTCCGGCTCAGGGCGACGCCGTCCTGCGCGTACCCGCCGATGTTCTGCGCGCCGACGAACAGCGCCGCCGTCACCTCCGCGCACGAGACATCGAGCTGCTGGCCGCCGCCCGCCTGCGCCCGTCCGTACGCGGCGGCGAGGCCCCACGCCGCGCCCGCGATCGCGCCGAAGAAGTCGGCGGAGAACGCGCCGTGCTCCAGCGGCGCTTCGCCTGGTCTGCCACAGTAGCGGTAGCCCGTCCCCGAGAGGTGGTAGGCGTTCAGGTCGTAGCCGTTCCAGTCGCTGTACGGCCCCGTCTGCCCGAAGGGCGTGATCGAGATCATCACCAGGTCCGGGTTCGCCTTCGACAACGCCGCGTAGTCGACGCCCCAGTCGCGCATCTGCGCCGGCCGCTGGTTCTCGATTACGATGTCCGCGTTCCGAACGAGCTCCAGGAAGAGCTCCCGCCCGCGCTCCGACGCGACATCCAGCGTCACGCCGCGTTTGTTTGTGTTGAGGAAGAAGAAGAGCCCGCTCTTCTCGAGATGCGGCTCGTCGTTCGGGAACGGCCCCCACGAACGGGAGGCGTCGCCCTCGCCGGGCGGCTCGACCTTGATCACGTCCGCGCCGTAGTCCGCGAACAGCTTCGCGCAGTACGGCGCGGAGACGAGCGAGCCCAGCTCGACCACCCGGTACCCTTCGAGCGCCCCTCCTGGCATGCGTCCTCCTTTGAAGCTGCGAGCCGTATCATACGACAGCCCTCGGGGCCGGACAAGGCGACGGGCCGAAAGAGCGGCGGTGCAGGGGGCGCAGCGCCCCTGCTGGGGGTCTGGGGGTGTCCCCCAGATTCACTTACGTTGCTGGGCGGGCGGGTGGGAACGATGACCTCCATTCTCAGCGTCCTGCCAGGGCCGTGCCACCGCCCCCTTCGCGCTCTCGCCGCCCGCCCTTATCCTGTCCCTCGACAATGCGGCGTGGCTATCCAGCGCCCGGTGCCCAGTCCCCAGATTCACGTGATCGAAGGGATTTGGCCGTGGATCGCCTGAAAAGGCGCTTTTGCAAAACCAACTGCCACGTTTCGCTTGCCTGCCGCAGCCACGGCGCGAACCGCGAGACGCTGGCTTATTGACCCTCCGTTCAACTTGTGCCGCCGCTCGCAGATTCGCTATCGTCTGGTCGTCACTCTCTCGAATCGAGGAACCTGCATGGCCAAGGATCCGCTGAAGACGAAACTCACGGACATGATCGGGATCGAGTACCCGATCGTCGCGTTCACCCCCACCCGCGAGGTCGTCGTCGAGGTGATCAACGCGGGCGGGCTCGGCGTGCTCGCGGGCGCGCCCCTCCAGCCGGACCAGATCGCCGATTCGATCCACTGGATCCGCGAGCGCGTGAACGGCAAGCCGTTCGCCATCGACCTGCTCCTGCCGGCATCGGCGCCGCCGCAGGGCTCGATCAAGGAGCTGAAGGCGAAGATCCCCGAGGAGCACAAGCGCTTCGTCCAGGAGATGAAGGAGCGTTACAAGATCCCCGACCCGAAGAACCCGCCCGACTTCTACAACCTGGGTTGGATCAACCAGGACACCGCCCGCCGCCAGCTCGACGTCGTGCTAGAGGAGCGCGTGCCGGTGCTCGCGTTCGGGCTGGGCAGCCCCAGCTTCATCCTCGAAGCTGCCCACGAGCGCGGCATCAAAGTCTTCGGTCTTGTCGGCAAGCCGCGTCAGGCCGTCCGCGAGATCGAAGCCGGCGTCGACCTGATCATCGCGCAGGGCACGGACGCCGCCGGCCACACCGGCGCCATCGGCACGTTCTCGATCGTGCCGGAGGTCGTCGCGATCGCGGGCGACACGCCGGTCGTCGCCGCTGGCGGCGTGACAACGGGCCAGCACCTGGCCGCCGCACTCTGTCTGGGCGCCGCCGGCGTCTGGACGGGCACGCTCTGGCTCGCCACGGACGAGTCGGACCGCGACCCGATCATCAAGCAGAAGCTGGTCGATGCCGGTGCGGACGATACGACGCTCTCGCGCTGCATCTCCGGCTTCACGATGCGCGTCCTCAAGTCCCAGTGGACGAAGGACTGGGAGTCGGACGACGCGCCCGACCCGTTGCCCGCGCCCTACCAGCTCCTGCTCGCCGCCGAGCTGCACCAGGCGGCGAAGGACTATCGCATCGAGTCGTTCATGGTGGAGGCGGCCGGCCAGGGCGTCGGCGCGGTGAAATCGGTGCGTCCGGCGGCGCAGATCGTGCGCGACCTCGTCGACGAAGCGCGTGCGACGTTCGAGGCGGTGGCGGGCGGCTCGCCCGTGAGCGCCTCGCCCTAGGAGACGACCCTGGTAGCGCCAAACGTGCCGACTCGACCCAACGAGCCCTACCCTCGACGCGCGGGCTTCGACGAAGCGATGACCGGCCGGGTCGCGGAGTGCGACGGCGGCGGGCCGGTCGCGGGCGGCGCGCTCGGCGGACGCGAGGAGTTCACGGGCACACTGACGGGAGCCTATGTCGATCACGGCGACCCGCCGTGGCGCTGGTACGAGATGACCAACCTGACGCGCAAGCCGCCCGGCTACCCCTGGGACGCCGTCTGGTGCGAGTCCGGCAGCCTCTTCCTCGCCGATGAGTGAGCGCGTCCCCGTCGCCGAAGGGCTGTTCGCCGAGACGCCGGATGGGCCGCGCCTGCTCGGCTCTCGTTGCGCGGCCTGCGGTACGCCCTACTTCCCGAAGTCAGCGCTCTGCCGCCAGCCGACGTGCGACGGCAGCGCGATGGAGGACGCGGCGTTCGGGCCGAATGCCACGCTCTGGAGCTACACCGTCCAGCACTACCCGCCGCCGCCGCCCGCAAAGTACGACGAGCCCTATGTCCCGTATGCGATGGCGCTCGTCGACCTCGCGGAAGGGCTGCGCTTGCTAGCGCGTGTTGCCGTGGACGACCTCACGCAGGTGAAGGCGGGCATGCCCGTCGAGCTGGTGCTGGAGCCGCTCTACACCGATCCGCAGGGCAACGACGTTATCACCTGGAAGTTCCGCCCGAGCTAGAGGACAGGAAGCATGAGAGATGTCGCAGTGCTGGGCGTGGGGATGCACCCCTGGGGCAAGTTCCCCGACAAGTCGATCACGCAGCTCTGCCGCGAAGCGACGGTCGCGGCGCTGCAGGACGCCGGCATCGGCTGGCGTGACGTGCAGGCCGTTTCAGCGGCCAGCTCGCGCTTCTCGGGCGGCAAAGGCTGGGGCCTCAACGGCAACGACATCGTCGACGAGATGGGCAACACCGGGGTGCCGGTCTACAACCTGTCGGCGGGGTGCGCGGCGGGCGGCAACGCCTTCAACATCGGTCACACGCTCGTCGCCAGCGGCATGTACGAGATGGTGCTCGTCATCGGCGGCGAGAAGCTACCCAAGGGCTTCATCCAGACCTCCGGCGTCGAGGACGTGAACGATCAGGAGTATGTGCGTCAACTCGCCGTCGGCATGCCCGGGCCGGCCTTCTGGGGCATGCTCACCACACATCGCATGGCCGAACACGGGACGACGGAGGAGCAGCTCGCGCGCATCGCGGTGAAGGCGCACAAGATCGCCCAGCACAACGAGAACGCTCGCTTCCGCCAGGACTTCACGCTGGAGGACGTGCTCAACTCGCCGCTCGTCAGCTACCCACTGCGGCTCTACGAGATCTGCCCGGTGAGCGACGGCGCCGCCGCCGTCGTGCTCTGCTCCGCCGAAGAGGCGCGCAAGCGCGCGACGGACCCCGTCTGGGTCGCGTCGAGCGCCGTCGCGACGGCGAGCTTCGACGACGGCATTCCGAGGGGGCTGTCGTGTGTCGTACCGCCCGGTCTCACGCACCACAGCGAGGCCGCGTCCTGCGTGCGGCAGGCGCTGACTAGCGCCGGCGCTGATCCGCGCGACGTCGACCTGGTCGAGCTACAGGACAACACCGTCTACTACGAACTGGCGTTCCCGGAAGAGTGGGGCCTTTGCGAGCGGGGCGAGGCGGAGTCGCTGGTCGAGCGCGGCGAGACGATGCCCGAGGGCACCCTGCCGATCAACCCCAGCGGGGGCTTCCTCTGCTTCGGCGAGGCGACGACGGCGATGGGCGTCTTCCAGATCTGCGAGCTGACCTGGCAACTGCGCGGCGACTCGGGCGCGCGTCAGGTGCCGAACGCGAAGATCGCGCTGGCGCAGACGCTCGGCCTCGGCGGCAACGCCACCGCTACTGTCCTCAAGCGCTGAGCTACTGGCCCTTGAACTGGGCCTCGCGCTTCTCCATGAACGACTCCGTGCCTTCCTTGGCATCGAGCGTCATAGCGGTGAGCGTCGCGGCGATCGCGTCGTAGTCGAGCATCTCTTCGAGCGTCGACGTGAGCGACTTGTAGATGAGGCGTCGGTTGATGTCGACAGCGACGCTCGCGCCCTTCGCGAGCGACTTCGCGTACTCGAGCGCCGCGTTCAGCGCCTCGCCCTCCTCGACCAGCTCATCGATGACGCCGGCGTCCTTCGCCGTCTGTGCGTCGAGCATCATGCCCGTCTCCACCATCTGGAGCGCCATCGGCAGGCCGACGATGCGCGGCAGGAACCAGGTGATGCCGATGTCGGCGCCCAAGCCGCGCTTGACGAAGATCGCCGAGAAACGCGACTTCGTATCAGCGAAGCGCCGGTCGCAGGCGAGAGCGAACGAAAGGCCGGCGCCGACAGCAACGCCTGAGATGGCGGCGATCACCGGCTTGTCGACCTCAATGATCGTGCGCATGAACTCGGCGAAAGGGCCGCCCGGCGTCTTGCGCTGGTGGCGAGGCACGGGCAGGTCGGAGAGGCCGGGGATCGGGCGGTCAGTGGACCCGCTGAGCCACTCGACGTCGCCGCCGGCGCAAAACGCCCGGCCGCCGGCACCGGTGAGGACGATCGTGCGCACGTCATCGTTGGTTCGCAGGCCCCGGAACAGGTCGATGAGCTGCACGGCCATCTCCCAGTTGATGGCGTTGAGCCGCTCCGGCCGGTTGAAGGTGACGACGCCCACGCCGTCCTGCTGCTCGAAGAGCACGTAGTCTTCCGAGGTCATGGCGAGTTCTCCTGTCGCTGCGTCCGGCCAGCGCGGATGGTAAGCTGGCGGCTGTAGATATATAGCACAGCCCGTCTCAGGAGACGAAGCAGCGGATGAACCTCCAGGGCCAGGTCGCCATCGTGACGGGCGCGTCCCGTGGAATCGGGCGCGTCACGGCGCTGGCCCTCGCCGCGGACGGCGCCGATGTCGTCTGCGCCGCCCGCACGACGGATGCCGCGCCCGCGAAGCTGCCCGGCACGGTCGAGGAGACGGCGCGTCAGGTGCGAGCGCTCGGGCAACGTGCGCTGGCGCTGCCCTGCGACGTCAGCCAGCAGGCCGAGGTCGACGCGCTGGTCGAGCGAACGATCGCCGAGTTCGGGCGCGTCCACATCCTGATCAACAACGCGGCGGTGAACTACCGCGCGCCCTTCGCCGACACGCCGATCGGGCGCTGGGACCTGCTGATGAACGTCAACCTGCGCGGGCCGGTGCTCTGCACCCAGGCCGTGCTGCCGCACATGCTCAAGCAAGGCGGCGGTCGCATCGTGAACCTCTCGTCGGGGGCTGTGACGATGCCCGAGGTGTCGGCCGAGCTGGGCATCACCGCCTACGCCGCGTCTAAGGCGGCGCTCGAGATGATGACGAAGGTGCTTGGCCTCGAGCTGGCGGCGTCGCAGATCGCCGTGAACTGCCTGCGAATCGAGAGCGCGGTCGTGACGGAAGGCGCGCTCTTCATCGACCCGGAAGGAGACTACTCCGGCTGGGAGACGCCGGAGGCCGTCGCCGAGGCGATCGTCCGCCTCATCGAGCAGCCCGCTTCCTACACCGGGCGCGTCATCACCATCGCCGAGGCGCGGGAGCTGCCGATCGGCGGTTAGGGCTCGCGCAGCAGCTTCAGGAGATCACCGATCTGCTGCTCGCTCTCCCAGGCCTGCGGCCCTGTCGCCAGGAAAAGCGTCGAGCAGACGCCGCCCCAGCGCTCCTTGAGTTTCGGGCCGATCTCGTCGAAGGTTCCGATCGTGGCGAACTCTTCGAGCATCTCGTCGGTGATCAGCTTCATCATCTCCTGCCACTTGCCCTCGATCGAGAGCGCGTGGAGCGTGCCGCCAATCTCCTCCCAGCCGTGGTACTTGAGCACGGTGTGGTAGGTGCGCGTCGAGGCGTAGAACGAGATCTGCTGTCGAACCGGCGCGAGCGCGGCTTCCACCGTGGCCTTGTCTTTGCCGGTGATCACGAACGGCGCGGCGACGATGTCGACGTCGCTCTCGCTGCGGCCGGCCTTCTTCGCGCCCGCCCGAATGGCGGGCATAACCACGTCTTTCGTGTACTTGTGCGTGCCTAGCGGGTGGAGCAGCACGCCGTCGCACAGCTCTCCGGCGAGACGCGCCATGTAGGTGTTCAGCGCCGAGATGTAGATCGGCACGGGAGCGTGCTCGATCGGACCGGGGTTGAAGAAGGGCGAGATCAGCGTGAATTGGTAGTGCTCGCCCTGGTACGCCGGGCGCTCGCCCTCCTGGAACGTCTTGAAGATCGCCTTCAGGCAGAGCACGTAGTCGCGCAGGCGCGGGCCGGGCGGCCCGGTCCACGGGGTGGAGTAACGCCGCTCGTTGTGACCTTTCACCTGTGTGCCGAGGCCGAGCTTGAAGCGGCCGCCCGACCAGTACTGCAGGTCCCAAGCGATCTGCGCCACCGCGAACGGGCTGCGCGGAAACGCGATCGCGACGTTCGTGCCGAGCGTGATCCGCTTCGTGTGCTCCGCGGCGACGACGAGCGGCAGGAACGGGTCGTGGCCCGCCTCAGGCGCCGTCGTGCCGTCGAAGCCGAGCTCCTCGATACGCTTCGCCGACTTGGCGATGCCCGCGATATCGGAAAAGCCCGCGCCTCCCGCGACGCCTGGTGTCAGTAGCAACGTTTCGACTCGCATGAGAGCACTCCCTCCTCAGGAACCTAGCGGGCCGTCACTCGACGCGCCGCGTCCGAACAGTCCGGCGATGAAACGCCAGACGCCCTGGAGCCAGCGCAGCAGGAAGAACGGCCGCTCCGGCTTGACGTACGACGGCTGGAGCGCGACGGCGATCTTGGTCACCAGCTCGTCCGCGCCGGCGCGCGCCCAGGGCACGAACAAGTGGTTGACGATCGGCCCGATGCTGCCGCCGAACTCCAGCAGCGCTTCGCCCTGGATCTGCGTGCCCGCCTCGGCGTCGACAAGCTTGATCGCGCCCGCGCCCGTGATCGGCTCGTTCAGGCCCTTGAGCGTGAACGCGACGCCCTCGCCTTCCGTCCACTCCGTGATGATGACGTGGAACTTCGTCACCCGCGAGAGCGGGCCGATATCGCCCTTCACTGTCCAGAACGACTCGCGGTCGCTGACTACCTCGTGCGCCTGGTAGCCCTTCGCGAAGGGCGCCCAGTTGTTGATGTCCTTCACGAAGTCCCAGACGGTCGCCCGTGGCACCTCGATCGCCGCGGTGTAGTCGACCTTCGGCACGCCTAGCCGCCCTTCGCGCGCTGCGCGGCGTCGATGCCCGCGAGATAGCCCCACGTCATCGCGAGGCCGATCGTGCCGCCGCCGCCGTAGTAGCCGGGCCCCGATACGCCCGCCATCACGTTGCCCGCGGCGTAGAGGCCCGGAATCACATCGCCGCGCACGTTCAGCACCTGAGCCTTCGCGTTCGTGCGCGGGCCGCCCTTGGTGCCGGACGAATGCGCGCCGATCTGGAGCGCGTAGAACGGCGGCCGTTCGATCGTGCCCAGGTTCGGGTGCGGCGCCTTCGAGTCGCCGATCCAGCGCTCGTAGACGCTCTCCCCGCGACCGAAGTCGCTGTCCTTGCCCTGCCCGACAAGCTCGTTCCAACGCGCGACCGTCGCCAGCAGGCCGCCGGCGTCGATGCCAACCTTCGCGGCGAGACCGGCAAGGCTACCGTCCACCGGCAGCCAGTCGGGGTCGGGGTCGCCGGGCATGACCGTCAGAATCGGGTACTTCGAGCGGTACTGGCCGTCCATGATGGCCCAGCACGGCAGGTTGCGATACTCGTACGTCTGCGGGTCGAAGTGGTAGAAGGCCTTGCTCAGGTCGTTGTAGTTCACGCCTTCGTTTGCGAAGCGCTTTCCTGCGCGGTTCACCAGGATCGTATGCGGTAGCGTGCGCTCGGCGATCACCCAGCGGCTCACCGGGTGGCCGTCGTGCTCCTCGCCGGGCACCATCGCGCCGGGGTAGACCCATGCCTCGCTCATGTTGCCGAGGTCGGCGCCAAGCTCCTGCGCCATGATCAGCCCGTCGCCCTCGTTGAAGGGCGGGCTGCAGTGCTCGCTGAGCGGGCCGGGCAGGAAGCGCGCGCGCAGGTCCGCGCTCCACTCGAAGCCGCCGCTGGCGAGCACGACGCCGCCCTTCGCGCGGACGAACACGTCGCCTGACGGGCCTTCAGCGCGCAAGCCGGCGACGCGGCCTTCGTCGCTGATCAGCTCGCGGGCCCGCGTCTCGAGCTGAATCGCGATGCCGCGGTCGAGGCAGCCCTTGAGGAGGCGGGCGACGAGCGCGTTGCCCGAGCCGACGATGCCCCCCTTCATCCGCTCGACGACCTGCTGGACGGGCAGGCTCTTCGGGTCGGACATGCTCGCCATCTGCTCGTCGATCGTCAGCGGCACGAACATCAGCGGCGAGGGGCGCAGCTTCTCCGCCCACCCGCCAAGCTCCGCCTTTGCGAAGAACTGCGGCTCGACGGAGCGCCCGTGCGGCTTCGCGCCCTCTTCCTCGGAGCGATAGTCCGGCATGCCACAAGCGCTGAACCTGACCGGCGTGTGCTGCTCCAGGTAGCGCACCATCACGTGGCCGGCGTCCACGAACGTCTCGATCAGCTCGTCGGGCGTGCGGCCGGCGGCGAGCCGGCGGCAGTATGTGAGCGCCTCCTCGCGCGAGTCCTGCACACCAACCTCCGACATGTGGTCGTTAAGGGGGATCCAGAGGCCTCCGCCGGAGACCGCGGTCGTCCCGCCCACTTTGTCCGACCGCTCGAGAACGGCGACGCGCGCGCCGTTATCGTGCGCCAGGATCGCCGCCGTCAGGCCCGCTCCGCCCGATCCGACGACGGCGACATTCACCTCCAAGTCCCAGCGATCGGCCATCCGCGCTCCTCAGATCGAGTTCGTTTCGCGTAATGAGGCCGCGCTCGGACGGGTGCCGGCTGGCGCGGCCTCACTGCTTGACCCGATTGGCGAGCACACGGTACAACACTACCGCTGTGCGTGCCAATGGGAGCGATCGTTGCAGGCGCTAGAGGGGATTCGTGTCCTCGATCTCGCCCCGTTGGGACCCGGCCCGCATTGCGCGCAGATCCTGGCCGACCTGGGCGCGCAGATCATCAAGATCGAGCAGCCGGGGCCTGGCGAAGGCAAGCGCGCCGGCAAGCTCATCCGCCTCCCCGCGGACGCCTCCATCCGCCGCGACTCACGCAGCATCGGCCTGAATCTGAAGAGCGACGCCGCCCGTGAGGTGTTCTACAAGCTGGTGGCGACCGCCGACGTCGTGACAGAGGGCTTCCGGCCGGGCGTCGTGAAGCGGCTCGGAGTCGACTACGACAGCGTGCGCGCGATCAAGCCCGACATCATCTACGCATCGCTCAGCGGCTACGGGCAGGACGGCCCGTACAGCGGCTACGTGGGCCACGATCTCAACTACCAGGGCGTCGCCGGCATCCTCGCGATGACCGGCCGCAGCGACGGCCCGCCGATCATCCCGGGCAACACCATCGCCGACAACGCGGGCGGCGGCATGAACGCCGTGATCGGCATCCTATCGGCCTTGCTGGCGCGGGAGCGCACCGGCGCTGGCCAGTACGTCGACATGGCGATGGTCGACGGCCTGGTGACGATGATGTTTCTCACGATCGACGACTACCTGACCACGGGTGAGGCGCCGCACCGCGGCGAGACGCTGCTGACGGGCAAGTATCCCTGGTACAACGTCTACGAGACGAAGGACGGCAGGTACGTCTCCGTCGCAGCGATCGAGCCCTGGTTCTACGAGAACCTCTGCCGCCTGCTCGGCCGCGATGACCTGATCGCGCACCAGTACGCCGAGGGCGCCCAGCTCGAGGAGGCCTTCGCCGCGTTCAAGACGATCTTCCTCACCAAAACGCGCGACGAGTGGGTGGCGGAGCTGATGCCCGGCGAAACGTGCGTCGCGCCGGTCAACGCCATCGACGAGGTCGCGCGCGACCCGCACCTGCGCCACCGACAGCTCATCGTGGAGACGGAGACGCCCGAAGGCGCTCGCCGCGAGCAGGTCGGGGTTATGGTAAAGTTGTCCGGGACGCCCGGCCAGGTACGCGGGCCAGCCACGACGAACGCGACCGATCTGCTCCGCGAGCTGGGCTACGACGAAGCTTCGATCGACGACCTCCGCCGAGCGGCGGCCATCGCATGAAGTGCGCACCGACGGACCACATGAGGACATAGATGGACTTTCGATTCAGCGACGAGGAAGACGCGTTCCGCAAAGAGGTGCATGAGTTCATCGAGGCGGAGATGACGGACGAGATCCGCTCGCGCTGGCTCGGCGGCCTGCTCGACACGCCCGAGCGTCAGCAGTTCGTCACGAAGATGGCGGAGCGCGGGTGGCTGTCGATGGGGTTCCCGGAGGAGTACGGGGGCAGCGGCGAAGCGATGCCGCTGGCGCAGTACATCCTGAACGAGGAGCTGCACAAGGCTCAGGCGCCGATCGTGGGCAAGAACCTGGGCGTCGTCGTGAATACGCTGCTGCACCACGGCAGCGAGCAACTCAAGCAGGAGTTCATCCCGCGCATCCTGCGCAACGAGATCCAGTGGGCCCTCGCCTACACGGAGCCGGAAGCCGGCTCCGACCTCGCGAACATGCAGATGCGCGCGGTGCTGGACGGCGACGAGTACGTCCTGAACGGCCAGAAGCGCTTCATCACGTCGGCCCACTTCGCCGACTACGTCTGGACCGGCGTGCGCACCGACCCCGACGCGCCCAAGCACAAAGGGATCAGCCTGCTGATCATCGACGCGAACGCGCCCGGCATCACGCTCAGCCCGATGTGGACGATCATCGGCGAGCGCACGAACGACATGTTCTTCGACAACGTGCGCGTGCCGCGCGAGCGGCTCGTCGGCGAGCTGAACCACGGTTGGCAGTACATCACCGAGGCGCTCACATACGAACGCTTCGCGATGACCTCCTTCGCGCCCACGATCCGCAAGTTCGACCGGCTCGTCGCGTGGGTGAAGGAGGCGAAGCTGAACGGGACGCCGCTCGCGCAGGACCCAGTCGTCCGGCGCCGGATCGCGCGGCTCGCCGTGCAGATCGAGATGGGGAAGATGCTCGACCTGCGCTGCGTCTGCCTCGCCGTCCGGCCCGACTACGTGCCCTACATCGAGGCGGCGATGAACAAGATGTGGGGCGGCATCGTCGAAACGACGCTCTCAGACGAGGCGCTCGACATCATGGGCCCATACGGCTACCTCTGGCACGACGAGGAGAACGCGCCGATGGACGGCGACCTCGTCGACGACTACCTCTGGGCGGGCCACCAGCGCGTCGCCGCGGCGGGCGTCGACATCTCGAAGAACATCATCGCCCAGCGACACCTGGGACTGCCCCGGTAGGCAGCGGAGGACAGCCAGCAACATGGACATGGAGTTCACGGAGGAGCAGCAGCAGTTGCAGGCCGCCGCCCGCCGCTTCATGGAGAGCGAGTGCCCCAGCAGCCTGGTGCGCGAGATGGAGTCGAACGAAGAAGGCTTCTCGCGCGGGCTCTGGCAGAAGATGGTGGACCTGGGCTGGCTCGGCCTGCCGCTGCCTGAGACGTACGGCGGCTACGGCATGGGCGCCGTCGATCTGGTCGTGCTGGCGAAGGAGATGGGCCGCTCGCTTTGCCCCAGCCCCTACATCCCCACCGTGGTACTGAGCGGTGGCGCGATCGCGGCCGCCGGCACAGACCAGCAACGCCAGGCGTACCTGCCGCGCATCGTATCCGGCGAGATGATCGTGGCGTTCGCGCTCCAGGAACCGAGCGTCCACTATGACCCGAGCGGCGTGCAGACGACGGCGCGTGAAACACAAGACGGCTTCGTGCTCAACGGCACCAAGATGTTCGTCGAGTTCGCGAGCGCCGCCGACAGCTTGCTCGTCGTGGCAAGGACCTCCGACAGCGCCTATGGCGTCACGATGTTCGTCGTCGACGCGAAGGCGCCCGGCATCACGATGACGCCGCTGAACACGATGGCCCGCGATCGCCAGTTTAAGGTGACGCTGGAAAACGTGCGCGTTCCGGCCGCCGACGTGCTTGGGCCGGTGGGCGGCGCGTGGCCTCTGCTCGAGCAGGTCATCTATCAGGGCGTGATGACGCTCTGCGGCTACATGGTGGGCGCCTCGGAGCGCATCCACGAAATGGCGACCGACTTCGCAAAGCAGCGCGTGCAGTTCGGCCGCCCGATCGGCAGCTTCCAGGCGATCCAGCACTACCTGGCGCAGACGATCACCGAGATCGTCGGCGCCGAGACCACGGCGATCCACGCCGCCTGGTCGCTCGACCAGGGCTTGCCGTCGCGAGCGAGCGTCGCGAAGGCGAAGGTGCTCGCCGGCGATACGTTCAAGCAGGCGTCGGCGATCGGCTCGCAGATCTACGGCGGCATCGGCTTTGACGAGGACATGGACACCACGCTGTACCTGCGCCGCGGCAAGCAGTTGCAGCTCTCGATGGGCCACAGCGGCTACTGGGAAGAGATCATCGCCGAACAGCTCCTGGACGCCTAACCGACCGCGATGACGCAAGAGGGCACCCTCGACTACCTCCCGGAATATCTAACGGACGAGGTCAAGCAGCAGCTCCTCGCGCTCTCGAAGGAGTCCGCGCCGCAACCCGCCCCGCTCGAGGTGAACGAGTCGTTGATCCGCCACTGGTGCGAGACGATGGAGGACGGTAACCCCCTCTACCTCGACGAGGCGTTCGCCAGATCGCAGGGCTTCACCGGCCTCGTCGCGCCGCCGGGTTCGGTGATGACGGCGTTCACGACGCCCTACCGCTGGCCCTGGCCGCCGCAAGACGGCCCGCCGGCGCGCCACATCCACTACCCCGTGAAGGAGCTGCTCAACCTGCCTGTCGGCATCATCACCGAAGTGGAGCTGGAGACATTTCTCCCGCTCGTCATCGCCGACCGGGTGAGCGTGAGTCAGCGGCTGGTCTCGATCTCGCCCTGGCGGCGCACGCGCCTGGGCGAGGGCCACTTCTGGACAATGGAGCGCCTCTACCGCAACCAGCGCGGCGAGCTGGTCGCCCGCGAGTCGCTCACCGCGTTCGGCTACGGGCGCGAAGATGGCCCGGCACCAACGAAGCCGAGCGACGCCGCAGGCTGGAGCCCGGCGGTCGAGGAGGCGATTCGCGGCGATGATACCGGCTACCAGCCGCCCGCGGTCAACGAGCGGGTCTGGGAGGACGTGCGCGAGGGCGAAGATCTACCGCGGCTGGTCATGCCGATCACGATGACCCGCTGCGTCTACCTGGCGTCGGCGACGCGCGACTTCTCGCCACAGCACTCGAACCCTGAGTACGCCCGGCAGCGCTCGAAGACGAAGGACGTCTTCGTGAACACGCCGTTCAACCTGGGCATGGTGAGCCGTTTCCTCACCGACTGGGGCGGGCCGCGAAGCAGCGTGCGGCGGATGAAGATCCAGATGCGCCAGAACGTCTGCGCCGGCGACGACATGATCATCACCGGCAAGGTCGTCAAGAAGTACGAAGACGCGGGCGAGAAGCGCGTCGATCTCGAGATCGTGATCGCGACGCAGGACGGCCCGGCCACGCCCTGCACCGCCACGCTGGCCCTGCCGAGCCGCGAGTCATGATCCGCGACAAGACGGCGATCGCCGGCATCGGCACGACGGAGTACGTGCGCAATATCGGCCGCTCCGAGCTGGAGACGGCGCTTGACGCGATCACGGAAGCGCTCGACGACGCCGGCCTCACGGCGAAGGACGTCGACGCCATCTTCAAGATAGAGACGCCCGGCGAGGAGTCGGTCAGCGAGCTCGACCTGGCACGCAACCTGGGCGCGCCCAACCTGCGCGCCTGGGCCGGCGCGGGTTACGGCGGCGGCGCCGGCTGCGCGCCCGTCGTGCTCGCCGCACTCGCGGTCGCGAGCGGCATGGCGACGGTGGCGGTGGCCTTCCGGGCCCGCAACCGCGGCTCCGGCGGGCGCCCGTGGGCGAAGGCGGGTATGCGCGTCGGCGGGCCGGCCGCGTTCGAGCTGCCGTACGGCCTCGTCAGTCCGGTCCAGCAGCTCGCGCTGCTCACCCGCCGCTACATGATCGAGTACGGCGCGACCTCGGAGCAGTTCGCCCGCGTCGCCGTCACCCAGCGCGCTAACGCCGCCCGCAACGAGCGCGCGTTCTTCCGCGACCCGATAACGGTCGAAGACGTGCTCAGCTCGCGCCTCATTGCCGACCCGCTCCACCTACTCGACTGCTCGCTCGAGACGGACGGCGCGTGCGCCGTCATCGTCACCAGCGCCGAGCGGGCCCGCGACCTGAGGCAGCCACCCGCGTACATCTCGGGCGTCGCGCAGGGGATGGGCCCGCAGCACTACATGATGAGCGGGCTGATCTACAAGGACGACCCGTTCGACCTGCCGCCGCTCTACTCGGCCCGCGATGTCTACGCGATGGCGGGCCTCGGCCCGGAAGACGTCGACGTCGCGCTGTTCTACGACGTGTTCAGCCCGATGGTGCTCTGGCAGCTCGAGGCGTACGGCTTCTGCAAGCGCGGCGAAGCGGGGCCGTTCGTGGAGGAGGGCCGGATCGACTGGCCCGACGGCGACATCCCTGTGAACACGCACGGCGGCAGCCTCTCCGAGGCCTACGTCCACGGCTTCAACCATGTCCTCGAAGGCGTGCGCCAGCTCCGCGGCACCTCGACATGTCAGGTGGCCAACGCCTCGGTGGCGCTGGTCGCCGCGGCCGCTGTCGTCCCCACCAGCGCACTCATCTTGCGCAAAGGCTGACCCACAAGAGCCCCAATGGACTTCGCGCCGACTATTGAGATGGAGCGCATTCGCCGGGATGTGCGCGAGGCGCTCGCTCCGGTGCTACCCGCAGGCTGGCAGGGCAGCGGTTTCCTGCCGATGGACGTGCGGCCCGAGCACTTCGACCTCGCGCGCAGGCTGGACTTCGCCCTCGCCGCCAAGCGCCTGCTCGCGCCCGCCTGGCCCGAGGCCTACGGCGGACGCGGCCTCACGCCATACGAGCAGTTCGCGCTTTACGAGGAGCTTGGCTACGCGCTGGTTCCGCGCCTGACAACGATCTCCGTCGACCTCGTCGGGCCGGTGCTGATCCTCTACGGCAGCGACGAGCAAAAGCGGCAGCACCTGCCGGCGATCGCGAACGGCGCAGTGATCTGGTGCCAGGGCTTCAGCGAGCCCGGCGCCGGCTCGGACCTGACCTCGTTGCGCACACGCGCCGAGCGCAGGGGCGACCGCTACCTGGTGAACGGCCACAAGATCTGGACGAGCATGGCCCACTGCGCCGAGTGGCTGATCCTCCTGGCGCGCACGGGCGACGAGCACTCGCGCGGGCGGGGCCTCAGCCTCGTCCTTGTGCCAACGAACTCGCCCGGCATCACCATCCGCCCGATCCGCGACGCGATCGACGAGCACGCGCTGAACGAGGTGTTCTTCGACGACGTCGAGGTGCCTGCGGAGAACCTGGTGGGCAACGAGAACGAGGGTTGGCGCTACGCGACCACGCTGCTCCAGTACGAACGCGGCGACGCGCTCTTCATCGGCCAGTACCGGCGGCTGCTTGACGACCTGCGCTCAGCACTCCACGATGACAGCCTGTCGAACCGCGCGCGAGCGCGCGCCAGGCACCTGCTCGCGCGGCACGAGATCGAGTGGCTCGTCGGGCGGCTGCTCACGCTCCACGTCGTCAGCCTCCAGGCGCGCGACGAGCTGCCCGACCGCGAGGCCTCCGAGGCGAAGCTCTTCGTCAGCGAGGCGTATCAGCGGCTCGGCGCAACGGCGCAGCGGCTGGTCGGCCTCTACGGCAACCTGAGCCATCGCGAGACGCAGGCGCCGCTCGGCGGGCGCATCGAACCGGCGACAATCTCGTCGACAACGGCCACACTCATCGCCGGCACGTCGGAGATCCAGCGCACCATCATCGCCACGCGCGGCCTCGGTCTGCCGCGCGGCTAGGGCAGCCGCCAGCCGAGCTAGTCCAGAGCGAGGTCGGGAAAGTACGACGAGTAGAAACCTCGGTCCCGCGAAAGTAGCCGATCGGCGTGCGCCAGGGCATGCGCCCCGATAATGAAATCGGCAACGACGTGCTGTCGAGGCTGGAGGTTCGCTCCACATTGCTCGCAGCGAACCTGTTGTTTCGCCCCACACCGCGGGCAGGCCAGGGTGGACGAACGTCGCCGAACGTACTCGATCCACCTCGTTCCGGCCTGGAAGAGCGCAGCGGAGCCACACGGTTTCCTCGCGATGCCGGTCTCGTCCAGAAAGCCGTCCAGGTGCTGCGGGTCAGAGAATCGCGCCGCCAACTCAGCATACACAGGCTCGCTCACGATCACCGCTCCCGCGCCAAGCGCCTCTCCAAGCAACCGTTCCGACTGGTCGCCGTGTACTTCACCGGGGACAAGCACATCCAATAGAATGTTGGTGTCAACAGCGGTAATCACCGCCCGCGCATCTCCTCCACGAGTTCGTCTGATTCTCTGCCAGCCAGGTGCTTGAGGTACCCGCGGTATTTCTTGAGAGGAGAAGCTTGGATGCGCTTTTCCACCCGGTAGCCACGGCCGTCCTGCACGAAGGCAAGTTCATCACCGGGCCGAATGCCGAGCCCGTCGCGCACCTTCTTGGGGATCGTGACCTGCCCCTTGCTCGTCACCTTGGCTGTTGGCATAGTCCCTCCGCAGGTAAGGAGTCCGCTTCTTACTTCTATGGTAAGGGATGCGTCTCCCGTCGACAAGCGCAAGCGCAAGAAGTACGAGCTCCGCCGAGCCGGAAGGAGCTAACTACTGTTCTCTGGCCTTCGCTTCGTCGATCAGCTTCCAGAGGCGGTTGGGGCTCGCCGGCACCTCTGTGGCGAGGACGCCCAGCGGCGCAAGGGCGTCGTTGATCGCGCACATGATGGCGGCGGGCGTGGTGTTGATCGCGCCCTCGCCGGCACCCTTCGCGCCCAGCGGCGTAAACGGCGATGGCGTCACCTGCGCCGCCTTCTCCGTCATCGGCACCTCGTGGATGGTGGGCAGCAGGTAGTCCATGTAGGTCGAGGTGAGCGGCTGCGCCTCGTCGTCGTAGACGTACTCCTCCAGCAGCGCGGCGCCGACGCCCTGCGCGACCGCGCCCTGCGTCATGCCTTCCAGCGTCGCCGGGTTGAGACGCGTGCCGCAGTCATCGACGATGTAGTACTTCAGGATCTGCACCTGTCCCGTCTCCGGATCGACCTCGACGAGCACTAGGTGGCAGGCGCTCGCCGCCGTCAGGTACCCCTTCGACCGGCCCTGCTCGTCGCCTGCCGTGCGACCGGGCGCCGTCCAGACGTAGGTCGCTTCGGGGCTCGGGTCGACGCCCGGTGGCAAGAGATCGCTGCGCATCAGCATGACACCGGCCACACGACGCACTTCGATCTCAGCGCCATCGACGCCTTTCACGCGAAGCTTGCCGTCCATCAGCTCGACGTTGGCCGGGTCGGCCTGCAGCAGGCTTGCCGCGACCTTGATCAGCTTCTCCTTCACGCCGGCGGCCGCACCCAGCACCGCGCCCGTGATCGCGACGCCGAGACGGCTGCCACCCGGGCCGAAGTGCGGCGGCGCCGAGAGGCTGTCCTGCGGCACGACCTGGACGTCGTCGAGTTCGACGCCGAAGTAGTCGGCGAGGAGTTGCGAGATGAGCGTGTACTGTCCCTGGCCTTCGGCGGCGAAACCCACGCGGGCGATCACCTTACCCGAGACGTCGATGCTCACAGTCGCGCCCTCCGGCACGCCGGTACCGCGCGCGCCCACGATCGCGTAGGCGCCCCAGTCGAAGACGCCGGGCTCTATCGTGCTCACGACGCCGACGCCGAGGTAGCGCCCCTGCTTGCGCGCCTCCTCCTGCTCG
>JBBEBM010000067.1:4445-64834 GCA_040882355.1 Dehalococcoidia bacterium | reverse complement strand
CTACCTATACGCCTACGCCGACGCCGACCGACACGCCGACGACCACCCCGACCAACACGCCGACGAGCACCCCGACCAACACGCCGACCAGTACGCCGACCAACACGCCGACCAGTACGCCGACGAACACGCCCACCAGCACGCCGACGGACACGCCGACCGACACCCCGACAGCCACGCCGACGGAGACCGTCGACCCGACGCGCACGCCGACGGCCACTCCGACCGAGACGCCGTTCTCGACCGTCGAGCCGACAGTGGTGGAGCCGTCGCCCACACGCTTCCGCGAAGTGAGCGGCCTGCCAACCACCGGCGACGGTAGCCCGACAACGGGTGGCAGCCTGTACGTGCTGGCGGGGATGGCCGGCCTGGGCGCGGCCCTCGTCGCGGTGGCCTACTGGCGCCGCAGGCGCGCGAGCTAGCGGGTCACCACGAGACCACGTTGTCCTTTAGGGCGAACCCTTCATCCTCTGAAGGGTTCGCCCGCCTGCGTTTGCCGCTCCCTTGGTGCTACCCTACAATCGAGCTACCACGCGACAGAGAGGCGTTTATGGAAGTCACGGTGAGGGGGAAGCACTTCGAGGTCCCCGCGGACATCGAGGACCGCGCGCGTACAAAACTGGGCAAGCTCGACCACTACCTGCCGGCGCTCCGCGATGCCATGGTAGAGGCCGATGTCTGGCACGAGCCGACCAAGGAGCCGGACCAGCGTTACGTCGTGCGCGCCGCGGTGAGCGGCAATGGCGTCCACCTGCGCGCCGAGGAGCGCGCTTCGCGATTGGAGACGGCGGTCGACCAGGCCGCCCACGTGCTCGCGCGCCAGGCGCAACGTCACAAGGAGCGCCTCTACGGCCGCGCGCGCAACCAGGCATCGAAGGCGTCGGCGGAGACGGAAGGCGTCGCAGTCGCCGACGACAGGGAGGAAGGAACGCTCGACAAGATCGCCGAGGTGCGCCACGTTTCGGTTAAGCCGATGACCGTCGACGAGGCGGTCGAACAGATGGGCCTCACGAGCGAAGACCACTTCCTCTTTCTGGAGGACGACGGCCGCCAGTTCGCCTTGCTCCAGCGGCGCCAGGACGGCGACTACACGCTGATCATCCCGGAGCTCTCGTGATCGTCACCGTCACGCTCAACCCCGCCGTCGACCAGACCCTCGTGCTGGACCGGTTCTCGCCCGGCGATACCAACCGCGTGCGCGACAGCAGGATCGACCCGGGCGGTAAGGGGATCAACGTCTCGCGGGTGCTCCGCGAGCTGGGCCGCGAGAGCCTTGCGACCGGACTCGCGCCCGGCAGCCTGGGCCGCTTCATCGAGCACTCGCTGCTCGACATGGGGATCCTGTGCGACTTCGTCCACACGCGCGGCCAGACCCGCACCAACCTCACCGTCGTCGACGACAGCATCCACGAGACCACCGTGCTCAGCTATCGCGGACCGACCATCGACCCGCGTCACGTCCAGACGCTGGAGACGCGGCTGCGGCGCTACCTCTCGGAGGGCGACTGGTTGGTCATGGCCGGGAGCATTCCGCCGCCCATCGAGGCCGGCGAGTACGGCCAGCTCGTCGAGCTCGGGCGCCAGCTCGGCGCGCACACGGTGGTCGACGCGGATGCCGACGCGCTTCGAGCGGGCCTCGGCGCGCGTCCGGAGTTGGTGAAGGCGAACCATCACGAGGCGGAACGGCTACTTGGCCGGGACCTGGACGAGGATAGCGACGTCGTGCTGGCCGCCGAGGAGATGCGGGACGGCGCGGACGCTGCCGTGATCACCGCTGGCGGCCGCGGCGCCGTTGCTGTCTCAAAGGAAGGCGCATGGTGGGCCTGGCCGCCGGAGACGGTGGTGGCCAGCGCTGTCGGCGCCGGCGATGCGCTTCTGGCCGGCATGCTGCTCAAGCTGGAGGAGGGCGCGAGTCTCGAGGAAGGCCTGCGTTGGGGCACCGCCGCCGGCGCCGCCTCTTGTCTCTCGCCGGGCACCCAGCTCTGCACCCGCGAAGAGGTGGAGCGCCTGCTCCCCAAGGTGCGCCTCGAGCAGCTTCGCGAGCGCGCCCCCGTTCACGCGTAACGAGACCCTCGTCAGGATACCCCCTGTGCCAGACGCGCCCGCACTCGTCGTCTTCCTGGGCGGGATGCGCGGCAGCGCCATCGAAGACCAGCTTGGCCGCGCCCTCGCCGAAGCGGCGCTCGACCTGCTCGACGAGGCCCTCGCCACCGGCGCGTTCGCCGAAGCCGTGCTGGTTACGGACAACGCCGCCGCGATCGCCGACCGGCTGCCTGCGGGTGTGGCCCTCGACGTCGACCGCGAGCCGTTTCACTTCGGCCGGCGGCTGGCCGCGCTCGTTCGAGAGCGCGCCCTCGTTCGGCCGGTCTACGCCGGCGCGGGCGCTGTGCCGCTGCTGCGCGGCTCCGACATCGCCGCGGTCGCGCACCATCTCGCCGGGGCCGACGCCGTCGTCATCAGCAACAACTACTTCTCAGCGGACCTCGTAGCCTTCACGCCGGGTGACGCCCTGGAGCGCATCAAGCTCCCGGCGAGCGACAACTTCCTGCCGCGCCTGCTGCACGATCAGGCGGGCCTGGAGAGCAGCCCGCTTCCGCGCTCCAGCGCGACCCAGTTCAACATCGATTCGCCGGCCGACCTGGCAATCCTCAAGCTCACCGGCGGCGCCGGCCCTGGCCTGACCCGATTCCTCGATGACTTCGAGGCCGATCTCGAGCCGTACCGCCGCCTGCTGCTCTCCCTCGTCGACCCGAACGCCGAGGTGCTGCTGTCGGGCCGCGTCGGCAGCCAAGTGTGGTCGCACCTGGAGAAGGAGACGGCGTGCCGCCTGCGCGTCTACTCGGAAGAGCGCGGCATGCAGGCGGCCGGTCGCGACGAAACCGGCCTGGCGCGTTCGCTCCTCTCCTTCCACCTGCGCGAGGTGGGCTGCCGCCGCTTCTTCGAAGCGCTGGCGGAGCTGGGCGACATCGCCTGCATCGATACCCGACCGCTGCTCTCGCACCTGGGCGTGCAGGCGTCGCGGGCCGACCGCTTCTGGTCGGACCTGGGTTGTCCGGAGCGGATCGAAGACCCCTTCCTGCGCGAGCTGACGCAGGCCGCCCGAGAGGCGCCGCTTCCCGTGACCTTCGGCGGGCACTCACTCGTCGCCGGGGGCCTGATGGCGCTGACGGAGGCGGCCTGGCGGGACGAAGACCAGCGCGTGTTGGGACAGAGCGCTCCGTCCTAGCGCCCCCCCAAGACCCGCTGTTATGCTGGCGGCGATGCGGGCTCCACTTTCGGTCGGGTCTGGCGATTTCCGGCGATGAGGACGCTCTCTCGCGCCTGGGCGGCGACCACGGAAGGCGTGCGCGAGCTGCCGCGCTGGCTCGTCTACGCGCTCTCGGGCCTGGCCCTCCTTCTCGTGTTGGGTCTCCCCACCCTGATCATTCCCTTCGCGACCGATCAGGTCTGGTTCGCGCTCGGCGCCCGCACCATCCTGGACGGCGACCAGCTCTACCGCGACTTCTGGGACCAGAAGTCGCCGTTGATCTACCTCCTGTACGCCGTTCCATTCGCGCTGGCGGGCGAGCACATGGAGGCGGTGCGCGTCATGGACCTGATCAACGTCGCCATCGCGATGGCCGGCGTGTTCTTCTTGGGCCGGCGCTACTTCTCTGAACGCGCAGGCGTCTTCGCCGCGGCTATCTACGCCTTCGCCTATCTCGCGTGGACGGCGCCCGCGGACCTGGGCGAGACGGAGAGCTTCATGGCGGCGCCGCTCGCGTTCGCCTTCTTCCTCTACCCTCGAAGCGGCGACGGGGGCCGCGTGGCATTGCGGGCGTTCTCGGCGGGGGCCCTGCTCGGTGTCGCGTTTGCCCTGAAGACCACGGCCGTCCTCTTCGTCCTGGGCCTGCCGGCGGCGGAGCTGCTCTGGCGCGCCGAAGGCTGGACGCTGCGGGGGCGCGCGCGGCGCCTGGCGATCACGGCTGCTGGCTTCCTGGTCGTGCCGGTCGCGCTGCTCGCCTACATGGCCGGCGGCGGTGTCCTGGACGACTTCATCGATGTCCAGCGCAACTATACGGGGCCGTACAACGCGTTCCGCTGGGGCGGCGCCGAGGGATCGCACGCACGGTTCCTTCTGGTCAGCACGGCCGCCTGGACCAGAGACGTGGCGTTCATCGTCGTGCCCGCCGGGGCCGCCCTCTTCTTCGCCGCCTACCGCCCCGCGAAAGCGCGAGGCGCCTTCCTGCTCGCGCTGCTCGCGCTGCTGGCGCTGGGGGGTGTCTGGTGGCAGGGGAAGATGTTTCACTACCACTGGCTGGCCACGCTCCCGCCGCTCGCGCTCCTCGCCGGCTACGCCATCGACGAGTCCGTATCGCTGTTCCAGCCGCTGCCGCGCGCGCAGGCATGGGGCGCCGCTGCGCTGCTGGCCGGCGGCCTGGCCGTCCTCGCCTTCCAGCCGCTGCTCGACACCTACGACGACTATCGCGCGTTGGGCAGCTACGCGGACGGATCGCTGAGCCGCCGCGACGTGGAGGCGCACTACTACCCGCTCTACGCGCCGAACCATGAGATCGTCGACTACGCGCGCGAGCGCGGCGACGACGATGACCTGCTCTTCGTCTGGGGGGTCTGGCCGCAGACCTACTTCTGGCTGGACCGCCCGCTCGTCAGCCCCTTCATCGTCAACTCGGGCCTGCGCGCGACCTGGTCGCCGCAGTCGTGGCGCGACGAGCTGATGGAAGACCTCGAGGCCACGCCGCCACGCTTCTTCGCCGTCGCCAGGGGTGACAACCAGCCCTGGCTCACCGGCACGACCCAGACCTCGGACGAGTATCTCCGCGACGACTTCCCGGCCCTCAGCGGGTTCATCGAGGACGGGTATACCCCCGTGCTCGATAACGGCCTCTTCCTGCTGTATGAGCGCACGGATACGCTCGACCGGTAGTGGGTCAGTTTGACCCGTCCTGATTCTCGCTCGCTTCGAGCAGCGCCACAAGCTCATCGACCGTCCACTCGTGATCCTCGATGCCCGCTGCCATCGCGGGCGACATGCCGAGTGTCTGGTGACGGCGGCAGAAGTTGTAGGACATGAAGTGGAGCGCTACGGCGTGGCCAAGGTTCTGAACCTTCTTGGAGAAGGCGTTGGTTAGCCGGGTGAACCGGCGCATGCTCATTCGCATGGTGAGGTTCTGCCGCTCAACGTAGCTCGTGCTGACGTGCTTTGGGTCCGGGTTTCCCTGAATAGGCTGGGGGTTCGCACCCACGCACGTTGCCGGGCTGTAGCGCTTCTCAGGCTCCTCACCACCACCGTAGACCTTCACCAGCATGGCGTAGTCGATGTTCGAGCCGAAGGCCCGCTCAACGGCGTCTAGGTAGACCTTGTGGCCGTCCGTCGTTAGCTGGACACGTTGCGCCAGACGGCGGGCTACGTCCTGCATGAAGGCCAGGGCCGTGTAGCTGTCCCGCCCGCCGATGGCCCAGGACAGCACGAGCTTGGAGTCGGCGTCGATGGCCGTCCACGTCCACACGTCGCCATAGCCGAACTCGCCCGTGTGCTCCTCAGGCACGTTCTTGGCCTTCGCGTGACAGAAGCTCCAGATTTCGTCACACTGGACGCGGCGAGCGTAGAGGTTCTTCATGTGAGCGTCCTGGTATGCGCGGCAGACCTCGCCTATGTCGGCTAGGAGCTTGAGGACGGTGCCCTTGGCAGCGCCGGTCATGCGACAGGTGGAGCGAATCGAATTCCCCTCGACTAGCGCCCGAATCACCTGTGCCCGACGTTCTGGACTGAGCCTGTTCATACTGTCCATTATGCTTGACCGCACCTCTTGTGTCAAGGGTTTCGGCGAGCCAATATCAGAAAAACATTATAGCACTCACCGCCGGGCACGAATAAGGAAAATGTGATAGGCTGTGGCGTACGCGACGTTCAAGGATTGTGAGATTGACGGCACCAACGTTGTACAGCAGTGGCTTCAGGGGCAGGGAGGTGGGGTTCGCGGTTCGTTCGTCGCCCTGCTCAGCCTTCTTGAGAACCTGGCCATAC
The DNA here is from genome assembly GCA_040882355.1 of Dehalococcoidia bacterium. GTDB lineage: Bacteria > Chloroflexota > Dehalococcoidia > DSTF01 > RBG-16-68-14 > JBBEBM01. Next base: position 58,806 of record JBBEBM010000067.1, on the reverse strand, counting down.
GCCGCTGGCGAGACCAAGCCGGGTATCAAGCGCTCCGGGGGAGGTATCGCGGGCTTCACGAATTCAAGGTCTCATTTGCGCCGCGTCCCGGCCGGAGGAAACTCAGGTATAGGCTTGGTGCCTGCCGGGGGACGGCAAGGGGTACGTACATCTTCCTCGCTGGCTGGATTCATGATACCGACGCGCCTATGAAGGAAGGCATGGAGCTTGCCCTTGAAAGGAGGAGGCTAATCGTTACAGGAGAAGCCAAGGTGGTTGCCCATGTCGAGTAGTACGCGGGCCGAGCTTGCCAGGAATCTAGACAGCCTCGAATTTCGTCGAGCGCTACGACACGCCGACATCGGTAATATTGTCTCGACTCAGCTCAGAATCATGATGGAGCATGAAGGTTGGTCTCAGACTGACCTTGCACGCCATGCCGAATTCAAGCAACCCCTCATCTCGAAGTACCTCGCGGGATACGCAAACTACAGCGTGGCGACGCTAGAGAGGCTTGCGGACGCATTCGACGTATCTCTGGCAATTCGCTTTGAACCGTTCAGCAGGCTGGCAGAATTTCATGACCGCATGAGCGCTATCGACATATCGGTGCCACGATACGAGCGTGACACCGCTTTGAAGAAAATGCAGGCGGAGGATAGGCCGACGCCCAAGCGCAGCGCCACGGCCGAAGGCCAGCTTCGGTTGGGAAAGGGCTTTGAACCAGACGTGACTTATCTGGCTGACTACGCGAGTCGCCGGACGCCGAGTGCGACCGGTGAGACTAGGCCGCCGACGCCAATGAAGATGGCCTCGGTTGGAAGGAGGTAGGGCAAATGGCGACACGTCGTGGAGCCGCGCAGCAGGAAGAATTCAAGATGCCAGACTTGATTGGGAATCCCGAAGCTCCAACCTATGCCCCCAATCAGATTCGAATTCTGACTGCGGTGTTCGATGTGACGCTGCTTCTTGGGCAGATTGGAATCGGTGCCAAGGGCACACCTGAGATGCACGAGATTTGCAGAATTCAACTATCGCCGCAGCATGCAAAGGCGCTCGCCAAGATACTCTCGGAGAAGGTTCAAGACTACGAACGGGATATAGGCGAGATTTCGCTCGGTCCGGACCCATCGAGCACGATCACTAACGCCGCCAGCGGGCCGCAGCGGCCTTCTTCGCGATCTCGGAACGCCTCTGCGCGCTCAACTTCTTAGCCCTGGCCTTGCCGCCTTTCAACCCGCCTAGCCGCCCCGCCTCTGCATGCTGGCTGACTGGCTCAGGCTCCGCCTCGTCCGTCGCCTCAGCCACGATGGACGCGGCCAGCGCATTCACGTCGGCGGGCTTCTTGGAGCGCTTCGTCATACCTCGACGGTAGCAGGCCGCTCAAGCATCGTCAACTTCAAACTGACCCACTACCGCTCGATCAGACGGATTGACAGCGCGTTCGGCCCTTCGTTAGACTGCCTCCGCAAGAGGTGACCGCGTGCACCGTATCCGCATCATCGCCATCGGAGGAATGTACCGTCCAGAGTAAGGGCGGAGCGACTGCGCGCGCATCGCGAGCCACGCCCGCCCGGGACGTGGCTCATTCGTTATTCTAGGGCAGGAAGGAGCGCACCATGCTGGAGCTTGAGCAGAGCAGGCTGGCCCTGGCGAAGACCGACCCGGAGATAGCGCAGCTCATCGAGGACGAAGAGCGCTATCAGGCGGAGTCGGTCCGGCTGATCCCGTCGGAGAACTACGCTTCGGCTGCTGTGCTGCAGGCGACGGCCTCGGTCTTCGCCAACAAGTACTCGGAAGGCTACCCGGGCAAGCGCTACTACGAGGGTCAGCGCAACGTCGACCGGCTGGAGACGTTGGTGCAGGAACGGGCGAAGCAGCTCTTCGGCGCGGAACACGCGAACGTCCAGCCGTACTCAGGCTCGCCTGCGAACATGGCCGTCTACTACGCGCTCCTCCAGCCCGGCGAGACGATCCTGGGCATGGGCCTGCCCGACGGCGGCCACCTCACCCACGGCGCCAACGTCAACTTCTCGGCGCGCTTCTACCGCGCGATCGCGTACGGCGTTCATCCGGAGACGCATCTCATCGATTACGACCTTATGCGCGAGATCGCGCGCAAGGAGCGCCCGAAGATCATCGTGTGCGGCGCGACGGCGTACCCGCGCGAGATCGACTTTCAGGCGTTCGGCGAGATCGCGCGGGAGGTGGACGCCTATCTGCTCGCCGACGTCTCGCACATCGCGGGCCTGATCGTCGCGGGCGTCCATCCGGACCCGGTGCCCCACGCGGACGCCGTCACCACGACGACGCACAAGACGCTGCGGGGCCCTCGCGGCGCGATGGTCCTCTGCCGTGAGGAGCACGCCGCCGCCGTTGACCGGGCGGTGTTCCCCGCGCTCCAGGGCGGGCCTCACAACCACACCACAGCGGCCATCGGCGTCGCCCTGCACGAAGCGGCGACGGACGAGTTCCGCGCGTACGCGCAGCAGGTGGTGCGCAACGCGAAGGCCCTGGCCGGCGAGCTGCTGGAGCGCGGCTTCGCGCTCATCTCCGGCGGCACCGACAACCACCTCGTCCTGATCGACCTGACCAGCAAGGGCGTCTTTGGCAAGAAGGCCGCCGAGGCGCTCGACCGGGCGGGCATCGTCTGCAACAAGAACGCGATCCCGAACGATTCCCGCAAACCCTTCAACCCCAGCGGCATCCGGCTCGGCACGCCCGCGGTCACGTCGCGCGGGATGAAGGAGGGCGAGATGCGCCGGATCGCGGCATGGATGGACGAAGTCATCGCCGCGCCCAACGACGAGGACGTCGCCCGGAGGGTGCAGGAGGAAGTACGGGAGCTCTGCGGGTCGTTCCCGGCGCCGGGGCTACCCGTTCGTTAGGTTGACGGAAGGTGGCGGCGTTCCTATACTGAGTGCGCTGGAATTGGGAAACAGCGCCCGAGCCCGGCAGGGAGGAACGAGCCGGGTTCGTTTCCATTTGTGTCGCAGGAGGTAACGGTTGCGGCGGTATGAACTGGTAGTGATCATCAGCCCAGAGGTGGCCGAGGACGACGTCCCGGGCGCCATCGATCGGCTTGTCCGCCGCCCGATCGAGACTCGCGGTGGCGAGATCGATGACGTGAACGTGTGGGGCCGGCGCAAGCTGGCCTACCCCATCAAGCGGCAGCTCGAAGGCAACTACGTCGTGACTCAGTTGCGACTCGCCCCGCTCCAGATGAAAGAGCTGGAGCAGGGCCTCCTACTGTCTGAGGAGGTGATCCGACACCTTCTCATCCGCCTGGACGAGTAGCGGGCAGCCGTTTGACCGCCGTCAGCGAGGCGGCGGGAGGCTGGCTCAGGGAGAGAGGAGAGTGCCAGCGATGGCGGGACTTAACAAAGTCATGATCATCGGCAACCTCGGGTCTGACCCGGAGATGCGCTATACCGCGAACGGGAGCGCCGTCACCTCGTTCCGCATCGCCAGCAGCAGGACCTACACAGGCCCGGACGGCGAGCGGAAGGAAGAGACCGAGTGGTTCAGCGTCGTCGCCTGGAACAAGCTGGCTGAGACGTGCAGCCAGTTCCTGCAGAAGGGCCGGCGCGCCTACGTTGAGGGACGGTTGCAGACCCGATCGTGGGAGGGCCCCGACGGCCAGCGCCGCTACCGCACGGAAGTCATCGCCAACACGGTGCTCTTCCTCGATAGGCCCCAGGCCGCACCGATGCCAGAAGAGGGCGGCGGAGCTGTGGAGCCCGAAGAGATCCCGTTCGATCAAGGGCAATAAGCGCGAGGTGAGAACCGTTTGATCCCAGAGGAAGACGAAACGCAGAAGGACACCGAGACAGAAGGCGTGCCAAACGCCGAGCCCGCCGCCCCGCCTCCCGCCGACAGCGCGCCACCGGCGCCTGAGGCCGGGCCAACGGATGCGGAGCAGCCTGCTCCGCCGGCAGGGGCCGAACCTGTAGCCGCGGAAGGCGCGCCTCCGCCGGTCGCCGAAGCGCCGGTTGCGGAGGAGACTCCCTCTGCCGCTGCGGAGGCTTCGCCCGCTGCCGGGCCGGCAACGCCGGCGGAGGCTCCGTCTACGGAAAGCCGGGCTCCCGTTGAAGGGACCGCGCCCCCCGTAGGTGAGCGACCCCGCGGGCGCCCGTCAGGCGGAGGACGGCCCGAGCGGCCGGGCCGCGACGGTGATCGTCGCAGGGGCGGCGGTGGCGGAGGTCGCTTCGGACGGCGCAAGGTCTGTGGCTTCTGCGTCGAAAAGGCCAAGGCCGTCGATTACAAGGACCCCGTCAAGCTGCGCCGGTATCTGTCCGACCGCGCCCGCATCGAGCCCAGGCGGAAGACCGGCACCTGCGCGAAGCACCAGCGCTGGCTGAGCGTGGCACTGAAGCGCGCGCGTCACCTGGCGTTGCTGCCGTACACACCGGAGCACGTTCGCGTAACCGGCGTCTTCCCTTCGCGGAAGTAGCGCGCCGGACGCGCGGCCGAGGGAGCGACGGCGGCGGAGCGCCCTCGTTGCATCTTCAGGGCTAGCAGAGGCGAATCGAGCATGGCAAAGGCGAAGACACAGTCCGGACGGCCCAGGGCCTCTCGCCGGACCGATCCGGAGCAGATGAGCCGCATCCTGCTCGTGGGCGGCGTTGCGGCGGTCCTTCTCATCGCCGCGGGCGTGATCGCGTTCGGCTGGTACCAGACGGAGATCAAGCCCGGCGGCAAGACCGTCCTCCAGGTGGGTAAGCAAGAGTACAGCTTGAACGCCCTGACGCGCCGCGCCAAGCTGACGGTCAACGAGAACACCATCTTCCAGCAGCCGCAGTACGCTCAAGCCCTGCCCGAAACCGTCATGCTCCAGCTCGAACGCGAGGCCAAGCTGATCGAGCGGGCGAACACGCTCAACGACATCACGGTGACGGAAGACGAGATCGATGCCAAGATCAAGGAGACCGGCGCCCTGGCCGCGGACGCCGACCCGGGCGCCTTTGCCGCCGAGTTCGGCAAGCAGCTTGCGGCAAGCGGCCTCCATCGCGATGAGTTTCGCCAGAAGATCCGGGCTGACTTGCTCGAGCAGAAGCTGCGCAACTACTACCTGTACCTTTCCCCGGCTGAAGAACCGCAGGTGCGCGCTCGCGTGATTCTCGTGGCGGACCGTAACGAAGGCAGGCAGGTGCTGGAGCGCCTGGACGCGGGCGAGGACTTCGCCACGGTCGCGCGCGAAGTCTCGCAGGACACGACCAGCGCCGAAAAGGGCGGCGAGATGGACTGGACCACACGGGGGGCGTTCCCCGACGACAAGGTCGAAGACTTCCTCTTCGCTGACGCCCAGCCCGGCGACCGCAGCGAGGTGATCGACACCAGCGTCGGCGCCTACATCGTCGAGCTGATTGAGCGGGCCGACAGCCGCGCGCTGGACGACACACAGAAGCAGCTCGTTGCCGATCGCGAGCTCGAGGACTGGTTCAAAGCGCAGGACGACGAGCTCACGATCGAACGCCATCTTTCGGCCGAAGACACAAACCGCGTCATCAACGACGTCTACTAACGCTGACAGCCCATGAGCGCACGACGTAGCGTGAAGGTGGGCCTCCTGGGTCTCGGAGTCGTCGGCGGCGGCGTCGCCCGCATCCTGGCGGAGAAGCGCGACCGCTACGCTGCCGAATTGGGGTGCCCCCTCGAGCTCGCCCGCGTGCTGGTGCGCGACCCCGAAAAGGAACGTTCCGTTGCCATCGACCCCGCGCTCTTCACGACCGACGCCGGCGCGGTGCTCGACGATCCTGAGATCGACGTTATCATCGAGGTGATGGGCGGCGAGGAGCCGGCCTTCCGCTACGCGCGCGAGGCGCTGCAGGCGGGCAAGTACGTGGTCACCGGCAACAAGGAGGTCATGGCGAAGCACGGCGCCGCCCTGCTAGCGCTGGCGCGGGAGCGCGGCGTCGACGTGCTGTACGAGGCGAGCGTGGGCGGCGGCATCCCGATCATCGCCCCGCTCAAGCGCGACCTCCTCGCGAACGACATCGTCGCCATCTCCGCGATCATCAACGGCACGACGAACTACATCCTCACCGCCATGAGCCGCGAAGGCCGCGACTTCGCCGAGGCGCTTTCGCAGGCGCAGGCGCTAGGCTATGCGGAACCGGACCCGGCGAACGACGTGGAGGGCGTCGACGCCGCGTACAAGCTCGCCATTCTGGCCAGTCTCGCCTTCCACGGCGAGGTTCGGCCGGAGCAGGTCTATCGAGAAGGCATCACTCGTCTGGCGGCGCGAGACTTTCGTTACGCCCGGGAGCTCGGCTACGCGATCAAGCTCCTCGCCATCGCGCGGCGGCTGCCGGACAATTCGGGCGTGCAGATGCGCGTACACCCGGCCATGCTGCCGGACGACGAGCCGCTGGCGAAGGTAGACGGTGTGCTGAACGCGGTCCAGGTCGAGGGCGACCTCCTCGGCCGCACGCTGTTCGAAGGGCAGGGCGCCGGCTCGCTGCCTACCACCAGCGCCGTCGTCGCCGACCTGCTGGACGCCGCCCATAGCGTCGTCACCGGCGTGCGCGAGCGGCTCTCCTGGAGCGGCGAAGTCCCCCTGCGCGTGGCGCCGATGGGCGAGCTGCGCACCAAGTACTACCTGCGCCTTACCATCACGGACCAGCCAGGCGTGCTGGCGCAGATCGCTCGCGTGCTCGGCGACGCCGAGATCAGCATCGCCTCCGTGCTCCAGAAGGAGGCGGACGAAGAGGCGCGCACGGCCGAGCTGGTGATCATGACCCACGAATCAAAGGAAGCGTCGATGCAGGAGGCGCTGCGCCTGGTGGAAGCGCTGCCGGTCGTCACGGCGATCGGCACGTTCTTGCGGGTGGAGGGTTAGGTGACACAGGAGGCGCGTCAGGAGACCGCCGTCGGCCCGGTGGGCTGGCTGCAGGACCAGGTCTACGAGCTGAAGGGCCAGGTCGCGCAGCTCGAGCAGCAGCTCGAGCACCTGCGCGCAACGGCCTCCGAGCTGAGCGACAACTCGCGGGCGCTCCACGGTTCGCTTCAAGAGGCTGCGCGAGAGGCCGCGCACGTGCCGCGGCTCCAGGAGGAGATCAACCAGGCTGCAGCGTTGATCCTCCAGCTCCAGGACGAACAGGCGGCGGCGAAAGAGCAGCTTAGCACCGTCACGAGGCGCCGCCACGACGACGAGAACCGCGACCAGCAGGAATGGACCGAACTGGCCCGCCGTATCGACCAGGTGGAACGGCAGGTCGACCAGTGGCACGACCGCCAGGCCGCCGTCGACGAGGTCGGCAGGCACTTTCAGGAGGAGGTCTCCCAGATCCACCTGCAGCTCGGCCAGATCGAGCGCCGGCTGGAAGCAACGGAGAGCAAGGCGGCGCGTGGCCTGGAGGGAGCGACGCGCGCCGAGCACACGCTGACGCAGGTCGAGGCGACCATCCTCGCTCTCCAGCGCGAGGACGCGGCCATCGGCGAGCGCGCGAAGGTCGCGGGCGACGTCGCCCATCGACTCGAGGGCACGATCAACCAGAGCCTGCAGGAGCTGCAGCGCCTCGAGATGCTCGCCGACCGCATTGAGTTGCACCGCGCCGAACGGCAACGGCTGGAAGAGCGGGCGATGCATCTCGAAGAGGGAATGAACGCCGTGCGCGAGCGCGGCGAGCAGCATGACCAGCAGCAAGGCCTGCTTCGCACACACCAGCAGACGCTCGGCTCACGACTCGATGCGCTCCAGGAGCAGCTCGAGCAGGAGAAGGCCACGCTGACCGACCAGATGCGCAAACTGATCAGCTCGCAGGAGCGCACCAAGCGGCGTCAGATCCAGGAGCTGGAGCGCGAAGTGCGCGAGATGAGAAAGCATGTCGTTACGCTCAGCGAAGAGTGACCGCGGCGCCGAGGCCGCCTCGCCGGACCCGCCCGGGCGCGGCCTGGGCGTGCTGCGCCGCTACCGCCACCTGCTGCCCATCACGGACGCGACGCCGCTGATCACCATCGGCGAGGGTGACACGCCCCTCGTCCGCTCCGTGCGCCTCGAAGGCGACGTCGGCTGCGAGGCGCTCTACTTCAAGCTGGAGAGCTGCAACCCCAGCGGCTCCTTCAAAGACCGGGGCATGGTCGTCGCCGTTGCGAAGGCGGTGGAGCGCGGCGAGCGCGCCATCCTCTGCGCCTCGACGGGCAACACGAGCGCCTCAGCGGCGGCGTACGCCGCCCACTGCGGGCTGGAGGCGTACATCGTCGTGCCGCACGGGCGCATCGCCGAAGGAAAGCTGGCGCAGACCGCCGCCCACGGCGCGCGCATCATCGCCATCGAGGGCAACTTCGACGACGCGCTTCGCCTCGCCCGCGAGATCACGCGGCGCCACCCGATCGCCCTCGTGAACTCGGTGAACCCGGAGCGCATCGAAGGCCAAAAGACGGCCGCGTTCGAGATCGTCGATGCGCTCGGCGACGCGCCCGACGTGCTCTGCCTGCCGGTTGGCAATGCCGGCAACATCACGGCCTACTGGCAGGGCTTCGTCGAGTACTACCAGCGCGAGGCGGCGAGCCGGAAGCCGCGCATGTGGGGCTTTCAGGCCGCCGGTGCGGCGCCCCTCGTGCAGGGCGCGCCCGTCGCCGAGCCGCAGACCGTCGCCTCGGCTATCCGCATCGGCAACCCCGCGAGCTGGCAGGGCGCCGTCACGGCCCGCGACGAATCGAACGGCGCGATCAGCGCCGTCACCGACGACGAGATCCTCGACGCCTACCGGCGCATGGCGCAGGAGGAGGGCATCTTCTGCGAGCCCGCCTCGGCGGCGGGCGTCGCCGGCCTCCTCAAGTCCGCCGGCGAGGGAGCCCTCACGGGGGCGGACCTCGCAGGCAAAACTGTCGTCTGCATCATCACCGGCAGCGGGCTGAAGGACCCGGAGCGCGCGCTCGCCGAGTTCGCGCCCGAGCTACGACCCCTTCCGCCCGATCTCGCCACCATCGAACGCGAGATGGGCTGGACGTAGCAAGGAGCGACACGATGTCTGACTGGCCGCGCCCCGTCGTTCACTTCCAGATCCTCGCGAAGGACCGCGCCACGATCGAAGCGTTCTATCGCGAGATGTTCGATTGGGACATCACCGCTCCGGAGGGCGCGCCCATCGCGACGATCCCGCCGGGCAAGGGCCCGCCTGTGGAGGGCGTCGGCGGCACCATCCTCCAAAGCGACCGCGCGCCCGCCGTCGCCGTCTACATCCAGGTCGCCGATCTCCGCGCGTCGCTGAAGAAGGCCGAGGAGCTGGGCGGCAAAGCCCTCACCGAGCCCATGGACGTCCCCGGCCGCCCCACCATCGCCCACGTCGAGGACCCCGAAGGCAACCTCGTCGGCCTCGTTCAGATGTAGCCCGGTCACCCTGAGCCCTTCGTTTCAGCTCAGGATAGACTCCGCGAAGGGTCTCGCCCCTCGCGGCAGCGAAGCATCAGGCCCCGGACCAACGATGGGGCCGCTAGCCGCGCGATCTCGCGCAAGCCAACCGTGGATCTCGGGGAGCCCGAGGCTTGTCCTGAGCGAAGCCGAAGGAGGGCGGAGCTCCTCGGAAAGAGGCTCCTGGGGCGGGAGGGCGGGTAGAACCCCTTACCTTCTGGGCATCCGACTTGAGGGCGATGTCGGCCCCGCGCGGCACCGAAGCGTCTGGCTCCGCCCCCTACTCCTCGTAGACGTACTGCACGATCCGCGCAGTCTCACCGCCCAGTTCCGCGGTGAACTCCCAGCACCCGGCGCTCGGGTAGACGATTGCGGTACGGTGGTCTTCCTCGATGCCGTGAGGAGGCATGAGGACGAGGGCGGTTTTATCTGGCGTCTCCTCGCTGAAGCTTGCATCCCTTTCATAGCTCGGGAAGGTGATGGTGCCAGGCCCATCCAGGTTCTTGCCAGTGAGCGTAACCTCTCCGACAACGCCGTCTGCAATGATCCATATTCTCTTGCTGCGCGGCTCCGGCTCTAGAGGCTGCACGGGGTAGCCGACCATCCAGAAGGGGTTCGAGCCGATCCCGGAGAGCCCGTCGGGGCGAATGACCTCGAAGGTGCTCACCGGACAGTCGGACGGCGGTGGACGGTACCAGTTCTCACAGTACACGTCGGGCAGCGGAGGTCCGCACCCGTTCCTGACATCGACAGCCGGGGGAGTAGGCGTGCTCGTTAGAGGAGGCGGCGGCGTCCGCGCTTCGGCGGAGGCGGTTGCCTCCGCCTGGGTGGTCGCAAGGTATGCCTGGATCGTAGGCACGGCCTCTTCGAATTCGTCTCCGAAAGTGGCGACAATCACTGCCGGTAAGAGGTAGATGAACGCGAACAAGAAGACGCCGAACGCGAGAACCGCCGTCCCGACGGCGACGATGAAAAACGTCCGCCCTGACATCTGCCGACCTCCTTCCGGGAATCCCGCTACTCCATCCCCAGCCGCACGAACTGATCGTCCGGAGCCTCGACCTGCTTGAGCGCCTCGCGAAGCGCGTCCGCCATGTCGCGCTCCCTGCGTGAGCCCGCCAGGTTCTCGTCCTCCGACGGGTCGTTCGCCAGATCGTAGAGGTGGTTGCCGCTGAACGGCCCGATCGCCCAGTAGGGCAGCAGGTCGCCTTCGACGAAGGGCTGGCGGATCACCGGCACGCGCGAGCCTGGCATGCGGTCGAGGACGGCGCGGTCGTCGGGCGCGGGCAGCCGTAGCCCCGGCCGGGACGGTATCGGCATCGTCGACCAGCGGTTCGACCAGAGCGAGAGCGGCGCGTTCGCGCCTGAGGGCGCCCGCGCGTACTTGTGCCGCCCGTCGATCAGGTGCACCTCGCGGCCCCAGACGCCCGAGAGCGCGTACTCGCGCACCGACTGCGCCTCGCCGCGCACGAGCGGCAGCAGCGAGACGCCGTGCGCGCGATGCTTCGCCTCGACGCCGAACACGTCGGCGAGCGTCGCGTTGATGTCGGCGGTTGTCGTGAGGGCGTTGACGGCGCCCGGCGCAGCGCCCGGCCACGAGATCATGAGCGGGATGTGGCCGAGCGGCTCGTAGGCGGGAACGCCCGGCTTGCCCCAGATGTCCTTCTCGCCCAGGTAGTGGCCGTGGTCCGTGCAGACGATGACCGCCGTGTCGTCCCAGAGCTGGTGGCGCTCGACCGCGTCGATGATCTTGCCGAACCAGGCGTCGATCATCGTCAGCTTGCCGCCGTAGCAGGCGCGGAGCTGGCGCGCCTGACGCTCGTCGAGCACGCCCTGCTGGAGCGCGCCTCGAATGTATGGCGGCCAGATCAGGTGCGGGCCCTCCCACGAGTCGTCGTACATCGAGGCGTAAGGCTCCGGCGTGTCGAACGGCTCGTGCGGGTCGAACTCGTCGATGAACAGGAAGAAGCGGTCGTGGTAGCCGGCGTTCGAGTCCAGCCAGCGAGCGGCGGCGGCCATCGTGCGCGGCCCGGGGAAGTCGTTCTCGTCGCGGAAGTGGCCGCGAGAGTTGTCGTAGGGCATGAATTGCCGCCCGAACATCGGCGCGCCGATCCAGCTCGGGTCGGGCCGCGTCTTCCACGGGTCGCCCTCGTGGCCGCGTTCGTAGTCCCAGCCGTCGAAGTCCGTGTGGTAGTTCTCGCCGCCCGTCTCGAAGAGGTGCGGATGGTCGGAGATGAGCATCGTCGTCACGCCGGCGCGGCGCAGCTCCGCCGTCAGCGAGCGCTCCCAGACCTCGATCGAGCCCCAGGGCCGCCAGAGGAAGTCGAGCGCGCCGCAGAGCAGGTCGTGGCGGGCGGGGATGCAGGGCAGCGAGCCCGCGTAGTGCCGCTCGAAGCGAAGCGACCGCGCGGCGAACGCGTCGAGGTTGGGCGTCGCGAACTCGTCGCCGCCGTACGCGCCCAGCATGTGCCGGTTGAGCGAATCGAGCAGCACGACGATGGCGTTCTTGGGTGACGCTGGCGCAGGCGGAAGGGGAGGGGCGTCTTCGATCATTGCGCGCCTAGTCTAGCACGGCCGTGGAGGCGGGAAGCGCTGTGCGGGAGGCGGCGGATCAGAAGCGCAGCGCTACGGGCGCCTGACGCTATCTCGCCATAGCGACGGCCGACCTTAGTAGCCTACGGTCGTGTCAAGATCGACAAGCCCCTGATGGTCGCGCTAGCGCGGGGGTGTGCGCAGGAAGCAGAAGTATGGCGGGCCGTTGTCGGGGAGGCCGCCCTGCTGCACGAGGGCGTAACCATGCTTCAGGTAGTACGCGACGTTCGCCTCGTTCTCGGTGTCCGTGTAGGTCGCGGCGCGGATCGCATCGAGGCGCGCCCACATCGCGCGGAGCAACGCCGTCCCGACGCCAGTGCGCTGCGCCTCCGGCTCGACGCCCAGCAAGGACAGGTACCAGCCCTCGGCAGCGATGCAGTTTTCGCGATGCTTCTCCACCTCGCCCATGCTGTCGAACCGCCGCCTGCCATCGGGGCCGACGGCCGCGAGGACGGCGTCCCAACCGGCCTGCGTGCCGTCAGGATCGACATCGACGTCCGCCATGCGGGGCGGCGCCCAGATCGCCACGCCACGCAGCGGCTTCCCAATGCCGTACGCGCTGTCGAGGATGAGCCCCGCGTCGACCGATGCGCGCATCCCCAGCGGCAGGACCGCGCGGCGCTGCGCTTCGTCCGGGACTACCCAGGTCCATACCGGAGATTTGAAGAAGGCGCGCGTGAGCAGCGCCACGGCTTCGTCGGTGTGCGATGCGTCGAGCTTGAAGACACCGTGTTGGATGGTTGGATGCTCCTAAAAATCGCGCGGTTCGTGCCAACCGATGGAAGCGAGGGATCGAGCCCCGTGGGACCTAAGGTTCCGGCCACCGCACCTCGTAGAGCCGTACCGGGTCCTCGAATCCTTTGAGCGCCGAAGCGCCCCGGTCGGCGAAGAGGAAGCCCTTACCAGCGGCCAGCTCTCGCACGACGTTCGAGGCGAGGATCTCGCCCGACCGCGCTTCGTCGCAGATGCGCCGCGCGAGCTGGACGGCTGTCCCAAAGAGGTCCTCGTCCTCGGCGACGGGCTCGCCCGCGTTGTCGTAGGCGCCCTTTGCCGCCTTGAACTGCGCCTCGAGTCCATCGAGCCATGCGAGGTCGTCAGCTACGGTCGCCCATCCCAACAACGGATCATTCCCGACAGCGCCACCCGTCGCCTCAAAGACATCGCCAATCTCGCGGATTGCATCTGCCGTGATGGAGACCGCCTGCTTCCACGCGTCGTCGCTGACCTTCTTGCGGAATAGGCCCATAAGCCACCTCCTCGCCGCGGTTGAGCGGATTCTAGCACAACGAGTCTAGGGGACAGGGGGTATGGAGGGCCTGCCCTTGACACCGGCGCGCCGTCTCCACGACGCGAGGATGTGTGCCGCACGCCCTTCGACCAGCTCAGGATGATTGTGAACTGCTCCCGTGAAAAGGCGGTGTCTGCCCCCGGCGCTTCGCTCCTTCGTCCGCTGTTGGTCGCGCCGCAGCTCCAAACCCGTGCCACTCCGCACTTCGCGCTAACCGGCCGCGCTCTTATCCTCACACTCGACAACACCGAGACGGCATGCGGCGCTGAGCGTCAGTGCGGCAGACTCGTCCTCGGGAGGAGTTCTGAGGTGCGCTGCCCGAAAGAGGCGATTTTGCGAAACGTAATGACACAAAACGCGCGGCTTGTGGGTGGAGGGGTGGCGCGGGGCTCCAGCCTCCCGCCTCGAGCCCTCCGGCTAGGGCGTCTTATTAGGGTGCGCCGCGATCGCCTCCGCCATCTCGATCACGTGGCGGGCGCGCTCGGCGATGGGGCGGTCGACCATGCGACCGTCGAGCTGGATGGCGCCCAGGCCCTTCGCCTGCGCGTCGTCCCACGCGGCGAGCACCTTGCGCGCGCCGGCGATTTCGTCGGCGCGCGGGCTGAAGGCGGCGTGCACGGCCTCGATGTGGGTCGGGTGGATCACGTACTTGCCGCTGAAGCCGATCGACCGCGCGCGCTTCGCGTCCGCCTCCAGGCGGCCGAGGTCCGCGATGTCGGTCCACGGTGTGTCGAGCGCGACGAGGTTGGCGGCGCGCGCGCAGGTGGCGACGACGTTGCGCGCGTACCAGAGCTCGCGGCCGCGCTTCGTGCGGGGCACGCCCATGTCGAAGGCGAAGTCCTCGCCGCCCAGCATGAGCGCCGAAATGCGCGTCGAGGCGCGGCTGATCTCCTCGCAGCGGAGCAGCGCCTGCGCCGATTCGATAGCGACGATGAGCGCGACGGTGCCGGCTCGCACCTCGTGGGCCAGCTCCTGCTCGCGCAGCAGCACGTCGACATCCCGCACGTCCTGCGGCGACCTCGTCTTCGCGAGGACGACGCCAGCGAGGCCCGGCTGGACGGCAGCGGCCAGGTCGTCGCGCGTCAGACCGCTCTCGATGCTGTTGACGCGGACGTGGACCGTCCGGCCTCCGCCGGAGGCGGACTGGCCTGCGGTGGGCGCGCCGGAGAGCCAGGCGACAGCGGCATGCACCAGCTCCCGGGCGCGCGGCTTGTCGTCGGGCAGGACGGCCTCCTCCAGGTCCAGGCAGAGCACGTCTGCGGGATACTGGCCGCACTTGTCGAGCATGTCGCTGCGGGCGCCGGGGACGAAGAGGTGCGAGCGGTGCAGGATCACAGCTCGAACTCCCCGGCCACGTCTCGTCCGGCCTCGACGTCGGCAACGAACCGGGCGATCGTTGGCACGAAGGCGTCCTGTCGCCAGCGGTCGGTCGCGTGGCCCGCGCGGCGCATCAGCACGAAGCGCGAGCCTTCGATGAGCTTGTGGTCGCGCTCGGCGCAGGGCCGGAAGCCGTCCCACTCGCCGACGATGACGAGCGCCGGCATGCGTAGCTCGCGGATGCGGGCCGTGAGGTCAGGCCGGTTGTGAATCGCGCGGACTGTCCCGACGAAGGCGTGCAGGCTGAGACGGGCGTAGCGCCGTCGCTCCTGCGCCTGACGCTCTTCGAGCGGGTCCGGGTGGTCGTGGAGGTGCGGGTCGTTCGCAGCGTCGTAGGCGATGCGCCGCTCGCAGAGGTCGGCCAGGCCGTACTTGACGGCGATGTGCTCCATCATCTCGAAGTGTCCTCGGATGGTGCGCTCCCATTCGCCGCCCGGCCCTTTATCCTGTCCGTTGCCGGCGGTGCTGTCGCTCAGGACGAGCGAGCGCGTGCGCTCCGGGAAGTCGACGGCGAACTGAGCGGAGATCATCCCGCCTTGCGAGACGCCGGCGATGTGCGCCTGCTCAATGTCGAGCTCGTCCAGCAGCGCGCGCAGGTCCTGAGCGTAGATCGGCAGCGAATAGGCGTCGGGATCCTCCGGCGCTGTCGTGCGGCCCTGCCCGCGCACGTCGTAGACGAGCAGGCGGACGTGCTTCGCCAGATCGAAGACCGACGCTGGCCAGTCCTCCGTCGGGCCGATCCAGCCGTGGCTCAGCGCGAGCGTCGGGCCGTCGCCGCGAAGCTCGTACCAGATGTCGATGCCGTTGACGCGAACGACCGGCATGCCTACGGCGCCCGGTACTCGCTGGGCGCGAGGACGCGCGAGTGGGTCGATTCGGTCAGCGTCTGGCGCTTTGCGACGGCTTCGGCGGCGCGGCGCCAGATGTCGGCGTCGACGCCGTCGGGCGCGGGCTGACGCCAGGTGCGCGTGCGCTCCCACATCGCGAGGTCGTCGTAGCGTGTCAGCAGGACGACTTCATTGCCTTCACCGAGGATCGTCTGCCAGAGCCCGACGATCTTGGCGCCGGCAGCCTCCATCGCGGGCCAGATGTCGTTGTTCGACAGCTCCTGAAACTCGCGCCACGTGCCTGGCTTGATCTGCCACGTGCGCAGGACGTAGACGGCCATCAGCGCTCCTCGGAGCCCGCGACAGGTCGGCCCGCCTCCACGTCTGTGAGGAAGTCGAGCACCGCCGACGTGAACTTCTCCGGCTGCCACATCGCCGTCCCGTGACCCGAGGACTTGATCAGGCAGAAGCGCGCGCCGGACAGCTTCTCGTGCATCCGCTTGCTCGCGTCGAGCAGGAAGTCCATCTCGCCGACCAGGACGAGCGTCGGCGCCGCGATCTCCGGCATGCGGTCGAGCACGTCGTCCTGCTCCCAGAGGGCGCGTCCCGCGCCCAGGAAGCCGTCCGGGCTCAGGTGCTGCATGCGCTCCATGAAGGCGTGCACTTCCGCGGGCGCCTCGGCCGTGCCGGCGCCTGGCGTCTGCACGCGCTGGGCGTAGAGGTTGCGCAGCGTGTCAGCGACTCCGGTGCTGCGGATGAACGTCGAGATCAGGTCGTGGTTCGTCTGCCACTGGCGGCGCATCTCCTGTCCGGCCTGCGTGTGACCGGCGGCGGTGTCGAAGAGCAGGAGCGCCCGCACTCGCTGCGGGTACTTGAGCGCAAAGCGCATCGCGATGCTGCCGCCCATCGATAGCCCGCCCAGGTACGCCTGCTCGATGCCCAGGTGGCCCATCAGCGCCCGCTGGTCTTCGACGAGCGTGTCCATGGCGTAGCCGGCGTCATCCTCGGGTGGCGCTTCGGACTCGCCGTGGCCGCGCATATCGTAGACGACGACGCGGTGCTTCTCGGAGAAGGGCCCGATCTGGTAGTCCCACATCTCCTTCGAGGCGATGTAGCCGTGCGCGAGGACCAGCGGCGGGCCCTCGCCGTAGACCTCGTACGCCAGGTCGATGCCGTTCACCTTCGCCTTGGGCATGGTCCTTCCCCGTCCTACACGACCTGTCGCAGTCTCCCGTCCTCAACCTGGTAGATGAAGCCGTGGACCGGGATGTCGTCCGGCAGGAATGGGCTCGACTTGATCTTCTCTACTTGGGCGCGCACGTTCCCATCCAGATTCCTGAAGGCGTGGAACTGGAGCCCGCTCGCGTCGGCGCCGGTCTCCTCCTTCAGGCGCTGACGCAGGTCCTCGTCCTGGAAGGTGAGCATGCCGCAGTCGGTGTGGTTGATGACGAAGAACTCGTTGGTGCCCAGCAGCTTATGGGAGATGATGAGCGAACGCAGCGCATCGTCCGTGACGATACCGCCCGCGTTGCGGATGACGTGCGCGTCGCCCGTCCTGAGACCGAGGAACTGGTCCGGCATCAGGCGCGCGTCCATGCAGACAACCGCTGCGAGCTTTCTCCCCGGGGGCATGGGTAGGCCGCCGTGACCGAATGATGCCGCGTACTGCTGGTTCGCGGCGAGGCACTCGTCTCGCATCGACATATCGGTTCCTCCTTTCGAATTCGGGCAGGCTTACGCCGCCAGCAGCTCGGTCATCTCGCCCTCGTCCGCGCCCGGCCCGACGAGGGACATCGACATGTTCTCGTTGCGGAAGAGCCGCTGCGCCATCCGCTGGACGTCGTCCGCTGTTACGGCCTGCAGACGGCCCACCAGCGTCTCGATCGGCTCGATCGCGCCCAGGAAGAGCAGGTCTTCGCCCGTGCGGTGCGCGAGCGCCATCGGGCTCTCCATGCTCAGCCGGAACGTGCCGACGCTGTAGTCTCGCGCTTTGGTCATCTCCTCTTCGCCGACGGGTTCGTCAACGAGCTTCTGCAGCTCCTCCTTGATTACGGCGACCGTTTGGGCCACGTTCTCCGCGCTGACCCCGGCGCTAATCGAGAGGAGGCCGGTGTCCTGGAAGCGCGTGACGCCGGAGCCGATGGAGTAGGCGAGGCCGCGACGCTCGCGCACCTCCCGGAAGAGGCGTGAGCTCATGCCGCGTCCCAGCACCGCGTTCAGGATGCCGAGCGCGTAGCGGTCAGGGTCCTTGCGCGAAAGGCCGCGCACCGCCATCGCGAGGTTGCTCTGGGCGATGTCGCGCGCCTCCGTCACGACCTGCTTGTTGGCGACGCCCTCGCGCGCGCCGTCGATCGCGGGCGGCGCCCCGCTTTCGAGGTCGCTGTAGAGCCGCCGCGCGTGCTCGACGACCTCACGATGCGTCGTGTTCCCCGCGACGCTGAGCACCATGTTCTGGGGCACGTACCACGTGCGGACGTGGTTCACGAAGTCGTCTCGGGTCATCTCCTGCACCGTCTCCACGGTGCCGGAGACGGGCCAGCCGAGCGGCTGGTCGCCGAAGGTGGCCTGGTAGAGCAAACGGCTCGCCCTGGCGCCGGGCTGGTCGTAGGCGCGCTGGATCTCCTGCTGCACCACGGTGCGCTCTCGTTCCAGCTCGTCGGCGTCGATGAGCGAATGCTGGATCATCTCGGCGAGGACGTCCATGGCGAGCGGTAGCTTCTCGTAGGGCATCAGGTTGTAGTAGACGGTGAGCTCCCTGTCGGTGCCGGCGTTCATGTTGCCGCCGGCGCCCTCGATCGCCTCGGAGATGGCGATGGCCGTCGGGCGCTGTTCGGTGCCCTTAAAGAGCATGTGCTCCAGGTAGTGGGAGAGGCCGTTCGTGCGCCGGTCCTCAGCGCGCGAACCGACGCCGACGAAGACGTTCACGCTCACCGACTGCGCCGTTGGCACCGGCGTGGTCACCACGCGCAGGCCGTTCGCCAGCGTCTCGATCTCCCAGGTGGCTTCTGCCATGTAGCGCTCCTTCGTGCTAGGCGGTCTGCGGTATCAGGCCCTTCAGGTCGATGCCCTCGTCGCGGAGCTGGGCGGGCTCGACAACCACGCCCTGCCGGATCAGCTCTCGAGAGCCGTTGATGTCCTTGAAGCGGTTGACGGCCAGGACGGCCTTGATGCGGCCGTCCTGCAGGTAGAAGGCGCTGAACTTCCGCGAGGCAACGTCGCCGCGCAGGACGACTGCGTCCCAGCTCCGCGCGTGGCCGAGGTACTGCAGGTTCAGTTTGTACTGGTCGGAGTAGAACCAGGGGATCTCGGCGTACGGCTCGCGCGCGCCGAGCATGCTCTTCGCGGCCGCGACGCCCTGATTCTGAGCATTCGCCCAGTGTTCGACGCGGATGCGCTCTCCCAGCATTGGATGATAGAAGCTGGCTACGTCGCCGGCGGCGTAGACGTCCGGCGAGGAGGTCTCGCAGTACTCATTCACGACGATACCGTTATCGACGGCCAGGCCTGCCTGCTCTGCCAGCTCTGTCGCCGGCTCCATGCCCACGCCGGCGACGACGAAGTCGCACTCGAGCGTGCGGCCGGTGCTGCTCACGACCCGCTCGACCCGCGTGCCCCCTTCGAAGCGCTCGATCGCCTCGTCCGTGTAGAGGGCAACGCCCTCGTCGCGGTGGATCTGCGCGTAGATCTGGCCCATCTCCTCGCTCAGGGCGCGGCCAAGCGGTACCGACGCCATCTCCAGGATGCTCACATCCAGCCCCTTCATCCGCGCCGACGCTGCCACCTCGGCCCCGATGAAGCCGGCGCCGATCACGACCAGGCGCCGACCGGGCTCAAGCTCGGCCGCGATGCGTTCGCTGTCGGCGACGGTGCGCAGGTAGTAGATGCCCTCGAGATCGCTGCCGGGCGCGTCGAGACGCCGCGGCCTGCCGCCGGTGGCGAGCAGGAGCTTATCGTATGAGAGCCGCTCGTCGCCCTCCACCTCCACCGTCCGGCCCTGGAGATCGAGGCGGGTGGCGGGCGCGCCCAGGCGCAGCTCGATCGCCTGCGCTTCGTAGAAGCCGGGCTTGTGGACGAAGATCTTCTCCCGCGCCACATCCCCGCGCACGTACTCCTTCGAGAGCGGTGGGCGCTCGTAAGGGGGGTCGGGCTCGGCGCCGACGAGGACGATGCGACCGTCGAAGCCCTCCTTGCGCAGGGCCTCAGCGGCGCGTCCTCCGGCCAGGCTGGCGCCGACAATGACGAAGGTTTGGTGGTCAGGCATGGTCTCCGGCGTCCCATTATAGGTGATGGCGCGGCGCCCGCCCAGCGTAGCTTCGTCAATTTGACGTTAGCGTAAAAGATAGGCTATACTACGCGAACGTATTCAGGTACGAAAAAGCGAGATTTCGCATGCGCCAGAGCACAAGACCGGTCCTCATACGCCTGCTGTCCTTCGCCACCGCCTACTGGCGCCAGATCCTCCTGGCCTGGCTCTGCGTGGCGGGCGCTAGCAGCTTCGTCTTGCTCATGCCGATCCTCATCGGCCGGGCGATCGACGTGGGCCTGAACGTCGTCGAGGTGAACGGAGAGCAGGTGGCCCAGGGGGACAAGCAGGCGCTGCTCTGGATCGGCATCGGCATCGTGGGCACAGCCGCATTGCGGGGCGCCTTCGCCTACGGCCAGACGTTTTGGGCCGAGTGGATCTCGCAGCGCGTCGCCTACGACATCCGCAATAGCATCTACAACCACCTCCAGCGCCTCAGCTTCGCCTACCACGACAAGGCGCAGACCGGTCAGCTCATGTCCCGCGCGACCCAAGACGTGGAGGGCGTGCGCGTGTTCATCAGCATGGGCGTGCTCCGGCTGCTCTACGTGGTAATTTTGCTCATCGCCAGCACCGCCCTCATGGCGGTAACGAGCTGGAAGCTGGCGCTCGTTGCCTGGGCGTTCCTGCCCATCGTTGCGGTCCGCTCGATCCAGGTCACCTCACAATTGCGCCCGATCTGGCTGGAGGTGCAGAACCTCCAGGGCCGGCTGGGAACGGTACTCCAGGAGAATCTGTCAGGACAGAGGGTCGTCAAGGCGTTCGCCCGCGAACAGTATGAGAGCGTCAAGTTCGCCAAGGAGGCGAAGAACCTCTTCGAGCACAGCTACGCCACGAACCAGATCCAAGCCTTCAATACTCCGCTCCTTTCGGCGGTCTGGATGCTCTCGCTCATGGCCGTGACCTGGGTGGGCGCGCTGGAGATCCGTGCCGGCAGCCTCACTGCGGGCGATCTCGCGACGTTCGCCCTCTTCTTGACGTTGCTCCAGTTGCCCGTGCGCAGCCTGGGCTGGATCGTGATGCTCTTCGCCAGGGCGCAGTCGTCCGGAGAGCGCATCTACGACATCCTTGACGCCGAATCGGCGGTGCAGGAGAAGCCGAACGCCGGAGAGTTGGCCGCGGTCCAGGGCCACGTCCAGTTCGAGAACGTGTCTTTCGCCTACGACGCGATCAGCCCGGTGCTGCGAGGCGTCGACATCGACGCGCAGCCCGGCCAGATGATCGCGCTCCTGGGGCCGACCGGCTCCGGCAAGAGCACGATCGTCAATCTGCTCCCCCGCTTCTACGACGTGACGGAAGGCCGCATCACCATCGACGGCACAGACGTGCGCGACGTCACCCTGGCGTCGCTGCGCAGCAACATCGGCATCGTCCAGCAGGACCTCTTCCTGTTCTCGGCGACAGTCCGCGAGAACATCGCCTACGGGGCGGTGGACGCGTCGCAGGAAGCGATCGAGCGAGTGGCGAAGGCCGCGCGCATCCACGAGTTCATCGTCAGCATGCCCGACGGCTACGACACCTGGGTGGGCGAGCGCGGCATCACCTTGTCAGGCGGTCAGCGCCAGCGCATGGCCATCGCGCGGACGCTGCTGCTCGACCCGAAGCTCTTGATCTTCGATGACTCGACGTCGAGCGTCGATACGGAGACTGAGTATCTGATCCAGCAGGCGCTGGCGGAGCTGATGCGCGGGCGAACGACGTTCGTGATCGCGCAGCGGCTGCGCACGGTGACGCAGGCTGACCAGATACTCGTGCTGCAAGACGGGCGCATCGTTGAGCGAGGTCGCCATGAGGAGCTGATCGAGCAAGACGGGCTGTACCGCCAGATCTACGACCTGGAGCTCCGCGATCAGGAAGAAGCGTTCGAACGGACGCGCGCGGGCGTTCAGGAGCCGGCGGCGACGCCGGCCGCAGGCGCTGGATAAGAGGAGGGAACCGATGGTATCGCGTCCAAGTCCTGCCGTACGGGAGAAGGCGATCGAAGCGCTTCGCCTACGGCGAGAAGGGTTGAAGCTGCGTGAGATCGGCGAGCAGCTTGGCGGCCTGACAAGAGAGCGGGCCCGCCAGCTCGTTCTCGCCGGCCAGCGCCTTGAGGTCGCCGCCCGCGCGCGGGCGAAACGCAAGGGAGTCGAAGCGTAGCGATGGCCTACTGGGGCGCCGGAGCGGCCGGCGGCTGGAGCGGTGGCATGGGCCCGGGCGGGCCCGGCCAGCGCTTGCGCCGCAGCACCGACGGCTGGGACGACGAGGAGTACGGGTCGCTCTATAACCACCGAGTGATGACCCGGCTCATCCCGTATCTCCGTCCATTCAAGTTTCGGACCGCGCTGGCGCTCATCGGCATGCTCGGCTTTGCCGCGGCGGTACCCGTGCAGGCGCTGCTCATCGGTACACTCATCGATGCAGCGAGTGACGGCGACCTAGGCAAGCTCAACAGGACGGGGTTCATCTTCCTGGGCCTGGTGCTCTTCAGTTGGGGCGCGTACTGGGTCCAGCTTACGAACACTGGCTGGATTGGGCATCGCATCCTGTTCACGCTGCGCACGCAGATGTTCAACCACCTCCAGAAGCTCTCGCTGCGCTTCTACGATGGCAACGAGGTAGGAAGGGTGATGTCGCGCATCACCAGCGATGTCACGACGTTGCAGGAGCTCCTGACCAGCGGCATGATCACTATCCTCGCGGACTTCGTGGGACTGTTCGTGGTGGTCGGGATCATGCTCTATCTGGACGCGGAGCTGGCTCTGATCACCTTCGCCGTCGTGCCGTTCCTGGTTGCCGCGATGGCGATCTGGCAGGCCTATGCCCGCCGCTCGTTCATCCGCGTGCGGCAGGCGATCGCGATCGTCAACGCCAGCCTGCAAGAGAACGTGTCGGGTGTGCGGGTGATCCAGAGCCTTTCGCGCGAGGCGGAGAACAGCAAGCGCTTCGACACCGTCAACCGCGACAATCTGATGGCGAACGTCGTCGCCGGCCGGGTCACGGCCATCGTCATGCCGCTGGTGGAGCTATCGGTCGCCATCGCGACGGCGCTGGTCATCGTCTACGGCGGCTACAAGGTCCTGGATGGTGCGATGTCCGTCGGTGTCGTCGTGACGTTCGCCCTATCCGTTCAGCGCTTCTTCGATCCCGTGCGTGACCTGGTGCTCCAGTACACGCAGATCCAGCGGGCGATGGCGGGCGGCGAGCGCATCTTCGAGGTGCTGGACACCGAGCCGGAGATCCAGGACGCTGCGGACGCAGTTGAGCTGGAGGACGTGCGCGGCGAGGTCACCTTCGAGCACGTCGACTTCGAGTACGCCGAGGGCGTACCCGTCCTGCGCGACTTCAGCCTGCACGTGAACCCCGGCGAAACGGTCGCCTTCGTCGGGCCGACGGGCGCCGGCAAGACGACCATCACGTCCCTAGCTGCCCGATTCTACGACGTGACCGGCGGCCGGATCCTCGTCGATGGCCACGACATTCGCCATATCAAGCGCCAGTCGCTTGCCCGGCGGATGGGGCTGGTCCTCCAGGAGGCGTTCCTCTTCTCGGGTACCGTGTTGGAGAACATCTGCTACGGCCGGCCCGAGGCCACGCGGGAAGATGCTGAAAAGGCGGCTCGCGCGGTCGGCGCCCATGACTTCATCGCGCGGCTGGAGCTCGGCTACGACACCGTCCTTCACGAGCGGGGCCAGAACGTCTCAGTGGGCCAGCGACAGCTCATCAGCTTTGCCCGGGCGGTCCTGGCCGACCCGCGCATCCTCATCCTGGACGAGGCCACGGCAAACGTCGACACCCGCACCGAAGCCGTGATCCAGCAGGCGCTCCGCGAGCTGCTTCGCAACCGCACGTCGTTCGTCATTGCCCACAGGTTGTCCACCATCCGCAGCGCGGACCGCGTCATCGTGCTCGATCAGGGGCACATCGCCGAGCAGGGCACGCACGACGAGCTGCTCGCCACGGACGGCCTGTACGCCAAGCTCTACCAGATGACCTATCAGGAGCGAAACGGCGAAGGCGAGCCTCACTTCCTCGACCAGTCGAAGTCGATCGCATCGAACGGCGGAACGCCCGCCCCGGCGCCGGCTAAGCCATCTGTTTCTTGACCGCCGGGCGGCCGGGCTGGTAAGCTAAAGGAGAACATGGAGCGAGAACAAATCGGGCAGAATGTGACCTCGTCGATGTGTCGCGCCGCGTCCACTTCGTCGGTGGATGGGGCGTCGGCTGGCGTGGGTGAACGTAGCTGATACGCGAAACCGTATCGAGTTGCGAGCCCACTGCCGTATGCAGTGGGCTGTTTCTTTGTTAGGGGGACTAGTCAGGTGACGATGCTTGAAGCGAAAGCGGAGGTGAACCCCGCGTTTAGGCGCGAGGGTGGCTCGCAGGTGGAGCTCTGCCCCACCTGCGGCGCCGCAATGCCTGAGGGGTTTCGCTTCTGCGGCCAGTGCGGGCGCGCGCTGGCTGCCACCCTTGCCCCGGCCCCCGGCGATCTGGTCACCATCGTCTTCACCGACCTGGAGGGCTACACGTCCTTCGCCAGCCGCGTCGACCAGGAGGTCGTGCGCGAGCTCATCCAGGCGTACCACGGTCTCGTGCGCGAGCAGATTGGGCAACACGGCGGCTTCGAAGTGAAGCAGACCGGCGACGGCTTCATGATCGCCTTCTCCAGCGCCGCCCGCGCCGTGCGCTGCGCCGCCGAGATCCAGCGGGCCGCCTTAGCCCACGAGTCTGTCCACCTGGGCCAGAGGCTGGGCGTCTCCGTGGGCCTGAACAGCGGCGACGCCATTCGTGAGGGCGATGACTTCTTCGGACACACCGTCAACATCGCCTCCCGCATCGCCGGGCGGGCCTCAGGCGGCCAGATCCTCGCGTCCGAGGCGACGCGGGTGCTCGCGGGCCGTGTCGATGGCGTGCGCTTCGCCGACATCGGCCGGCGCCAGCTCCGCGGCGTGCGCGGCCGCCAGCGCATCTTCGAGGTCGCCTGGCGTCCGCCGCGGGCGGACGGCGAGAGCTGCCGCAGCTAGGGCGCTCTCCGGGTCACGGCATCGTATCCAGCACGGTTATTGGCAGCGTTTCGATCTCTGTGGCGGTGCCGTTCGAGACGCTGAACGTGACGCGATAGCTGCCCGACTGGGTCGGCGACGGCGTCCAGACGAACTCGCACGAGGTGCTGAACGTGGCGCCTGCGGGCAGGTCCGTCGCCGCGCAGGTCAGCGTGCCCGGGCCGCCCTCCTTGATGAAGAAGCGGACGAGGCGGCCCTCCGGTAGATTCGTCGTCGGATCGGTCAGCCCGAAGGCGCCCACCACGAGTCCTATGTCGCCCACGCTGATCTGCGAGTCCGCGTTCAGATCGCCGACCTGGTTGGCGCTCCCGAACGCGCCTACCACGACGCCGATGTCGCCTACGGAGCAGACGGCGTCGCCGTTGACGTCGCAGTCCAGGATCTGGAGCGTCGGCGCTGGGAACACCTTATCGCAGCTCGCGATCGGCGGCGTCGCCTGGTTCTGGACGGAGGCGCCTGCGTCGTCCTTAAACGTGGCGGTCGCGGTGCCGGCAGCGGCGTCGATGTCGAGCAGGCCGTAGGAAATGGCGTCCAGGTCCCGACAGTCCGTGCCCGAGTAACCGAGCGCCGTGTTGAACGCGTCCACACCGAACTGCCCGAACATGTTGAAGACCGACGTTTGCAGCGTGTTCGTGGCGATTGGGCCCGTGATCAGCTCGTACGCGACCGTGCGCGGGTCGGCGAAGCGGTCGATGGCGACCTCGTTCATCAGGTTGGCGTGGTTGTCCGTGGTGAGGAAGATGACGTCTTCGACGCTGTTGTCCCGGATGTAGTTCAGCAGTTCGGTGCGCTCCGCGCCGTAGCCCTCCCACCGGTCGTAGAGCAGGACGTGGAACTGCTGGACGGCTAGCTGGCTGACGACGAACTTGAAGCGCGCGTCGGAGGCGAGTAGGTCCGCCTTGAACTGCGCCTTCTGCACCGGGCCCAGCATCGTCCGGTTGCCGTCGTTGAGCGCGGCCAGGCAGCCAGCGGGGGGCATTGGCTGGAGGAAGACGTTGAACGGCGACTGGGTGCGGACGGCGCTGGGAAACGTGGGACCCAGGTCGCTGGAGCAGGTCGTCTCTAAGTCGTCGTTGCGGCAAGAACGCTCGTCCAGCACGAAGATCTCGACCTCGCTGCCCCAGCGGAACGTGCGATAGAGGGGGTCGCCCGCGCAGGAGGCATCGCTGAGCAGGCCCGTTTCGCGCACAGGCATGTACTCCAGGAACGCCTGGCGGCCGTTGTCATAGCGCGTCTGGTCGACGGTCTCGCCGCTGTAGTCGTTCTGCACCTCGTGGTCGTCCGGCTGGGCGTAGATCGAAGTGCTCTCAAGCAAGTCTGGCAGTGCCTGGATGCTGCGGTTCATCTGGTACGCCTCGCGGTACTGCTCGACGGTCGTCGCGGGGCCCGGGCCGGGCGGGTCGGGCAGGTTGTTCCGCAGCCCCGAGTCCGAGTAGATCGTGTCGCCCAGGTAGACGAAGAAGTCGGGGTTGTCCGCGTTCGCCAGGTCGAGCGTGGCGAAGTCCTGCGGGAAGGCAGGCGCCACATTGGTCGTCGTGCCGTCCGAGTCGCCGGAATAGGCGAACGAAACGTCAATGGACGCGTTCTCGTCGGGCGCTGTCTTGAACGTGCCGGTTGGGCTGAACTGGTCGCTGCCGGCGTTGTCGTGGTGCCAGCGGTAGTAGTACACGGTGTTCGGGGTGAGGCCGGTCGCATCGACCTTCGCCGTGAAATCGCTGGCGGCTGCGGTAACGACCGCCTGCGAGAAGTCGAGCGTCCCGAAGCCAGGGTCGTCATCGACCTGGGCAGTGATCGTCTCCGCCACGTCGATGCGCGTCCAGACGATTGCCGTCGTCGAGGTGACGTCGCCGCTGGCGACGCCGTGCGTGAAGACGACCGGCCCCGTTGCGGAGGCCGGACCGCCGCTGCTCCAGGTGATGACGCCCAGCCAGCCAGCGAGTACGAGCAGCAGTATGCGGCGCAGCATGGCCGCACCTCCTCCCAGGGGCGCCTACCTGCCGGCAGGCTGGGGTGGCGATGGCGGCGCTTCTCGTGGGCCTCTCCCTACGCCCGCGATACGCGCTTCATGTTCTCGATGCCCTCACCACCAGTCGCGTATGATGGGAGACCGTAGCACGGGGCCGTCGGCGTTGTCAAACGGGACGATGGTTGGGGTGCAGCGCTCGCCCCGTATACTGGACGCCACCACACGAGGGGATCATGACGATGTACGACCCGGCGCGCACGCGCAACTTCTACGACACCTACGCCGGCTACGAGTGGGAGCGGCTTCGGCGCGAGCTCTGCCGCGCGCCCGGCCTCGTCGACACCGGTTCGCACATCATCCTGGCGGCGCGGAAGCCTCGCGAGAGCACTTCGAACTCATGAGCGCCCCCGACTTCACGAGGCTGCGCGCGCCTGTCGAGCGCCTGCTCGGTCGGCGAATCGTCGGCTGGACGCCGATTGCGTCGGGCTACACGCAGGCCACCCGCTGCGTCGCCACCTTCGACGACGGCTCATCCGCGTTCGTCAAGGCGGCGACCGACGACGACACCGACGGCTGGTTGCAGGTGGAGCGCATCATCTACGACTCCTGCGATGGCGGGTTTCTGCCCTCGGTGCTGGGCTGGACCAGGGACGATCACGGGCGGCGCATCCTCGTCCTCGAAGACTTGAGCCGCGGCGTCTGGCCGCCGCCCTGGTCGAGCGCCCTCATCGAGCGCGTACTCACGACGCTGTCCGCGGTGGCGAGCACCCCGCCGCCCGAGCGCGTGCGGCGTGTCGTCGACCAGCGCGAGCACTTCAGCGGCTGGTACCTGGTGGAGCGCGATGTGGCGCCGTTCCTGTCGCTCGGCGTCTGCTCCGCTGAGTGGCTGCAGGGGGCGCTGCCGGTCCTCCTGCAAGCCGAAGCGAGCGCCCCTCTCGAACGCGGTGCGTTGCTGCACCTGGACGTTCGCAGCGACAACATCTGCTTCGACGGCGAGCGGACGGTGCTCGTGGACTGGAACTGGGCGTCGGTGGGCAACTCCGAGCTGGACCTCGTCGCGTGGCTGCCCAGCCTTCACACCGAGGGCGGCCCGCTACCTGACGACGTGTACGACGGTGAGCCGGGCCTGGTTGCGATGATCGCCGGCTACCTGGCGGGACGGGCCGGGCTCCCCGCGCCCGAGTATCTCAGGCGGGTCCGAGACCTGCAGCTCCGGCAGCTCACCGTTGCCCTGCCATGGGCCGCCCGCGCGCTCGGCCTCCCGCCACCCCAGTAGGACGCGTCTCGGCGCGGGGCGCGGCCGGCTAGGGTGCAGGCTAGGGATCGGTGAAGCAAGTGTGGCCGAACTGGCCCACGACCGCTCCAATGTCGCCGACGGAGATGTTCCCGTCCGGCGGCAGCAGGTCCCATGGGTCCTGGCCAGCGTACGACCCGTTGCGGTCCGCGATGGTGTGGTAGCCGCTGGCCTTCTCTGGCGCCTGAAGCGGGTCGCCGGTGGGATTGCCGGTCGCGCCGAAGCGCGCGACCACAGCACCGATGTCGCCAACCGAGACAATCTCGTCGCGGGCCAGTGGGGCGCCCGTGTACTGGTCCATAAAGTCCCAGAAGCTGAGCGGGTCGCGTTGGCCACCCTGGCTTGGGTTCGCGCCCAGCTCACGATTGTTACCGCAGCCGTCGCCATCCGTGTCTGGGTCGTTTACGGTAACGGTAACGGCAGCAGTGGCCTGGTTGCCGTCGGCATCTGTTACGGTCAACGTGATGGTGTGGACGCCTGCGGACAGCGTCGTCATATGCAGCTCCTGCCCAGAGCCCAGGAGACCGTCCCGACTTGACTGCCACTGTACCTGGGTGCCATCTAGATACCCACCCTCCGGATCCCATGCGAGCGCCTGCAGCCACACGAGGTCGCCCAGGTCGTAGACACCCGCGTTGTCGGGCGCCACGATCTCGGCCTGCGGTCCTTTTGTCGGTACGGTGAAAAGCTGCGAGACGGCGACGCCTGTGTTCGCTCCATCGGAGGCTAAGACGCGAACCACGGCGTTCCCGGCGGAGCCCGGCAGCTCATTGAAGTCGACCACCAGACTAGTGTCTTGAATGTCGGTAGAGAGCGTCTGCCACGTGCCGCCGCCATCAGCGGAATATTCGACGCGGAAGGTGTGTGAGCTGCTATCTGGATCAGTAGCGGTCCAAGTTAGCTGTTGCTCACCGCTCAGTGTCTCACCGCCCGCAGGATAGCCAATAGTTACGGACGGACTGGCCCCACCTAGCATGATGGTACCCAGCGTAGCACCCAGGGGGTCACGAACAATGATGCTGGCTGCTCCGGCAGTCACAGGGACCATTTCGGTGAAGCTCATGCCTTCAATTTCAGTGCCCGTAGTCCTAGTTCCAAAGCGCGTCGGTTCGAAGAAGCGCGCAAAGAGTATGCTTCCCGTGCTGTCTTCAACGTCTATTCTGTACGTGCCGCTACCCGCGTCCCCGGAGCCCTTGGTCTGTAAGGTGAACAGCGGGTCAAGCGCCGCCGTTCCACCCTCGATTCGTCCTGAGATATTCCAGAAGTCGGCTGTAACAAGCGACTGCTGTCGAACATCGGCGGCTCCGGCCCCTTCCTGATCGAGGAGAACGTCCGAGACCTTCGTGTACGTAAACGGCGATATCCAGGTGGGCACGCAGTAGCTCATCCAGTCAAAAGTTCCTTCTGGGCGAATCAGTTGCCGCGCTGGATCGGACCCGAATTGACCTGTGAGATCAAACCCTAGGTCTTGGATACTGTTGTTTGAGTACGGCCAGTCTGTGGTTTGATCAGGAGCTAGGGCGCAGTTTGCCTGCGGTTCATCTGTATTGGTGTGTTTCCGCCCCAGCATGTGGGCGGTCTCGTGCGCGACGGTCTGGTCGTTCACCTCAACGCCACGATCCACGAACGATTCGGTGCTGGCGGCGCCACGACTCGGGATGTCGTCCGCGAGACCTAGCGGGCCGAGATACGTGCGCACCATCCCGTAGTAATAAGTGTTTGGCGGGCGATCGTCCGCTGCCCACAGGTTATTGATTCGATGTACAGTTGTGTCCCAGAAGTCGTTTGTGTGGTTCGCTGCCTCGACACGCACGGTTTCTGTTCTACCCGTTGTTCGTACATCATTTGTGGGGGCGCTAGACCTCAGGAACGGGATCAGGTGAGCCAACAATCGCTCGTTGCTACAGAGCCACCTCCCGTTCACCTTTGCATCACAGACCTTCACGGGCACCAGAACGATTGGTTTCGCGGTCCTGGTGCTAAAGCTGATGGCTTCGCTGTCCGACACCTTCCCCCTCTCATCCTTGAGCTTGACAGTCACACTGACGTTGTCTCCAGGCGTGAAGTAGAAGTCCGCGGTCACGCAGCCATCCTCCCGCCTGCGCTGCTTCTGCGGGTCGCAGGGGGCCCGCAGAATGCCAAAGCGCGTATGGGACACAGAACCGGTGGCTTCTACGCGTACCGGTGTATCCTGGCTGACCTGTTGCAGCATCACCCGCATCACAGCGGGCTTGCCTTTGACAATAGGTACCTTCGGCCCGTTCGCCTGCAAGTCGGCTAGTGACGGATTGAGTTCTTGAATGGCCTGCGTGAACTCGACGTTGGCGATCTGTAGCTCCCGGTTGGGGCCCACCACCACATCCACCGGCGTTCTGCGGCAGGCACAGCTTGGGTCACCGCCAGTTGTGCCGTCGCCGAGCTGTCCTTCCGCGCTCCGTCCCCAGCACTTGACACGCCCCGCATCCGTTATGGCGCAGCTATGGAAACGGTTGCTCGTCACGGCTGACCCACTGGTCGCCAGGCCAACTACCTGTACAACCGGCCCGCCAGCGCAAAACTCTGTCCCGCAGCCAAGCTCGCCATCAATATTGGATCCCCAGCATTTAACAGCGCCTGCTGAGGTTAGTGCACAACTGTGGAGTTCGCCGGCCGAAATAGCAACGACACCGCTAAGTCCCGGCACATCGACAGGGGTAGTGCCGCCCTGGGTCGTACCGCCGAGCTTGCCGTAACCGTTCCAACCCCAGCACTTGACCCCACCCAGCGCGGTCAGTGCGCAAGTGTGAACCGAGCCGGCCGCTACCGCGATCACCCCCGACAGGAACTCCGTGCAGACTCCTTGCCCATCGTATGTCTCACACACGTCGACGGGTGTCGTGCTGCACGGTGCATTACTATACCCCCCGGGAGGGTCGCATATCTCCGTTGTCGCGCCGAGTTGGCCGTGCTGGTTCTCCCCCCAGCACTTGACGCCGCCCAACGGGGCGGTCACGGCGCACGTCTGCAAGCCACCTGCACTGATTGCGACCACGCCGCCCCCTAGTCCTGCCACCTCTACTGGGGGACAAAATGTGACGCAGGCGCCTGCACTGCTTCCATCGCCGAGCTGCCCGTACAGGTCAAAGCCCCAGCACTTGACCCCTCCGGTAGTGGTGAGGGCACAGCTATGGTCGGCACCGACGGTGACAGCCGCTATGTTGGTGAGAGGGTTTACGTCTACCGGCGTCAGGGCGTTAGGTCCTGGCACTCCGGTGACGCGTACACCACTTTCGCCCCAGCACTTGACGCCACCTGTGACAAGTACGGCACAGCTCGTGATGTCCCCGCCAACGACGCTGGCGACGCCAGTCCCGAGTCCAACGACGTCTGTCGGATAGCTCGCCTGGGTCGTTGTCCCGGTCCCCAGTTGACCAGCGTAGTTGGCACCCCAGCACTTCGCCCCGCCGCCACCGCCTGGTGTTTGCTCCTGAGTTACGGCGCAAGTGTGAAGACCGCCGACCGCTATGCCGGTGACTCCCTCAAGTGGGATGCCAGCAGCGGAGGCCGGACGCGCCGCATGTTGAACCACGGGTATCGAGAGCGCGGTCAGAACGGCGGCAAGCAGAGCTGCCCTCAAGCAAATCGAACAGAGGAATCGGCGCATCGCGGTATCCTCCCCGCCGCAGCAAGAGCTACAGAACGTGCCAAGTATAGCTCCGCCGCCTAGCTTGTCAAGCGGCCAGCCCTACGGCACGCTCGTCTCTTCCTTTTCGATCAGCTTGAAGTCGGCCTCGTCCAGGGGGATCAGCTCGCCCTTGCGGTAGGAGTCGAAGAGCGCGAAGAGGTCGCGCTTGTGGGGGCGCTTCCGGCCGATGGGGCAGGCCTGCCAGGCCTCGTAGTCTTCGTCGCAGTAGCCGTAGCGACGCTCGCCGCACTTGGGCTGGAGGTGGCGCCCGAAGTCCGGGAAGCGACGGTTCACCTCCGCGCGCATCAGCGACGCCACCTTGCGGAACTCCCACTGCGCCCGCGTGCACAGCCGCAGGTCGCAGATGTGGAGCAGCTCCTGGAAGTTGACGACGACTTTGAAGTTCGTGCTCGTCGCATTGGGGAGAAGGAAGCGAGCGTCCTCCGCGGGCACCCCCGCGTCGAGCAGCTCCTGGTAGAGCCGGCCGATCTCTTCGAAGGCGCCCTTCATCTTGTCGGCCATGCCCGCCCGCTGCACCGACTCCGGGATCGCGTAGGGGAAGCGCGCGTCCTTGAACTTGACGTAACGCTGGCTCTGCTGCTCGAAGCTGATGCCGATGCGATGCCGCACGAACTGGTGGCTGAACGCTCGGCTCACGCCCGAGATGCCGAACTCGAACCAGACCTGCTCCAGCGGCGACGCGTGGCCGGTCTGGAGGCGCCGCTCAATGAACTCCTCCATCTGCTCGCGCGAGATGCGCCCGTCCTCGATGCGCTTGTCGATCTGGATCGGCGTTAGGGCGGAGTACGCCGTCCGGTAGGCGACGTAGAGCGACCGGATCGGGTCCTGCGTGTAGTCAAGCAGCTTGACTTGGATCGGCATGCGGCCTCGCTGAACGAGTGGCGTGAGGACGCGGGCGCGCCCTGCGCCTCATTCTAGCGCGGCTGCGACTTGAGGAGAGGGTTCTTATGTCGTAAGAGGAAAGTTCGTCGCGAATTAGGTGAGCACGACGAAGGCCGTGCCCTGCCAGAGGAGCACCGCCAGCGCTCCGCCCGAAATGAAGGGCGCGTAGGGGATCGGCTCGCCGCGCTTGCGGATGCCGGTGAGCAGCAGCAGCACCGCCGCGATGCCGCCTGCGAAGGCCATCAGCAGCATCGCCGGCACCGCCAGCTCGAAGCCCAGCGCCAGCCCGACGAACGTCGCCAGCTTCACGTCGCCCATGCCCATGCCGACGCCGCCCGTGATCAGCGACGGCACCAGGAGCACCCCGCCGGCCAGCGCCCCGCCAGCGAGCACGCCCAGGATGTTGGCGTCCGGCATGACGCCGCCGATGAGCAGCGCGCCCAGGATCGCCGGGTAGGTGACGACGTTCGGCACCCGGAACGAGAGGGCGTCGGTGGCGGCGCACACGAGCAGCACGCAGCAATACGCCGCGACGATCGTCAGGTCCAGCGGGTCGTCGTAACGCAGGCCGGCCGCGGCGAACAGGCCCGCCGTCGCGGCGACGATGAGCGCCCGTCGCAGCCACTCCTGCGTCGGCGACGCGGCGACGACGAGCGTGCCGGCCTCGGCGTGGAGCGCGGGCGGCGAGGCGTCGGCTTCGAGCGAGGCGTCCTCGTCGTCGCCCGGAGGGACGGCGAGGCGCTCGACGCCCTGGTCGAGCGCCAGCCCGACCGGCACGCCGAGCAGTCCGAAGAGCAGGCTAAGCATCCTATGAGGATACTCGGCAGGAGCGGAGGAGGCTGGAGGCGGGAAACCCCTAGGTGCGGTATCGCCGCAGCACCAGGCATGCGTTTTGCCCGCCCAGGCCGAAGGAGTTGGAGAGTACGACGTCTACCTGATGCGCGCGCGCCTCGTTGGGCACGTAATCCAGGTCGCAGGCGGGGTCGGGAAACTCGTAGTTGATCGTGGGCGGGAGCATGTTGTCGCGCAGGGTGAGCACGCTCGCTACCGCCTCGACGCCGCCCGCGCCCGCGCCCGAGTGGCCGGTCATCGACTTGATCGAGCTGACCGGCACGCGCCGCGCGACGTCCTCGCCGAGCGCGAGCTTGATCGCGGCGGTCTCCGCCTTGTCGTTCAGCTCGGTCGATGTCCCGTGGGCGCTGATGTAGCTCACGTCCTCAGGTCGTAGCCCGGCCGACTTCAGCGCCCGGACCATCGCCAGCGACTGGCCTTCTGCATCCGGCGCGGCGTCGTCGGTGGCGTCGAACGACCAGCCGCAGCCGGCGAACTCCGCGAGGACCTTCGCGCCGCGCGCCTGCGCGTGCTCCTCCGCCTCAAGCAGCAGGATGCCCGCGCCCTCAGCCAGCACGAAGCCCGAGCGCTTCGCGTCGAACGGGCGAGAGGCGCGCTCTGGCTCATCGTTCCAGTCCTTCGTGAGGGCGCCCAGCGTGCCCATCGAGGCGATGCCCAGCGGCGAGACGATCGCCTCGCTCGCGCCGGCCAGGAGCACGTCGGCGACGCCCGCGCGGATCATGATCAGGGCGTGGCCCAGCGCGTCGGTGCCCGATGCGCAGGCGGAGCTGATGGTGGTGTTCGGCCCCCGCACACCCAGCACCCGGCCCGGGCGGGCCGCGGCCATGTGAGCGCCGTAGCGCGGGATCGCCAGCGGGTCGACCTTCGTCGGGCCGCGCTGGGCGAGCGCCTCGTGCGCGGGACCCATGTCGAATGTGCCACCGGTCGTGGCGATGACGACGCCGATCTCGTCGCGCGTCTCATCGTTCACCTCCAGACCGCCCGAGCAAAGCGCCTGCTTGGCGGCGGCGACGGCAAGGTGCGCGAAGCGGCCGCTCCGGCGCGCCATCTTGAAGTCCATGTGCTGCTGCGGGTCGAAGTCGCGCACCTCGCCCGCTACGCGCACCGGGAAGTTCGAGGCGTCGAAGCCGCTGATCGGGCCGATGCCGGAGCGGCCGGCGAGCAGGCTCTGCCAGAAGGTGTCGACGTCCTGACCCACAGGGCTCACCACGCCCAGGCCCGTGACGACGACGCGTCGAAACTCCGTCAACCCAGCCTCCGTCCCCTCAATCCGAGAAGAACTCCAGCATCAGACGCGCCACCTCGTCGGGGCGCTCCTGGGGCAGGAAGTGCGTCGCGCCTTTGACGTCCTCGGTCCGGCCGTTGGGCAACGCCTGCTGCAGCGCTGCGTCAAGCCCGCGGCCGTGCAGGTGGCTCTCGGCGCCCCAGAGCGCCAGTGTGGGACATCGAAGCTGAGACACCGCTTCCCACGGCTCGACGTGGCGGACCGCGTCGAAGTACTGTCCCTCGATCTCCGGCGGGCACTTCAACTCCACGTGGCCGTCCTCGCGCATCCAGGTGCCTTCCTCAACGTAGAGGCGCAGCACGTCCTCCCGCCACGTCGCGAAGGTGGGCCGCGTTCGGTACGTCTCCAGCAGCTCGTCGCGGCTCGGCCAGACCGCGCGACGCTTGCGGGCGCCGTCCGCCAGCGAGTTCGATGTGCGGCCGCCCGGCGGTTGTGTGGACCAGTCAGCGCGGGGCAGGATCGGCTCGATTAAGACGGCGCGCTGGATGACGTCGGGATGTCGCGCCGCGTGGACCACGATGGTCGTGCCGCCGGACGAATGCCCGGCGACGACAGGCGCCTCTAGCTCCAGCGCCTCGATCACGCGCTGGAGGTCGTC
Organism: Dehalococcoidia bacterium; assembly: GCA_040882355.1. Lineage (GTDB taxonomy): Bacteria > Chloroflexota > Dehalococcoidia > DSTF01 > RBG-16-68-14 > JBBEBM01. The sequence continues at coordinate 23,481 of JBBEBM010000067.1, read as the reverse complement.
GGCGAGCGCCTCGAAGCGATAACCGTCCGGCGGCTTGTCGCTGTCGCCGTGGCCGCGTTGGTCGACGGCGACGACGCGGAAGCGGCTCGACAGCTCCTCGGCGATCGGACGCCAGAGCTGGGCGAGGAAGCCGGTGGCGTGGATGAGGACGAGCGGCGGGCCCTCGCCGGCCCAATCGAGGTAGTGGAGAGCGACCCCGTCGCTGTCGACGAAGCCTTCCCTGATGCCCATAACCCTACAGTTGTAGGGCATCGGGCGGACGCGGTCAATCGAAGCCGAGGGGGATGGGCGGCAGCTCGCTGCCCGGCACGCGCGCGTCGCGACCGTGCTTCGCGCCGTCATAGGCGACCTCGAGCAGCTCGGTCCCCGTGAGCCCGTCGTCCGGCAGGCAGGCGTAGCCTGCTTCCCAGACGGAGGTGCGTAGGTGCGATGTCTTGATCGCCAGGTCGCCCTTCAGCCGGTACGTCAGCACGCGGGCGCCGTCCGGCGCGGTGTTAGGCAGGCCGATGGCGATCACGTCCTCGGCCAGGCGGCCCACCACGTCCTCGTCGCGGAGGAGCTCCCTCACGCACGCCGCTGCCGCCTGCACCACCTCGATCAAGTGTTCGTCCGAAAAGCGCTGCGGATAGCAGACAATGACTGAATAGGGTTCGCCGTGCATGGAGGCGTTCCCGACCTCCTTGCTCAGGAAGTCCAGGAAGTACTCGCTATCGAGGAGCCCGGTGTCTACGTCTTTGACGGTCATGGCCTCTCCTCCAGGGTCTCTTCAGGTAGAATCGTCCGATTCCCCGCTCTCGAACAGTCCAACGCTTCCGACCGGCCGTCCGTTTCTGCTATAAGAGACTCGCTGAGGAGGTTCGAATGCCCGGCCCGCTTGAAGGGATCCGCGTCCTCGATTGGACGATCTGGCAGCAAGGCACGTCCGGCTCGGCCATGCTGGCCGATCTGGGCGCCGATGTGATCAAGATCGAGGAGCCGACCAGCGGCGACCCCGGCCGCGGGCTGGTGCAAATCCAGCAGGCTGGTGGTATGAGCGGCTATTTCCAGGCCCTGAATCGGGGCAAGCGCTCCCTCGCCCTGGACCTGAAGCATCCGAAAGGGCGCGAGGCCCTTCTACGCCTCGCCCGCGACGCGGACGTCTTCCTCATGAACTACCGGCCCGGCGTCGCCGAGCGCCTCGGCATCGGCTACGAAGAGCTGTCGAAGGTGAACCCGAGGATCATCTACGCCCGCGCCTCCGGCTGGGGCCGGGACGGCCCGGAGGCGGAGGAGGGCTCATTCGACCTGCTAGGCCAGGCTCGCGGCGGCCTGATGTCGATCAACGGTGGCCCGGACGGTCCGCCTCAAAACGTCGGCGCGCCCGTCGCCGACCAGGTGGGCGGCATCATGGTGGTCACCGGCATCCTGGCCGCGCTCTGGCATCGCGAACGCACCGGCGAGGGCCAGCAGGTCGACACGTCACTCCTGGGCACCGTGCTGGCGCTTCAGTCGTTCAACCTAACCACGTACATGCTGTCGGGCATCGTGCCCGGCCGGACACCGCGTCCCAGTGCGCTGCCGTTCTGGAACACCTATGCCGGCAGCGACGGCCGCCACTTCGTGATCGGCATCCTGCAGGACCGTCACTGGAGCGACATCTGCGCCGCCCTCGGCCGGCCGGAGCTTGAGCACGACGAACGCTTCGCCGATTACCGCAGCCGCGTCGGCAGGCACGCGAAGGAGCTGCTCACCCTGCTGGACGAGGCCTTCGCGCAGCGCCCGGCTGCGGAGTGGGTCAGCGAGCTGTGCGGGCGGGGCGTGTTCAGCGCGCTCGTCCAGGACTACGAGGAGGTCGTCAACGACCCGCAGGTCCTGGCGAACGGGTACATCGTCCAGGTCGAGCGGCCGGACGGCCCGCCCGTCGGCATGGTGACGACGCCGATCCAGTTCACAGCGAGCCCAACGGCGATCACGAGCCTGGCGCCGGAGCTGGGCCAGCACACAGAAGAGGTCCTGCTGGAGGCCGGCTACTCCTGGGCCGAGATTGAGGCGCTTCGGAACGAGGGTGCCATCGGCCCGAAGCACGACGCGAACATGTAGGGCGACCATCCGGTCGCCCTGCGCGACCGCAGGGCCGCGCCAACAGATTGAAGACGCCGCATCTGCAGGGCTTCAGCCCCGCTCGACATTGCGATTGAGATGTCGCTCCTTCGCACGCAAGGATAGGAAAGGACAGGACAGGTTACGCGATCATGCAACTCCCCATCATCTCCGTCCCCACCGGCGCTTGGAACGTCCGCGCCGGCATCGCCGCCGAACAGGTGCTGGACGCAGCTCGCGAGGCCGAGGCGGCCGGCGTCGATAGCCTCTTCGCCGGCGACCACGTCACGTTCTACGGCTCCGGCAACGACGGCCTGATCAACCTCGCTGCCGTCGCCGCCGTTACCGAACGCATGGAGCTGAAGACCAGCGTCTATCTGCTCGCGCTGCGCCACCCGACGGCCGTCGCGCTCCAGTGCGCGATGGTCGACCAGCTCAGCCGTGGCCGCCTGGTGCTCGGCGTCGGCATCGGTGGCGAGGACCCGAACGAGTGGTGGGCCTGCGGCGTCGATCCGAAGACGCGCGCCCGCCGCACGGACGAGTCGCTGGAAATCCTGCGCTCCCTCTGGACGCAGGAGGAGACGACCTTCGACGGCAAATACTTCCAGCTCAACAAGGTGCGCCTGCAGCCGAAGCCCTTTCGCGAGACCGGGGTGCCGATCTACATCGGCGGTCGTTCGGACGCGGCGCTGCGCCGCACCGCCCGCTTCGGCGACGCCTGGACGTCGATCTGGGTGTCGCCTCGCCGCATGGTCGAGGCGCGCGAGAAGATCGACGAGTGGGCAGCGGAGGCCGGCCGCGATGCCTCGCAGATCGTGCTTGGCCTGCAGCTCTGGTACGCCGTCGACGACGAACGCGACGAGGCGCGCAAGCTGCTCGCGCGGCGGATGGAGGGCTTCTACCAGATCCCGTTCGACCGATTCGAGAAGTACTCGCCCTATGGGCGTCCCGAGGAGATCGCGCAGTTCCTGGCGCCGTATCTGGAGGCGGGCTGTCACCACATCAACCTCGTCGGAGCGCAGCGCAACCAGGACGAGGTCGTTCAGGCGGCGCTCGCCGTGAAGTCAGAGCTGGCGAAGCTGGTAAGAGTATAAGAGTCGGGGAGCTGAGGTTGGAGGTAGCGACATGACCACCACGACACAGGACTGGATTGGCCTCGCGAACGAGCTGGGACCCGCGTTCGCCGAACGCGCGGCCCAGCACGACCAGGACGACTCGTTCGTGCACAAGAATTACGAAGAGCTGAAGGCGCGCAACGTCTTTGGCGCGGCCGTGCCGGCCGACCTCGGCGGTGGCGACGCGTCCCTCCAGGACCTGTGCGACCTGCTGCGCACGCTCGCCCACTACTGCGGCTCGACCGCGCTGGCGCTCTCGATGCATACGCACCTGGTGGCCGTGCCGGCCTGGCGCTACCGAAACCAGGGAGCACCGGTGAATGCGCTACTGGAGCGCGTGGCGAAGGAGCAGCCGGTCCTCGTCTCCACGGGGGGATCCGACTGGCTGGACGGCTCCGGCACTGCCGAGAAGGTCGACGGCGGGTTCCGCGTGAGCGGGCGCAAGATCTTCTGCAGCGGCGTCCCCGCCGGCGCGATGCTCATGACGACCGCGGTCTATGACGACCCCAACGATGGGCGCACCGTCTTGCACCTTCCCGTCGCGCTCAACGACGAGGGGGCGAAGGTCCTCGACACCTGGCACACCCTCGGCATGCGCGCGACCGGCTCGAATGACGTTACGCTGGAGGACGTCTTCGTACCTGAGGGCGCGGTCGCCGTGCGCCGGCCGGCCGGCGTGTGGCATCCGGCGATGCACACCGTCGCCATGATCGCGCTGCCGCTCATCTACTCGGTCTACGTCGGCGTCGCCGAAGCGGCGCGCGACCTCGCGCTGCGGCTGGCGGAGAAGAAGCGTGACGATACGGGCGTCCAGTTGCTCGCCGGCGAGCTCGACAACGAGCTGACAGGCGCCCGGCTCGCGCTGCGCGACATGATCGAGAACGGCAGCACGAGCCAGCCCGGCCCGGAAGCGACGAACCGCGCGACGATCGGCAGGACCCTCGCCGGTCGCGCCGCCGTACGCACGGTCGAGCGGGCGCTGGAGCTGGGCAGCGGCGCCGCCTTCTACCGCAAGGCCGGCCTGGAGCGTCTCTTCCGCGACGTCCAGGGGGCGCGCTTCCACCCCATGCAGGAGATGCCTCAGCGCCAGTACGCCGGCCGGATGGCGTTCGGGCTGCCGATCGATTAGGAGGATGACGATGGCCATCGAGCTGCGGTCCGCGCGCCCGGAAGACGTGTCCGAGCTGGGGCGCATCTGCTACGAAGCGTTCAAGGACATCTCGGAGCGGCACGGCTTCCTGAGCGATTTCTCGACCGTAGAGTTCGCGCAGCAGGTCGTCGGGCTGCTCGTGCAGAACGAGCAGGTGTACGGCGTCGCCGCGTTCGAGGACGGCGCCGCGAAGGGATCGAACTTCCTCAACATGTGGGGCGAGGTCGCGGGCGTGGGGCCGGTCTCGGTGGACGTGGGCTCCCAGGGGCGGGGTATCGGGCGCCAGACGATGACGGACGTCGTCGCGCACGGCCGGGCGCAAGGCTATGAGATGATCCGGCTCTGCCAGGACTCGTTCAACATGCAGTCGCTCGCCCTCTACTCCTCGCTCGGCTTCGACACGAAGGAGCCGCTCTCCTACGTGGCGCTCTCGCAGGAAGGCGCTCTCGACCCTAACCTGCGACCGGCCACGGCCGACGACCTCGATGCGATGGACGAGTTGTGCCGCAGCGTCTACCTCATCAGTCGCAAGGGCGAGTGCGCCGTGCTGATGGGGCTCGGCTTTCCCGCGCTCACGATCGACCGCGGTGGGCGAGTCGCCGGGTATCTCCTGGGCACCGCTCTCGGGCACGGCGTCGCTGAGTCGGAAGACGATATGCTCGCCTTGCTCGCGGGGCTGGGCGTCAGTGTGCCGGAGTCGCACTCGTTCGTGCCGTTGCGGCAGGGCGAGCTCTACCGCCGGGCGCTGGCGGCCGGCCACCGCAACACCAAGGTCATGAACCTGATGGCGCTTGGCCCGTACGAAGAGCCCCAGGGCACCTTCTGCCCGTCCGTCATGTTCTAGCAAGGGGTGCTGGGGCAGGGAGCGGGTGTCGGGACAGAGCTTGCCCGCCGAAGGCGGGTCCGCCACCGGCGGAAGCTCTGTCCGGCCCTCAAGAAAAACGCTGCGATTCAGGGCCGGACAGACCTGAAGGTCTGTCCCTACGATCGGGCCCTCGCTCCCTCCGCCAGCGCCCTGCGCAAGAACGCCTCGAGCCGGCGGCGGGCAAGCGTCGGCGTCAGGTGAGTCAGACCGAAGTCCTGGTAGCCCTCCAGCCACTGCTCGTAGTAGAGCAGACCGTCCAGTCCGCGCTGCAGGTCGAAGTACCAGACATCGGGCAGCGGCCGCGGCGCCAGCCTCTGATAGGCCTCGAGAAAGGCGTCCGGCACGTCGCGCCCGTGGCTGATCGCCAGGTCGATGCGGCACTGCGCGACGTCGGCGCGAGGGTCGCCCACCTTGGCTGGAGTCCAGTCGATGATCGCCGCGAAGCGCCCGCGATACCAGACCGTATTGCCGAGCCAGTAGTCGTCATGCGTGAGGCAGGGCTCGGCCCAGTCGATCTGGTCCAAGTTCCGCGTCAACACGGCGTGGACGTCGCGAGCGAGCGCGCCATGCGCCCCCGCCGTCTCAGCCCTCCGGCATAGCTGATCGCGTATGGCGTCCGCGAGCCGTACCTCGAGACTCGATAGGTCGAAGCGGTTCGGCGTCATCGCGTGGAGCGGTAGCAGCGCTCCGGCAAGCTGCTCCACCCACGCGCGTTCGTCCCGGGGGGCGTACAGCGGCCCGCCAGGGACGTAGGAGAGCACCATCGCCGGCACGCCGAACAGCTCGCCTTCGGCATCCAGGACCAGCGGTTCCGGCGCCGCGATGCCGGCCGACCTGACCAGACGGAGAATGTCGAACTCCTGGGCGACGTGCTCAGGTGTGGCGTAGTGATGACCCGGCACGAACCGCCGCAGCGTCACCTTCCGCCGCGCGCCCTCCGCATTCTTGATGTCGAGGACGTGCATCCGTGTGCCGATGCCGCCGCGCAAACGGCGCATGCGCACCAGGCGCCCGCCCGGCGACAACCGCTCGACCAACCGCGCCAGGCTGCCCGCGGGCGCTCGCGGTGAGGGCTTCACGCAGGCCCGGTTCGAGTGAGGGAGCCGCGCATCAGCGTTCGGCTCGCTTCGCGTCGGCGATGAACTGCCGGCGGCGTTCGCGCAGCAGGTCGAAGATGCGGCGCAGCTCGGCAACCGGGTCGTCGTGCTGGTCGACGCGGAGGTCGACGCCCTCCCACCGCTCGGCGCCGGGCGGCGCGGGCACGAGCAGCGCGGCGGACTCGCGGCCGCGCTTGTCACCGCCCGCCGCCTGCCCCGCCTCCAGCGCTTCGAGCAGCCGCAGCGCCAGGTGGCCGGTCGAGCCCTCGAACGCCTCCGCCATCGCGTCGACCGTTTCCTTACCGACGAGCATGTTGCCCTGCACCGAGTAGTTCTCGCCGGTGCGATGGCCGTACCAGTCGACGCAGCTCGCGCCGGAATACGCGAAGACGCGACCCTGCGCGTCAATGCCGGCCGCCTGACGGACGTCGGCCTGCGCGTCCTCGCCGAGGAGGGCCGTGAGCGCGGCCTCCGGGCTGAGCCCCAGCTCCAGCAACCGCAGTCCGTCGCTGCCAAGCCGGATACTCGTGTGAGACTGCGTCGCGATCGCGCCCACGCCCTGCTTCACGTGCGGCACCACCGCGCCCACGCTGGGAATCGCCGTCGAAACAGCGACGCCGAACAGCCCGCGCTCCGGGTCCCGCGCGATGATCGAGAAGGTCACTGCCTCACGCTGGCCCCTCTCCCTCGGCCCGAGGGAGAGGGGTGGCCGAAGGTCGGGGTGAGGGAGCGGCGAATGCGGTCGAGCGCGCCTTCGAGATGTCGTTCGACCTCCTGGGCCGTCACGCGCACCACCCTGAGCCCCATCGCTTCCAGCGCAGTTTGCCGATCAACATCTTCGGTACGTTGGTCGTTGTGCTCTGCGCCGTCGACCTCAACGACCAGGCCCTCGGCTGCGTACGAGAAGTCCACGACGAAGCTGCCGACCCGGCTCTGACGACGGAACTTTCGGCCTTTGAACCTGCGATCTCGCAGCGCATTCCACAGGATTCGTTCGCTGTTCGTTTCGCGCTGACGCAACGATCGAGCAGCGGCCACCAGCGCCGCGCGATGTCCATCCGACCGAGCTTCTCGCGTCGGCTTCACGTTTTCGGCCGGAAGCGCACCAGCGTCGTCTCCTCGCTCACGTCGTCGAAGGCGGCCTCGACGGGCATGTCGGTGCGCAGCGCGTCGTTCGCGCAGTCGACGATGTTGGTGATCAGGCGCGGCCCCTCGTCCAGCTCCACGATGGCGTAGTTGTAGGGGATCACGTCCGCGAACGCTGGATGGTACTGCTGGTGCATGATGCCGAACGTGTACAGCTTGCCTTTGCCGGACGCCTCCTCCCACTCCGCGTCGGTCGACCAGCACTCCGTGCAGCGGTCGCGGCCGGGCAGGCGCCAGCGCCGGCATGACGAGCAGCGGAGCAGCATGAGACGTCGTTGCTTCGCACCCTCGAAGAATGGTGCCGAGGCTTCGTCGGCGACCGGGATGGGCAGCGTGTACTCGCGGTCAGGCATCGCCTAGCGCCAGCGCACTTCGCAGATGCGCTGCGACTCCTTGAAGCCCTTGAGCTTCGCATCGCCCAGATCGGCGAACTCCAGGTCCTTGCCGAGGCAGAGGTCGCGGATCACGCCCGCGACGAGTATCTGGTCGGGCTTCGCCTTGTCACGCAGGCGTGCCGCGAGCTGCACGGTGGCGCCAAAAAGGTCCTGATCGTGCTCGACGGGCTCGCCGGCGCTCGCGCCGACCTTGATCTGGATCGGCTCGTCGGGGCCCGCCTTGTTGTACGCGGCGAAGGCCTGCTGGAGCGCGACCGCGCACTCGACGGCGCGCGATGCCGCGGCGAACGAGGCCATGACGCCGTCGCCCGTGTGCTTGATTTCCGTCCCGCGGTGTTCTTGCAGCGTGCTCCGAATGATCTCGTTGTGGACGCGCAGAACCTCGACGTGGCGCGCGTCGCCCAAGCGCTGGGCCGAGGCGGTGGACGCGCGCATGTCGGTGAAGAGGACAGTGCGGAAGGCGGACTCCGTTTCCGTCGTGGCTGGGTCCTGGAACGCGGGGGTCTCTTCAACCTTGCCCAGAAAGCCCTCCACCACCAGCCGGTCCACCTCGATGATCTCAGAAGGGATCTGACCGTGCGCCTCCCGGTGTACCGCCACAGCCCGCTGCTTGCTCGGCGCATCGACGAGACAGAAGGCTTTGTTCACCCGATCGTCTAGCCAGTAGGTGAGGTATCTGACCCCATGCTGGCCCTGGAACTCCAGATCCTGCATGTGGGCACTCGCAAGCTGGTGAGAGAGCGGCACGTCTTCCGGCGACGCCTGTTCCAAGTCGTGACGGTCCATGTAGAGCGGCATAGTTCGAAACGACCTCTCTAGAACCGGGCCAGGCCCATGCCGAGGAAGTACTGGCCGGTGCGCTCGTACCACTGATAGGAGACCGCGATGTGCTGCGTGACGACGTGCACGTCGCGGAAGCACCGCTCCAGCTTACTCGTCGCGTAGACCGAAGTTGCGCCGCCCAGCGTGTAGACGATATCGACTGCCTCCGCGCAGGCGGCGGCGGTGTGGGTGCAGGAGAGCCGGACAAGCGCCTCCTGCTCTTCGGAGAGCTGGTCGCCCGCGCGCATCGTCTCCCACATGGAGCCCGCGACCTCGAAGAGGAACGCTCGCGCGGACCTGACGAGCGCCTCCGCCTGGGCGACCTGCGCCTGCACCGTCGTTCTGTCGCGCAGCGTTGAGAAGCTGAAGGTCGGCGTCTTCGATCCGGCCAGCTCCTCGAACGCGTCGAGTGCGCCACGCGCGATGCCAAGCGCAACCGCGGCCACTGGAGGGGAAAAGACGTTGAGGATGCCCGCCCGGTAGAGCGTCCCATCATGGTGCGCCTTCCCCATGAGCGAGAACGCCCTGTCCTCCGGCACGAACATGTCCTTGACCGCGAAGTCGTGGCTACCCGTGCCGCGCAGCCCGGCCGAGTACCAGGTATCGAGGATCTCGCACTCGTCCTTGGGCGCGAAGAAGAGCTTCAGGTCGGGGATGCCGAGGTCGCCCATGCGCGGCGTCTGGCCGTCGCCATCGAAGATGAAGCTGCCGCCCGCCAGCCAGGAGGCGTGCAGGCAGCCGCTCGCGAGCGGCCACTGCCCGGAGACGCGGAAGCCGCCGTCGACCGGCACGGCCCGGCCCTTGGGCGCCAGCGCGCCCGCCACGGTCGCGAATCGGTCGCCGAAGATCTCGCGCGCGGCCTGCTCAGGCATGTAGGCGGCGAACATGCCGCCCGTGCCCGCGATCATCACGTTCCAGCCGGCGGCGCCGTCCGCGCGGGCGATCTCTTCGATGACGCGCAGGTTCGTTTCGATATTGGCCTCGTAGCCGCCGAGCGCCTTCGGTACCCAGATGCGAAACAGCCCGGCCTCGGCGATCGCGCGCACGAGCTCTTTGGGCATCGTGCGGTCGCGCTCGCTCTGGTCGCCATACGCCTCGATCTGGGGGACGAGCGCCTTCGCGGCGTCGATGAGGTCGGTGGCGGCTTCCTGCGTTGCGGTCATGGCGTGTCTCCAGGCTAGAACGGTAGCCGTTGTCCGGCAAGGCTGCGGACAGTCATGGCCTCGCCCAGATGCCAGAAGTTGTGGCTCGCACCGACGTGGCTCAGGATCAGCGCCTTCGTCTTGCCGCCGAAGACCACCGAGAGCCAGCCGGCGTTCGGCCCGATGGCGCCGGCAGCAGCCGCGCGCTCCATCGCGTCCGTGTCGATGAGCTGGTCCCAGTCGTCCGCCTTCAGGCCGCCGACGACCTCGCGCGTCCGCCGGCCGACGGCGGCGCGATACGCGCGCAGCGTGGCGATGTCGACGCGCTGGCTGAAGTCGGAGACCTCGTCGTCGCTCATACCGGTGCCGATGTCCACTCGCGAGAGGCCCAGCTTCTCCAGCCAGCCGTCGCCCTCGATCACCTGCGGCTGCCCAGCGACGAGCGCGTTGACGCCCATATCCTCGGCGCGCGCCATGTGCCAGAAGATCCAGGCGAGCGAGTTCATCGATTCGTGCGGGCGGTGGCGGATCTGCTCGTCGGTCATCTCGCCGAGCACGATGTCCTCCAGCCACATCGCGGCCTCGGCCTCCGCGACCTGCGCCGAGTGCACGCGCGCGTGCTCGCGGAGGAAGAGTTCGACGGCATCCATCGAGAGGTCCTTTCAGGCGGCACCGGGGGCCGAGATCGATGATTGTAACAAGTCTGGCAGATCGCTGAGGCTGGCGATGGTGGCGATGCGAGCGTGCGAGGCGCCATCGGCCGAAACGATGACGGTGGACGCGCCTGCGCCGGCCGCGTTCGCCAGCGCCTCGACTTCGTTGTCTACGACAATGGCGTCCGCTGGCGCGACCGCGGCATGCTCAAAGATGCGCTGGTAGTACAGCGGGTGGCTCTTGGGCGTGTCGATGGTGTCGGGCCCATAGAGCACCCCTGCGAAGCACTCGCGCACGCCCATGCCGGTCAAGTAGCCCTCCAGATGGTCGGACGGCTCGCCGGAAGCGCTGCGGAGCGGGTAGCCGCGATCGTGCAGCTCGCGGATCGCATCGATGGCGCCGGGGTAGGCTGACCGAATGCGGGGTGTGACGTACGCGGAGGTCTCGATCGAGAGCGACCTGCATTCCTCGTCCGGCGGCGCGGTGACGCCGACGAGAACGCACATCTCCTTGAACCACCTCGTGAGGAACGCGTCCCAAGCCCTCCGGTAGCCGTCCTGTGGACGAGCGGCCATGCGCTCCGAGTACTCGGCCCACAGCCGCTCCGCAACGATTCGGTTGGCCTCGCCCCAGCGCGCGGGCTCGCCACCCAACCTCGGCGCGAGATACTCAGCGACGAGCGCCTCCCACTGCCGGCCCCGGATGTCGTTGTCGTTCATGACGCCGCCGTCGTCCAGGAAGATCGTTGGCAGGCGCATGGTGCTCAGCTCGGTTCGGGACTGAGGATCAGCGTGGAGTGGTGGTCCAGGATGCCGCCGTTGCCCGTCACCAGCACCACGTCGCGCTCGGGCGCCTGGCGCTCGCCGCCCTGGCCGCGCGTTTGGATCACGCCCTCCGCCAGCGGCGTCATGCCCCACATGTAGTAGCCGGAGAGCTGCCCGCCGCCGGTGTTCGTCGGCAGCGCGCCGCCCGGCCCGAGCTTGCCGTCCGCGACGAACGGCCCGCCCTCGCCCTTCGCGCAGAAGCCGTAGTCCTCCAGCGTCACTAGCACCGTGTACGTATAGCAGTCGTAGACCTGGCAGACGTCGATGTCGCTCGCGTCGATCCCCGCCATCGAGAACGCGCGCTCCTTCGCGATCGGCGCGCCGGTCTTCGTGTCGACATCCCAACCGGCGTGACGCAGGTCGCCCGGGTGGCCCTGGCCCATCCCCCAGATGTAGGCGGGAGGCTGCTTCAGGTCGCGCGCGCGCTCCGCCGACGAGACGATCACCGCGACGCCACCGTTCGAAACGAGGCAGCAGTCGAGCAGGTGGAGCGGCTCGGCGACCCAGCGCGAGGCGTGGTAGTCCTCGATGGTGATCGGCTCGCGCTGCTGGGCGATCGGGTTCATCGTTGCCCACTGCCGCTGCGCAACGGCGATCGCGCCGAAATGGTCGTTCGTCGTGCCGTACATGCCCATATGTCGGCGCGCGGCGAGCGCGTACTGCGCGTTCACGCCGAACATGCCGAACGCGGTGTAGAGCCCTCGCATGCCCTGCGGCGCTCCACCCCCTCCGCCGCCCCCGTAGGCCGCGCCGCCGCCCCGCCCCTCGCGCAGGGGGGCGTCGGCGAAGACGCAGACGACGTTGCTCGCCATCCCGTGCGCGATGGCGAGCGCAGCGTACTGCACCATGATGCCCGCCGTTGCGCCGCCGGCGTTCATCGCCGAGAGCAGGCGCAGGTTCGTCAGGCCGAGGTGGTTCTGCAGGTCGATGCCGCCCATCCCAGGCAGCGGCGTCATTCCCTGGTTCACCAGCAGGCCGTCGATCTCGTCCTTGCGCAGGCCGGATTCCTCGACGGCGAGGCGGATCGCCTCCGCGGCGAACCAGCCGGCGCTCTGGCCGTAGACGCGCCCCATCTCCGTCACACCGAGCCCGGAGATGGCGGTCTTCCCCTTCAGATCGCGGTCGTTCACGGCGCCCGCAGTATGCCGAACCCGCGAACAAGGGCGCAAGCCGGGCAGCCTACCCCTGCCCTGGCGTCAAGGTATCATGGGTACGATGCGTCCTCGCAGAGCACCGTTGCTCATCGTGGCGATTGTCGTCGCTGCCCTTGCCGGCTGCCTGCCGCAGCCCGACGACCCCATCGAGTACCTCGCGCGCGAAGACGCGGTGCTGGTGCAGATGCGCACCGGCGGAGGCTGGTCCCGCTTCGACCTGACGGTACCTGAGTTCACGCTGTACGGCGACGGCACCGTGCTCTACGTTCGCCAGGACGAGGACGGCGCCGCCCAGGTGCTGCGAGGTCAGATGCCGGGGCAAGCTGTACAGGATGTTCTGGAGTTTATGGAAGACGAAGACTTCTTCCAATTTCAGTACGAGCAGCCAGTGATCGATTTCGTGAATGACGCTGAGACGACGTATCTCTACGCTCAAACGAAGACCAGTGCCAACGCCGTCAGCGCCTACGCGCTTGGCTTCGCCGACAAAGGCGAGGCCTCGAGCGATGAGTTCAGCGAGTTCCGGCGAATTGCCGGCATTCGCGAGCGTCTGAGGAAACTCGATCCCGAAGAAGTCGGTGGCGAAGCGCTAGGCCCATATGAGGCTGAGCAGGTCCTTGTCGACGCGTTCGAGCAGCCCGCATCTGAGGTCACAGGCGACGTGCCCGCGTGGCCTGTCGAGTCGATCGACCTCGCGGAGATCGCAGGTGCGGAGCAGCAAACTCGTGTAGTTCGAGGCCAGGCTGCTGATGAAATCCTTCAGCTAGCCCCACCCGAGTCACTAGTCGGCTTCTACCGTCAGCGGAACAGGATCTATGGCGTCGGTTACCGCCCCATCCTTCCGTTCGAAGAGCACTTCCCCGAGTTCGACTTCGGCGGCTAGCCCCTTCCGCACCGGTGGAGACCAGCCGAACATACCGGCGAAAGGAGGCGGTCTCATGAAGCGAGCGGCCCTCATCTCCGGCGTCTGCCTGCTCCTCGTCACGACAGGAATCTCCTGCACCAGTAGCGATGCGCTCAAGAAGGCGCAGGCGGACATCACGGACAATGACCTGGCGATCATGGTGCTGCCCGCTGAGGAGATGGGCGATGACTATGAAGGCCTGGAGGTATTTGGCGATGGTTCAGGTCAGATCACCAACGTGGAAGCCGCCGAAGACAGCTTCGATACTGACAGAACTGCGGAGGACCTCGAAGAGATGGGCCGCGTCACCGGCTACGATCTCACCTACCGCGATCCAGGCTTCTTGTCACGGGACGGGAGCGGTGGCCTTCTGACGGCGGTCACGAGCGTGACGCTCTTCGAGGATGCTGAAGGCGCAAGCGCGTTCATCGACAAGGAAGAGAGCGACGCTGAGGAGGCGAAAGGCGAGGTCCAAGAAGGCGTTCTGCTGGAGGACTTCGAGACCGGGCCCGCTGACCTGGCCGATGAGGCGATGGTCATGGAGTTTCACGCCGTCTTCGGTGAGTTGGACATCTATGGCACCGTCGTCTATCTCCGACTGGACCGCCTCGTTGGGCTGGCTGCGGTCAAACGGGGCGATGATCAGGACGTCATTGGGGAGGTCGAGCGCATCGTCGGACTCCTCGACGAGCGCATCCGGGGCGTGCTACTGGGCAGCGTATCCGCGACGCCTGTCCCGCTGCCGGACGAGGGCGACGATGAGGACCTGTCGGGGGACGACGATCGGCTAGATGCAACGCCGCCCGTCGACAGTCCCGACCTCTCCGCCATGGCGCTCGGCCCCGGCGACTTCCCAGAAGGCGTGACCGTCTCTCGCGAGGGCTACGCGCCAGACGCCGGCGAGGCCGTCGCGAAGTTCAGCCGAGAGTTTGACCCCTCGTCGGCCGTTGGCGAGGCGCCGCCGTTTGCAAGATTAAAGAACGATATCGAGGTGTATGCTGACGCAGCGAATGCATCTGTCCAGTTGCGCTCGTTGCAGGCGATCTCCAGCGGGGAGGCTGGCGAGGACTTCGTTGCCTCCTTGATAGAGGAGGGCGCTGGCGCGGGAATCGAGCTGAGTGACGTTTCAGTCACACCAATCGCAGTGTTCGGCGGCGACTGGGCTGTGGGCTACCAGGCTTCGTTCGACTCCGCACTCGGCCGCTTCGATGCGGCACTGGTGCTGGTGCAGGTCGACCGAATCGTCGGGATGATCAGTTTGGTCGGCATGGACCTCGATGGTGACGGGTTCGACGTCACCGGCCTCGCAAGTACGCTCGCCCAGCGCATCAGCGGCGGTCTCAACGCGCCGCAGTAGGCCTGGCTCAGACAAGCGCGAGAGGCTCCCGCTTGGGAGCCTCTCCATCGTTCGTGGGCGTTCCCGTTCTCGGCTTCAGCCGGGCTTCTAGAAGATCTCCTCCAGCAGGTCGATCTGCGGCGGCTCTGCGCCGATCGTCAGGCGAGTGACGCCCTCTCGATGCTCGACCGTCCACGAGAGCGTCGAACAGCAGCGCTGTTCCGCGGCGGCGAACGCCTCCACATCGGCGGCCGCTGCCGCGTCGAACTCGACCGCCAGTGTGCACGGCCCAGCTCGCTCCACGGTCACGATCGCCCTCGCGATATCCTCGATACCGGGCGCGCCGCGCGGGCGCAGCTCGATCTCGCAGGCGAGGATGTCGAGGGCGTTCTCGTCGCTCACGTGGCTAACCGCAGCAGCTCGGGCCGCAGCAGGCGGCGTCGGCGGGCTTGGTCGCGGTGACGTAGGCGCTCGCCCAGCCGCGCTTGTCTGGCTCGCCCGCGAACTGCATGTCGATCGCCTGGAAGCCGGCGTCCTTCAGCTTGCCCGTGTACTCGTCAACGAGCAGCGCCCCCGCGATGCAGCCCGCCCAACTCGAAAGGTCGTCGCGCTCGGAGGCGCTGGGTTCGCGCGTCCAGACGATGTCGGAGACGCGCACGCGGCCGCCCGGCTTGAGCACGCGGAACGACTCGCGGAAGACGGCATCCTTGTCCGGCGAGAGGTTGATCACGCAGTTCGAGATGATCACGTCGAACGTGTCGCCGGGCAGCGGCATCGACTCCATCTCCCCCTTATGGAACTCAACGTTCGTCGCGCCGACCTTCGCCAGGTTGCGGCCCGCGAGCGCGAGCATGTCGTCCGTCATGTCGAGGCCGACGACGCGGCCCTGCGGGCCGACCTGCTGCGCCGCCAGGAAGCAGTCGAGCCCGCTGCCGCTACCCAGATCGAGCACGGCGTCGCCGGGGCGCAGCTCGGCGATGGCGGTCGGGTTGCCGCAGCCGAGCGAGAGCTCGGTGACCTCTTTCGGCACGGCGCCCAGCTCCTGTGCGGAGTAGAGCTTGTCGGCCCAGTTCGAGGTGTCGGGCACAACGTCCTTGCTCGGCCCGCAACAGGAGTCTTCGCCGACAGCGGCAACGGCGATCGTCTCCTCCTTCGCGAGCTGCCCGCGCGCCCGTGAGCCGTATCGCTCGACGACCGCTTCCTTGATCTCCTCGGCTGTTCGGTTGGTCATGACGTACCTCCTCGGTTACTTGGTAGGGGCCTTCAACTGAACGCCCCTACGCGCTTACCTCGATCCGTTTCTTCTCCGTGGCTGGCAGCGCCAGGCCCACGGCGACCGCGTCCTGTAGGGCGGGGAGCACCGCGCTCCAGACCTCCGCGGCGGCGCGATAGGCGTCGCGGCCGCGGTCGGTCAGCTCGCAGACCTTGCGCTGGCGGTTGCCCTGCGCCTCCGTCCGGCAGACGATGTAGCCGCCCTCGAGCAGCTCGCGGATGGTGGGGTAGATCATCGCGTCCGAGGGCTCGCAGCAGCCGTCGCAGGCGATGGTGACGGCGCGGGCCAGCTCGTAGCCGTGACGGGGCCGCTCGTTGAGGGCGGCGAGCACCAGGAAGCGCCCGGTGCCCCGGCTGGCCAGCATGCGCCAGTACGTCTTGTCGGTCAGGTCACGTTCGATGAGTTCAGCCATTACCTATGCTCCCAATGCCTCTGTGTCCAATACCTACGGCCAGTATATATCGCCCGCTACAGCATTGCAACCATCAAGACTTGCCTCGATCGGCCATCCTTGCGATGTGTGGACGGCTTAAGGGGGAAAAGCGAACTCAGGCGCAACGATGCGCGAGATCGCTACGATTTGCGCGCGTTCGCGACCAGCACGTCCTGGCTGTGCCCGTGCTTCTTCAGGAAGCGGTAGAAGTTGCGCTTGCTCAGCCGCTCGCGTTCTTCCTCCGGCGTCCGCTCCCAGTCGGTGTGGGCGTGACGGAGCAGCGGCAGGTCCGGCACCAGCCGGTTGCGATAGCCTCGCTCGCGCAACGTCAGGCTGAAGTCGAGGTCGAGGTGGCGGTAGAAGCGGAACTTCTCGTCCAGGGGCCCCACCTCGCGCGCGCGGTCGCGGCGGAACGCCATCAGGTAACCTTCGACCGCGTCCACCTCCGGTCCCGGCGCGTCTTCGAACTGGCGCAGGTCGTTCGTGTTCACCCCGAACGGTCCCACGACGCCTACCGCGTCATCGGCGAGCCCCTCCGCGATCGGCGCGAAGATGTCGCCGGCGACCTCGATGCTGGTGTCGAGCAGCACGACGTTGCGCCCGCGCGCTCGCTGCAGGGCGATGTTGCGCGCGGCCGCGGTCCCCAGGTTGTGGTCGCAGACGACCGGTTGCATGCGCGTGTCGATCTGCGCCGCTTCACGCAACCAGGCATCCGTGCCGTCCGTCGAGCCGTTGTCGACGACGATCAGTTCGACCTCCTGGTCGCCGGCGTGTCGCAGCACGCTCTCGGCGGTGCGCCGCAGGCCCGACAACTCGTCGCGCCCCACGACCACGACGGTGAAATCGAGCTCGTCCGGCTGATCGAGGCGCGATGCCGCCTCCCGCGATGAGTGGAGCGCCGCGACCTTCGCCGGTGGCGCGAAGCGCGGCACGAGCAGCGGGCCGTCGCGCGTGTCGCGGACGTCGTAGCCGGCGGCACTGATGCGCTCGCGCAAGGCGTCCGCCCCCGCGAACGACGCTCGATCACGCAGCGAGGAGCGTTCCTCGACCAGCGTCTGAACCGACGACGGCACATCGGTGTTCGCGGGGAGTAGGTCGAGGCCGAGCACCTCGTCGAACGAACGGAGCAGGCGCGCCTTCGAGGCAGGCGATGCGTCGGAGCGCCGCACCAGCTCCCACACGACCGCGAGGGCGCGCGGCAAGTGCAGGTCGTCCTCGAGCGCGTCGCGGAAGGCGCGCTCCCACTGCTTGCCTGCGGCGTCGGCCCCGTGCGCTCCGTCTGAGACCGACGCCGCCAGGAACGTCTCCTGACGCAGGCGGTTCAGGCCGATCGCCGCCGCGCGCAGCGAGTCGAACGTGAAGTTGAGGCGGCGGCGATAGTGGACGGTCGCGCAGAGGTAGCGGAAGGCGAGCGGGTCGTAGCCACGCGCCTCTAGGTCGGGCAGCGTGTAGACGTTGCCCGTGGACTTCGCCATCTTCAGCCCATCCACGAGCAGGTGCTGGCCGTGCACCCAGTAGTTGACGACCTGGTGCTCCAGGGCGCCCTCGCTCTGGGCGCGCTCGCCCTCGTGGTGCGGAAAGACGTTGTCGACGCCGCCTGTGTGGATGTCGAACCGCTCGCCCAGGTGGAAGGTGGACATCGCGGAGCACTCGATGTGCCAGCCGGGAAAGCCGTCACCCCAGGGGCTCGGCCACTTCATCGCGCGGCCCGGCTCCGCCGCCTTCCAGAGGGCGAAGTCGCGCGGGTCGCGCTTCTTCGGGTCGGTCTCGGCCCGCACGCCCTCCAGCAGCGACTCGCCGGTATTGCCGGAGAGCGCCCCGTAGGCCGGGAAGCGCTCGACGCTGAAGTAGACGTTGCCCTCGACCTCGTACGCCAGGCCGCGTTCGATCAGGCGCTCCGTCATCGCGATCATCTGGGGGATGTGCTCCGTGGCGCGCGGGAAGACGTGCGCGGGCTTGATGTTGAGCGCGGTCTCGTCGCGCAGGAACGACTGCGTGTACGTCTCCGCGATCTGCTGGGGCGTCTTGCCGGCGGCGAGCGCCGCGGCGATCACCTTGTCGTCGCCGCGCTCCAGCAGCTCCTGGCGCATGTGGCCGACGTCGGTGATGTTCTTGACGTGCGTCACCGTCAGGCCGGACTTCTCTAGCGTTCGGCGTAGCCAGTCGGCGAGCAGGTATGTGCGCAGATTGCCGACGTGGACGTCTCGATAGACGGTCGGGCCGCAGGAGTAGATGCGCGCCTGGCCCGCATCCAGCGGAGCGAACGGTTCCTTCCGGCGGGTCAGCGTGTTGTGGATCTGGAGCAACGAGCGACCTCTGCGTTCCCTGGGCTCACTGGAAGAGGCAGCCCGAGTCCCCGCGCCAGCCCACCTCGATGCGGTTCCCGCGTACGAGGATCGGGACGGTGACCGCGAGTCGCGACGCCTCCTCGAGCCACTGGGCGTTCTTGTGGATGTCGCGCTCCTCGAACTCGATGCCCTCGTCCGTCATCTCCTGGACGGCGCGCGCGCAGGTGTTGCATCCGGGCACTGTGTAGATGACGAGGTCTGCCACCAGTCGCTCCTGGTTAGGGAAGTGATCGCTGCGCCAATTGTAGCACTGCCCTCGTCACAGCGAAACGAAGACTCCGCAACAACAACCGAGGCGT
>JBBEBM010000067.1:0-4435 GCA_040882355.1 Dehalococcoidia bacterium | reverse complement strand
CCCCCCCCCCCCCCCCCCCCCCGGGGCGGGACGGGGCGGCGGGGCAGGGCTACGGTGCCGCTTGGACGTTTTGCTGCATCTGGTAGAGGTTGGTGTTCAGGTAGGTGAAGACGCCCTCGGGGTTGTCGGCGCCCTCCGGGTACACCCACACGTGCATCATCCAGCGGATGTCGCCGATGAAGTTGCCCTTGTCGGCAACGCAGCTTTCCTGGGTGTTGTTCTCGGAGATGCCATTAGCCCGGGTGCAGAGCCCGCGGTGGGCGTGCCACAGGTCCAGGTTGCCCGCGAAGCCCTCAGGCGGCATGGTCGTCGTGACGCCGCCGTTAATCCCCGGCACGAGCAGGAACCACACGCCGACGAGCTGCCAGGGGGCGGTGTCGCCGCCGCCCTTCTTGCTGAACAGCAGCCCTTCCGGCTTGCTCGGGTCGAACACGCCGTCCGTCAGGTACTCCTGGCTGATGAAGTGCGCGCCCATGAACGGTACGTCGTTGGTGGTGTTGAAGAAGCCGGCCGCCTGCGCCTTCTCGATGGTGTCGTGCTGCAGAGCGAACTCCCTAGCCGCGGTGAGCTCGTCTTGCAGGGGACCGACCTCGTTCGGGAGCAGCGTCCCGCCTGGCACGTTTGCGAGGACGGTCGCGTCGTCCATCGACATGAAGTTCGCGAACGCTGGGTGTCCGCCCAGGTCGTGGGCGTATCCGGGCGGCTGGATGTCGTTGTTGGAGACCTGCTGGCTGAGCGCTGCGCCTTCGTCGCTCACCGGCGCGCTCGACGCCGAGGTGCCCGAATCGCCCATGCCCGCGTAGGTGACCACGACCATGACCAGCGCGCCCATGCCTACGACGATGGTCGCAAGCGCCGCGCGCGAGACCCGCGTGCCGTTCACCCAACCCTGCTTGCTGCTCAGGAGGATGGCGATCGCCACGACGGTGGCGACGAGCGCGGCCGCTGCCGCGATCTCAGCCCAGCCGTTGTCGCCGTCCAGCACAACGTTCAGCGTGGATGCGACGACCGCGAGCGCCACGCACGCGGCCAGGAGCAGCAGGGGGAGGAGTTCCTTTGACGGGCCTGGCTTCTTCATGGTATACACTCCTGGGGGAAAACTGAACGGCATTCAGTGAATCCATTCTGCCGCCTCAGGACTCGGCTGTCAAGGGGACGCGAAGCCAAATGACGAAAAAATTCACGAGACTCTGGCCTCTGGGCGCCGGCGCCCTCCTAGCGATGCTCCTCACGCTTCCCATCATGATCCTCGGCGCGGGGCGCGCGGAAGCGCACGCGGTCCAGGTCACGGCCAGCCCGGAGCCCAACAGCGAGCTCACTAATTCGCCGGACCAGCTAGCCGTCACCTTCAGCGAGGAGATCGAGCCGTCCGTGAGCACCATGCAGCTCTGGGACGGGGAGGCGAAAGAGGTCCCGCTAACCGGCGTCTCCTTCCCTTCGACAGAGGAGATGGTGGCGACCGTCTCGCAAGACCTCACCATGGGCGTCTATACGGTCGTGTGGCGCAACCTCTCGACGGTCGACGGTCACACCTGGGCGGGCTCCTACACCTTCAGCGTGCTGGGCCCGAACGGGGAGAAGCCGGTCGGCGGCACGGCCGTCTCGGTTGAGGATCTCATCGATCTGCCGTCCGACACTCCGTCCACGCTCGACTCGGTCGCGCGCTGGGTCGTGCTCCTGGGAGGCGCGGTGCTGCTGGGAGGATCCGCTTACGTCCTGTTCGTCGGTCTCCCGGCCACGGGCGTTCTCGCGCCCGATTCCAGCGCGAAGGTGCGCTCGCTGTCCCGCTCTATCCTGTTGGTGACGGGCGCCATCGGCGCGTTCCTCGTGCTGGAGGGCAGCCTGATCGAGCTGTTGCTCGACGCCGACCGGCTCGGCGGCCTCGGCAAGGTAGACGAGATCCTCTTCGACACGCGATCGGGCAACTACCTGATCGCTAGACAAGCGCTGCTGCTCGTCGGCCTCGGCTCGCTCGCGCTGATCTGGCGCGCGGGCGAACGCGCGCTTCAGCTTCCTGCGCTCGTCCTGCTGCTTGTGTCGTCTGTTGGCGTGCTCTTCACGCAGTCGATGGTGAGCCACGCGGGCGGCAGCGACGGCGCCTTCTGGGCCACGACCGCTGACTTCCTGCACATGCTGGCCGCGTCGTTCTGGATCGGCGCGCTGGTCCACATCGGCCTGGCGATGCCCCGCTGGCTGGACGAGCTGCAGGGCGCGCCTCGCACGCTGTTCGCCGGCGATTCGTTCCGGCGCTTCTCGGTGCTGGCCGCGGTTTCCGTGGTCGTGATCATGGCCAGCGGCGTCTTCAGCGCGCTCGTACAGTTCGATTCGTGGAGCGACCTCTGGAGCACGAACTACGGCTGGTCGCTCATCGCCAAGATGGGCGTCATGGTCCCGCTGCTCGCCGTTGCCGGGCTGAACGCGTTCATCCTCCGCCCGCGCGTCGTCGACGCGATCGATGAAGTGAACGGCGGCGAACGGCCCGCAGGCGATTCCACCGCGACGGGCGCGATCGCGCGCCTGCAAGACATGCTGTCGAACACCGTACGCCTCGAGGCCGTACTGGGCATCGTCATCCTGGTCGCCGTCGCCGTGCTAGTCCAGCTCGAGCCGCCGCGCGCCGCTGCCGACGCGGAGGAACAGGCGTCTGTCTCGAGCGGGCCGACGGGCGCGCTGCCCCAGGACGAGCAGGGGTACTTCTTGAAGGCGAACCAGGCGGGCGGCCTTGTCCTCTCGCTGAGGGTCGAACCAGCGGAGATCGGCCAGAACAACTTCGAGGTCGGCGTTGGCTCCGAGTTCGGCTTCGTCGGCGAGATCCAGGAGACGCGACTCGATTTCAAAAACCTTACCCAGGACGTCGGCCCGTCGCGGCTGGCGCTGCCGCTCTTCGGCAGCGCGAAGTTCGCGGCCAGCGGGAGCAACCTGGGGTTGCCGGGCGATTGGGAAGTGACCGTCACCGTGCGCCGCCTCGGCGAGGACGACGTCAGCACCACCTTCGACCTGCCGATCCGCGCCGCGACCTCCGAAGGTGGCGAGGCTGAGGGCGAGGGTTCGTCCAGCAGCATCTGGGACTGGCCGTTTGACGGCAACGCGTCCGTCGCTGCGATCATCCTGCTCTCCGGCGTCGCCGTGCTGGCGCTCGGCTGGGGCGCCGTCTCGCTGGCGCGGCGCGGGACCTAGCGAACCTCGCGCCAGGCCAAAGCCTGGCCTTCGAACATCGAATCCTCGAACTTCGAATTTCAAAGCCGTCAAACCGGCGGCGGCGGGTAGGGCCCGCCGACGACCTCCGACTCCCGTAGCCGCGCGATCTCCACGCCTGAGAGGCCGAGCAGGTCGCGAAGCACGGCGTCCGTGTGGGCCCCGGCGGCTGGCGAGGGCCCCCTGATGCCGCCCGGCGTGCGCGACAGCTTTACCGGCGTGTTCGCCAGCGGCAGCTTGCCGATCGCCGGGTGCTCGACTTCGACGAGCATGTCGCGCGCCTTGATCTGCGGCAGCTCTGCCGCCTGCGGGATGGTGTTTAGCGGGCCGCAGGGCAGGCCGATGGCGTCGAACTCCGTGAGCCACTGCGCGGTCGTGCGCTGGCTCAGCGCCTCGTTCAAGATCGGCTCCAGCTCCGCGTGATGCTCCGTGCGCAGGCCGCTTGTCTCGAAGCGGCCGTCGTTGATCAGCTCGGGCCGCTCGATCAGGGCGCAGAAGAGCTCCCACTGGTTCTCGACGCCCCAGCTCAGCGCGAGCACGATCCAGCCGTCCTTCGTCGGGAACGCCTGAAACGGCGTCGCCAGCGGGTGGCGCGTACCGATCGGCCCCGGGGGCTGGCCGGTGGCGAAGTAGCGCACGAAGGCGTTCTCGAGCACCGCGATCTGGCAGTCGAGCATGCTCACGTCGACGAGCTGGCCCTGCCCGCTCTGGTCGCGCTCGCGCAACGCCGCCAGCACGCCGATCGCGGTGAACAGTCCGCCCGCGATGTCGCCCAGCGAGAGGCCGGGGCGGGTCGGCGGGCCGCCCGGGTGGCCGGTGATGCTCATCACGCCGCCCATCCCCTGCACGACGATGTCGAGCGCGGGCCGCAGCCGGTCGGGCCCTGTCTGCCCGAAGCCCGATGTCGCAGCGTAGATTAAGCGGGGGTTGCGTTTGCTCAGTGCGACGTAGCCCAGCCCCAGGCCGTCCATGGTGCCGGGAGTGAAGTTCTCCATCACCACGTCGACGTGCTCGACCAGCCGCAGGAAGAGCTCCTTGCCCTCGTCCTTCTGGAGATCGATCGCCGTGCTCTTCTTGCCGCGGTTGACGCTGAAGAAGTAGCAGCTCTCGCCGTTGATGTGGGGGCCCGTCGTGCGGGCGATGTCGCCCCAGGGCGGGCGCTCGACCTTGATCACCTCGGCGCCCAGGTCGCAGAGCACCATCGAGGCGTACGGCCCCGAGAGCACCCACGTCAGGTCGA
>JBBEBM010000066.1:0-13329 GCA_040882355.1 Dehalococcoidia bacterium | reverse complement strand
GTGGAGGTTGAGCTCGTACATCCCCTCGCCGTGCTCGCGGTTGTAGCCCTCCACCGGTACGCCGTAGTCGATCATCAGCCGTCTGATCCGCCCGACGACGTCTTCGTCCAGGCTGGCGTGGTGGATGCTGTAGCAGTTCAGCCCTGGACTGAGCGGCTCCAGCTCTCGATAGCCCTTCGCTCGCAGGCTCTGCTGGTCCTCGCGGAAGATGCGCAGCTCCAACTCGACCGCCATCATCGCGTCGTACCCCATAGACCGGGCCCGTTCGACCCCCCGGCGCAGCACCTGGCGCGGCGAGACCTCGAGCGGCCGGCCGTCCTCGTGGGCGTAATCGCAGACCACGGCCGCTGAGGCCGGCTCCCAGGGCACGACGCGGAACGTCGAGAGGTCGGGCTGCATGAGGATGTCGGCGAAGCCGGTATCGGCCGTGCCCACCGCGAGGCCGTCGATGACCTGCTCGGCGACGTCCCAGCCGAAGATCACGTCGCATTGCGGGAAGCCGGCGGCCCGGCAGCCCTCCAGGAACTGCGCGGCGAGGACGCGCTTACCGCGGAAGACGCCGTCCATGTCGGATCCGCCCACTCTGACGACCTCGACCTCGCACTCCGAGATCAGCCGTTCGACGCGTGCCAACTCCATTGCGCCTCCCTCCTTGGCGAAGGCTGGCACAAGCATAGCAGACACCAACGGAGGCGGAAGCAGAGGGCCGGGCAGTCGTGCCCGGCCCTCTGCACCGTTGCGAAGGAGTGAACCCTACTCAGGCGTTTCGGTCGGTTCCGTGTCGTCGCCAGAGCCTGCGTCGTCGGTCGGCTCCGCGTCGTCGCCGGAGTCCGCCCCGTCCGTCGACTCGTAGCTGACGAGGTCGCCGAAGACGACCCACGAGTCGCCCTCAGCTTCGGCGAACTGGAATGCCTCGATCGGGCGGTGGTCGGTCGGGCTGAGGTTGATCGGCGCCAGGCAGACCGAGCAAGTGAAGCCCTTGATCGACTCCGCCGCCGCAATCACGCTGCGGCGGTTCAGGTCCTGGCCCGCGGCCTTGAGCGTCTCGACAACCATCTCGGCGACAGACTGGCCGAAGAGGCTGAGGTTGGACACCGCCTTATCCGGCTGGTACTCGGCCATGATCTCCTGGTGCTCGATGATCGCTGGGTCGTCCGCCTGGTTGAGCGGGCGCAGGTAGGCAGTCGTGATCGCGCCGTCCGCGTTGGCGGCGCCGCCGGCGAGCGCGATAGTGGTCGGGTCGGCGACGACGCCGCTGAAGATGAGCGGGGCATCCCAACTGAGCTGCTCCCGCGCGACCTTGATCACGCTGGCCGCCTGCCGGGGCAGGGAGTAGACGACGACCAGGTCGGCGCCATCGTTCTGCAGGCGCTGCACCTGGACGGTGAGGTCCGGGGGATTGGCCGCTTCGTAGGTCTGCTCCGAGACGATCTCAACGGTACTGCCCTCGATGGCCTGGCGGATGCCCGCCAGGCCGTCGGCCCCGAAGTCGTCGTTCTGCCTAATCACGCCAACCTTAGCCTCGGGATAGTTCTCGGCGATGTACTTCCCGATCCCGTTGCCTTCCTGGATGTAGTTCGGGTTGAAGCCGAAGGCGGTGCGGGTGATCGGGTCTGTGAACAGCGTCGCGCCTGTCGCCATGAACAGGTCGGGCACCTTCGCGTCCGCAAGGTACTCGAAGACGGCGCTGTGCTGCGCCGTGCCCAACCCACCGACGATGGCGAACACTCCGTCCTGTTCGACCAGCTTGCGTACGACCTCATTCGTCCTCGGCGGTGAGTAGCCGTCGTCCTCGACGAGCAGCTTGATCTGACGGCCGTTGACGCCGCCTTCTGTTTCGTTGATGAAGTCGAAGTACGCCTGCATGCCCGGCACGATCTGCTGGCCGTAGAGTGCCGCCTCTGACGTGAGTGGCATGTGCGTGCCGAGGAGGATCTGGGTGTCGGTGACGCCGGTCGTGTCCTCCGGTATGTCCGAGAGACCGCTGTCCCCGTCCTCGCTTGTGGCGTCGCTCGTAGCTCCTGGCGTCTGGTCCGTCCCGCCGCCGTCTTCCTCGTCGTCGCAGGAGAGCGCGACAAACATGGTGGCGGCCAGCAAGAGCAAGAGCAGTCGCAGCAGCGCGTTCTTAGAAACCTGCATTCGTGTACCTCCCTAAGCTATGCGAGTTGCGGGCAGCGGCCCGCTGGGCGCGCGTCCTACTCGTCTGAGTCACCTTCTTGTTGTGATCCCTCCCTCCCTATTGTGGCCTCGTTCGCATGGGCCGACCGAGATCCCGGCAGGAGCGCTTGAAGGCGGGCGGTCGTCGCTCGCCATGCCTCTCCACTGGCGACCTGCCGCACGAAGCCGGCGGCGCCGGTGGGAAGGAAGACCATGACGATGATCAGCGCGCCTCCGTATATCGCCCACCGCAACTGGTCGACGGCCGGCAGGAGCTCGGTCAGCCGGTTGATAACCCCACTTTGGAACGTAAAGAAGGCTGCCGCAAGGATCGCGCCCAGGATCGAACCTAAGCCGCCGATCACAATGGCGACCAGGAACGTAATCGACTGGAAGACCGAGAAGCTGTCCGGGCTGACGAAGTCCTGTGAATACGCGAAGAGGGCGCCTCCAACCCCTGCGTA
This sequence comes from Dehalococcoidia bacterium, assembly GCA_040882355.1. GTDB lineage: Bacteria > Chloroflexota > Dehalococcoidia > DSTF01 > RBG-16-68-14 > JBBEBM01. Next base: position 10,708 of record JBBEBM010000066.1, on the reverse strand, counting down.
GAGCGCGCTCAGCGCGAAGGCGAGCGTCTTGTAGACGGCGAGGTTCACGCCCATCTGCTGGGCGCCGACTTCGCTGTCACGGATGGCGACGAAGGCGCGGCCGATCGGGCTCCGAGCGATGTTCCAGGCGATGATCGTCATGATCACCGCCGGAGCCATGACCGAGTAGTACAGCCACTGGCGGTCGTCCACCAAGCCATCGATCGAGCCTGGCGCCCGCGCCAGCGGCAAGTCGATGCCGGTGGCGCCGCCGGTCCAGTCGCTGATCGCGTCCAGCTTCAGCAACTGTGGCATCGAAACGATCAACGCGAGCGTCGCGATGGCCAGATAGGGCCCGCTCAGTCGAAGCGAAGGAATGCCGATGCCGAAGCCGATCACCGCGGTGCCCAGTCCGCCCACGAGGACAGCGACGCCGACGGGCGTCGCTGTGTGTTCGAGCAGGATCGCGGCGATGTATGCGCCGCAGGCGACCAGAGCGCCGTGCCCGAGCGAGATCTGGCCGCTGTAGCCGGTCAGCAGGTTGAGCCCCATCAAGACAACGAGCCAGACCGCGAATGTGGTCATCTGGAATGTGCTCAGGTTGATCCCGGTCTGCTCCTCCAGATGCACGAGGAACCAGTGAAAGCCGGGCCAGGTTTCGAAGTAGGGGAAGAAGATGAGGGCGAGGCCCAGGATAATCCAGGCGATGATGCGGAGCGACGGTCTCATTCGTCTAGACCCTGCGTATGACGCGCCTGCCGAACAGGCCCGTCGGCCGCACAACGAGGACACCGACGATCACCATGAAGGCCACGAGCACGTCAACCTGAGTGCTAATGTAGTTGCCGGCCAGCGCCTGGATGACGCCCACGCCGAGTCCGCCGATCACTGCGCCCGCCGGGCTATCGAGCCCGCCGAGCACCGCGCCGGCGAAGGCGAATATGAGGATCGCGAACATCATGTCGACCGAGAGGGTGAGGCTCGCCGCCGTCAGCATGCCTGCGACGGCACCGACGGACGCGGAGATCGCCCAGCCCAGAGAGAGCATCCGCGAAACGTTGATGCCGACAAGCCGGCTCGCCGTCGGGTTCTGCGCGGTCGCGCGCATGGCCAGCCCGATCTTCGTGTAGCTGAAGAGGAGATACAGCGCGAGCATCATGAGGAGGGCGATCGCCAGGATGCCGATGTTGAGCCGGCTGATCGTCACCGAGCCGACGGTGAGCGCGCTGCCCGTGAATACGTCAGGGCGCGGGAAAGGTTTCGGCAGGGGCCCCCAGCGCCACAAGGCTACGCTGTTGAAGATCGCCAGCAGCCCCAAAGTGACGACGATGGAGTTGAGCGGCGACGCTCGCTCCACCGGGCGCATTACGACCATCTCCAGTGTCCCGCCCAAGAAGAACGCGATCACGATCGCGAGCGCGAAGGCGGGCCAGAAGTCCATGCGCAGCATGAGCGACCACGAGATGAAGGTGGTGAACGTCGCCATCTCGCCCTGCGCGAAGTTCACCACTCCGGTCGAGCGGTAGATCATCACGATCGCGAGCGCGACGATGGCGTAGATGCTGCCGATCGAAACGCCGGTGACGACCTGCTGCGCGAACTCCTCGAACTGGTCCATCTCAGTACCCCAGGTAGGCGCGGCGCACGGCCTCGTTCGCGCGGAGGTGGGCGGCGGCGTCATCGAGCACAACAGCGCCCGCTTCCAGCACGTAGCCGTGCTGTGCGATGTCCAGCGCCAGGTTGGCGTCCTGCTCGACAACGACGATCGTCAGGCGCTCCTCCCTGGTGATCGTCTCGACGATCGAGAAGATCTCGCGCACGAGCATCGGCGCCAGCCCCATGGACGGCTCGTCCAACAGCAGGAGCTTCGGCCGCGCCATGAGCGCGCGGCCGATCGCCAGCATCTGTTGCTCGCCGCCGCTCAGCAGACCGGCCGTTTGCTTCGACCGCTGGGCCAGCACCGGGAAGTACGAGAAGACGCGGTCCATGTCTCGCCTGATGCCGGAGCCATCGCCGCGCGTGTACGCGCCGATCGTGAGGTTCTCCCGCACCGTCAGCTCGGCGAAGGTCTGGCGTCCCTCCGGCACCTGCGAGATGCCCAGCCGCACGATCGCCTCCGGCGAGAGCCTGTCGATGCGCTGGCCGGCGAACTCGATCGTGCCTGATGAGGCCCTGAGCAAGCCCGAGATCGCGCGCAACGTCGAGCTCTTGCCGGCGCCGTTGGGCCCGAGCACGGCGATGACACCGCCCTCGGGGACGTAGAGCGAGACGCCCTGCAGTGCGAGCACGGGGCCGTAGGAGGCGTGCAGGTCCTGGACGTTAAGCAACGGGCTCTCCCAGATAGGCCTCGATCACGGCGGGGTCCTGCTGCACCTCCGCCGGCGTGCCATCGGCGATCTTCCGGCCGAAGTCCAGCACGCACACGCGGTCACAGACCGCCATCACGAGGCCCATGTGGTGCTCGACGAGCAGGATCGTCACGTCGAGATCGCTGCGCAGGGAGCGGATGAGATCGAGCAGACGGCCGACCTCTTCATGGCTCAGGCCGTTCGCGGGCTCGTCCAGCAAGAGGAGCTGGGGCTTCGACGCCAGCGCGCGCGCCAGCTCGACGCGCTTCTTCGTCCCGAAGGGCAAACCGCCGGCGAGGGCATCGCGGTACGGCTCCAGGCTGAGGAACTTGAGCACCTCGAGGGCTGCCTCGCGCGCCACCCGCTCCTCGCGGCGAGCGCGTGGCAGCCGGAACGCGTACTCGAGCAGGTTGCCGTGGAGCGAGGTGTGCTGGCCCACGAGCAGGTTCTCGAGCACCGTCATCGACCCGAAGAGCTCCAGGTTCTGGAAGGTGCGCGCCACGCCGTTCCGGATCACCTGGTGGGGCGGCAGGCGCAGCAAGTCCTGTCCGCCGAAGTTGATCGAACCTCGGTCCGGCTCGTAGACGCCGGTGAGGCAGTTGAAGATCGTAGTCTTGCCCGCGCCGTTCGGCCCGATAATGCCCGTGATCTGGCCGCGTTCGGAGGCGAACGAGACGCCGTCGAGCGCCACGATGCCACCGAAGCGGATGGAGAGATCAGCGACCTCTAGCAGGGCCATGGTGATGAGGAAGCGCGCCTCCTTGCAGAATGCTCGATTATACGTTGCCCTTCAGCCGGTCACAAGCTGAATGGCCCCGGCGCGGCAGCCCGTAGTATCCTGCTGACGATGCCAGACATGCTCGCGCGGCTCTACGGCATGCCCGACCCGGCGGCGTACTACAGGCGGGCCGAGGAAGCGGGCGTGACCGTTCGCCGCGCCCAGCCGTGGGAGCGAACGGCGCTGCGCGCTTTCGTCGAAGGGCGGTTCAGCGCGAACTGGGCCGACGAGACGGTGGTCGCCTTCGCCCATCAGCCGGTCACCGCCTTCGTGGCCCTGGTCGAACGCGAGATCGCCGGCTTCGCCGCCTACGAGTGCACCCGGCGGGCCTACTTCGGACCGGCGGGCGTGCGTGAGGACTTGCGGGGCAAGGGCATCGGCGCGGCGCTGCTCTTCCGCTGTCTGGAAGGGCTCTGGGAGTTGGGTTACGCTTACGGCATCATCGGCGGCGTGGGCCCGGCGGCGTTTTACGAGAAGGTCTGCGGGGCCTTCGTCATCCCCGGCAGCGAACGCGGCATCTACGGCGGCTGACTGGCCGCGTCCTAGTCGCAGACGGCGCCGAAGCGCTGTGCGACCATCCCCACGTCAGCGACGGTGATGCTGCCATCCTCGTTCATGTCGCGCTTCCAGTCCTGATCCGCGTCCCACTGGCCGGGGTTGGACGCCTGGCTGTGGCCAAAGTGCTGCACCACGGAGGCCATATCGCTGGCGGTGACCGCGCCGTCGCCGTTCACGTCGCCCTTGCACTGCTGCTCGGCCGTCGTCGGCGTCTTGGTGGCGGTCGGCTCGCTACCCGGAACTGGGGTGGGCGTCTTGGTCGGTGTGACCGTGCGGGTCGGCGTCACGCTGCGGGTCGGCGTCGTCGTGGGCGTCCGCGTCGCTGTGCGGGTCGGCGTCGTCGTGGGCGTCCGCGTCGCTGTGCGAGTCGGTGTCGTGGTCCGCGTGGCGGTGGGTGTCGGCGTGCGCGTCGGCGTCGCTGTCGGCTGCGTCGCCGTCGGTGTCGGGGTGTTCGTCCGAGTGGGTGTAGCGGTCCGCGTCGGCGTCCTCGTCGGCGTTGACGTGACGGTCGCCGTGGGCGTCCGAGTGGGCGTGCGCGTGGCCGTGCCGGTCGGCGTGGCCGTGCCGGTCGCTGTCGCCGTGCGGGTGCTGGTGCGCGTCGGGGTGGTGGTCGGCGTTCGTGAGGGCGTGGGCGTACGCGTGGGCGTGCCCGTCGCCGTCATCGTTGGCGTCGTCGTGGGCGTGGGTGGGATGCCCGTGTGTTCGAAGGAGCCGATGTCGCAGGTGGAGGTGCCGTTGCCGTCGCCGTCGATCGGCCGCGCGGCGCCTCGCTGGTCGCCGGAGGGGCAGCCGGTGTTCGTGCCTGTATCGATCGCCGGACTGTTGTTCAGCAGCGCGTGCGTCTGTGTGCCTCCTCCGTTGTTGGTGAGAGCTCCGAGCTGCGGGTTTAGCGGGCTACCGCTGGTCCCCACCTGGTCGCCTGTGGCGCTCCCGAAGGTGCAGCCCGCGTTGTTGCCGACCAGGTTGTAACCGCCCGAAACGATAGAGCCGGTGCAGTTCGGCGAGCCGCCGTCGGGGTCGATGTTTCCGGCCAGGATCGTGCTCGTGAGCGTCACCGTGCTCCCGGTGTTCTGAATGCCGCCGGCGGACGTGCTGCCTGTGTTGTTCGTGATGGTCGTGGTCCGTACCTGCGCGGTGCCCGTCGAGATGTTCGAGATGGCCCCGCCGTTCGCGGCGCTGTTGCTGGAGATCGTGCTGTTGTCGATGGTGAGCGTACCCGAACTTCGGATCGCTCCACCTGACGTGGCCGCTGTGTTGTTCGATACCGTGCTACCCGAGATCGTCACGGTGCCGGTGTTGTCGATAGCACCAGCGACGTTCGCGGCGTTGCCGGTGATCACCGATGACGCGAGGGTGAGCGTGTCGCCCGGGTAGACAATGATGGCGCCCGCCGCGCCGGCTGTGCTGCCGCCCGTGATGGTGATGCCTGAGATGGCGACCGTTTGGCCGTTCGGGGAGCCGTCGACGCGAAATACCGTCCCATTCCCGCCTCCGTTCACGGTCAGGAGCGTGGCGCCCGGTCCGCTGATGTCCAGCGACTTGAAGATCAGCGGCAGTGAGCTGGTGACGTTGATCGTGCCGGTAATGCTGAAGGTGATCGTGTCGGTGCCGGGATAGGCGTTGGCCTGCTCGATGGCGCCCCGGAGGGTGCAGTTGCCGGCGCCGTCGTTGCATGCGGGATTGCCCCAGTCGTTGTCGGGCGTGTCGCCGGTGCTGTTGACGACAAGCGTGAGCCCGCCCGCCTGGGTCGAGCCAGGGAGGGCCCACAGCAGAGCGAGGGCCGTCAACAGGCAGAAGGTGACGAGAAGGGCGCTCTCCCTGCGCCGCACCTTCCACCCTGAAGGCGATTGCGGCACGTTTCCGGCCATGCTTATAGTATCGACCTCACTAGGGATGTTCCCTATTCGCGCCTTCTTGTGCTCTTACGCTGATCCGCTCGAATAGGCGCGGAATAGACTCGAAAGAGGTGCCCGGGCCCCCGCTCCGGATTCAGTTGTTGAGCCCGCCACCCGATCGGAGACCATAGGATCCCCGGTTCGCGAGCGGCCTTGGGCTGGGGCGTTGACAAGAGAACGCCCGTTCTGCTATTCTAACGTCGAACAGAACATCTGTCCCACCGAGGAGGACGCCATGAGACGACATCGCTGCCCTGACTGTGGAGGCCCCCTGGTCTACGGCGAAGGCTGCGCCTGCTGCCCTGTCTGCGGGTTTACCGCCTGCGGATACCAACAACGACTCTTCCCTCGCTCCTTGCTCTGACAGCGCAGCCGGTCCGCCAGCAACCAGGTCTAGGATCACCTCACGTCAACGCCTCCCCCTGTGAAGCGGGAGGCGTTGACACACTTACGCGATACGGTATGATGGCTGCAGCCGTGCTCACACGCGCAGCCACCCGCACTCTGTCTCACCCTTCGCCCGCAGTGCGCGGGCGCGAACGTTTCGCCGCCAGGCCCACCCGGAGCAGGAGGTATGCATGGATGTCACCAACCGCGTCCTGATCATCGGGACGTCGTTGCTCTGGGTCTTCGTCATCTTCGTGATCATCCTCCTCGCCTGGGGCGCCCCGGACGAGAGCATCACCCGCATCCTCGACCTGGGCGGCTACCTGGAAGACCACAACAACGACGCGGCGAAGCTGATCATCACCTTCGGTGGCCTGATCTTCGCGCTGCTGGCGCTGATGATCATCATCATCGAGCTGGCGCCGCCGGAGAGCGGCCAGCTCACCGTCACAAAGGTGGGATCCGGCGAGGCGCGCATCGGCACCGACGAGATCGCGTTGCGGGTCGAGGAGGAGTTGCGGGCGGTGCCCCAGCTCCTGCAGGCGCAGGCCGTCGTGATCGGGCGCGGCTCGAAGGCCGAAGTGAAGCTGGACCTGCACGTGGGCGCGCAGGCCGACCTGGCGCTCGTTGCGGAGGAAGCATGTCATCGCGCGCAGCAGCTCATCGAAGGGCGGATGGGCGTGGCGCTGACCGGCCCGCCGAAAGCCGAGCTTCATTATCGAGAGCTGCAGGTGGCCCGGACGGAAGCAACGCCCACGCCGGCCGCCGCCGGGGTGAGCGCGTCGCCCTCGACAGCGCCGCAGGCCCCCTCCGGCGCAGAGACCTCGGGCTATACGGGCTGGGACCGCCTGCCTGCGCAGCCCGCCTCCGGCGGAGGTTCGCCCGAGCAGCCAGCGCAGTCCACATCAGGCGGAGCTTCGCCCGAACAGCCAGCGCCATCCGCATCAGGCGGAGCGGGGCCGGGACCGTTCGCTCCGCCGACCAGCTCATCGGGGTCGCCACATGACATCTCGGAGACACCAAGCGAAGATCGACCCGCCGGCGCCTGACCGGCTGCCGGCGGTGATCGAAAGCCTGCTCTTCGTGGCGGAGGAGCCGCAAGAGATCGGCGCGCTTTCGAAGAGCCTGGGCGTACCGCGCCAGCGCATCGAGCGCGCGATCGAGCAGCTCGTCGAGTCGGTGAACGGCCGCGGGCTGCTGATACAGCGCCTGGGCGACCGCGTACAGCTCGCCACGGCGCCCGACGCCGCCCCCTACATCGAGCGGTTCCTGGAGGTGACCCACGGCCGGCTCTCACGCGCGGCGCTGGAGACGCTGGCGATCATCGCGTACCGCAACCCGATCACGCGCGCCCGCATCGAGTCGGTGCGCGGCGTCAACTCCGACCAGTCCGTAGCCACGCTCCAGGCGCGGGGGCTAGTGGAAGAGGTCGGCCGCGCGCCCGGGCCGGGCCGGCCGGTGCTCTTCGGCACCACGGTGCGCTTCCTCGAGTACTTCGGGCTCCAGCGGCTCGATGACCTGCCGCCGCTGCCCGCGATCGAGGAGGACGGCATGGATTCCCTGACCGCCGGCGTAAACGGCCTCGCGGCCCTCGAAGGGGAGGCGCTGGCAGAGGAGGGCGAGGAAACGGACGAGGGGGCAGAGGACGGCCCAGAGGCCTGGGCGAACGACGATGCTGGGCCGGACGACGCCGCGTCGTGGCCGGGCGATGAAGACGAGCCGGGCGATCCGGATCCCAGTGAAGTTGGGGGTTGAGCAGCAGGCCTACCCGCTGGGTTCCCCAGTCCCAAGGTTCGGCGGCCCGGCGCCTGCTTCGGCCCGATGATCGTCGGGGCGTGCCGGCTGACGCTCCGGCTGCCAGGCAAGGCCTCGTTAAAGGAGAAGCGGGCGGTCGTGAGGTCGGTGACTGCGCGGCTGCGGAGCAAGTTTAACGTGTCGGTGGCGGAAGTGGACGACAACGACCGCTGGCAGATCGCGACCCTGGGTGTCACCTGCGTCTCCAACGACGCGCTCCACGCGCGTCAGATGTTGGAGACAGTCGTGGCCTTCGTGGAGCATACGCGGCTGGACGCGGAGTTGGTGGATTCGCAGATCGAGGTGGAGCAGGCGTTCTAGGGAGCAGCGCTCTGCCAGGCTGAAGCCTGGCCTTCGAAGTGTGTCCGCTGGCCGGTTCTGCACATTGCAGCGCTCTGCCTCGCGGGGCCAGATTCCTCGCTTCGCTCAGAATGACAGGAGCTACCGCATTCTCAGTGGCGGGCTGCCATCCACATCAACGCAGTATATGGGCGGACAGAGCTGAAGCTCTGTCCCTACGGGCGCCACTAGCGCTGGCTGGCGAGGGCGGGCACACGCTTCGCCAGGCTGAAACCTGGCCTTCGGTGATTGGGCCTTCGACGGTTGGCGTTCGAGATAGGTGCGGGCGAGTTAGGGGCTCCGGCCGATGACCAGCGTGACCACGGTGTTCTCGTCGGCCTCGGTCTCGGGCGAGGGGCTCTGCTGGAGGACGACGCCCGCTTGCGCGTCCTCGTCTTCTACTTCGATGATCATGTAGGGGAGCCCGGCGCGGTTCACGGCGTCGATGGCGAGCAAGGCGTTCACACCCTCGACGTCGGGGACGATGCCCGGCTCCACGACGATGGTCGGGGGCGGCTGGTCAGGGGGCAGCGTGGGCTGCTCGGCGCCCTCGGCGGGCTCCTCACCGACCGGCGGGTTCGACGTGACGGTCTCGGTGCCCTCGCCGCCGCGGTTCCAGAAGAGGACGAGGCCAACGGCGAAGAGGATGGCCACCACCACGCCGACGACGAGCCAGTTGGCCGAGAGCAGCGGTACCATCACCTCGCGGTTGACGCTGGGGAAGGGCGGCAGCGAGTGCTCGGGCTCGGTTTCCGGCCTCGCGCCGGGCAACCGCTGGACCAGGGGCGCCGCGTTCAGGCCCAGGTACTGGGCGTAGGTGCGGGTGAAGGCGCGGGCGTAGACGGGAGCGGGAAGCTCCTCGATCTGGCCGTCCTCCAACGCCTGCAGGTACTTGAGGGAGATGCGGGTGTCGCGCTCCACGTCACGAAGCGTCAGCCCACGGGCGATCCTGGCCTCGGTGAGCGCTTTCCCTAGCAGTTCAGTCGACATGCGGGCTGTTGATCCGACTATAGCCGGGTCTGCCCGTGCGGGCAAGGGAAAGGGCGCAGGGCGCGAAGGGGAGCCGCACCCGCGGCTAGCTGGTCATGCCGCCGAGCCCCACCAGCGCCCTGCCGTGCTCGATCTCGCCCATGTGGCGCAGGCCGTGCTGGTAGACGAAGCACTCGATCACGTCGAGCTTTCGCAGCGGAGCGCCGGGGCCGATGACCATGGCGCAGAAGATGTTCTGCATATGGGCCGGGAGCTGCGGCATGACGACCTCGGCCAGCGCCTCGGAGGTGAGGCCGGCCAGGACACCGGCCGTCCGGGCGATGACCTGCGCCTGAAACGACTTCCACGCCTCGAAGTCGGCGAAGCGGAGCTGCTCCATCTCCTCTACGGTCTCTTCCCGGCCCAGGCGGTCGACGGTGACGCCGACCTTCTGGGCCCAGCCGCCCGCGTCCCAGAGGGGCTGCTCGCGGAGGAAGACGATGCTCATCGACTGGTCCTGCGCGCGGATGAAGTGGCTGAGGCTGAAGGCGATGGGCAGCACGCTCTGCCGCTCCTGGTGGTTGACCTGCTCCAGCGTCATGTCGGAGACGGCGCGCTCCCAGAGCTCGTTCATCGCGCGCACTCGGTTTTGGAGCGACGTGACAAGGATGTTGGACATGACGGACCTCCTAGCCGAGCAATCTCAGCTCGGGGTTGCGGCGCTCCAGGATCCCCTCCATACGCGTCCGCACGATCTCGTCGAACTCGTCCGTGGTCGTGATCCAGAACTGCCCGGCGCGGATCGCTTCGACGACGATCCCCGCGACCTGCTCCGGCGGCATCCCTCCCGAGATCTGCCCACGCATGCGGTCGCGGATCGCCTGCTCGAACTCGCTCAGCGGGGCCCCGCTCTCGTTCTGCAGCTCGGCAGGGCGGTTGCGCTCGGCGTCCGCGATGTTGGTGCTGACGAAGCCGGGGCAGAGGACCGAGGCACCAAGCTTCGCCTGCGCCATCTGCAGGTGGAGGTAGAGCGACTCCGACAGCGAGACGACGGCATGCTTCGTAACGCCGTAGATGCCAGCGCCCGATACCAGGCCGGCCATCGAGGCGGTGTTGACCACATGGCCCTCCTCGCCGTGGCCGAGCATGATCGGCACGAACGTCCTGATGCCGTGGAGGACGCCCCAGAAGTTGACGCCGAAGACCCACTGCCAGTCGTTGAAGCTGCTCTGCCAGATGGGGCCGCGCCCGCCGCCGACGCCCGCGTTGTTGCAGAGGACGTGTACCTTGCCGTATGCCTCGAGCGCCTTCCGGGCCAGGTCTTCCACCGACTCAGCGATCGAGACGTCGGTGAGCACGCCGAGCACGTCGTGCTCCTGCTGCCGCAGCTTCGTGACCGCCGCTTCGAGCGCGGGCGCCTCGACGTCCGCGAGGACGACCTTCATGCCCTCCTCGGCGAAGCGGGTCGCCAGACCGAGGCCGATGCCGCTCGCGCCGCCGGTGACGACAGCGACCTTGCCTTCGAAGTCCTGCATTCTGGGTTCCACCTCTGGTTCGCCCAAGGATAGCAGAACGCCCCTCAGGGTGAGGGGCGTTCTCTCCGGTTCGTTGGTAGCGGGGGAGGGATTCGAACCCTCGACCTCCGGGTTATGAGCCCGACG
>JBBEBM010000065.1:7599-13435 GCA_040882355.1 Dehalococcoidia bacterium | reverse complement strand
CTGATCGGCAAGGGCGTCTCCTACTGCGCGACCTGCGACGCCGCCTTCTTCAAGGACCAGGTCTGCGCTGTCGTGGGCGGGGGCGATGCGGCGATGGACGAAGGCCTCTTCGTGGCGCGCTACGCCTCCAAGGTCTACGTCATTCACCGACGCGACCAGCTCCGCGCCAGCAAGATCCTCCAGGAGCGCGCCTTCGCCAACCCGAAGATGGAGTTCGTCTGGAACACCGTCGTCGAGTCGGTCGAAGGCGACGACGCCGTGAAGCGCCTCAAGCTGCGCAACGTTGAGACGAACGAGGAGTCGACGCTGGACGTCGACGCCATCTTCATCTTCATCGGCCTCCACCCCAACACCGACTACCTCAAGGGCAACCTCAAGATGGACGAGGGCGGCCACATCTACGTGAACGAGTGGATGGAGACCGAGGTGCCCGGCCTCTTCGCAGCCGGCGACGTGCGTGTGAACTCCGCGCGACAGGTCGTCTCCGCCGCCGGCGACGGCGCCACCGCCGCCATCCGTGCCGACCACTACATCAGCGACCACTTCCCGGACTAAGACCAGCTTGTCCCGCCCCGACGCCGAACCGTAGACTCCGAATTGGGAGTGGATGGGGCCCGGTGGCTCCTGCGGTCTTCAAAACCGTTGTGGGGCGGTTGTGCCGTCCCAGGTGGGTTCGACTCCCATGCACTCCCGCCACACCGATTCGCCCCTGACGAAGGGAACCCCAACGAGCCCCGCGTCGTCATACTCCTAGGCACTCTTGCCTGGGAGGTAACCCGATGCGACCACTCACGATAGCCATCGTCATCGCCGCCGCGCTGGGCGGGACCGCGCTCATCAACGCCAGCTCCGTGCTGGCCTGCGCCGGGCTGATCGGCTCGAACGGAGCGGTGAACCTCGGACGCACCAGCACGCTCGCCGCCTACCACGACGGCGTCGAGCACTACGTCACCGCCTTCGAGTTCCAGGGCGGCGGCGGCGAGTTCGGCACGCTGATCCCCCTGCCCGCCGTCCCGACGAAGGTCGAGCGAGGCGGCGCCTGGACGCTCCAGCGGCTCGCCATCGAGACGCAACCGCCTCTGGCGGAAGGTGACGGACTATTGCAACGCTCAGCGGCGGGCTTCGCGCCTGCCGAAGTGCTGCAGGAGGTGCGCATCGACGCGCTAGACATCACTGTCCTGGAAGGCGGCGGTCCAGCCGTCGCGACCTGGGCGCAAGAGCACGGCTTCCGCCTCTCGCCGGACGCGCCCGAGGTGCTCGACTTCTACGCCCAGCGCAGCCCCATCTTCCTCGCCGCCGTCTTCGATGGCGAAGCGGCAGCCGCCCGCGGCCAGCAGGTCGGCGACGGCACGCCGGTCCACATCACCATGCCCACATCGAACCCGTGGGTGCCCCTGCGCATCCTCGGCCTCGGTAAGCAGGCAGAGGACCCTGTCGATGCGGACGTCTATCTGCTCACCGACGAGCAGCCCGCCTTGCTCCCCGCGCCGAGCGACGCCCTCGCGCTCGCGCACAACGACGCGGCAACGACGCTCCTGCTGGACGACCTGCGTTCCGACGAGGGCATGAGCTGGGTCCCGCGCTCTGCCTGGCTCACGAAGCTCCAGGTGAACAGCGCTGCCGCCGACCTCGATTTCGACCTCGCGATCGACGCCAGCGGCGCAAACAGGCCGTCACCCGTCGCGGCCGGCCTGGCGCTGCCTGGCACGGGCAGCGATGGTGTACCCCTGGGGTTGATCGCGGCGGTCACCGCCGCCTCGATCGCAATCCTCGTCGTCATCGGCGTGCGGGCCCGGCAGCAGGGTGCGGAGCAATGGCAGGCCGGGGCGTAGCCGGCCTCTCGTTGGTCCTGGCTCTCGTCCTGCTGGGCGCAGTTGGCTGCGACGAGGGCCCATCCGACCACGCGACCATCGCGATCCGCTACTCGCACTTCGAGCCGGCGGTGGTCGAGGTGCCGGCGGGAGAGCCCGTGACGATCATCCTGCGCAACGACGACCCCATCGAGCACGAGTGGATGGTCGGTTCGCCGGAGATGCACGCGCGGCATCGTACAGGCACCGAGCCGTATCACGACAGCATACCGACGGAGGTCACTGTTCCCGCATTCTCCACGCGCACGACGACCATCCAGTTCGACAAACCCGGCGACTACGCCTACATCTGCCACCTGCCGAACCACGAAGCCTACGGGATGGTGGGCACGCTCAGGGTGGTGGCGGGCTGACCACGATCGGTCGCATTAGGTCTTGAGAAGCACCGGGCGGCCAGTGTCTTTGGCGCGTTCAGCGTAGACGTGAGCGATGAATGCGTCGATCTCCTCGTCGGTCATGCTCGCCCACGCGCCCACGAGTGCTAGCGCGCCCTTGGCGCGCTCTGGCTTGAGTTCCTTCGCGTCTCTGTTGTCTAGTTCGTCCTCCATATGCAGCTACGCCACGAGGAAGAGGAAGCCCGCTACCATCGACACGGTCGCGGCGAAGAACATCCAGGCTTGAATCGGCCGGTCGGCCATGGACGGACCGGGGCCCTGGGCGAACGCGCCCAGGTACAGCCCGAACCCGATCACCAGCAGCACGATAGCGACGACCAACACCAGGCCCAGGCTACGGTTCCCCTCCCACTGACGCAAGCGATATGATGACTCGACGAACCTATCGCCATCACGAACCCATGTCCAATCGACGCCGCCTCCTCAGCCGCGATGACCTGCTGCTTCTGATGTGGTCGGTCGTACTCGGGCTGCTCGTCGCGGGAGCGTTCGCCGCGTATCGAGCGGTCAGCGCTTCTACTGGCGACACCGCGGAGCGGCTCGGCGAGTTCGCGATGAACCTGCTCTGGCCCGGCGTGCTCATCCTCGGTGGTGTAGCGGCTGTCGTCTGGATGGGCTGGAAGGCGAACCTGGACTGATGATCGCGGCCTTCTACGGCAAGAACGACTTCTCCGCCCACGAGGCGCTCGACGCGCTGCGAACGGAGTTGGACTCCGACGGCGCGCTCGGCGATAACACGGTCCGCGTCGACGGCGCGAGCGCCAAGCCGGACGAGCTGCTTGTTGTCTGCCAGACGCTGCCCTTCATGAGCGCGCGGCGGCTCGTCGTCGTCCACGACCTGATGCGCCGCTTCGAGCCGCAACAGGGTGCCCGCAGGAGCCGGCGCAAAACGCCCGCGGCGCTCGGCGCCTGGGAGTCGTTCGCCGCCGCGTTGAGTGATCTGCCGCAGGCGACGGCGCTCGTCTTCATGGAAGGCGACATCTCGGACGCGAACCCGTTCTTGAAGGCCCTACCTCCCGACGCCCGCGTACAGGCGTTCGCTCCGCCGAAACAGGGCGAGGTCGCGATGTGGATCAAGCGTCGCGCCGAGCGCCACGGGGTCGCGCTGGACGCGCGCGCGATTGCGGCGCTGGCGGCGCTTGTGGGCAACCAGCTCTGGACGCTGGACACCGAGATCCAGAAGCTGGGCGTCTACGCCGGCGGAGGCGCGGTCACCGGGGACGACGTGCGCGCGCTCGTCAGCTTCGCCCGCGAGCCGAGCGTCTTCGCGATGGTCGACGCCACAATCGAAGGACGGTCGGGCGCTGCGCTCGATCTGCTCCAGCGCCTCCTCGCTGAGGGCGAACCGCCGCAGCGGCTGCTCACGATGGTGGCCCGCCAATACCGGCTCCTGATCCAGACGAAGGATCTGATGGCGAAGCGCCTGCGCGCCCCGGAGATCGCGGGACGCCTGCGCATGCAAGGCTTCGTCGTGCAGAAGCTGCTCCAGCAAGCGCCGGCCTACAGCATCGACCGGCTGCGCGCGGCGTACCGCATGCTCCTGGACGCCGACCTGAGCATCAAACGCGGACAGTTCGACGAAGAGACGGCGCTCCAGTTGCTCCTCGTGGAGCTCGCCACGCTGGCGCAGCAGCGGCCTGCGCGCGCTTCATAGAACCCAACTAGCCCTCACGCTTCCTGGTGCACGACGGGGTTGTAGCAGGCCGCTCGATGGCCGGGCGCCAGCTCGGTCAAGGCGGGCGAAGGCTGCTCGCGACAGAGGCTGAGCGCCTTGCCGCAGCGCGGCACGAACGCGCACTCGTCCGGCAGCTCGCTCGGATCGGGTGGCGCGCCGCGGATGGGCAGGAGTGGCCGGTCCGCCCTATCGACACGTGGCAGCGTCGCGAAGAGCGACCATGTGTATGGATGACGAGGCTCGCGGTAGACGTCGCGCGTGGGTCCGTGCTCGGCGATGCGGCCTGCGTACATCACGGCCACCTCGTCCGCCATCTGCGCGACGACACCCAGGTCGTGCGTGATCAGCAGGATCGCCACGCCCTGCTCCCGCCGCAGCCGTTGTAGCTCGCTAAGAATGCCGGCCTGGATCGTCACGTCGAGCGCCGATGTGGGCTCGTCGGCGATGATGACGCTCGGGTTGAGCGCAGTGGCGATGGCGATGACGACGCGCTGGCACATGCCACCGGAGAGCTGATACGGATACCGCTTGCTCAGGCGCTCCGGATCGGCCAGGCCGACGCGGGCCAGCGCAGCCTGGGCCATGGTGCGCGCCTGCTGCTTGGACGCGCGCAGATGGGTGGTGATCACCTCTTCCACTTGCTGGCCGATGGACAGGACGGGGTTCAGCCCAGCGATTGGGTCCTGGAAGATCATCGAGATGGCCCGCCCGCGCAGCGGCCGCAGGTCAGGCTCCGGCAACGAGAGCAGGTCGCGCCCATCGAACATGATCTCGCCGCCGACAACCTGTCCCGGGAAGGGCAGCAAGCCCAGGATCGCGAGCGCCAGGGTCGTCTTGCCACATCCGCTCTCCCCAACGAGGGCCAGGACGGCCCCCGGGCGCAGCGACAAGCTTGCACCGTCGACAGCCTTGGCCCGCTGCGGCCCGTGGGCGTAATGGACGGAGAGGTCGCGGATTTCGAGGATGGCCTCGCTCATGGTAGTCGACCGAAGGCGCCTTGACAGAGGGGTCGCATCCCCCACCGGACGCAGTATAGCGCTGGATTAGGAGGTAGGCGTCAGGCAGACTCCCGCGCTTGCTCTTCGCGAAAACGGCGAGGGGCGCCTGCTAGCTCATCTGGCCGATCCGCGCCAGCACACGGCCCTGCACCTCAACATTGTCGCGGTCGGTGTAGATCGGCTGCATCGTGACGTTGGCGGGCTGGAGGCGGACCTTCTCGCCTTCCCGGTAGATCTTCTTGAGGGTCGCCTCACCCTCGCGCTTCAACCACGCCGCGACCATGTCGCCGTCGTCGGCCGAGCTGGTCGCTTCCATGATCACGACGTCGCCGTCGTTGACCAGCGCGTCGATCATCGAGGTGCCCTTCACCTTGAGCGCGTAGACCTGCTCGCGGCCGCGCGTCATGTCCTCGGTCACTTCGACGACGTTGTCGTAGTCGATGTTCGACCACGTGTCTTCGCCAGGCACCGGGATCGGCTCGCCCGCCGCGATCGTGCCGATGATCGGCACAGGCACCGTGTAGGGGCGCCGCCCGCTGCCGTCGAGCAACTCGATGGCGCGGGAGACCTCCCGGTCGCGCCGGATGTGGCCCAGCCGCTCAAGCGCTTTCAGGTTGTAATCCACCACCGACGTCGAGCTGATGTCGCAGCCGAGCTGGATGTCGCGGATGCTTGGCGGGTAGTCCTTTTCGCGGATGAACTTGCGCAGGAAGTCCAGGATCTTCTGCTGCTTGGTCGAGAGTCCCTTCATTGTGACCCCTCCGATCTTCTATTCGGAACGACTGTTCTTGTGGAGAACATACCATCGGAGGGCGATCTCTGTCAAGCCCACCTGGCGGATTCGGGTACGCCAGTGATCGGATGGGACGCGCAGAGCGCAGGCAGGCCGGGCGAATG
>JBBEBM010000065.1:0-7587 GCA_040882355.1 Dehalococcoidia bacterium | reverse complement strand
CCCCCCCCTGCCTGCCTATCGAGAAGAGTTGAGGGAGCGCGCGTTTACCTAGCCTGCGGGGATTTTGGGGCCATCTCGGCGGCAGTTTCCTTGACACGGCTACGCTCGTGCTCGTCGGCGACGACCGAAGCCCAGTAAGTAACCGGCGACATGATGATCACACTCATCACGCCGATGAAGAAGAGGAACACGCCCAGGCCGACAACCAGGTCGGAGACCTTGAAGCCCATGACCGCTACACCAAGGCTTGTCCGCAGGAAGGCGGATGTCTGAGCCGTGTTGCGCAGCGAGTTCGGGACGGGGCTGCCGCTGCTGTCGGTTGCAGCCAGCGTCTTGTCGCTGGTCCAGGCCCGGATGGGCTCCTCGTTAGAGTTCTTCGCTGCCAGCGCCACGTCCGTGGTCGTATTGATTGGGTTGCCCTCGTCATCCTTCTCGGCGAGAGCAGCGTCCTGGGTCGTTCCGCCGTCCGCTGTCATGTAGGTGCCGTTGGGCAGCAGGTAGTTACCCTCGGGCAGATAGTACTGTCCCATCTGCGCGTACAGATATCCGCCTGTAGCTGCCAGCGTATGCTCCAGAATCACGTCGGCCTGAGCGTCCGCCTTGGCCGCCGAGTCGACCATCTCGCCGCCGAACGCAGGAGCGTCCTCGGAAACCGTGATGTCCTCTTGGACGATGCTGTCGCGGACATCGTTGTGCGCGTTGCGTCCCTGCAGGATCATGTACATCCCTCCAGCGACGAATGCGATACCGACCACGAGCGGCATCAGCCACACCCAGTGCCTAGCCAGTCTCGCCAACCTACCTAGCTTCTCCATAGTGTCTCTCCTTCCTTAGCGTTAACAGCAGCCTAGGTCTGAACGCGGACCGATTGATAGGGCCGTTTGGCCCGCAAGTTCTAGGACAATGGTGAATACGAATCGCCGCGCGGTCAAGCCGGCGCCTGCGTCTCTCTAACCCAGCGTGCGGACTCGCCGCGCTACGAGAGCAGAAATGCCCAACCAGGCCGCGATGCCCAACGAGAGCGCTCCTGTTCGTTCCATACGTGGCCCTCCTTTCTACAGGTAATGTCGCACGCAGGGGCATCCGTCACTACTGCCGAAGGGCACATTTGCCCGTGCCGAAAGACCTACGCTGAACGGCACAGAGGGCAGGCGTCGAAGGCCGGCGCGCTGAATGCAACGAAGCTTACCTGACCTCGTCCAGGCCTTCGCGGCGGCGGTGCTCGGCATCGTTGGCCGCGCGTTCGCGCCGTTCGCGCGTCTCGCCGCCGGCCTCGTCGACGCCCGCCTCGACCTGCTCTTCGGTCGACTCCTCACCTTCGGCCTTGGGCACTCGCGCCTCCAGGACATCGCCGAGCAGCGCGTAGCGGTTCAGGCCGAGGTAGTGGAGCGGCTTGAGCTCCGGGTCGGTGAGCAGCCACGTCTCGTCGAAGGCGTCCTTCTCCGCCTGGGCAGCGACGACCTTGCCGACGAAGAGCGTGTGGTCGCCGATGACATAGGCGTCGCTCACCCCACACTCGATGTAGCCAACGCAGCCCTCCAGCAACGGGGCGTCCACCTTGCGGGCGCGAAACGTCGGCAGCTTGGTCAGGTCCAGCTTGTCGAGATCGCGGCCGCTGACGCTGCCCAGGTACTGGCAGTGGTCGAGCAGCTCGCGCGTCGGGATGTTCAGCGCGAACTCCTCGCTGTACTTGATCATGTCGTGCGTGTGGCGCGACGCGTGCACAGCGATGCCGATCAACGGCGGGTTGAAGCTGAGCGGCGTCGTGTACGCGGCGGGCATCACGTTGTAGTTGCCGCGCCACGCCGTCGTCACTAGCACGACGGGACCGCCGCCCAGCAGGCGACGCGCCTCCAGCTCCGAGATCGACTGTCGCATAGCGCCATGATAGCCGGATGCGTTCGCAGCGGACAGGCGGCCTCCTGTCCTGCTCCGGAAGCCGCTGCTATTATGTCCGCCTAGAGGGAGGACTAGCATACCGTGACCCACGCCACCCCCTTACCCGCGCCCGACAACTTCCCCGTCCAGTGGCCTGAACCCGGCATGGAGACCCACTTCTGGACCTGGGACCAGATGCACCAGCCTCACCCGCTGACGCCGCTGACCGCGACGTTCGAAGCGCCCGCGTTCGTGGAGGGCTCGACGATCGGTTTCCGGGCGATCGCGATCCCGCTCACCATGCACAGCTTCGTCGTGAACGGCTACAACTACAACAGCAACGTGTTCGACGGCGGCGCGGTCTCGTTCCCGCCGCCCTGGTGGCCCGACGTGGAGCAGGAGTTCATGCGCCGCCTGCCGGTGCTGACGCAGACGTGGGAGCAGGAGTATCTGCCCGAGATCCAGTCGATCAACCAGCGCCTGCGCGACTTCGACTACGCGGGCGCCTCGATGGACGAGCTGCTCGCCTTCATCGACGAGGCGAAGCGAATGCGCGTCAGGGCCTGGGACATCCACATGCAGGTCGTGATCCCGGTCATGGGCGCGGCCTCTCGCTTTGCCGAGATGTACGAGCACTTCCTGGGCAAGCCGCAGAACAACGAGCACTACCTCCTGCTTCAGGGCTTCGAGAACAAGAGCGTCGAGTCGGGCAAGGCGCTCTGGGACCTGAGCCGTCGCGCTCGCGAGCAGCCGGCGGTCGTTGCGCTGTTCAGCGAAACACCCATCGACGCCCTCGCCGGCGAGCTGCAAGCTTCGCCGGAAGGGCGCGCCTTCTGGGACGACCTGCAGACGTACCTCGAGGAGTACGGCTGGCGCAGCGACGCCTTCGAGCTGGCCGATCCGGCCTGGGCCGAAGACCCGTCGATCGCGCTCGCGACCCTGCGCGACATGATCGCCTCGCCGGACGAGGCCGATCCCGCCCTCAGCGAGCGCCGCTCCCGCAACGAGCGCGAGCAGCTCGTCGAGGAGACGATGGCGATGCTCGACGGGCACGAAGGCCGCCCGCTTTTCGAGATGATGCTCGGCGTCGCGCAGCAGTACCTGCCGATCCAGGAGAACCACAACTTCTACATCGATCAGATGAACACCGTGCTCTTGCGCTTGCCGTTCCTGGAGTTTGGCCGGCGTCTCGCCGGTGCGGGCACGATCGCCGCGCGCGACGACGTCTTCTACCTGACCGTCGACGAGCTGCCGGTCGCCGCGAACGAGCCGGAGCCTGTCCTGAGCGGAGCCGAAGGAGGCCGCGATTGGCGGGCCCTGGTCGAGGAGCGCCGCGCGGAGCGCGAACGCTGGTCGCGCGTGGTGCCGCCGCGCGAGCTCGGCACCCTTCCGCCGCCTCAAGCCGCCGAGAACCCTATGAGCAAGCTCTTCTTCGGGGAGCGGCGCGAGGCCTCGCGCGATCCGAAGGTGATCACCGGCATCGGCGCGTCCGCCGGGACGGTGACGGGCACCGCCCGCGTCGTCCACTCGCTCTCGGAAGCGCACAAGCTCCAGCCGGGCGACATCCTGGTCTGCGAGATGACGATGCCCGCCTGGACGCCGCTCTTCGCGAGCGTGTCGGCGGTCGTCGCCGACTCGGGCGGGGTGCTCTCTCACTGCGCGATCGTCGCGCGTGAGTATCGCATTCCGTGCGTGGTCGGCACGCAGAACGGCACCCAGATGCTCAAGGACGGCCAGCGCGTCACCGTCGACGGCGCCCAGGGCGTCGTGCGGGTGGAGGGGTAGCCTCTCGACAGGCCCAGGGCAAGCCGCGCGAAACGTGTCGTTTCGTTTCAGCCTCACTCCAGTCTTCGACTGACCCTCTCCCGGAGCGGGAGAGGGCACGAGGCGCTCCCGTTGCGCTCAGTCCGGTGCCCTGGCACGCGAGAGGCGGCCTTTCGTTTTGTGAAAACGGGTCCTCTTTTGGCTTAGGAAGAGCGGACTTCCTCCGCGGCTGGCGGGCCGCTCCGTGACGCGATCCCTGCACGTCTGGCCGCGGCCGCGCGGCCCTTCCTTACGCAGGACGAGCGGCGCCCGGTAGTCGAGAGTGAGGATACTGGCGCGGCGGGATAGCGCGAAGGGGCGGGTGGCAGCGGGGCGGGGTAACGAGACCGCAGCAAGCTAAGGCCGACGGACCTGGGGCTTGACTAGTTTGACGAAACGAAGTTGCCCACGTCCTTCCAGACGAGCGTGGCGCCTGAGTGCCCTGCGACGATCATCGTGAAGAGGGCGACCGCGCCCAGACCGGACGCCGCGATGTAGGCTGCCATCGGGAGCCAGCGCGCGACTTCCGGCCCAACGATTTGAATCCGGTCGCCCCACTGTTCGAGGCCGAAGAGGAGAGCCGCGGCGACCGCGAACGTGATCGCCGCGACCTCCGCATTGTCACCCTGCTCCGGATGCTCGCCTAAGGACACCCTTCCTCCGCCACTGTTGACGGTCTGCTGATTGCTCGCGGCAGCCGATTGCCTGACTGTGTGCGCGAGCGACGCGCCGCTCTGCGCGGCGACAAATGCCGAGGCGGCGCCCACGATGGCGATGAGCGCAATCGCCAGGCCATACCGCCTGCGCCAGTCAGCCCTCCAGCCCGTGGCGATTAGGCTGACAGCAGCGAGCGGAACAAGGACGACCGCGAAGTGAACGATCAAGACGTGCAGAGGTAACCCGGCCACCTTTTCGATTCCGAGCAAGCGACATCCTCCCTTCGCGGCTGGACGAAGCTATCGGCCTTCCGCCTCGGCCTCCATCTTTTCCAGTCGCGTGTAGTAGTCCGGGATCTCCTTCAGGTGAGCGAAGGCGATCTTCCCAGTCGTGACTTCGTCGTCGTGAGTCACATCCGTCTGCGGATCGCTGGCGCCGTGCTCCAGTTCGACGTGGAGGCCGATGCGGAACTGATCGAGATCGACAGCGCTGGCTTGCCAGTCAATCCCAATGGCGGTGCCGATCCGCTGAGCGTCTTCCCGAGTGAACCGATCGAGCTTCATCATGACCCTCCTTTCTCTATTCTCGCGATCCTCGACACGCGGAAGGAAGGCCCGTATGGCCCTGTCAGCGGCGCCGCCCAGCCTTGGCTGAAGGCGCGCGGGTGCCGAGCGGGGCCAAGAATGGAAGAGCCCGGCCCCTTGCCCTGCGCCAGCCATTCTCTCCGGGCCCGCCTGAACCTTCGAAAAACGGTGACCGGGGCCGCGCCGCCCTACGTGGGGGGCGGCGACGCGGAGCCCTGGGCGCACTGGAGGGAGTCGACTCCCTCCAGATGGGAGGGGTGATCGGGGCACTCGGGAACGGTGTCGGTCTCGCGCTGGGCCCAGACCGTGTAGGTATCGCCGTCCGAGGCGTACCAGTAGCCGTTCTCGGATGCGGGCTCGCCGAGCGGGTCGTTCGGCAGGTCGCCGATGATCTCCTCCAGCTCGCAGGCGGCGTCGCCGGGGAAGACGCAGAGGCTCTGGACGTTGCCATCGGTCGTCGGGTAGGCGTCGTTCTCCTGGCGGTACGCCTCCAGGCCGAAGGCGAGGCGCGTCAGGTCCTCCTGTCGAGCAACGTCGCGCTCCTCCTCGCCGCCGCCCGGCTCCTCGGTGGCCGTGGGCGCGCCGGGCTCCTCGGTCGGCGAAGGGCCGGGCGTCGCGGTCTCGCCGGGCTCTTCGGCGGTCGGCGTCTCGGGCGGCGTGGAGACGACTTCGGGCGCGACAACGTCCTCGCTGCCGCAGATCTGCGCGAAGATGATGACGAGGACGACGATGGTGAGCGCGGCGATCGGGAGGACCGCGCGGAGGTCGAGCTTCACCCTTGAGTCATCCATGCGCTCTCTGGCACCTCGACTCGATGATCGGCGCTGGGCATCGGCTCATGATAGGAGTAGGGGAACGTGTGGGGCAACAAAAGCGCCCTTGTCTCCGTAGGGCGGCGCTCGCTATGGTAGGGAGCACCGCGAATCGAAAGGAGCAGGGATGGGACCGCTCGAAGGGGTACGCGTCCTCGACTTCACCGTCTTCCAGCAGGGGCCGCAGGCCTCGCTCATCTTCGCCGACATGGGCGCCGACGTGATCAAGGTGGAGGTGCCGAATATCGGGGACCTCGGGCGCATGGTCGGGATGGTGGGAGAGGAGCGCTTCGGCCCCTACTTCCTGGCGCACAACCGCGGCAAGCGCAGCGTCACGCTGGACCTGAAGAACGCGGAGGCGGTGGGCGTCGCGCTGAAGCTCGGCGAACGCAGCGACGTGGTTGTCCACAACTTCCGGCCCGGCGTAATGGAACGCCTGGGCCTGGGCTACGACGACTTCCGCGCGGTGAACCCGCGCGTCATCTACGGTCACGCCTCAGGCTACGGCGCGAAGGGCCCGCGCGCGACACATCCGGCATTCGACCTCGCAGCGCAGGCGCAGGGCGGCCTCCTGAGCGTGACCGGCGACGCGGACGGCTACCCGCTGCCCGCCGGCGCTGCCGTCGCCGACTACGTGGGCGCGGCGAACCTGGCGATGGCGGTGATCAGTGCACTGTACGCTCGAGAGCGCACGGGCAAGGGCCAGAAGATCGATACGTCGCTGCTGGGCGGCCAGATCGCGATGCAGGCGTGGGAGATCCAGTACTACGTCACGCATCGCTGGATGGGACGCGCGGGCCGCGGCCACCACTACCTGCCGACGATCTGGCGCGTCTTCAAGACCGCCGACTCCTACTGCGTGATCGGCGGGCTGCCGGAGAACCGCTGGCCGGCCTTCTGCCAGGCGCTCGACCTGCCGGAGATCGAGCACGACCCGCGCTTCGAGCGCTACTTCGACCGCATGGCGAACCTGGCCGAGCTGTACGCGATGCTCGACGAGGCGTTCCAGAAGAAGACGACCGAAGAGTGGATGACGCTGCTGAAAGCGGCGGACTGCATCTGCGCGCCCGTCGCCAGCTACGAGGACATCCTCAACGACCCGCAGGCGCGGGCGAACGAGTACGTCGTCGAGGTCGACCACCCGACGCAGGGGCGCATACCGGTCGTCGGCGCGCCCTGGCGCTTCAGCGAGACGCCGGCGGAGGTGGCTCCGGCAGCGCCCGAGCTGGGCCAGCACACCGAGGAAGTCGTGCTCGACCTCGGCTACACGTGGGAGCAGATCGCCGAGCTGCGCGAACGGGGCGTCTTCGGCTAAGCGGGTCGTGCAGCGCCGATCCTCCAGACCGCTTCAGCGACACGCAACGATCGTCGGGCTGGCCGCGCTCACGCTGGTGCTGGCAGCATCGCTCTCGTGCGACGGAGGCGACTCCGACGATCTTGCTTCGACTACCCTCACCTCGACGCCGACGAGCGCGCCCGCCGGGGACCTGCCGTCCGGCGATCCGAGCGTGACGGTGGTCAACGTCGTCCAGGCCTGCCGCGAGAAGGACGGCGACCGGCTGCGCAGCTTCGTCGCTGGCGACGTCGGCGACGCGGACGTGGAGGCGCTCTTCGACCGGGGCAGCGACGTGCGGCTGGAGAGCCAGACGCTGCCCGAGATCGAGGGCGACCGGGCGACGGTCGCGGTACGCCTGGAGGTGCACCGCGACGGCGAAATCGAAAGCGTCGACCGCGACTGGGATCTCCAGCGCGACAACGACGGCGTCTGGCGCCTGATCGCGCTTCCAGACTGCTTCTAGCAGGGTGCTGAAAAACGGGGGTGCAGGGGGCAGCGCCCCATGCCGGGGGGTCTG
>JBBEBM010000064.1:0-13532 GCA_040882355.1 Dehalococcoidia bacterium | reverse complement strand
GCGGGGCCCCTTCCTCGTAACGCGCCGATCCGGATCAGTCGTCCCGCGGCCGAGGCACCCTCAGCTTGCGCCAGCGGCGAGTACCCAGGAACGCCAGCGCGAGCAGGGGCGCCGCCATCGCCGCCGTGTCCCCGCTGTTGTTGCCGCCAGAGGTGCAGGGTGATGGCCTGACGGTACCTGGAGGCTGCGCATCGGCGGCGCTGAAGATCTGCTTCACGAACTCGTCCGTCACGGCGAAGATGCCATTCGCCAGGATCACGTCGGACGTGGTGTCCAGCGTCTGCTGGAGCGCGGCGCACGGCTCCGTGCAGCCGGGGCCGCCGCCTGCGATCGTCGTCACGCTGCCGTCCAGGTCGATCCGCTTCACCAGGTTGTCGGTCGTGGCGCCCGTGTCGGCGCCGGAGTTCGCGAAGAAGACGCGCCCGGTGGCGTCGACGGCGATCCCGCGCGGCTCCTGCAGCCCGCTCGCGACTGTGGTCACCTGCCCGCCCAACACCTTCCGGATGCGGTCGTTGCCTGTGTCGCCCACCAGGAGCGCCGAGGGCCGGGCGAGGCTAATGAACGGTGTCAGCGCCACACCCTCGGGCTGGGCGAACTGCGCCGAACCCGGAGTGACTCCGACCAGCCCGTCCGCGAAGCCGCAGTCTTCGGGTATGCCGGCGATCGTGGTGATCTCTCCGGTGTTCGCGTCCACGCGGGCAATGCGACAGTTGCCCGTGTCCGCGATATAGAGGTGGCCCGCGCCATCCACCGCGACGTCGCGCGGCGTGTCCAGCTCCGCGACGAGCGCGGGCCCGGTGTCGCCTGCATAGCCGCCGTTCGCGCAGCCCGAGGCGACGGCGCCGTTCGCGCCGCCGGCGACGGTGGTGACGAGCCCCGCCGGCGTGATCTTGCGGATGCGGTGGTTGCACGCGTCCGCGACGTAGAGGTTCCCCTGCGAGTCGATGTCGATGCCGCTCGGCTCGCGGAAGCGGGCGGTAGTGCCGAAGCCGTCCACGAAGCCGGCCGTGCCATCGCCGGCGAGGCGGAAGCTCGTCGGTTCATCGACGTCCTCCACCTCGATCCGGCGCAGGACGTGCGCCGCGGTATCGGCGACGATAATGCTGCCGGGCGCGATCCCGCGCGCGCCGTTCAGGTTGAGGTCCTCCGCCGGGCAGCCGGAGGCCGCTGTATCGTCGCAGCCAGCGCCGCCGCCCGCGACGGAATCGATCAGCTCCACGCTCAGCGTCGCAACCGGGAGGCCGGGCGAGGCGAACGCTGTGCCTTTCGCCGGCTCCAGCAGCGTCGCGCTGGTGGTCGTGATGCTCGTCGAGCTGACCGCCGTGCTGCGCGCCTTGAACGTCAGCGTGATCAGGTCGCCCTGGCCGGCCGGGCCCGGTACGGGCGCCGGGCCGGCGTACGCGCAGGCGAGGCGCGCCGTGCCCGCGCCGATGCTCTGCTGCGAGCAGTTGTAGCCGACGCCCGACACGTTGAAGAAGCCGCCCGGCGTGACCGAAAGGCCTTCGAGGAAGGTGTTGTTGTAGCTGAGCTGCACGTCGAATGAGGAGAGGCCCACGAGCGCGGGCACGCCCTCGATGCGATACGTGACCGAGAACGTCTCGCCGGAGTGGACGTTGCGCGTCGTGTCGACGTCACCGCCGGGCACAGCGTCCAGCGCGAGCGTTGGGCTGTCCGAGAGGAAGACGTAGACCTTGCCCGGGTTGGTACGCGCGCCGTGCTCCGCGTCGGGCGCCGCGACGATCAGGTCCGCCTTGCCATCACCGTTCAGGTCGCCGGACGTTTGGCGGTAGCCGAAGTGATCGCCGGCCGCCGCGCCGTAGATGCGCTGGCTGGGCACGACATACGGCGGCGCCGCACCGAAGTCGATCGTGCCGGTGGTCAGTGAGCCGGCAGCTCCATAGAGGACGTTCGCCTCGCCGGCGTCCGCGCGTGGTCCGGGCGGGAAGCCGGGGCCGTCGCCGGTCAATGCGCTGATGATGATGTCCTGCTGTCCATCGTTATTGAGGTCGATTGGCGCGTTCGGGCTGAGCTGGTCGCCCGCGTCCGCGCCGAAGACTCGCAGCGTGCTCGACGACGAGCCGGCGTCGAGCACCGTGCCCGAGGAGAACGGGCCCTGCTTGAGAAAGAGCTCGCCGCTAAAGGCCTCGGTGTTCGCCGGGCCGGCGGCGTTTGCGCTGATGGCGCCCAGCACCTTGTTCGTCGCGCCGCCGCCCGCCGCAAAGAGCTGATCGTTCACGTCCCCGCCTACAACGATGACGTCGGCGGGCGTCGACGAGAGGTCTTGCGTGGTCGGCCCGCCGGTTATCGGCCCGAAGATAGCATAGGCCTCGCCCGCGGCGTCGCGCGCGGGCACGGGTGCCTCGCCGCCGTCGGCAAGGAGCGCGCCCAGATACAGCTCATTGGTGGAGTCGCTGCTAATGCTGCCCGAGACGCCGACGAACCAGCCGAGCCGGTCCAACGGGTCCTTGCCGATCACGGTGTAGTCGGCAGCGGAGGCGCTCATCGTCGCCGTGCTGCGCAGCGAAGCCGATCCGTAGATCACGTAGGCCTCACCTGCGCGGTCGCGCCCGTTCGCCGGGCCGTCCGCCGAGTTCGCTCCCAGGACGATCTCGGCCTTCGCGTCCGGCCCGCCGACATCGCCCACCGCCACGGCGACCATGCTGTCGGCGCTGTCGACGGCGGTGATCGTGCGCACCTCTACGGCGCCGGGCGGCGAAAGCAGGTCGATCGTGCTCGGCCAGTCGTTCTGACCAAAGATGACGAAAGCCCGGCCGTCGCCGCTGTGGTTGCCCGTGGCGACGATGTCATCGATCCCATCACCGTCGACGTCACCCGCCGCGAGGCCCGTGCCCAACAGCTCGTTAGCGCCGCCGTCAGGGGCCGTGATCACGACGTTGGGTTTGGCATAGAAGAGGTCGATGGTGGCCGGCGCGCCGGTCCCGAGGGCGGTGGAACCGTACACAACGGAGAGCTGCCCGTCCAGGCTGTTCGTGACAGGATCGCCGATGATCAGGTCGTCGACGCCGTCGCCGTTCACGTCGCCGGAGGCGACGGTCATGCTGAACTCCGAGGCGTCAGACGGGGCGTCTCCGGCGTACGTAACGTCCGGTGCGGGCGTGGAGGAGTCGGCGACGGGGTTGGGCTGCCAGGCTGGTTGGGCATTCCCGAACTCTGTACCGATGCGCGTCGTAAGGCGAGTAGGCGCCGTCCCGTCCGAGTTCATTACGTAAATCTCGGCTGTTTCGCCTGGGTTACCGTCCCTATCCGACGTGAACGCAAGCGTGCTCCCGTCCGGTGACCACGAAGGCGAACTGTCTTGATCACTCCCGGTCGGCGGCGTGAGGTTGGTCTCGTCCAGACCGTCGGCGTTCATCGCGATGATGTCACGGGTCAGGCCGGCGGTGCGGTGAAAGGCGAGCCTGCTTGCAGTCGGCGACCACTCAGCTTCGCCCTCCACGCTTGAGTTGGCGGTCACCGCCGTCTGATCGGTACCGTCAACGTCCATCACAAAGATGTCACCGTCGCCCCCGTCTCGCGTGCTCGTAAACGCGATCCTGTTACCGAGGGGCGACCAGCTAGGGTCGCTATCAGCAGCAGCCACGTTCGTGAGCTGAGTGACTGCCGTGCCGTCCGCGTTCATCTTGTAAACGTCGAACTCGCCGTCTGAGTTCGAGATGAAGGCTATCTGGGCTCCACCCGGTGACCAAGAGGCGTCCAGCTCTGAGAAGGCATTGTCCGTGAGCTGCTTGAGACCGCCGCCGTCAACGTTCATGACAAAGATCTCGTTGTCCCCGTCGCGGTCGCTGGTGAAGGCAATCTTTGATCCATCGGGCGACCAGGAAGGTTCGGCATCTTGCGCGGGGTGGTTGGTGAGGTTCGTTTGCCCGCTGCCGTCCTCGTTCATAACGTATATCTCGGAATTGCCGTCGCGGTCGCTGAGGAAGGCGATCTTCGTGGGGGCGGGCGGGGTGAGGGCGCCCAGGTCGACGGCGGGCAGGTTGGGCATGCCGCACGTGATCGTGGCGTTGGCAGTCGTCGGCAAGTACTGAGTGTTCGCCTTCGCCGCCAGACTGGTGTGGTAGCTGGTCGTCTCCAGCGTGACGTTGGCGGTGCCGTTCGCGTGGCAAGCGAACTCGAACTGTGCGATTGGGCCCGTGAACGTGTTGTTCGGCTCACTGATATGCTGCGCCATCAGCTCCACGTACGCCTCATTGCCCGCCCCGTCGTCCGCCGGGCCCAGCACCTGGTTGCTTGCGGTGGTGAGACCGGTATTCTCCTGCCAGGCTTCGTTGCGGCCCGCCGTGTTAGGCACGAAGTCAAGGAGCGCCTCATCCCAGTGGAGGCGCGTTTGGAAGCCGGCGATGCCCGCGCCCGCCGTGCTGGTGAGCTGGACGCTCACGTCGAAGTTGTTCTGAGTGACGGTGCGGGTGGTCTGCACGGGGTCGCCGGGCGTGGTCACCTCACCGTTGGCGTCCACGGCCAGCGCGCCGCCTGAGAGATTGAAGTTGGCGAGGCCGCTCGCCTGGCAGCCGGTGGTGGTGTCCAGCGCGCTGGCGATGCTGACGACGTCAGCCAGGTCGATGTTAGCGCCCGTCTTGTTGATGTTGACCTGAGCAGGCGCGGACCCGGCCGCGGTGCCGAAGTAGTTCGCCACCATCACGCCATCGATCAGGTGGACGATGCCGTCGCCGTCCACGTCGGCGCAGCCGGTGGCGGCGGAGGCGGGCGTGGACGGACCGTCCGGCGGCCTAACGACACCGGCCAGCGCCACGAGCAGGGAGACCGCTATGAGCAGGAAGATGCGCTGTGGGCGCATGACGCGCCTCCTCTCCGAATGCGGGGCCACCAGGAACCGACCACCGACCACCAAACGCCCCTATCTAACATGATTCGTTTCATCTTGACAAGCCTCTAGTCCCCGCTTACGCTATCGACACGCCTAAGGTAGGTGACGCGACCCCGCCGTTCTATGAACCAGGTCACAGACAGGCGCTCGCGTCATCGGAAAATGATGGCGGGGAGGTCGCGCTATCTTGAACGCTCCGGCCCATCCACACGAAAAGGTCGTCCGGCATAGCTCCGCCTCGCCGCTCCGAATCGCGGGCCTCACGATCGCCCTGCTCGCGGCCGCTTTCGGATTCGCCCGCGACGCGTCGCCGGCGCTCGCCGCGTTCCCCGACAGCCCGAAGATCCGCGTGCAACAGCTCGAACCGCTCTGCCTGACGCCACTGCCCGGCCAGAGTTGCCCGCTCCCGCCCACCACCTTCATCGGCGCCCCAGTGAGCATGACGTCGATCATCGACTTCGACTACGGCAGCCCACTCGGCCAGCCGGCGATCTACTCGCCTGTCGACTGGACCGAGAACAGCGCGGCCGCCAACGTCGTGACGGGCAACGTGCACGGCCGCGTCGATCTCTTCTGCGACGGCCAGCCGGACGTGCTCGCAGCGCCCGAGAGCGCCGACCCCGAGCACAACCTCGTGCGCCCCTACCCGCTGGCTGCGAAGAGCACGACGCTGGAGAGCTGGCTGACGGAGCGCCTTCCGCCTACGTCCATCTACCCGGTCACGAATCGCTCGTCGGCGGAGCTGAGCAGCGTCTTCCTGGGCGGCACCAACCTCTTCGAGACGACGCAACCGCTGCCGTTCAACTATGTGACGCAGAACGTGCCCTGGGGTCAGGTGCGCGTTTCGACGCCGGTGCTCGGCGGCCGCGGCGATCCGCCGGGCTTCCCTCCGTTGTGCATGCAGTCGCAACAGCAGAGCACGGCCAGCCTGCCGGGCCAGGTCGCGACGATGGTCGTCAACGCGGGAGCGCTCGCCGCGCCTAAGAACACGCTGGTGGTCTCGCTCGCGGCGAGCCACGTCGGCGCCAACTTCCGCATGTTCGCCGGAACGGGCGACTGCCCCGCGCGCGAGGGCGACCGGATCCAGGCGGGCGACCCGCAGCGCTGGGCGGTTACCTGGCCCACGGACTGTATCCAGAGCAGCGAGAAGGTCCAGGTGACCTTCTGGGCCGACATCCTCCCAACCGCCGTGAGCGCCGTCGAGATCGGGTCCACGCGCAGCACGCTCGCGCACGAGCTGGGCCATGCCCTCTGCCTCACCCACCCGCCGGGCTGGAGCCCCGAGAACCTGATGAACGAGCAGTCGAGCGCGGGCGAGCAGCTCCTGACGAAGCAGATCAACACGGCGAGGCTCTGCGCCGGGCAGCTACGCGTCAACCTGGGCCTGACGGGCTCGCCGGATTGCGCCGTCTCCTGCTCGATCCCGCTCACGTTCCCCGAGGTCGGCACGCTCGGTCAGGCGGCATGGGACTCGACCAGGATTACGAACTCGCTCAATGAAGCAAACGAGATCTGGACGCCATTCGGCATCACGTTTACCTGGAATACCACGCTGTTCACCGGCACCGACCCGTCCGCTAGCCCTGGCGGCGACGGCGACATCCTCTGCCCGTCAGCGTCGAAGGGCGAGCTGGACGCGCTTTCAAGCCAGACGGGAAAGGCGCAGTCGTTCCGCGTCTTCCTGATCAACAGCTTCGTCGACAGCAACGGCCAGAACGCCTGCGGGCTGCTCGGCTACACGAAGTGGGCCGGCAACGTGCCGGGGGGCGTCGGACAGTACGTCGTCATCGCCAACAGCGCGAGCAAGACGGCCGACGGCACGGCGGGCACGGTGCAGACGGCCCTCACGTCGCCGAAGCTGCGTAGCAACCCCTTCGCCGGCGGGCTGTATCCCCGCTGGACCGTGACCGGCGCGACCGCCTTCTGGGCGAACAACCCAGCCAAGACCGACAAGCGCAGTCCGGGCCTCGACATCTCGATCAACCTGCGCTGCTACGAAATCGGCACACCCGGGATCTTGGACAGCGACAACGACTGCCTGGACGACTCCTTCGATCCGAGCACGGGCAACGTCGACAGCGACGGAGACGGCCTGTTCGACAGCATCGAATTGTGGTGGAACAGCAGTCCCAGTGACCCGGACAGCGACAACGACAGCCTGAGCGACGCTATCGAGCTGTACCTGATGACCAACCCTCTCAGCAGCAACACGGACGGCGACACGACGGGCGGCGGCTCACCGATCTATGATCCCATCGACAACTGTCCGCTTCACTCAAACGCCGATCAGGCGGACGCCGACCTCGACGCCTGGGTGGGCCGCTGGCTGCGTCTGTCCACCTCCATCATCGGGCCGGCCAATGCGTCCAGCGCCACCAGCCCGAAGACAACGCCCGCGACCACCTACCTCAGCAGCCAACCCGTCGACGCGGTACCGCTGGGGACCGTCACCGACACCCAGCCCTTCCTCATCCAAAACAAATCTGCGAACGGGGGCGGCGACGCCTGCGACAACGACGACGACCGCGACGCGATGCCGGACGCTGTTGAGTGCTCGAACGCTTCCGGCGACTGCGCGAAGTCGAACGCGCCGAACGCGGTCTCTGTCATCAAGCTCACCGAGCCAGCCGAGCTCTACCCACCAAACGGCACGCCGCCCCTCGGCATCTTCTGCGTCAACGCGGATGTCGACCACGACGGCGTGCAGGAAGCGAGCGCGACCGCGCTTGCCCAGAAGCTGGGCATTCCGGTGTCGCAGGTGGTTGAGCACGTGATCGAAGTGCGGCAGAACCGGGCCGACAGCGACGGCGACGGCTGGCTGGACGGCTTCGAGTGTTCCGCCGGCTCCAACCCGGACGACTTCTTCAGCAAGCCGGAACTGAAGGGCGACGGCGCCGACAACGACCTCGACGGCGTCACCGATGAACCGAACGGCGCTGCGCAGTTTGGCGGCGGAGATGAGGAAGGCGACCGGCTCACGAACGTCCTGGAGCTAGCCTACTTTACGGCCTGCGTGCGCGTCGGCGTCGGCGGTCAGCTCCCGCACAGCGCCCTCACTCATTGCAATGTGGCCCGCGCCGACGTGGACGGCGACACCCTGCCCGACGTGGAGAACGACGCCGACGGCGACGGCATCACCGGCGCCGCCGACGTGGACTCCGACGGCGACACGATAGGCGACGCCATCGAGGCAGGGTCTCGCGGCACCATGGCGCACCAGGCGGACTCAGACGGCGACGGCTGCCGGGACGGCCTGGAGCTCGGGCAGCCGGCCGGGCCGAACCGGCCGAATAATCCGATCAACTCCCTGGATTTCCACGACGTCGGCGGGGACAACATCGTCGCCGTGGGTGACATCGGCGCCGTCGTCGGTGTGTTCGGAAGCGGCGTCGGATTGGGGAACTACCCCGGCGTTCGACTGGACAAGTCAGGTAGTCCGCCCACACCGGACGGCACCATCAGCGTCGGCGACATTGGCGCTGTGGTAGTGGAGTTCGGGCTCTCCTGCATCTAGACGCGCGGCGACGTGTCCTCATACAGCTCTCGCCATAACTACCCCTTGATAAGCGAACACACGTTCTATATGATGGAGAGCACTCCCCGCCGCCGTGCTGAGGCCAGCCGATGCGTATCGCTTGTGTCGCCGTCCCCACCTTCGCCGTCGCCGTCGAGCGGCGGGCGGACCCCGCGCTCGCCGGGCAGCCTCTCGCCGTCTACGAGCGGAGCGCTGTCCTCGACGCCTCGCCCGAGCTGACGGGGCTCGATCGCGGCCTGACGCTGCGCAAGGCGAAGGCGCTCCACCCTCACGCCGTCTTCATCGAGGCGCACCATGCCCTCTACCGCGAGGTCGCGGAGGCGATGGTGGACGCGATCGAGGGCGTAACGCCCGGCGTGGAGCCTGAGGGCTTGGGCGTCGCGTACGGCGACCTGACGGGGCTGGCCGGCCACTACGAAGACGAGTTCGCCCTGGCCGCCGCGCTCGTTCGAGCCGTCCAGGGCGCAACGGCGCTCGTGCCCAGCGTGGGCATCGCTACGGGCAAGTTCGTCGCGCGGGCGGCGGCGTCGATGAGCCCGCCGGGCGACGCCGGCGTCGTCCCGCCGGGCCGTGAGCGGGAGTTCGTGCAGGACAAGGACGTCGCGCTGCTGCCCTTCGGTCCGGAAGTCGGACAGCGGCTCGACCTGCTCGCGCTGCGCACCCTGGGCGACGTCGCCGCCTTGCCGCAGCCAGCCGTTGAGGCGCAGTTCGGGCGGGCAGGCAGACGGCTCTGGGAGCTGGCGAACGGCATCGACGCGGAGCCGCTGCGCCCGCGCAAGCCGCAAGAGCTGCTCACCGAGCGTCTGTCGTTCGAAGCGCCCGTCGTCGCCACCGAGGCGCTGCTCGCGGCGGGCCGGCAGATCGTCTCGCGTCTCGTGCGCCGCCTGCGCGGCCGGACGGCGCGGCGCATGCACGTCCAGCTCCTCGCCGACGAGCGGATCGTCTGGGAACGGCTGGAGACGTTCCGCGAGCCGGCCGGCGACGAGCGCCGGATGCTGCTGCTGATCAGGACGCGCCTCTCGCTGCTGGAGCTGCCGCAGGCGGTCGACGCCGTCGCGGTGACGCTGAGCGGCATCGGCTACGAGGTAGCGAAGCAGGCGAAGCTGTTCACCGACAGCCAGCAGAACCTGAACCAGATCGCGCAGGCGATCAAGCAGCTCCGCGCCCGCTATAACCGGCCGGTGGTCTGGCGCGTCATGGAGGTGAACCCGTGCTCACGGCATCCCGAGGAGCGAACGGTGCTCGTACCCTACGACGCCTGAACGTGCCGCGGCCGCTTCAGGTGCGCGCGGACGCGGGCGGCGCGCCGAGCGCCGTGCTGCGCAACGGGGTCTGGCGCTCGGTCGCCGGCGTGCAGGACCGCTATCGCACGGACGACCGCTGGTGGACGGCAGCGCCTATCGCGCGCGCGTACTACGAGCTGCTGCTGGAGGACGAACGCGCGATCACGGTCTTCCGGGACGACGTGCAGGGCGGTTGGTGGGAGCAGCGGTATGGGTGAGAAGGCGAGGCGACTATTGCGGATCGTCCACCGGCAGCCACTCGACGGTTACCAGTTCTTCAACGCGTTTGAAGTCGATGTCGCCTGTGACCACCCGGGCTTCAAGTTGCTGAGCAAGAGCGACGATGAAGCAGTCCAGGTAGCCCATGCCGGTCGTTGCCTTGAGCCGCGCGGCGCTGAGCGCAAGCGGCTGGTCGACGTCGACGATACGAACAAGCGATTGTTGCACGGCCGCGAGCGTATCTTGCGCCGTTTCCAGACCCCGTCTGTTCTCGACCGTGTACAGGACCTCACCGAGGTTAACGACGGGAATGAATAGCTCATCGCTCCCCTGGCTGGCTCCCTCTATCAGCTCCTGGACTTTGGCAGCGCCCGGCTCGTCGAGGAACAGTGCAAGGAACGCAAAAGAATCGAGTACATATCGAGGCACTGGGCTAGGTTCCTTCGCCACCCATGCGATGGAGTCGCAGGTCCTCCCGCTCGCGCTCAAGCCGGCGATCTTCAAGAAGCGCCTTCGTCAGCGATGGCCCTCCCCTGAGCATCCCGCGCATCTCTCTGACTGGATCCTTCATAGCCGGCACGATCGTAATGCTGCCGCCGTAATCCACGATCTGCACCTTATCTCCGGGCTTGATGTTATGCCGCTCGCGGATCTCGCGGGGGATGACGACCCACCCCTTCTTGGACACGGTGACTGGAGACTTCATGATGCTCCTTCTCGGTAATACGAAAGCGACAATAGTATAACAGATCCTCATGAAGTATGCCCAATCGTACGTAGAACTCCACTGCCACTCCTGCTTCTCATTCCGGGAGGGCGCCTCGACGCCGCTGGAGCTGGTGCTTCAGGCGAGAGCGCTCGGCTATCCGGCGCTGGCGCTCACCGATCACGACTGCCTCGCCGGGGCGATGGAGTTCGCCCAAACGGCGAAGGAGTGGGGCGTCCGGCCGATCATCGGCGCGGAGATCACGCTGCGACGGCCTGACGCCGAACGAACGCCGGGCGCGATGGGCGGGGCACGTAGGGGCGGGCGGCTGCCCGCCCAGGGCGACCGGATGGTCGCCCCTACACGCGTGGATGATCAACGCCACCTCACCCTCCTCGCCGAGACGCCGCGCGGCTACGCGAACCTCAGCCGCCTCCTCTCGATGGCGCACCTCTCAAGCCCACGCGAGGACGTCGCGCTCGATCCCGAGGCGCTCGACGGCCGGACCGAGGGCCTGATCGCGCTCTCAGGCTGCCGAGACGGCGAGGTGCCTCGGCTGGTCGCAACCCACGATCCGCAGGGGGCGCGAAAGGCGGCCGCGCGCTACCGGGAGCTCTTCGGACGCGACAGCTTCTTCATCGAGCTACAGGACAACTTCGTCCACGGCGACGGGCCGCGCAACCGGGCGCTGGTCGAGCTCGCGCAGGCGCTTGGCGTCGGTGTCGTCGCGACGAACAACGTCCACTACCACGAGCGCGCCCGGCATCGACTGCAGGACGTGCTCGTCGCCGTGCGTCATCGCACGACACTCGACGCCTCGGAGCACCTGCGCCGCAAGAACGCGGAGTGCTACCTGAAGTCGCCGGAGGAGATGGCAGCGCTGTTCGTCGATCTACCGGAGGCGCTGCGCAACACCGTCGCTATTGCTGAGCGCTGCGTGCCCGGCCCTCACCCCGCCCCATTGCGAAATGACGTCATCGATCCCACCCACCCGTCCAGAGAGGTAATTGAGATATCTGGGGGACACTCCTTCGGCTTGGCTCAGGACAGGCCCCAGGCCCCCGGCAGCGGGGGCTCTGCCCCCTCTGCACTCCCCCGTTCCCGATCAGCGAACGATGTAGCCGCAGGTGGCGACCTAAAGGTCGCCGCTACCGAGCAATCGACGACACGCTCCGGCTTCGATCTTACGCGCGACCTGACCTACCGCTTCCCGGACTTCGAGGCGCCGGATGGTAGGACGGCGGACGAGTACCTGGAGGAGGTCTGTCGCGCCAGCGCCCGCGAGCTGTACGGCTGGTCGGCGCCGCAGATCGAAGAGCGGTTGGACTCCGAGCTGAGCCTCGTTCGCCAAGCCGGGCAGGCGGGCTTCTTCCTGCGCAACTGGGAGCTGATGCGCTACGCCCATGACAACGACCTGCCGGCGCGCGGACGCGGCTCGTCGGTGGGATCGCTCGTCTGTTACTTGCTCGGGCTGTCGGGCATCGACCCGATCAAGTACGACCTGTTCGTCGGCAGGTTCCTCAACGAGTCGCGCCAGAAGGAGGACATGCCGGACATCGACATCGACTTCGCCCGCGAGGCGCGCGAGAAGATGTTCGAGCACGTCTTCGCAACGTACGGCACGGAGTATGCCGCGATGGTGGCGAACGTCATCCAGTACCGCTACCCGATGGCGATCCGCGACGTGGGCAAGGCGCTCGGCCTGCCGGAGGCCGACATCGACAAGCTCGCCAAGCGCATGCGCGGCCGCTTCGCGGGCACGCTGGTCGAGGAGATGCGATCGCTGCCCGAGTTCCGCCAGCGCATGAGCGCGCCCATCTGGCAACAGTTCGTCCAGCTCGTGGAGGAGCTGCGCGGCATGCCCCGCCACCTGAGCCAGCACTCCGGCGGCGTGATCATCTCCAGCACGCCGATCGTGGAGCAGGTGCCGGTGCAGCCCTCGGCGATGGAGGGTCGTTACATCTGCCAGTGGGACAAGGACTCGGTCGCGGACGCGGGCTTCATCAAGATGGACCTGCTTGGCTACCCCAGCCTGGGCCACCTCTATCGCGCGCTCAAGCTGATCGAGGAGCGGCACGGCAAGCGCATCGACCCGGTGCGCATCCCGCTCGACGACCCGCGGGTCTACGAGATGATCCAGCGCGGCGACGTGCTGGGCATCGTCCAGATCCAGAGCCGTGCGCAGATCCAGACGATCCTTCAATTAAAGATCAGCAGCATCGAGGACCTGGTGGTGCAGGTCGCGTTGATCCGGCCCGGCCCCATCCAGGGCGGCGCGGTCAACCCGTACATCAAGCGCAGCATCGGCGCGGAGCCCGTCACCTACGACCACAAGTGCCTCGAGCCCGTCCTCGCCGAGACGAAGGGCGTGATCGTCTTCCAGGAGCAGGTGCTGGAAGTGGCGATGACCGTCGCCGGCTTCACGGCGGGCCAGGCCGAGAGCCTGCGCCGGGCGATGAGCCGCAAGCGCTCGCGCGAAGAGATGGAGAAGCTGCGCGAGGCGTTCCTGGAGGGCTGTCGCACCAAGGGCTATCTCGATGAGGCGACGGCGCAGCGCGTCTACGAAAAGGTGCTCGCGTTCGCCTCGTTCGGCTTCCCGAAGGCGCACGCCGCGGCGATGGCCGAGACGGCGGGCAAGCTGGCGTGGGTGAAGCGTTACTACCCGCTGGAGTTCTACTGCTCGTGGCTGAACGAGTGGCCCTTCGGCTTTTACAGCCCCGGCGTCATCGCGAACGAGATGCGTCGCAACGGCATCGAGCTGCTGGGCATCGACGCGAACCGGAGCCGCGCCGGGTGCACGATCGAGGCGCGGCCGGCGGGCGGCGAGGCGGTCCGCCTCGGCTTCCGCTACGCGAAGGGGCTCGGGGAGGCGTGGCTCGCGCGGCTGGATGAGGAGAGTCCTGTCGGTGACGGGCCCGGGGGTGCAGGGGGCTCCGCCCCCTG
>JBBEBM010000063.1:0-13591 GCA_040882355.1 Dehalococcoidia bacterium | reverse complement strand
GGGGGCGCCCCCTCGGGCTCCCCCCTGCCAGCGCGGCGATTCGCAACGAGGTGAAGGCGACTTATCGCATGCGCGGGACACTGAATATGCAGCCGGGGCCACCACCAGCGAGTGTGAAGGAGTCGAAGGGCGTCCGCGGACTTGGGCTGGCGGCTACCAGACCGCGCAGGTCACGGAGAGCACAGGCGGCAGCATGCCGGGCAGGGCTT
Source organism: Dehalococcoidia bacterium (assembly GCA_040882355.1). Taxonomy (GTDB): domain Bacteria; phylum Chloroflexota; class Dehalococcoidia; order DSTF01; family RBG-16-68-14; genus JBBEBM01. Next base: position 13,382 of record JBBEBM010000063.1, on the reverse strand, counting down.
GCCAGTGGTCGCCGCCATCGGCGCTGGCGTAGACCATGCCGTTGCTCGTGCCGGCGTAGACGCCCTCCGGATCGAGGCCGTCCGTGGCGAGACCCTCGCGGTAGACGCTCTGGTAGTTGCCGGGCCCGGGCAGGCCGTTGGTGAGCTTCTCCCAGTGCTTACCCTCGTCACGCGTGCGGTACACCGCGAACTGGCCGCCGCAGACGCGGAAGTTGTCGCGCTCGAACTCCAGCGGCACAACGTAGGTCGAGTCGGGCGCGCGCCGGCTGACGGCGATCGGGAAGCCGTGGAACGAGGGCAAGCCCTCAGTGACGCCTTGCCACGTGGCCGAGCCGTCGTCGGAGCGAAAGACGCCGACATGTGTCTGCGTCCAGAGCCGGTCGGGGTTCTTGGTGTCGATGGCCAGCTTGTGCATCTCGTCGGCAGCCGCGGGGTCAACGTTCTCGGGTAGTTGAGGGAGGTTCGCGGTGAACGCGCCGATGGCTTCCTTGAACTGCTCCTCCTGATCGGCCATGAACTGCCTCGTCTCCGGCGTTGCCAGGACGTCCCACTTGCGAGAGCAAAGCTCCCAGGTGTCGCCGCCGTCGCGCGTCTGGTACGTCCCACCGGAGCTGATGGCGATGTACATGTGCCGCGGGTCGCGTGGGTCGATGATGATCGAGTGCAGGCAGCTCTCGCCGCCGCCGCTCGGGAACCAGTATCGACGGTAGGGATGGCTGTTCACGCTGTCGACCGATGACCACGTGTGGCCCCAGTCTTCGCTGCGGAAGAGGCCGGCCGGCTGCGTGCCCGCGTAGACGACGCCCGGCTCGCTCTCGTGACCGGGCTGGACAGTCCAGACGTTCTGGACGGCGATGCCCAGGTCCTTCGGGAAGGCGAGCCCCTTGCTCACCCAGTCCCACTCCTGCAAGTCCGTGCTCTTCGCCACGGAAGGGCCCCAGGCCCAGTGATTGGCCGCGAGGTACACGCGAGGCGGATCCGAACGAACGTCAGCCGCGGCGTTGTAGATCGTCCAGCCGGGCAGGATCGGCTCCGATTGCTCCCAGTGCTGCCGCTGCTCATCCGAGGCGTAGATGAACGCGCCCTTCTTCGTGCCGACGACGACTCTTACTTGTGCCATGACGACTCCCTTCCTGACTAGCTTCTCTCGATCGTTCCGGTCGCTACTTCGCTTAGCCTGCGTTCGAGGTACTGGCGCTCGACTGTGTTCGTCGTGAGGGCGAGCGCGCGGCGATAGGCGGTGGCGGCGTCCGCCTTCCGCCCGGCGCGACGATGCAGGTCCGCGCGGGCGGCGTGGTAGAGATGATAGCCGTCGAGCGCGGCGCTGAGCCCGGCGTCGTTCAGGAGGTTCAGACCGGCGTCCGGCGACCGGGCCATCGCCACGGCGACGGCGTGGTTGAGCGCGACGACCGGCGTCGGCTGCACGTGCAGCAGCTCCTCGTAGAGCACGGCGATCTGCGGCCAGTCGGTGTCTCCGGCCCGCGGGGCCTGGCAGTGCAGGGCGGCGATCGCGGCCTGGAGCTGGTACGGGCCCGCGCGGCGCATGCGCAGCGCTCGTTCGACCAGCGCCGACCCCTCTTCGATCTGGGCGGCGTGCCACAGCGAGCGGTGCTGCGCTTCGAGCACGACCAGCTCGCCATGCGGGCCTGCGCGCGCGTCGCGGCGCGAATCGTGGAGGAGCATCAGCGCGAGCAAGCCGAGCGCCTCCGGCTCGTCCGGCATCAGCTCGCAAAGCACGCGCGAGAGGCGGATCGCTTCGGTGCAGAGCTCCCGCCGGATCAGCGCGTCGCCGGCGCTGGCGCTGTAACCTTCGTTGAAGATCAGGTAGAGCACCGCGAGCACGGTGTCGAGGCGTTCCGGCAGCAGGTGCGCCGGCGGCACGCGGTAGGGGATCGACGTCTCGCGGATCTTGCGCTTCACGCGCACGAGCCTCTGCGCCATCGTCGCCTCGGGCACGAGGAACGCGCGCGCGATCTCCGGCGTCGTCAGGCCGCCGAGCGCGCGAAGCGTGAGTGCGACCTGCGCATCGGGCGCGAGCGCAGGGTGACAGCAGGTGAAGATCAGCCGGAGGCGGTCGTCCTGTAGTTCGGTCATCTCGTCAGCTTCCGATTCGCTCGTTGCGAGGGCGGCGTCGGCCTCGATCTGGGCGCGCTTCTCGGCGAGCTTCCCGTCGCGGCGAAGCCGGTCGATGAGCTTGCGGCGCGCCGTCGTGGTGATCCAGGCGCCCGGATTGGCCGGCTCGCCGTCGCGGGGCCAGCGCTCCAGGGCAACGGCGAACGCGTCCTGCATTGCTTCTTCGGCGAGGTCGAAATCGCGGCAGAAGCCGATGAGCGACGCAAGGATGCGCCCCGACTCCTCGCGAAAGATGCGTTCGACGGTGCGCTCCGTGGAATCCGCGGATGACTTGCCTGTGGCGGCCGTGATACTTCGCACCATAGTGACTATAGATTATATAGTGACGGTTCTTAGCGTCAAGCGTTCGCTCGATGTTCCGGGCCGCTGTCTCAGCGCGCACCAGTATAGCGGGTGCCTCACAGCGGCCGGCGGCGGCGCTCCTCCGGCGGGCGGACGCCCAGCAGCGCGAGGTGATGCATCAGATCGGCCCGGTGGTGCGCGTCGTGCACGAGACGGTGGTAGGCGATGTAGCGTCCGTCGAACACGTCGGGCTCGTCGGCGTAGCGCGGGTCGAACGGCGCCGGTTCATACGTAGCGGCAAGCTTCGCCGGGTCCGAGAGGAAGCGCGCCAGCCGCTCCCAGGAGAGGCGGAGCTGTTCCTTCAGGCCGTCCACTGTCTTGCCGCCGGCGAACATATCCGGCGTCGCTTCCCCGTCGCGGACGGCGTTCTCGAGCCAGTGATGGCGCGCTCCGACGATGTGGAGCAGGATACCCCGGAAGTTCCACTGCTCCGGCGTCGGGCTCCAGTCGAGCTTGTCGTCCGGGATGCAATCGATCAGCTCAATGAGGTGGTCGTTGAGGCGGGCCCAGTGGGCGCCGACGTTGACGGGCGCATACGTCTGTGTCTGCATGTGGCGCTCCTTAGCTTGGGGCGCTTTCGCCGGGCAGGGTGTACGCCGCAGCCCAGCGGTACGTCGCCTCCTGGTCGATCAGCAAAGCAATGCCGGTGAGACGACGGGCCGTCGCGGCGCGGACACTGGGCTGGCGTTTCGCGACCTCGTGGCGCATCCGGTTACGCTCGGCCTCGCGATGGCGCTCGTCGATGCTCGCGCGAGCTAGCAGTTCGTGATCCGTGAAGCTGATCATGTCGCATTCTCCCGCGCGTGCTGGGAGGGTCTCCATACGCTTCGGTTAGGCTCCGCCCATGCTTTGCCGGGTTCGCGAGGGGCTTTCGTCGTACGGCCAGTCAGGCACGTGCATGACGGGACGCACCTCGACGCCGGAGTACTTCGCGTCCGGGATCTTGGCGGCGTACTCCAGCGCCTCGTCCAGGTCCTTGCAGTCCAGGATGTAGAAGCCGCCCATCGCCTCCTTGGTCTCGACGAATGGCCCGTCCGTCACCAGTGTCTTGCCGTCGCGCACGCGGACGGTCGTCGCGTTGGAGCCGCCGCCGACCGATTCCGACGAAACGTATGCACCGCGTTCGCGGGCGACCTGCGCGAAGGCGAAGTGCTCCGCGATCACGTCCTCGGATGCGGCCGGCGGGTCCGACTCGTTCCAGTAGAGCAGAAACATGTAGAGCATGGTGTGCCTCCTTCGACCACCTCACGCAGCGCCTATTGCCGCGCCTACTGGGACGACGAACGGAGCAACCGCGGATCGACATAGCCGTCGACGTCCCGAAGGCGCTCGATGTTGGGGTGGAAGGGCGCGATCGCCCGCACCTGCACCCGCGCGCGCGACTCCACCGGGAGACGCGCGGCGATGGCGATAGCCTCGCCTTCGTCGCAGTCGACGATGTAGTAGCCGCCGACCGCCTCCTTCGTCTCGGCGAACGGACCGTCCATCGTGACGGGCTTGGCATCCTGCAGCCGGACGGTCTTCGCCGTCTCAGCCGGCCAGAGGCCCGCGCCCGAGACAAACGTGCCGCGCTCGCGCAGCTCATTCTCAAGCTTTGCGTGCTCCGGCTGGAGGTTCTGTTCTGCCGGGTCGGCTGGAACGCTGGGGTCGTAGCAGATCATGAGCATGTAGAGCATGGGGATTCTCCTTCGCTATTCGTGCGGCTGTCCCTCAGCGCGTCCACTATAGCGACGAGCCGCCCAGGGCCAGATCGACAGCGCTGAGCTCAGGCGGGTTCGGGTCGCTACGTCCGAACCACCGCGATACGTGGGCCCAGCTCGGCTGACCCGCGCATGAGCTGGCCGTCGCGAACCCAGGCAGCCTCGGCGTGCTCGCCGGGCCCGTGCTCCTTCGTGAAGAACTGCACCTCCGCGAAACCGAAGACCGAAGCGCCGCCCAGCTCAACGAGGAGGTCTCCGGCCTTCAGCCCTAGGCGCTGGGCGAACGTGCCCGGCTGGACCGACCGGACTTCGAGGCCGGCGCGCACCTCGCCGCCGGAGAAGCCGATCCAGCTCCGCTCGCCGTGGTGGTGTCGAGGGAAGGCGACGCCCGTCTCGAGGTAGAGGATGAGGTCGGCGATCGTCTCGTCGACGCCGCGGCTTACGCCCGACAGGTCTGCGCGTTCGCCGAAGCCCGAATGAGTAATCGTGATCCTCGTCCCTGTATCGGTCGCCTCGAAGACGACGGTCATCTCCCGCGCGCCGGGTATGATGCCCCACCCCTCGCTACCCGTGAGCTCTGTCCGGGTGCGGAACATGCGGCCGGGCTCGAACTCGAGGACTTCGGACGTGCGCGTCTCGCCGAGGATCTCCGTCTCCGTCGAGCCGTCTTCAGCAACCTGACGGGGAAAGGACCACTTGGCGAGCTCCTTGGGATGGGTCATCGCTCTCCAGGCGCGTTCGACGGGCACGGCAACGACGAACGTGCGCTCCAGCTTCTTGCCCGTGCCGTTGTCCTCTTCAGTTTCGTGGGCCGTAATCTCGATCTTTGCGTTCATGTCGCGCTCCTCTCGCTGCTTTGGTGTGACGTTCAGGCGCCGCCTCGTCCGCTCAGTTCCGTGTAATGGGTATCGGAGAGCGGCGCCTTGCCGCTCAGCAGTTTGCCGCCGCGGACGTACTCGGCGTCCAGCTCGTAGCCGGGCTTCAGCACCCGCTCCAGGCACCAGACGTCCGACCGGCGGAAGACCGAGGCGTCGCCGAGGCGTAGGATGAGGTCGCCCTCCTGCATGCCGGCCGCTTCGGCGAAGCCGCCCGGGACAACGTACGCGATGCGCACACCGGCGCCGGTGTCGCGCATCTGGGCGCCCAGGCTGCCCTTGGGCACCCTCATCTGCGACGAGTAGTGGCGGCCAGCTGGCACGCCGGTTTCGACGTAGGCGATCAGGTCGGCGATCGACTCCTCCCAGCCGAGGCCCGTCGACTGCGCGAAGAGCTGCCACGCGGCGCTATCGCCGAAGCCGCTGCGGGTGATCGTGATCTTCGTGCCGGAGTCCGTCGCTTCGAAGACAACGGTCGTGTCCACCCAGCGGACGTCGCCCTCGAGGTCGGCCGTCTGCGACCAACAGAGGCGCTTGTGCTCGTCGACCTCGCCGACCGTGTATTCCTCCTGCTGGAACCCTTCGATCATTGGCTGATCGGGGTGCTCCATCGGATCGCGTCCGGGCGGCACCATCCAGTTCTCGCGCTCGCGCGGGTCCGTGAAGAGCTGCCAGGCGCGCCCGGCCGGTACGGAGAGCACGAAGGTCCGTTCGTACGTGCCGGTCGCAGCGTCGCCCTTCTCAGTCATGGTGATCTCCATCGTTACCTCCATCGCTGTGCGGGTACGCCGCCAGCACCACCCGGTACGGCGTACCCGTCTTCGTCCCGTACCGTTCGAGCAGTCTTGCCGTCGACTGCAGGTACTCCTCAAGGAACGCGGCTCGATCTTCCTCGCTCGCAAAGTTCGCCTCTGCGGTGACCGATGCGCTCGCGATCTCCTCGCCGGCGAACGCGGCCCGGTCGAGTAGGGAGACGGCATCGCGCTGAAGCCGTTCGCCAAGGAGGACGAGCGCGCCGAGCGAGTGCTGGTCGCGGAGGGCTTGCATGCGCTTCGGGTCCGACCAGGCGACCTCCGGTGAGACGATGAAGTTGCGCGCCACCGACTGGTAGAGCGTTTCGATGAAGTTGCCCGCGCGCCGCTCGCCGGTCTGCTGGACCAGGCCCGCGCGTTCGAGCTCCTTGAGGTGGTAGTTCACCTTCTGGCGCGGCTGGCCGACGCGGCGGGCCACCGTCGCCGCGGATCCCGGCTCACGGAGGGCTTCCAGGATCTGGGCCCGGAGCGGGTGCCCGAGCACCTGGAGGGTGTCGAGGTCGTCCAGCGTCCGTACTGGTGTTTGCTCTGGGCGGCGGTTCAGTGTCGGCATGACAACTTCTCTTGCCTAGAACAATAAACCTGTCCATAAGCCTTGTCAAGGGGGCAGGGCGGAAACTTTTGAAGAGATTCGTGATCTGTCTACGGGATGAATCCCGCAGCTTCCTGGAGAAGAGGCGCCCTAGGAATGCGGACCAAGAAGCGCGCCCACGCTGGGAGCTGAGAGTTTCCAACCCTCGGACGCCATCAGGCGAACCCGGGCCCGGAGCTACTCGCTCTCTTCGCGTGAACGCCAGTAGTCGACGGCGCGGCGGAGGGCGACGGCGGCGCGCTCGAATGACGGGAAGACGGGCAGGCCGCGTTCCGTCACGCGGGCGCGCGCCTTCGCGGTGATCTCTTCGACGTGGCCGGGGTGGAGGATCGTGAGGAAGGGCTTTGCCGAACGTTGCTGGTGCGCGACGAGCAGGTCGAGCAAGCTGTCGAGGCTGGCCGGGTCGGCCTGCCAGCGGCGCGCCATGAAGCCGGAGGCCAGCTCCATCGCGATCGCGTCGACGTGCTCGTCTTCGTCGAGGATGTCGAAGAGGCGCTGGAGCTGCTCGGACTGGCCGCCGAAGCCGATCGTGCCGCCCATGTCGAGCGGGTTGCGGTAGCTGCCGCCGATGATGTTGAAGAACCCTGCCAGCTTCTCGTAGCTGGCAGGCGTAAGCGTCGGCACCTCCAGCCCGGCGCGTGCGAATGCGTCGGTGATGACGACCGATTGGCCGCCGGTCATCGCCATCAGCCCCATGCGGCCGTTCGTGGCCGGCTTGCAGAAGAGCAGCGCTTTGAGCACGTCAACCGTGTCGTCGATGGTGTCGGCGACGAGGGCGCCGGCCTGGCGGACGGCCGCGTCCCAGACCGCGGTCGACGTTGCGAGCGATCCGGTGTGCGAGGCGGTCGCGCGCGCGCCGGCCTCCGTGACGCCGCCCTTCCAGACCACGACCGGCTTCGCCTCGCAGGCGCGACGGAGCGATGCGAGGAAGCGGCGACCGTCCTTGACGCCTTCAACGTACATCGCGATCACTTTCGTGTCAGGATCCGTGGTAAGGTAGTCGACATAATCCGGCACGTCGAGCACTTCGGCGTTGCCGATGCTGACGGACGTGCTGATGCGCACGCCGTTCGCGGCGCCGACCAGGCTGAAGTTGATCGCGTGCGTGCCCGACTGCGAGATGAAGCCGACGGGGCCGGCCTCGCCCCCCGGCTGTTCGCCGGACTGGCGTACGCCGAGCCTGGCGTGGTAGAGGCCCATGCAGTTCGGGCCGATGAGCGGCATGCCGGCATCTCGGGCGACGCGCCCGATCTCGGCCTGGAGGCGGGCGCCTTCGTCCTCGCCGGTCTCGGCGAAGCCGGACGTGAAGAGCGCGACGCCGCCGACGCCGCGCGACGCGCAGTCGGCGACGATCCGCGGCGCGATCGCGCGCGGCACCGCGCACATCACGTAGTCGATATCGCCCGGCACATCGGCGAGCGAGGGGTAGTTGGGCACGCCCAACTCTTCGATGCCGGGAATCTCGTTCGGGTCGACCTGGACGGAGGAGAGCTTCCCCTGGAAGGTGCTCATGTTGCGCAGCCAGAGGTAGCCGTTTGCGCGCTTGTCGCCGACCACGCAGACGGTACGGGGCGCGAGCGCCCGCGATAGCCTGGCACTCAGCTCGGACATGGGTCCCTCGCTGGGCCTAAGAGGAGGCGCGCGCCGCAGCCGGCTGCGACCCGCCGCCGGCTGCCTGCTTGCGCCTGAGCCGCAGCTTCTTGCGCTTTGCGCGATGCTTCTGCCAGGCGACGTTCTTTCGTTTGTTCATGCTTTCTCCGTAGACAGTACGATGCGCGCGTCGACGGCGACGGCGCCCTTCGCGTAGGCGAAGACGGGGTTCAGGTCGAGCTCCGCGAACTCAGGGTGCGCTTCGATGAACGCGGACAGCCTGAGCAGGAGCTGTTCCAGCGCATCGAGATCGGCGGGCTCCTGGCCTCGATAGCCCTCGAGCACCGGGAATCCCTTGATCTCGCGCACCATCTGGCGCGCGTCGCGAGCGACGATGGGGACGATGCGGAAGGCGACGTCCTTGAGCACCTCGACGAGCACGCCGCCCAGGCCGAACATCAGCACCGGCCCAAACTGCGGGTCGGTCGTCATGCCGGCGATCACCTCGATGCCCGGTTCGGCCATCCGCTGCACGGAGACGCCTTCGATCGTCGCTTCGGGCGCGGCGGCCTTCGCGGCCTGCAGGATCGCGTCGAAGGCGGCGCCAACGTCCTCCGCGGAGGCGAGGTTCAGCTTCACGCCGCCGACGTCGCTCTTGTGCGCGATTCCGGCCGAGACGACCTTGAGGGCGACCGGGTAGCCCAGTTCGCCAGCCAACGCGACGGCCTCGTCGCGTGACGTAGCCAGGCGCGCTTCGACGACAGGGATTCCCGCTTCGGCCAGGAGCTGCTTCGCTTCCACCTCGGAGAGCAGAGTGCGGCCTTGCTGGCGCGCCTGGTCAATGATCGCGGCCCCGGTCATCAGAACGTAGCCTCATTCGTACGCATGAGCTTCCGTATGGTACGAGACGAAGGCGACGCCCGTCAATCAGGAACGACGGACCTGGAACGCCGAACCGCCGTGCGCCCGATGCTATTCGGCCAGAGCCTGCCAGGCGGCGAGGCCAAGCTTGCCGTTGAGCTCGTTGCCCTCCGAGTTAGGGCCGGCGCCGCCGGCGAGCCCGCCCTCGCAGAAGGCGGACATGACGAAGGTCGCGCGCGGCCCGTGGAAGACGGCGCCGGAGGTGCGCACGCCGTTCATGAACGAGCCGCCCTTCTCCGCCACCCAGTTGTCGCGGTGTTTGGGCAGCATGTTCAGCTCGTTCCAGGGCAAGAGTCGCGTCAGCTCGGCGCGGGTCTGGCAACGGCGCATGATGCGCAGCATGTCCTCGTCCGCTTCCGGCGAGACGCACTCGTGCTGGTAGATGAGGGTGAGCAGGCGCACGATCTCGCCGGCGGTGCTCACGGCCATGTTGCGCCCCTCCATGCCGATGCCAGAGTCGCCCAGGCGCAGCTTCAACTCGGTCGTCTGCAGGCCGCGACGGCGCATCTGCTCGTTGACGCGGTCGAGGCCGGCGAGGTCGATGCACAGGTTGGTCGCGGCGTTATCGGAGATGATCATCATCAGCACGGCGGCGTCGCGCACTGAGAGCTCCACGCCCGGGTCGAGGTACTGGAGGACGCCGGAGCCCAGGCAGGTGTGCTCGGAGCCGTAGCGGACGCGGTCGCTGAGCGAGAGCTTGCCTTCGTGGACGGCCTGGTAGAGCGCGACGAGGATCGGCGTCTTGATCAGCGACGCGGTAGGCATCGCGTCGTCCTCGTCGATGGCGATGTGTTCCCCCGTCGAGAGGTCGGTTAGAGCGCAGGTCCACTTGCCGCTGTAGGTGGCGCCGATGGCGCGCAGCTCGGCCTCTAGCTCTCGTATCTGGCTCATCGCGGTTCTCCCTTCGCTGCGACGATGCTACTGGGCGGTATGCCGCCCTGTCAACCGCCTTGCGATCGCCGAAGGCCGCTGTATACTGGGTGTTGACCGGCGGAAGTAGCTCAGTGGTAGAGCACCTCCTTGCCAAGGAGGGGGTCGAGGGTTCGAATCCCTTCTTCCGCTCCAGTGAGAATCACTCAACGCACGGCCAGATTGGCCGTGCGTTCGTGCGCCCGGGCCCAGAGCAGGCCGGTGACCGAGCGCAGTAGGGGATCGCCGCCCTTGAGCCCGTCGCGGACCGCGCCGATAAAGAGACCATGGGCGCGTTCCTCGCTGTTCTGTTCGACTGGGGCACCGTCGGCGACTTTCTCTTCCATCCTATCATCCTCCGAGGATTGAGAGAGACGCTCTATATCGCCGCCGCCTCGATGGCGCTAGGAGTCGTCCTTGGCGTCGCGCTCGGCGTGATGCGCGTCTCCCAGAACCCGTTCGTGTCGGGGTTTGCGGGGTTCTACGTGTGGTTTTGGCGGGCGACGCCCGTCGTGCTCCAACTGCTCATCGTCTTCTTCGGCCTGAAGGAACTCATCGACAGTGACGTCTTCAACGACGAGTGGACGCGCTGGCGAGCCGCGGTGATCACCTTCGGCTTGAACGAGGCCGCCTACATGGCCGAAATTGTGCGCAGCGGCATCCGCTCTGTGGATACGAATCAGAAGGACGCCGCGAAGAGCCTGGGCATGACCAACATACAGGCGATGCGACGCGTGATCCTGCCCCAGGCGGTTCGGACGATGGTGCCGCCCACCGGAAACGAGTTCGTCGCCATGCTCAAGAACACCTCGGTCGCCTTCGCGATCGGTATCGTCGAGCTGACCAACGCGGCCCAGCTCCAGTCGGCGGCCAACCATCGAGTGCTGGAGCTCTACATGGTCGCGGCGTTCTGGTACCTCGTCGTGGTCACGGTCTTCAGCCTCCTCCAGGCCGAACTGGAGCGGTGGCTCTCCCGAGGAGAGCGCGAGCAGCCGGAGACGCTCGTCTCGCGAGCACTCGCGCTCACGGGTAGCGGCCGAGGTGCCTGAGGGACGTTCGAGGCGTGCATAGGTTGAGTGAACATGACTGACCTGATGGTGCAGTGCATCGACGTCCACAAGCGCTTCCGTGCGCTGGAGGTGCTGCGTGGGGCGGGTCTCGACGTGCAACGCGGCGAGGTCGTCGTCCTCATCGGCGCGAGCGGGTCGGGCAAGACGACGCTGCTTCGCTGCATCAACCATCTCGAGGTACTGGACGGCGGACGGATCTATGTTGATGGTGATCTGGTCGGCTACCGAGAGCGCAACGGCCAGCTCAAAGAGGACAGCGAGCGCGAGATCGCGCGCAAACGCGCGGCGATCGGCATGGTCTTCCAGCGGTTCAACCTGTTTCCCCACCTGAGCGCGCTCGGCAACGTGATCGAGGCGCCGATGCGCGTAAGGAAGCTGCCGCGCAAGCACGCAGAGGAAGCGGGGAGGGCTCTGCTCGCGCGGGTAGGGCTTGACGACAAGGTCGACGAGCACCCGGCGCGGCTCTCGGGTGGCCAGCAGCAGCGTGTGGCCATCGCGCGGGCGCTGGCGATGGAGCCGAAGCTGATGCTCTTCGACGAGCCGACCTCGGCGCTCGACCCGGAGCTGGTGGGCGAAGTTCTGGACGTGATGAAGTCGCTTGCCCGTGATGGCATGACGATGATCGTCGTGACGCACGAGATGGCCTTCGCCCGCGAAGTCGCGGACCGGGTCGCCTTTATGGACGAGGGCGTGGTCCTGGAAGAGGGGACGCCACAGGCCGTATTCGATCACCCTCAGCGGGAGCGCACGAAGGCCTTCCTGAGCAAGATCCTCTGGGGCGCCAGCTTTGGCCCCGACTCCCACACGTCATCCCGGACCCCCTCCCGGCGTGCAAGTTAGGCCGTGGCCTGCCGAAAACTCCGATAGGTGCCTTAGCGAATCAACCCAGGGCGCCCTCGTGCCTGAAGGAGAACTTTGCCATGACATATCGTAGGTGGACGCGTCGAATGCTACTCGCCGGTGCCCTGGGGGCTGCGCTGGCCCTGACGGCCTGCGGCGGCCAGACGAGCGTAGACCCGCCCGCGTCGACACCCGATGCTATCCCCGGAGCCGTCGACGTCTCGAACGTGCCGGAGCTGCAGGACGGGATGCTGACCGTCGGTTCGGACATCTCATATGCGCCGATGGAATTCTTCGAAGAGGGGACGGAGACGCCGGCGGGCCTCGACATCGACCTCGCTAAGGCGATCGCCAGGAAGTTAGGCGTGCAGGTCGAGTTCGAAAACACGGGCTACGAGGGGCTGCTCGCGTTCGTCAACAGCGGCGAGTTCGACATCGTGATGTCGGCGCTGACGATCACCGAGGATCGGCAGAAGTTGGCCGATTTTGTGCCATACCTCTTGGTCGGCACCGGGATCCTGGTTCCTGCCGGCAACCCAGATGACATCAACGGCCTGGAGAACCTCTGCGGCCGCACCGTTACCGTGGTGCTGGGCAGCATTCAGTCGACGCTCGTGAGCAAGCTCAGCGACGAACAGTGCGACGACCCGATCGACGTCGTCGCGTTCGCCAAGAATCCGCTGGCCGTCCAGGACTTGCGTACCGGCGGCTCCGACGCAAATCTGTCCGACATGCCGGTCGCCAGCTTCGACGCCGAGCAGTCGGACGGCGCGCTCGAAGTCGTCGGGACGCAGATCGACCCCGCGCCGTATGGGATCGTCGTGCGCAAGGGTTCGCCGGAGCTGAAGGCCGCGATTGAGGCGGCGGTCGCGGCGCTGATGGCCAGCAACGAGTACGCGGAGATCCTTGCGGACTGGGGCCTGGAGTCGACGGCGCTCGAGCCCATGGCATCTGAGTAAGGCGAGCTAACGCGCGCGAAGGCCGGCGGCCCTCGAGTTTTCTCGAGGGCCGCTCTGCGTCGTCGTTCTGGCCCAGCTTGGCCTGTGGTACAATCCGCGCGCTAGCTCCCGAATTCCAACCGCGAGGTGCCACAATGGTCGATTTCTCCGTCTCCCCAGAGGTGCGTGAGCTTCGTCGCAAGGTGACCGTCTTCATGGAGGAGCACATCTACCCCAACGAGCCGGTCTTCCACGAAGGCAACCCAGAGGCGGCGCAGGCGCTGATGAAAGAGCTGCAGGCGAAGACGAAGGCGGCCGGCATGTGGGCGCTGTTCATCGACCCGGAGGCGGGCGGGAACGGGACGGGCTTCCTGCCGTACGCCTACGTGAACGAGATCCTCGGCCGCAGCCCGATCGCGCCCCGCGCATTCGGGTGCGCCGCGCCCGATACGGGCAACGCGGAGATCCTCCACCAGTTCGGTTCCCAGGAGCAGAAGGAGCGCTGGCTCAAGCCCCTCGTCGCGGGCGAGATCCGCTCGTGCTTCTCGATGACTGAGCCCGACGTCTCGGGCGCCGATCCGACCGGCCTCCAGACGCGCGCGGTCCGCGACGGCGACGAGTGGGTGATCAACGGCCACAAGTGGTTCACCAGCGGCGCGA
>JBBEBM010000062.1:66064-68515 GCA_040882355.1 Dehalococcoidia bacterium | reverse complement strand
GACGCCCCCCGGCGCCGGTCGTCTCCACTTCTTACCACTGACCCCCATATACTATCACCATATCACCACATGTCAACCCCTCGAACGCCCTTTTTCGACATTTTCTTCCCACCTCTCCCAGCAAGCCCCTGTGCTATGATGAACCGCCATGCCCATCCGAGCGGGCGTTCTCACCATCAGCGACAAGGCATCGCGCGGCGAGCGCATCGACACCAGCGGCGCGGCCATTGGTGAGCTGCTCGACACGATCGAGGCTGCTGTGCAGCGCGCGGAGGTCGTGCCGGACGACGGCGAACAGATCGCCGCGACGCTGCGCGCCTGGGCGGACTCAGACGAGCTGGACCTCATCGTCACGACCGGCGGCACGGGCCTGGGCCCGCGCGACGTGACACCGGAGGCGACCGCCGAGGTGATCGAACGGCCCGTGCCCGGGCTGGGCGAGGTGATGCGCTCCGCCGGCGTGAAGCACACGCCGATGGCTGCGCTCTCACGCGGGATCGCCGGCGTGCGCGGGCGCTGCCTGATCGTTAATCTGCCGGGCAGCGAGAAGGGCGTCCGCCAGAACCTGGCCGCCATCATCGACCTGCTCCCCCATGCCGTCGAGCTGCTGCGAGGCCGCGTCGGCGACCACACCGCCACGTCGCGATCGGGCTGAGCTCGCCGGAGCCCGCCAGACGATGCGCATCGACATCATCACGCTCTTCCCGGAGATGTTCCACGGCCCGTTCGATGCGAGCATCGTCGCGCGCGCGGTCGAGCAGCAGATCGTCCAGATCGCGCTCCACAACCTGCGCGACTGGGGCGACGGCCGTCACAAGGTCGTCGACGACTACCCGTACGGCGGCGGCGCGGGCATGGTGCTCAAGCCCGAGCCCGTCTTCCAGGCGGTCGAGGCCGTGCAGCCGCTGGCGCCCGAGCCCGCGCGCGTCATCCTGCTGACGCCGCAGGGCCGCCTCCTCACACAACCGATCGTCGATGGGCTTGCCGCCCACACACGTCTACTGCTGCTCTGCGGCCACTACGAGGGTGTCGACGAGCGCGTGCGCGAGCACCTGGCCGACGACGAGATCAGCATCGGCGACTACGTCCTCTCCGGCGGCGAGCTGGCGGCGATGGTGCTGGTGGACGCGCTGGTGCGCCGGCTGCCCGGCGCGCTGGGCAGCGAGGCCTCGTTAGAAGAGGAGTCGCACGCGGAGGGCCTGTTGGAGTACCCGCAGTACACGCGCCCCCCCGACTTCCGCGGCTGGGCCGTACCCGACATCCTCCTCTCCGGCCATCACGAGGAGATCCGGCGCTGGCGACGGCGAGAAAGCCTGCTTCGCACCGCCCGGCGCCGGCCGGATCTGCTGGCGCAAGCCTGTCTGACGGACGATGAGCGCAGTTGGTTGGAGGAGGAGCTGGAAGCGAACCTGAGCGAGGGCTAGTCCTTCTCCTGGTCGCACTCCTGGCCATACTGGCGGATCGCGATCTGAATGTCACGAAGGCCGATCCGCCCGTTCCCGTCCAGATCGTAGCGCGGGTCGTAGTTGTCGTCGCCCTCACGCGCGCCGAACCGGCGGGCGATCGCCCAGATATCCGCTCTGCCCACCCGACCGTCGCCCGTCACGTCCGCGCAGCGCGGCTCGTCGGGTTCATGCGTAGGAGTCCTCGTGGGCCTGGCGGTCTTCGTGGCGGTCGCGGTCTTCGTCGGCGTCGCGGTCTTCGTGGCGGTCGCGGTCTTCGTCGGCGTCGCCGTCTTCGTCGGCGTCGCCGTCTTCGTGACGGTCGCGGTCTTCGTCGGCGTCGCCGTCTTCGTGACGGTCGCGGTCTTCGTCGGCGTCGCAGTCTTCGTGACGGTCGCGGTCTTCGTCGGCGTCGCAGTCTTCGTGGCGGTAGGGGTCTTCGTCGCAGCAGCCGGCTTGGTGGCGCTTGGCGTCTTCGTAAGCCCATCACTCGGTGGCTTGGTTGGGGTGGGCTTGGGGTCACCGCAGCGCTCGCCGATCTGCCGGACGGCGATGTGGAGGTCGCCGCGGCCGATGCGGCCGTTGCCGTTCAGGTCGTAGCGCGGATCGTAGTCGTCGTCACCTTCTTCAGCGCCCAGGTGCCGGACGAGTGCGGCGACATCGGCGCCCGTCACCCGACCATCGCCGTTGAAATCGGCGCAGGGCTTGGGCTCACCTGTGGAGGTAGGCTTCGGCTTGTCTTCAGTCGGCGCCGGCTTATCTTCCGTTGGCGTCGGCTCGTGGATGACGGTCGCGGTCGCTGTCCTTGTCGCCGCGGCCGTTGGCGTGGCGGTCCTCGTCGCGGTACGGGTCGCTAGCGGCGTGCTAGTCCTGGTTGGCGTGCTCGTGGGGCTAGCGGTCGGCGTCGAGGTCCGCGTGGCGGTGCTCGTCGCCAGCGGCGTGTTCGTCCTGGTTGGCGTGCTCGTCGCGCTGGCCGTGGGCGTCGGCGTGCGGGTCGCGGTGCTCGTCG
>JBBEBM010000062.1:0-65964 GCA_040882355.1 Dehalococcoidia bacterium | reverse complement strand
GCGTTCTGGTCGGCGTGCTCGTCGCGCTGGCCGTGGGCGTCGGCGTGCGGGTCGCGGTGCTCGTCGCCAGCGGCGTGGGCGTTCTGGTCGGCGTGCTCGTCGCGCTGGCCGTGGGCGTCGGCGTGCGGGTCGCCGTCGCTGTCGGTGTAGCCGATGGTGTGTGCGTGGCGGTTGCCGTCGCTGTCGGCATCGGGGTGTTCGTGGGCGTCAGCGTAGGGGTCCGTGTCGGCGTCGGGCTGTTCGGGTTGGGCGTGGGCGTCGTCAAGCTGGACGCGTCGCCGAGGAAGACGTTCGAGTCGACCGTGCGGTCGCTGCCGTCCGCGATAGCGAGCTTGAAGTGGTTGGTGACGCCCGGGACCACGTTCTCGGCGCAAGTGAGCGGCATCGTGAGGCCGTTCATCGACGTCGCAAGCCCGCCGCCGCCGTCGTCCAGGTCGTTGTTGACGAAGAGCGCCGGGTTCTCCCGCGGGTCGGTGTCGTACGGGTTGCCATTGTTGATCGCGTTGACGGAGACGGGAGTACTACCTACCAGCGCGCAGTTCGTGCCGTTTACGAAGAACGCGAAGACATCGTTGAATTCACTGTGGACGTAGTCGTTGTACTCCTCTGACGCGAACGCATAGCTCAGCGTCAGGATGGCTCCCTGAGGGACGAAGTCGAACTCGAGTACCGACGCATCGAACGTAGAGAAGCCTGCGAGCGCGGTGAGATCGGCGTCCCCGGCCCGCAGGTTTTCGTTGCTCTCGTCCTGGGGCTGATTCGGCCCAATGACGTCCGCGATGTTGCCGGAGCTGAGTACGATACCCGAATCGATGCCGAGGATGCCGCTGCCGCCGCTAAAGCGGCCAGCCGCGACGTCAGCGCCGCGGAACTGGACGTTCGACACGGTGATGCCCGCGCCTGCGACGTCGTTGGCGAGGTCGTTCGGAGCGAGGGGGCCGCTGAGGTCCTCGGTTACCAGGCCTGACCCGGCGTCCGCCCCCCTCAGCGCCCAGAGCCCGCCGGCGAGAGCCAGCGTGGCCAGGAGGAGCGCTACGAGTGCGTTCTTTTTCACTACCGCGCGGCCTTGACGCTCCCTGCCGGTAACGGGACGCGGCCGCAACAACGGGTCGCTTCCCAAGCGTCGGATTCCTGCGGCGCCTACACCACTACTATCGGCCTGCGTACCCCGAAAGTGTGACGCTAGGCACCTGCCCCTGCCGTCAGGGCTGGGAGCGCGTTACCATAGGACAACCACAACGATATGAAGGTGAGCGCTGACCCGGCCTCGAGGGCCGGCGCGACCGCCCTTCCTTAAGAAAGGACACTCGAACGATGCGACGCCTGCTCATCTTCGCCGCCCTCCTCGCCGCTTTCGCATTCGCGGCCGCTTGCAGCGACGACGGAGACGGCGGCGGCGTGCCAGAGATCGACGCCGCCGCGCTGACACCCGTGCGAGGCAATTCGGAGGTTGTCGTCGGCCCCAACCGGTTCTCGCTCGGCCTGCTCGACGCGAACAACCAGCCGTTCGTCCCAGATGAAGGCACGAGCCTGCGCCTGCGGTTCCTGTACATCAACGACCTGATATTCGAGCACGAGACGACCTTCGTCTACGCCATACCCGGCGAGAGCGGATTCTTCGTCGCCAACGTGACCTTCCCCAGCGGCGGTGATCAGTGGAGCGTGGAGCCCGTGCTCACCACCTCCGACCAGACCGCGACGATTGCGGAACTCCAACTCGACGTGCTGGAGGAGAGCCAGGTCCCGAACATCGGCGGCCAGGCGATTTCGGTCGAGAACCTCACGGCGAGCAGCGAGCCGAACATGAAGCGGCTAACCACCGACGAGAATCCGAACCTCGCCTTCTATCAGAAGACCGTGGCCCAGGCGCTCCAGGGGGCCCGCCCGCTGGTGATCGTGTTCGCAACGCCCGCCTTCTGCCAGACGGCCTTCTGCGGACCGATCCTGGACAACGTGAAAGCGGTCCAGCCGGAGTTCGCCGACGAAGTCGACTTTATCCACATCGAACCGTACGAGCTTGACGCCGACGGCGGTCTGGTGGTGACGGGCGCCAACAACGCGCCTGTCGTGACCGCGCCGATGCAAGCGTGGAAGCTGCAGACCGAACCGTGGGTCTACGTCGTGGACGGTCAGGGCCTGATCACCGCTCGATTCGAAGGAGCTGCGGCGCCCGAGGAGCTGCGCGAGGCGATCCAGGCCGCCGCCGGCTAACGCTACTGGTCCTCCAGACGCACGGCCAGCAGCGTCTCGCCGTCTGAGCGGTAGAAGATCCTCACGCGTTGCCCCAGGACGCTGTGCGAGCGCAGGTGCTGGGGCGTGAAGCCCTCGCGCAGATCGGGGGCGGCCTCCGGCGCGACGCCGAAGACGAACTCCTCGCCGCCATCGTCACGCACCGTAAAGGCGTCCACCTCGGTGAGCGAAGGCGACTGCACGTCGATGATCACGCCGGTGACGGAGGGCTCGCTATCGCCGCCACACGAGACGATGAGTACGAGTGCGACGCACGCCGCCAGCGCGCAGGCGGCGCCCCGCGGTGAGAGCCGCATCGCGTCAGGGGCGTTCGTCTATCGCAGCCACGGGTCGAGACCCATCGCGACGAAGAGCAGCGCCAGGTAGGCCAGCGAGTAGGTGAAGAGCGCGCGGCTCGCGCGAAACGACTCGGCGCGCCACTGGCGGTACGCCAGCCAGAGAAAGCCGGCCCCCAGCACCAGCGCCACGCTCAGGTAGAACGGCCCCATGCCGGCCACCGGCACGAGCACCAGACTGCAGGCGGCCAGCGCCACGCTGTACCAGAGCGACTGCCGCTTCGTCTCCGCCTCGCCAGCCACGACCGGCAGCATCGGCACGCCCGCGCGCGCGTAGTCGGTCCGGTAGCGCAATGCGAGCGCCCAGAAGTGGGGAGGCGTCCAGAGGAAGATGATGCCGAAGAGCACCAGCGGGGGCCAGCCCAGCCCGCCGGTCACAGCCGCCCAGCCGACCAGCGGGGGCATCGCTCCCGCGGCGCCACCGATGACGATGTTCTGCGCGGTGCTCCGCTTGAGCCAGAGCGTGTAGACAAAGACGTAGAAAGCGAGCGCCCCCAGCGCGAGCAGCGCGCTCGCCAGGTTCACCGCGAGCGCCAGGAGGGCGAACGAGAGACCGCCCAGCGCGATGCCGAACATGAGCGCGCGCTCCGGCTCGACAAGCCCCGCTGGCAGCGGGCGCTCGCGCGTGCGCGCCATCAGGCTGTCGATATCGCGGTCGACGTAGCAGTTGATCGCGTTCGCGCCGCCCGCGGCGAGCGTCCCCCCCACCAGCGTGAGCAAGACCAACCACAGGGAGGGCATGCCACCCTCCGCAACGATCATCGCGGGCACGGTAGTGATCAGCAAGAGGACGATGATGCGCGGCTTGGTCAGGGCAAGGTACGCGTTCGCAATCGTGAGCAGGCCGCGCTCCGGGGCCGCGCCCGCGCGCGCAGCGAGTCGTCGGCGCGCGACTTCCTGCGGAACGACGCCCATCGCTAGGAGGCCCTCCCAACGGGCGCCGGTTCTCCGGCATCCGTGGAGCCGCGCTGTCGAGCGGGCGCCGGCTGAGCCGTTCGCCGGGCGACGACGCTGTCGTTCGTGGCTCGCCAGGCCAGCGTGGCGAGCGTGACGAGCGTCGCCCAGACGGCGACGCCCACCGCCAGGTGCGACGCCTGCGCTGAGGGCTGGATCATCGTCCAGATGTTGGCCGCGCCCACGAAGACCTGCGCAACGTAGAGCGCGAGCGCGAGCATGGCGATGCGGGCGATCGACAACGAAGCGTCGCGCCACGCTCGCCAGGTGAGATAGGTGAGCAGCAGGCCCACGACGGCAGCCGTCAGCCGGTGCGTGGCGTGGGCCATCGCGCGATGGCCGCCCTCCGGCAGGAGCTGGCCATCGAAGAGCGGCCAGTCCCGGAAGGCGAGGCTCGCGCCGCTACCGGTGACGTAGGAGCCGCTGAGCATCAGCGCCAGGACGGCGAGCGCTGCGACCACCGTCAGGTTGCGAAACGAGCGGGACACGGCGCGCTCAGAGTCGGGTCGCGGCAGCGAGAGCAGGGCGATGACCAGGAGCGTCGCAAGCAGCGCCGAGGCCGCAGCGAGGTGAGCGGTCACCAGGTCGGCGTCCAGGTCGTTGAGCACGGTGGCGCCGCCCAGGCCGATCTGCACGATCACGAGTCCGACCGCCGCGACGCCGCCCCAGCGGATGACGCTTCGGTTTGTCGTCGCCGGTGAGAGCCGCCAGCCGCTGATCGCCACGGCCAGCACCATGAAGCCGACGACGGACGCGACGAGGCGATGCGAGAACTCGATCAGCACGTCGCGCTCCAGCGGCGGGAGCAGCTCGCCGTGGCAGCGCGGCCAGTCGGGGCAGGCGTCGCCGGAGCCGGTGACGCGCACAACGCCGCCCAGCACGATCAGCCCGTAGACGACGGCGCAGGTAGCGAACGCGAGCCACTGGAAAGCGGTTGGGGCCGCGGTCGACGCTCCGGTTGCTGCTGGGGACGGTTCGATTGGGGCCACGAGCAATCTCCTTGTACCGTGTATCACAATCGATTCGCGCGGGCAAGGAAACGAACGCCGGGAGCCCCCTACTGCGGAAGCGCCGCCCCACTGCCTGCCCCTGCGCGATCTTGACCGTTCGCGCTGATTGTGATACGAGGTACAAGGTATGAGCGACGAACCGCCTCACGAGACCGAGCAGCAGGAAATGCACCGGCGGCTCTGGCTGCCGATCCTGATCCCGGCGATCATCTTCCTTTTTGGAGTGCTGGTCATCTACGGGCTCTCCCGGATCTACCTCGAACTGAACCGCGTTTCCGTCGGCGACGTCACGCTCGCAACGCCGCTCGCGCTCGGCGTCTCGCTCGCCATCCTGGGCATCGGCATCTACCTGGCCAGCCGGCCCAGCGTGCCCGTCTGGCAGTACATCGGCATCGGCGTCATCGCCGCGCTCATGCTTACGGGCGGCTCGATCGCCGCCACCCTCATCGAGGACGAAGAGCACGAAGAGGTCGTGAACGGCAACGGCACCCCGCCCCCGCCGGGAGCCATCACGGCGAGCCTCAGCGACTTCGCGATCGAGCTTTCGGCCGACACAGCAGGGGCCGGTCCCGTCACCTTCGAGGTCACCAACGAAGGGTCCTTTCACAACCTGACCATAATCCAGACCGATCTCGCCCCAGATGCTCTGGCACCGGAGGGCGGGGATGTCGTGCTCGAAGACTTCACCGTCGCCGATGCGACCGATGACCTGAATCAGGGGATGTCAGAAACACTCGAAACAGACTTGGCCGAAGGTCCATACGTCCTCATCTGCAGCGTACCGACACACTACGGCCTCGGCATGCACACCGCCTTTACCGTTGGCCCGCCCGCTGGCGGAGCGCCTGCCGGCGGCGAGTCCCCTGCGGGCGAAGCCCCCGCCCCCTAGCCCAGCCCGACCCTCTCTCGCCTAGCGCTTCGTGAGGCCCAGCTTATCGAGCTCCTGCTCGATCTCGTCCCAGCGCGGGCCTTTCTCCTTCGCCTCCTCCTTGCCGTACCACTCGAAGAACGCGACCGTCATGAAGGACCAGAGGATCAGGCTGCCCAGCAGCTTCATGATCAGCCCGGCCGTCTGCTGATCGTGCATCGGGTCGATGCCCCAGAGGCTGGGCGCGTCCGCGTAGAACGGGTAGACGACGTGGTCGGCGAAGGTGATGAACGCCGCCATCACCGAGGGCAGGAGCGACTGGAGAAAGAGATAGGACATCTGGAGGGGGTAGGAGAGTCGGGGCAGCTCCGGCACTGGGCTCAGGATCGGCCACCACATGATCATCGCCGTCACCACCAGCACCGCGTGCACCAGGAAGTGGAAGGCGCCCACGTTCAGCGCCAGGTCGACGGTGGGCGGCAGGTGGGTGAGCAACTGGACGGCGTTGAAGAGCGAGAACGCGATCAGCGGCTTCGTGAGGAATCGAGCCGGGGCCATGACGCCAGGCAGGCGAAGGAACGCCTGCCAGAGCCACGCTGGCGTGCCAGCGATGAGCAGCGGCGGCGCAACCAACGTCAGCAGCAGGTGCTGGAACATGTGGGCGCTGAGCAAGTACTGCTCGCCCAGGTCGTGCAGCGGCGATCCACCCGCGACGAGCAGCGTCAGGACGCCCAGGTGGAAACAGAGCAACTGGCTGCGCTTGACCCGTCCGGCATCTGAGGCGCGCGGGCGCAGCTCGCGAATGGCATAGAGGTAACCCCACTCCAGCACGGCAGCGAGGAGGATGGCGTCCGGATGGATGATCCAGTTCAGCCACTCCGGCCCGCCAACCCCGATGTGCAGCAGCGGTGTCACGATGATGCCTCCGGGGAGGACCGGGCCTCCCGGTTAGACGAGCGAGGCGCCCATGGTGGAGAGGACGACCAAGAACAACCCGATGACCAACAGCAGGCCGCCGGTGAAGAGCGTCGAAAAGAGCCGGTTGTCGAACTGGAGGTGCATGAAGTAGAGGGCCACCAGCACAAACTTCATCGCCGAGAGAACCATCAGGATGCCTACCAGAGCGCCTTCGAGCGCCCCGATGTAATACACGGCCACTTCGAGGATCGTGATCGCCGACAGGATCAGACCGACAGTGATGTACTGCTGCGGCGTGGGATGGCCGCCCGGCCCTCCCACGACCGTTTCCGCGTAGCGTGGTATGACACCAGATGGCGCAAGGGCCACGCTGAGCCCCAGCAGCCCCAGCAGGATCAGGGGGATGCCCAGGAGCAACTCCGGCGTCTCGAGAAAGTCCTTGAAGCTGTTTACGTCCATGAGGCGGCTCTCACTGGATAAGGTAGATCAGCGTGAAGATGACGATCCAGACGATGTCGACGAAGTGCCAGTAGAGGCCGGCCAGCTCCACGTTGAGGCTCTTCTCCTGCGGCAGATGGCCGCGCACCGACATCACGTACAGCGAAAGCAGGATGAGCACGCCCACAGACACGTGCGCCCCGTGAAAGCCGGTGAGCACGAAGAATGTGGTGCCGAAGAGGTTCGTGCTCAGGCTGAGCCCCTCGTTGTGGAACTCCGTGAACTCGAACGCCTGGCCGGCCAGGAACGTGACGCCGAGCAGCGCCGTCGTCACCAGCCAGATACGAAGCTGACGCAGATCGCCGCGCTGGATCGCCGCCAGCGCCAGCACCATCGTCACGCTGCTCATGAGCAGCACGAAGGAGCTGATGGACGTGAACGGGATGTCGTAGATGCCGTCGTACTGAACGCCGTTGAACTCGGTGTCCACCGGGAACGGCGGGCCGACGCTGCGACCTCGATACAGGAGGTAGGTGCCGATGAGCGAGCCGAAGAACAGGCACTCCGAAGACAGGAAGAGCCACATGAGTAGCTTCCGGTTGTCGAGGCCCGTGCTCGTTTCGAGATGGCCCGCGTCAGCGGCGACGTGGCTCAATGCGCTCCCTCCTCGCCTTCTTCCGTCGCCGGCTCCAGCGCCCAGCCGTACAGGCCGAACAGCAAGAACACCGCCCCTACCGCGACGAGTGCGTAATCGTAGATGAACCCGAATGCCAGGAGCGGGAAGCCGATCGCTGCGATCAGCGGGAACACCGAAGGCGATGGCATGTGGATGCCGTGACCGTCGCTGGCGTGCTCGCCGTTCGCGCCCCCGGCGACGACCGGCACGAGCTGGCCTTCCTCGTTCTCGGCATACTTGCGGTGCCAGAAGTCGTCCAGGTGGCGGACCGTCGGTATCTCGGCGAAGTTGTAGGGCGGCGGCGGGGAAGGGATCGTCCATTCCAGCGTGCGCGCGTCCCAGGGATCGGCGCCCGCCTCCTCCTTGCTGCGAAGGCTGACAACGACGTTGTACATGAACACCAGGATCGACGCCGCGATCATGAACGCGCCCGTCGTCGCGATCATGTTCCAGACGTCCCAGCCCATGCCGTCCGAGTAGCTGTAGATGCGTCGCGGCATGCCCAGCAGGCCGAGGATCATCATCGGCTGGAACGTCAGGTTAAAGCCGATGAGCGTCAGCCAAAAGTGGACCTGGCCGAGACGCTCGCTGAGCAGGCGCCCCGTGAACTTCGGGAACCAGTAATAGATCCCTGAGAACAGGGCGAGGATCGCGCCGCCGAACAGCACCTGGTGGAAATGGGCGACGATATAGTAGGTGTCCTGCTGCTGGTAGTCGGATGGCACCATGGAGTGGGTCACGCCGGTCAGCCCGCCGATTGTGAACATGGCGATGAAGCCCACGGAAAAGAGCAGCGACGTGTTCATCCGGATCGACCCGCCCCAGAGCGTCCCCATCCAGTTGAAGATCTTCACCCCCGTGGGCACGGCGATCAGGATCGTCGAGATGCCGAAGGCGGAGTTAGCCACCGGCCCCAGGCCTACGGTGTACATGTGGTGGGCCCACACCCCCCAGCTCATGAAGCCGATGGCGATGCCGGAGAAGACGACGAACGGGTAGCCGAACAGCGGCTTCCTCGAGAAGGTAGGCAGCACCTCTGAGACGATGCCCATCGCGGGGAGGATCAGAATGTAGACCTCCGGATGACCGAAGAGCCAGAACATGTGCTGCCAGAGCAGCGGCGTGCCGCCCGCCGCCGTCGTGAAGAAAGTCGCATCGTAAAGGCGAGCGAACAGCAGCTCGAACAGGGCGACCGCAATCACCGGCATGGCGAAGACGATGAGAAACGACGTGACGAGCGTCATCCAGACAAAGAGCGGCATCTTGAAGAGCGTCATGCCCGGCGCCCGCATGTTCAAGATCGTGACGATGAAGTTGAAACCGGACGCCATGGAGGCGACGCCCAGGATCTGGAGCCCGAACGCCCAGTAGTCGATGCCGTGTCCCGGCGAAAAGGCGTTTAGCGTCAGCGGCGCGTAGCCGAACCAGCCACCGTCCGGCGCGCCCAGCTCCCCCTTGAAGATGTTACCGCCCGTGAAGAAGCTGACGTTCATGAAGATCCCGCCGGCAAGGAAGACCCAGTAGCTGAACGCATTCAGACGCGGGAAGGCCACATCGCGAGCGCCGATCATGAGTGGGATGAGCAGGTTGAAGAAGGCGGCGCTCAGCGGCATCACCACCAGGAAGATCATCGTGGTGCCGTGCATCGTGAAGAGGCGGTTGAACTGGTCCGCCCCGACGACGTTGCCGTTCGGCGCCGCGAGCTGCAGCCGGATCACGAGCGCCTCGATGCCGCCGGCGAGGAAGAACGTGAACGCGGTGACGCCGTACATCAGGCCGATCCGCTTGTGGTCAACCGTCGCGATCCAGCTCCAGACGCCCTGGTAGGTGCCGGCCTGGCGGCGGATGTCTCGCATCGCCTGCGCCAGGGGCGATCCGGGTTGCGCGGTGACGCTAGCCATGGCTCATTCTCCTGCGGGCTGTTCGGGTGGCGCCGGCGGCGCTCCGGCGTTCGCCGCGTCGAGCTGCTCTTGGATCCAAGCGTCGAAATCCTCTGGGGTCTGGGCGATCACCTGGAACTTCATATTGGCGTGATCGATGCCGCAGAACTCCATGCATTGTCCGGAATACGTGCCCAGAGCGGTCGCGTTGAACCACATCCTGTTCGAGCGGTTCGGCACAACGTCCAGGTGGCCCGCGAGCTTCGGTACCGCGAAGCTGTGGATCACGTCCACCGAGTGGAGCGTCACGGAGATCTCCTGATCGACCGGGATGTGCAGCTCAGCATCGACCTTGAGCGGCGTGCCATCGTCCTTTAGGTAGTCCGCGTATTCGAACTGCCAGGCGAAGCGCAACGCCGTTACGTCAACTTTCAAGGCGTCATCTTTAGGGTCGCGTCCCAGATCGATGATGCCTTCCACAGTGGGAAAGGCGAGCCCGATCATCAGGATCGCCGGGAGGATCGTCCAGATCAGCTCGGCCCGCTGGTTGCCGTGGACCTGCTTCGGAGGCGGGTCATCGGGACTGCGCTGGCGGAAGTGGACCATGGTGTAGAGCAGCACCGCAAAGACGGCCAGACCGATGATGGCGCCAAGTACCGCCACGAGGAGAAACAGGTTTCTTTGCTTCTCCGCCACGTCGCCACCAGGTGCAAAGGTGTTCTGGGGGCCGCCGAAGGCATCGCAGCCCGAGAGGAGCGCCACGATCCCCAGGAGCAGAGCCGCTCCCAGCAGGCGTCGCATGCTACCGGTTCGGGTTCCCACGAGCGAGTTTGCCGTCGGGCGCGCCTTCTGCAAAGCGCGTGTTCCCTCCCTCCTTGTTCTCCAGGTCACAATCTAGCACTTCGGAAGCTAGAGTCAAGGAAGGACCCAAAACGACAGTTCCGGCCCGTCGGTCGACGGGCCCGCGCAGGCTCACGCCGGTTGCGAAGGTCAGGCCGCCTGCGATCGAGAGCTGCGCGCGCGCTTCTTCGTCGGCAGCATGATCGGCTCCTGCTGAGGCGGCGCCGGATGGAGGTCTTCCAGGTAGACGGGCCCCTGGCAGCGCTCGCAGCGCAGACGCTGGCCCGGGCCGGGCACTTCGCCCTGATAGCCGGGGCGTGGCTTGAAGGCGTGCAGCACCAGACGCTCGGTGCGGCTACCCTCAACCTGGCCGCTGATGTGCCCGCAGTGGTAGCACTTCACATCCCCAACGACGTGCATCTGGCACCTCCCTATGCTCGAAACCTATGCGCTGACGATACAGGAGACGCGCTAGGGAATCTTTCGGTCGTTCCCCGAAAAGCTTGAGGGAGAACACCTACGTTACGGGCGCAGGAAGCGGGAGCCGGGACGCTGGAGGCTGGGGGCTGGAGGCGGGCGGCGGGCGGGTGGGAAAAAGAACTCTGCTCTTCGCCTACGCCTCCACCTGCTCCACGCGGAACCGGTGCGTACCGGAAGGGGCTTTGACCTGGACCTCGTCGCCGCTGCGGCGCTGGAGGAGCGCCTGTCCGACGGGCGACTCATAGGAGATGCGCCCCTGGCCGGCGTTCACTTCGCCCGGCCGGACCAGCGTGTAGCGCAGCTCGGAGCCGGTCGAGAGGTTGCGCAGCAGGACCGTGCTGCCGATCGCCACCTTTTCGCCCGTCGGGGCCTCGTCCGTGACGATGACCGCGCGCCCCAGCGTGGCCTCGATGGTTCGGATTCGGCTCTCCATAAAGGACTGTTGCTGGCGGGCCGCATCCAGCGGCGCGTTCTCGCGCAGGTCCCGGTCAGAGAGCGCTCGTTGGATGTCCTGGAGGATCTTGGGGCGCTGGGCCTTAAGCGCCGCCAGCTCGTCGGCGAGCGCGGAGTGCTCCGCCACGCTCAACTCTACTTCTTGCTGGACCTTGCCGCTCCTGGAGGCCTTCGTGCTGGTCTTGCGGACGCGGAGGTGCGTGCCCAGATTCGTCGACGTGAAGCCGGCCTTCTTGGCGAACGCAAGGAATGCGCGCACGGTCTCCGCCCGGACGGATGAGTCAGCGACGCTTCCAGGGAGCGTCTCTGCATAGTTTGCCACCTGTTGCCCCCGGAGCTGGTCGGCCGGGCGGTCGGCCCCGGACCAGCGGGCGAAGCGCTGCACCTCCGCGCGACGCACCTCCAGCTCGTCAGGAGAGAGCGACTCCAGATAGCGCGCGGCGGCCTCGGCCAGGGAGACGGTCTTCGTCGTCACACGTCGATTCTAGTACGGACGCCCGTTTCGCGCCAATCTGCGCTCCCTACTAGCCCCAGGCGACCCTTCGACTTCGCTCTCGCCCAGGCGAGTCTGCGACAGGGCAGGCCCATTCGACGTTTGATTGACCAGTCCGTTTTGCAAAAACGCTTTTCTCACGGGACGGCCTCCGAAGCTACCCGAGGCGGCGTCCTCCGAGCGGTGAATCTGAACGTGTCGTTTGATTGATCCCGGCGTAGCGGGGCCACCTCCGCGGCGGCGCTCCGGAGCGCCCTCTGGTGCGGAAGCTGGCAGTTGGCTCGGCAAATCGTGTTTTTCCGGCGGGACATGGCTGATCTCCTCCTCGATTCGAATCTGCGCGCCGGGCCCACCTGCGGGACATGCCTGCGCAGGGTTATCGAGGGCTAGGGTAAGGCCGGGGCGGGAGAGCGCGAAGGGGCGGCTGGCACGGAGGTGGTCGGGGGCCCCTCTCTGTTGACTTTTCCGGCAAGAGGAGTAGAATTGGAGCCAGAAATCTGGTCGGAAAGGGGGAGCGGCCCATGTTTTGCGCGCGTATTCTCACTCATCCTCGTTCTAGCTTGCTCTTCACCGCCGCATACGGCGTATGACGCTTCGGCCTGCGAGTACCGCGACATTACCGCAAGAGAGCAATGGCTAAGAGAGAAGGGGGCCCAGACGAGAACGTTCTTAGGTCCAGGTATGGCTCGCTAGACAGCGCCTCGTTCATCTACAGGATTCTGGGATGGGCCGTGATAGTCGGTGGTATCTTCGTCTCGGTGGGCGGCGGGCTGGCCGCGATGGCATCTGGGGATGACGGCGGAGCATCGGTAGCCGCGGGGATCGCGATATTCGCCCTTGGTAGCTTGGGCTCGCTCATCGTTGGGGTCTTCCTGCTTGCCTTCGCAGACCTACTCCGCCTCCTCATCGACTTGGAGTGGAATACACGCCTAACCGCCTGGAACTTGGCGGTTGACGACGAATGAGCATCACCAATTGGCTCTACCGGCTCGCCCGCCTATCCGCTGACACCAAGGCCGTAGCCTCTGGCGACCCGAAGAAGATCGCCCGTCGTGCCAAGAACAAGCTGGTGGGGCGGACGCTAGGCAGGGCGGGCGTCTGGCGGCGGCTCTGGAAGTAACTATGTAGGCAGTAAGGGGTGACGATTGTTTAAGGCGATTGCGAAACTGGTTATCGGAACCCCGAGGATCTCTGAGGAGGAGCGAGAGCTGGGACTGGCCTACTTCCGGAACAGCACTGCGATCAGCGCTCTCCAGACGCGTGAGGCAGACCGCTACAACAGCGCCCTCATGATCCACATGAACAACCTAGACCGACCGGAGTCGGTGCAGGTACTGCTGGACGCGTCGCTGCGGCTCGCCCTCTGCGCGAAGGAGTGCATCCGACGCCACGCGCTTGTCTCCCCCGTACCGGACGTAGCGGGGCCAGACTACGCCGCGTGGATGTTGGTATACCAAGACTATTCGGTATGGATTGAGGCGACGCATGACGCTTTCGTGGCGTTGTCGCGCGGCCTGACGCCGGCGACTGGGAGGGTTCGCGAACTGTTTGCTGTCTCGGAAAAGCAGCGGAAGGTAGCCGAGGCTGAAGGAAGGAAGCTGCTCCGAGCGCTCGGCCTGAAGGCCAGCGATCTGCCGGCTCTAGCGGCTGCTGGCCAGGAGGCGATGGACACGGTGGACTGGGAGCCGCCAGCTGATGCGGTTTGAAGCAGTGTGGCTGAAGTAAGGCCTGCGACAGCAGGCGGCTACTATTGGTGGGCATATGCTGCCTATTTTGTCGTTGCCTCCTTGTGGAGTGTATGGCCTGCCGTCGTGGCGCTTGCCGCCGTTGTGGTGGTCCTGAGCCTCGGTGGAGGATCGCAGGCATTCGCGGGAACGGTCGATCTTCAGGCGCCGGATCCGGTGTCCTACTCGGAGCCAACAAACGTCGTCACATGGCAGGACAATTCCACGGGCGAGGACGGCTACCGCATCGACGTGACGTTCGGCGCGACCCCCCGTAGCTTCCAGGTCGGACCTGACACGGAGCAGCTCCAGATACCGGACGACTTCCGGCCAGGCTGTCCAACGCCTGGCCCGAACGTCGAGATCGTCGTGACGGCGCTCAGCGGCTCAACTGATGGTCCCCCGGGCACGTTCGTCATGTTCGGTCTCTGTCCGCCTTCAGTCGCGACAGCCACCCCAAGTGCCACCATCGCGGGAGGCGCAACGGTGGTGGCGACGGACGTCTCGACCCCAATGGCCACGGCAGCACCAGAACTTACGTTGCCGGAGACAGGCTCAGGCGCGCAGGTAGGAGCCCCAGACGCGTACGTGGCGGCCTTTCCTTTGTTTGTCTTCGCCACCGCCTCCATGGCGCTTGTGATCCTCCGCAGACTGCGGCGGTAGCGACCACACTAGCCCCTCGCTCGTTCGTTCGGTAGGATGAGGCACGATGGCTGTTCGTGCTGTGCTCTTCGATCTCGGCGACACGCTCTGGCACTTCCCCGAGATGCCGCCCGCCGACGAGATCCGCGGCGAGACGATGCGCCGCATCTACGCCCTCCTCCGCTCCTGGGACGTCGAGCCGGAGGGCGAGCTGCGCTTCCTGGGCCGAGACATCCGCCTCACGGTTACGGAGGCCGTCAAGCAGGCTTACGAAGGCGACTTCGTCGAGCCGGACTGCCCCGGCATCGCCCGCGATGTCGCGGCGGCGAAGGGGCTGACCATCTCGCAGGAGCAGGCCGATCAGCTCTGGGACGCCTGGAACCTGGGTGGGGCCTTCCTCAACCGCCGCCTCTTCCACGATGCGCTACACATGCTGGAAACGCTCCAGCAGCGCGGCTACCGGCTCGGCTCGGTCACGAACCGCACCTTCGGCGGCCCGCGCTTCCTCGAGGAGGTCGACGAGCTGGGCCTCGCCGACTACTTCGAAGTCATCTCTATCTCGTGCGACCTCGGCTACATGAAGCCGCGCGCCGAGATCTTCGAGCACGCCCTCGACGCCCTCGCCATCGAACCGCAGGAGGTCGTGATGGTGGGCGACTCGCTGAAGGCGGACGTCGGCGGGGCGCAGGCCCTGGGCATGACTGCGGTCTGGCGCCGCCTGCCCAAGACGAAGGAAGAGGTCGACGGCATAAAGCCCGACTTCATCATCGACGAACTGCGCGAGATCCCGGACCTCCCCTGCTTCCGTCCCGACTGATCGATGGCGAGCCAGAAGCCGCGCCCATCGCGCCGTCCCGCCCCGGCCGGGCGCGCTGCGTCGGGCAAGACCTGGGGCGGCCGCTTCCGCGATAGCACTCACCCGCTCGTCGACGCCTACACGCTCTCGTTGCCCATCGACCGCCGCCTCTGGCGCGAAGAGATCGCCGCTTCGATCGCCCACGCGCGCATGCTCGGCCGCCAGCGGATCATCGCGCGGGCCGACGCGAGCGCCATCGTGCGCGGCCTGCAGGAGATCGAGAAGGAGATCGACGCCGGGCGCTTCCGCTGGCGCGACGAGCTGGAGGACATCCACACCAACGTCGAGGCGCGCCTGCGCGACAAGATCGGCGACGCCGCGGGCCGGCTCCATACGGCGCGCTCGCGCAACGACCAGGTCGCGACCGACCTCCGTCTGTACGCGAAGCGCGCCTGCGATCGGGCCATCGAGTCGGTCCGCGCCCTCCAGCGGGCGCTGCTCTCGCTCGCCGAAGCGAACCGGCGCGTCGTCATGCCCGGCTACACGCACCTGCAGCGGGCGCAGCCGGTGCTGCTGGCGCACCACCTGCTTGCCTACCTCGAGATGCTCGAACGCGACATCGAGCGCTTCGGCGACGCTCGCCGGCGCGCCGACGTGATGCCGCTCGGCAGCGGCGCCCTCGCGGGCGTGCCTTACCCGATCGACAGGGAGTCGGTCGCGCGCGAGCTGGGCTTCGCCCGCGTCAGCGAGAACAGCCTCGATGCCGTGTCCGACCGTGACTTCGTCGTCGACTTCATCGCCGCGTGCGCGCTCTGCATGACGCACGTTTCGCGCCTCGCCGAGGAGCTCGTGCTCTGGTCGAGCGCCGAGTTCGGCTTCGTGCGGCTGCCGGACGCCTTCGCGACGGGATCGAGCATCATGCCGCAGAAGCGCAACCCGGACGTCGCGGAGCTGGCCCGCGCGCGCACGGCCCGCGTCGACGGCCTGCTCACGACCGCGCTGGCGATGCTGAAGGCGCTGCCGCTCTCCTACAACCGAGACCTGCAGGAGGACAAGCGCGGCTTCTTCGAGGCGGAGGACACGCTGCTCGAAACGCTGCAAGTGTTCGCGGCGATGGCGCCGGAGCTCACGTTCGACGCCGCTCGCGCCCGGCGCGCGGCAGTCGCCGACTACGCCCTGGCGACCGACTACGCCGATTACCTCGCACGCAAGGGGCTGCCCTTCCGGCAGGCGCACGAGGTCGTCGGCAAGCTGGTCCAGTACGCGGAAGCGGAAGGCAAGCCGTTCTCGCGCCTCACGCTGGACGAGTTCACGCGCTGCTCGCCGCTCTTCGGCAAAGACGTCCTCAAGCTGGACCTGAACGCCTCGCTCCGCGCTCGCGACGTGCCGGGCGGCACCGCCCCCCGCCGCGTCGCCGCCGCGCTGCGAAAGTGGCGCCGGAGGTTGGGGACTTCGACATCCCACACTCGCGAGACCCGCTCATGAAAGCCCTTATGCTGCTGGGTGCCGGCTTCGCCGCAGCCTTGACACTCCTCGGTTGCGAAGGATCGTCGGAGATGCCTTTGGCGCCAACTGCGACAGTTGTGCGCCCCAACCTGACCGAGGAGGAGGCTATTGGGATTGTCGGACAGCGCACCACCGATATCACTGAACTCAATATCTTCGACGCCAACTGGTCGGGCATCGCACACTATGTATGTTTCAAATTCCAGTCGCCGGAGGATTACGTGGTGTTCGTTGACACTATCGCGCAAGGAACGGAAAGGGTGTCCGCGCCACTTGTACCAGCAGAGTGGACCGCTACATTTGATCCGCGTGGGCGTTGGCGAGTCGAGTTGCATTGCCAAACACCAGCTCAGACGGAGTCCGTGGTCGGTGCATGGAGTGTGGATGACGACTCGATGAACGTCATACCCGTCGCAGGCCTGGCCGAGTGACGAATGGCCGCCCAATCCATGACCGCCATCAAGCTCGCGCCGTCCTTCCTCACCGCCGACCTCGGCCGGCTGGCCGACGAGGTGCGCGCTGTCGAGGCGGCGGGCGTCGACTATCTGCACCTCGACGTGATGGACGGCCACTTCGTGCCGCCGATCACCTTCGGCGCGCTCGTCGTCGAGGCGATACGCAAGGCGACACGCCTCCCGCTCGACGTGCACCTGATGGTCGAGCGCCCCGAGCGGCACGTCGAGGCGTTCGCCGCGGCGGGCGCCGACATCATCAACGTCCACGTCGAGGCGTGCAAGCAGGTCAACCGCGTCCTCCAGCAGATCAAAGCGCTCGACCGGCGCGCCGGCGTCTGCCTCAACCCGGGCACGCCGGTCAGCGCAGTCGAGGAGGTGCTGGGCGAGGCGGACCAGATCATGGTGATGGGCGTGAACCCCGGCTGGGGCGGCCAGTCGCTGCTGACCGGCACGCTGCCAAAGGTGCGCCGCCTGCGCACGCTCCTCGACAAGCGAGGCCTCTCGCCGGACATCGAGATCGACGGCGGCGTGAAGACGGGCAACATCGCCTCGTGCGCCGAGGCGGGCGCGCGCGTGCTCGTCGTCGGCTCCGCCGTCTTCAACGACGTGGCGTCGGTGGCGGAAAACCTCGCCGCCCTACGCGAGGCCCTCACCAGCGCGAAGCTGAGCCTTTAGCCGCGAAGATGCCGCCGCCGAGGTAGGCGAGGGCGTACTTGTCGTATCGGTGACGATGCCCCACATATCGGTTGCCCTCCCCGGTGGCCATCTGCTTTACTACCGACAACAGCCAATCGACCAAGGAGAAGGAACATGCGCCGAGCGTACATGTCCACGCAGCAACGAATCGTCACCTACTTGGAGGACATGACGCTCAATGCGAACCTTGAACTTGGGGATTTTGGCGCATGTAGACGCCGGTAAGACCACCCTGACCGAGCGGCTGCTCTACGCCGCCGGTGTCATCGACAAGATCGGCCGCGTCGATGACGGCACTACCCAGACCGATTCCCTGACGCTCGAACGGCAACGCGGCATTACCATCAAGTCCGCGGTCGTATCGTTCGTTATCGATGACGTGACGGTCAACCTGATCGACACGCCCGGTCACCCGGACTTCATCGCCGAGGTGGAACGGGTGTTGAGCGTGCTCGACGGCGCCGTGCTGGTGATCTCCGCGGTGGAGGGCGTGCAGCCGCAGACCCGCGTCTTGATGCGGACGCTACAGCGGCTGCGTATTCCCTCCCTCATCTTCGTGAACAAGATCGACCGCGGCGGGGCGCAGTATGAGCGCGTGTTACAGGACATTGCCGAGAAACTGACGCCGGCAATCATCTCGATGGGATCGGCGCGCGACCTCGGCACGCGCGCCGCCGATGTTGCGCCGTACAGCTCGGCCAACGTTGCTTTTGGGGCCAGCCTGGCCGGTCTGCTTGCTGAACACAACGATGCCGTGTTGGCCGCCTACGTCGACGACGAGACGGCAGTTTCGCACGATCAACTCCGCGACGAGCTTGCGACGCAGACCCGGCAGGCGCTGGTGCATCCGGTGTTCTTCGGCTCGGCCATCACGGGCGCGGGCGTGGAGCCGCTGATCGCCGGTATCGCCGAGCTGCTGCCCGCGGCCGAAGGCGATGTCGATGGCCCCGCCTCGGGCACCGTGTTCAAGGTCGAACGCGGTCCGGCCGGGGAGAAGGTCGCGTACGTGCGCATGTTCTCGGGAACAGTACGAACGCGCGACCGGCTGCAATTCGACCGGGACAACGAGGCGAAAGTCACCGCGATCAGGGTGTTCGACCGCGGCTCAGCCGCCCAGTGCGCATCGGTCGCCGCAGGGCGGATTGGAAAGCTCTGGGGTCTCGGCGATATCCAGATCGGCGACACCCTCGGCACATCGCGCCCGACCTCGCAGCGTCACCATTTCGCCCCGCCGACACTGGAATCCGTCATCGTTCCGCGTCGCCCCGCTGACAAAGGTGCGCTCCACATTGCGCTCGCCCAGCTCGCCGAACAGGACCCGCTGATCAACGTACGACAGGACGACATTCGGCAAGAGACGTCAGTCTCGCTCTACGGTGAGGTGCAGAAGGAGGTCATCCAGGCAACGCTGGCGAACGACTTCAACATCGCCGTCGAGTTCCGCGAAACAACGACGATCTGCATCGAACGGCCCGCCGGCACCGGCGAAGCCGTCGAGGTCCTCTACGCCAAGACGAAGGCGAACGTCACCGGGAACAGCTCGCCCATCAGCTCGAACCCGTTCCTCGCCACGGTCGGGCTGCGCCTCGACCCTGCGCCGATCGGCTCGGGCATCGAGTTCCGGCTGGACGTCGACGTTCGCCTGATGCCGATCTACATCTACAAGACCGTCGACACCTTCGTCGACCACATGGGGCAGTACGTCCGCGAGACGCTGCAGGAGGGCCTCTTCGGCTGGCAGGTCACCGACTGCACCGTGACCATGATCGACAGCGGCTACCGTGCCCCCGGCAGCACGGCCGCCGACTTCCGCATCCTGACGCCGCTCGTCCTGATGAGCGCGCTGAAGGAGGCCGGCACTGCGGTATGCGAGCCGGTCCACCGATTTCACCTCGAAGCACCGACAGACACGCTCGGAGCGATCTTGTCGGCGCTTGCGCGACTGGACGCCGTCCCCTACACACCGGCCATGCGCGGTCCGTCGTGCACGCTGGAGGGTGAGATTCCGGCGGCCCGGGTGCAGGAGCTGCAGCAACAACTGTCGGCGCTGACTCGCGGCGAGGGCGTGCTGGAATGGGACTTCGACGGCTACCAACCGGTCCGCGGCGCGGTCCCGACACGGCCGCGTTCGGACCACAATCCGCTTAACCGCAAAGAGTACCTGCTGCACGTCATGCGGCGGGTGTAGGTCAAAGGAGACGCGCATGCCTGCGAAGAAGATGCACAGCGACGAAGTGGACATCGATGAATCGCTCGTGCGGGGGCTGCTCGCCGCGCAGTTCCCGCAGTGGGCAGACCTTCCCATCGAGCCGGTCCCCTCCGCTGGGACGGTCAACGCGATCTTTCGGCTGGGCGACGACATGGTCGTCCGGCTGCCCCGCGTGCACCGGTGGGCAGCCGCCCTCGAAAAGGAGTACCACTGGCTACCGAAGCTGGCACCGCACCTGCCGCTGCGGGTCCCTGAGCCGCTCGCAAAGGGCAGCCCTGGCGAGGGGTACCCCTTCTCATGGGCGATCTACCGATGGATCGACGGCCAGCCGTATGCGGATGACCTCGTCGACGATGAACGCCAGGCGGCTAAGGATCTTGCGCGGTTCGTGGTCGAACTGCGCCGAATAGATATCGATTCGATGGCGCCTCGCGGCGGGCGCAAGCCACTCCGCGAGCTCGACGCCATCACGCGCGCGGCGATCGAGTCGGCGCGGGACATCATAGACAGCGATGCGGCCACCGCCGCCTGGGAGCGCGCACTCGAAGCACCGGTGTGGGACGGAACGCCGGTGTGGATACACACCGACCTGCTGAGGCCCAACCTGTTCGTTGACGGCGGCCGGCTCTGCGCGGTCATCGACTTCGGCGGTGTTGGTGTCGGTGATCCCGCCACCGACGTGATCGCAGCGTGGAGCGTGTTCGGCAATACCGGGCGATGGAGGTTTCGCGGCGCCCTCGAAGTCGACGACGGCACGTGGAACCGAGCACGCGGCTTCGCACTCCACCAAGCGGCCATGATTATCCCGTACTACCCCGAGACGAACCCAGGGTTTGTCGCGCTGGCGAAACGCACCGTCGAAGAAGTTCTCGCCGATCACAAGCGCGGCTAGACCGAACGCTTCGCCGTCTAGGTTGCGTCTGCATGAGCAGATACGCCCTGGAGACGGCGCTACTCTCGTACCCGCAGCACCACGAAGTGCGAGAGGCCGAACGCGCGCAGCGGCGTCGCCTCTAGCCGATGGAAGACGCCCTGGAGCAGCGAGCCGAGCCGCGGTCGTCGCGCAGCGATGTTGTCGAAGCCGGGGTAGACGTAGGTGTGCGCGAGCACGTCGGCCGGCAGGCCCTCGATGATGCGCTGCATGCCGCGATGCGTGTAGGCGCGCGCGTGCGGCACGAGGCGGTTGCGCAGCGGATCGGGCAGGTAGTTCACGAGCGGGATGTTGCCGAAGACGTAGCGCTTGCCCAGGTAGACGCCGTGCGTCTCGAACGGGTAGAGGCGGTTCGGCGCGTAGATCACAACGTGGCCCCCCGGCCGCACCACGCGGCACGCCTCGCGCAGGGTGAGCGCGTCGTCGCGGACGTGCTCGATCACCTCGTTCAGCAGCACTAGGTCGAGTGAATCGGTAGTGAACGGGAGCCGCTCGCTCACCGCGAGCGCGAGGCTGCCGGTCTCGCCCCGCCGCACACGCGCGGCATCGATATCGATGCCGTAGACGCGGTCGCTGAACTCCTGGAACTTGCGGACGTAGGTGCCGATGCCGCAGCCGATGTCGAGGATGCGCGCGCCTTCGAGCGTCGCGTAGCGGCGGATCAGGTTGAGGCGCCGGTCCTGCCCGGATCGCCAGACGAAGCTGGGGTTGCCCAGCGCGACCTGCTCTCGTGAGGGGGTATCCGTCGTCATCCTCCAGCTCGTGAGGATCGTACCACGAGGGCGAGCGCGGGACGAAGGGCGCACCCTTGTCATTCTGAGCGGAGCGAAGAATCTTTCGGGACAATGACGCACGACGCACGATTGGGAGAGTGTGAGCCGTCCAACATCGCCTGCTACCGGTCCGAACTCTCGGCGGCGCATCCTGCTATACTCGCGATACACCACCCAGGAGCGAACCGCATGAGCCTGACCCGAGAAGAGGTGCTACATATCGCCCACCTGGCGCGCATTGCGCTCAGTGAGGACGACGTCGCGAAGTTCCAGGAGCAGCTTTCGGGCATCCTCGACCACTTCGAGGCGCTGAAGCAGCTCGACACCGAAGGCGTGCCGCCCACGTCGCACCCGCTCGCGCTCGAGAGCGTGATGCGCGCCGACGAAGTGCGCCCCTCGCTGAGCGTCGAGGAGGTGCTCGCGAACGCGCCGCTCGTCGAAGACGGCGCGTTCCGCGTGCGGGCGGTGCTCGAATGAGCGCGAACGGCTCGCTGCACACGCTCACGGCCCA
This sequence comes from Dehalococcoidia bacterium, assembly GCA_040882355.1. Classification (GTDB taxonomy): domain Bacteria; phylum Chloroflexota; class Dehalococcoidia; order DSTF01; family RBG-16-68-14; genus JBBEBM01. The sequence goes on along the minus strand of JBBEBM010000062.1, from coordinate 44,126 downwards.
CGAAGCGGGCGACCTCCTCGCCAGGCGAGAGGTGAGCTCGCGGGAGCTGACGCAGGCGCTGCTCGACCGCATCCGCGCCGTCGATGGCCGCGTCAACGCCTACCTCACCGTGACCGAGGATCTCGCGCTCCAGCAGGCAGACGAGGCGGACGCGTGCATCGCGAGGGGCGAGGGCGGGCCGCTCACCGGCGTGCCGGTCGCGATCAAGGACAACATGTGCACGCGCGGCGTCCGCACGACGTGCGGCTCTCGCATGCTGGAGAGCTTCGTGCCGCCATACGACGCCCACGTCATCGAGCGGCTGCGCGAGGCCGGCGCGGTGCTCGCCGGCAAGACGAACATGGACGAGTTCGCGATGGGCTCGTCGGTGGAGCACTCCGCGTTCTTCCCGACGCACAACCCCTGGGCGCTCGACTGCGTGCCGGGCGGCTCGTCGGGCGGCTCGGCCGCCGCCGTCGCCGCCGACGAGGCGTTCGCCGCGCTCGGTTCGGACACGGGCGGTAGCATCCGCCAGCCAGCCTCGCTCTGCGGGGTCGTCGGCCTGAAGCCGACGTACGGGCGCGTGAGCCGCTACGGGCTCGTCGCGTTCGGCAGCTCGCTCGACCAGATCGGCCCGCTGACGAAGGACGTGCGCGACGCCGCCCTGATGATGAACGTCATCGCCGGCCACGACGCGCGCGACTCCACTTCGGCGCCGATCGACCCGCCCGACTTCACCGATGCCCTCACCGGCGACATCAAGGGCCTGCGCATCGGCGTGGTGAACGAGTACGCCCCGGACGACCTCGCGCCCGAGATGCGCGGCGTCCTCGACGCGGCCGTCGCCCGCCTCGAGGCGCTCGGCGCGAGCGTCGAGTGGGGCGTGTCGCTGCCGAGCACGCCGTACGCGCTCGCCTGCTACTACATCATTGCGCCGAGCGAGGCCTCGGCGAACCTCGCCCGCTACGACGGCGTCAAGTACGGCTACTCGTACCAGGACGGCGAGGGCATGTGGGATAACATGGAGCGCACCCGACAGCACGGCTTCGGCGACGAGGTCAAGCGGCGGATCATGGTCGGCACCTACGCCCTCTCGTCCGGCTACTACGACGCCTACTACCTGAAGGCGCTCAAGGTGCGCACCCTGATCCGGCGCGAGTTCGAGGCGGCGTTCGAGCGCTACGACGTGCTGCTCGGGCTCGTGGCCCCAACGCCCGCATTCAAGCTTGGCGAGAAGACGGACGATCCTATGCAGATGTACCTGAGCGACGTCTTCACTCTGCCGATCAACATCGCCGGCATCCCGGCGATCTCGGTGCCGGCGGGGTTCGTGCAAGGCCTGCCGGTCGGCATCCAGCTCATGGCCCGCCCGTTCGACGAGCCGTCGCTGCTGCGCGCCGCCCACGCCTACGAGCAGGCCACTGACTGGCACACGCAGCGCCCGGAGGTGTGAGAGGAGACGACGATGAGGAGCTTGCTGATCCCAGTGCAGATCGAGGCCCAAGAGGAAGGTGGCTACCTGGCGATATGCGATGTCATCCAGGGTTGTCACGCCGAAGGCGAGACCGTGGCCGAGGCTCTGGAGAACCTTGAGGATGTCGCTCGCGTTCTGCTCGAGGTTCAGAAGGAGGATGGCGTGCCGCTTCCCGCGGGATTGGAGGAGTTCACGCCGGACACCGTCATCCTGGCGAAACTCGTCGTTCCTGCCCCGGAATGAGATATCGCGAACTGACCAGGCGGCTCCAACGGCTCGGCATTGAGTTTCGCCGCCAGGCAAGCGGCAGCCACGAGATCTGGTGGAACCCGGAGAAGAAGCTCTACACCATCGTTCCGCGGCACCCGACGAAAGAGATCAAGAAGGGGACAGTAGCCAAGATCGCCAAGGACCTTGGCCTAACCATGGAAGACATCCAGCGTGCCTAGCGACAACGGCTCGTCGCCCACCGCTGACGGTGAGCTCGCCGGGCTGCGGGCTTTCGAGGTGCGCGTCGGCGCATACGCCGGACAGCGCTACCCGGAGCGGCCGCAGTGGGTCGAGATCGAGGGCGCGCGCGAGGAGGTCGCGTCCCTGGAGAGCGAGTGGCGGGAGGAGGAGCGCCTCGGTTGGCTCGTCGCGCTTCGCGACGGAAGGCGCGTCCTGCTGTATTATGTCCCCAACGACGATCTCTGGTCCGGAGTTGTGCTGAGATGAGCCACGAAGAGCACGTAACCCACCGAGGCGCTATCTCTCAGCACGTCCAGTCGATCCCCGCCTCCGGCATCCGCAAGTTCTTCGACGTGCTCGCCAGCATGGACGACGTGATCTCGCTTGGCGTGGGCGAGCCGGACTTCGTCACACCGGGGCACATCCGCGAGGCGGCGATCCGCTCCATCGAGGAGGGAATCACGCACTACACGTCGAACTACGGCCTGCTGGAGCTGCGGCAGGCGATCGCGCTCCACCTCTACAAGCTCTACGGCGTCGAGTACGACCCGGCTTGCGAGATCATCGTCGCGACGGGCGTGAGCGAAGCGCTCAACCTAGCGGCGATGGCGCTGATCGACCCGGGCGACGAGGTGCTCTCGACCGACCCGGCCTACGTCGCTTACCTGCCGACGGTGCAGCTCGCGGGCGGCGTCTTCGTGCCCGTGCGGACGACCGCCGAGCACGGCTTCCGCCTGCGCGCGCAGGACCTGGAGAAGTGCATCACGCCGCGCACGAAGGCAATCCTGATCGGCAACCCGGCCAACCCGACCGGTGCGGAGATGGAGCGCGACGACCTGCTCGAGATCGCCGACGTCGCCGAGCGGCACAACCTCTTCGTCGTCTCGGACGAGGTCTACGACCGCCTGGTGTACGGCGTCGAGCACACGTGCTTCGCGTCGCTGCCCAACATGCGCGACAGGACGCTGCTGCTGGGCGGCTTCTCGAAGGCGTACGCGATGACCGGCTGGCGGCTCGCGTACACCTGCGCCCGTCCCGATGTTACGGAGGCGCTGATGCGCGTCCACCAGTACATCACGATGTCCGCGCCCACCGCCGCCCAGTACGGCGCGCTCGAGGCGCTCCGCAACGGCGAGGAGGACGTGCGCGGCATGGTCGCCGAGTACGACCGCCGCCGCAAGATGATGGTGCGCGAGCTGAACGCGATGGGCCTCCACTGCTTCGAGCCGCGCGGCGCGTTCTACTGCTTCCCCTCGGTTGCCGTCACCGGCCTCTCGGACGAGGTCTTCTCGGAGATGCTGCTGATGGAGGAGAAGGTGGCCGTGGTACCGGGCTCGGCGTTCGGCGCGGGCGGCGCGGGCCACGTGCGCGTGTGCTACGCGGAGACGTACGAGACGCTGGAAGAGGCGGTCCGGCGCATGCGCCGCTTCGTCGAACGTCACCGCGCCACGGCGAAGTAGCGCCCGGTGGCCGGCACACCCCTCGATGCCGAGGACCTGACCGGCGAGCTGGAGATCGCCATCCAGGCGGTCGCGGCGCAAGAACAGCCCGACGGCACCTTCCGGCTCGTGATCAACACGTCGCGCGGCGAGCTGCCGGCCTCACTCCACCCCTGCGAGGGCGAGCCCGGCGCGGCGATCTTCGTCGGCGGCGCGCTGGGCGGCCTCGACGGACCGGCGGGCGGCCTCTACCCACGCCTCGCACAGGCGCTCGCTTCGGCCGAAGACGGCACCGGCCTCACCAGCCTCCGCCTCCACTATCGCCAGCCCGGCGAATTCCAGGAATGCGTCCTCGACGTGCTTGCGGGCCTCTCGTTCTTGAAAGGCATCGGCGCGCGGCGGGTCGCGTTGATCGGGCACAGCTTCGGCGCAGCGGTCGTGATCAAGGCGGGCGAGCTGTCGGAGCTTGTCGCGGGCGTTGCGGCGCTCTCACCGCAGCTCTACGGCACCCGCAGCGTCCAGCGCCTCGCGCCCAGATCGCTGCTGCTCGTCCACGGTACCGCCGACGGCGTCCTCGACTGCGCCGCCAGCCAGGACATCCACGACCGCGCCCTCGAACCGAAGCGCCTCGTCCTGTACGACGGCGCCGACCACGGCCTCATGCAGTGCCGCGACGAGCTCGACGAGCTGCTGCTGGCATGGTTGGCCGAGGTAGTCAGCGGATAGGAGACGGATAACCGGATGGCGGTAGCGGCACTCGTCGTGGTGAGTGCCGTCCCACCCTCACTCCCGTCGCCTCTCCCTATGGGAGAGGGGCGACTTAAGGGGGACATGGCATCAGCATATGAGCGCGGGTGAGGGCCGATGGCGCTGCTACTGGGGTAGCGCGACACGCTCCATGAAGCGCTCGAGCTGGCGAAGCTCGTCCTTCACCGGCCAGAGGAACACGCCCTGCAGGCCGGCGTCGCGGTAAGCCGTCAGCTTCTCGCGGCACGCCTCCGCCGGGCCGACGAGCAGCTTCTCGCGCAGCTCTTCCTCGGGGCGGTTGAGCATCGGGCAGAGGATGTCGCGAAAGACGCGCTCGGTCGAGGCCCGATCGTCGTCGATGTAGAGCCACATCGTAGCGAGGGCGTTCGGGAAGGTGTCGGGGTCCTTGCCGCGCTCCGGCAGCAGCTCCTTGAGCCGCTGCCAAGCCGTGGCGAAGACGGGCGGCGTCGTGTTGTACGCCGACGCCAGCCAGCCGTCGGCGAGGCGCGCCGTGCGCTTCAGCCCCGCTTCCGAGCCCCAGCTCCCGATCCAGATCGGCGGGCCGCCGTCCTGGGCGGGGCGCGGCTCCAGGGTGATGCCTTCCGTCGAATAGAAGCGCCCTTTGAACGGAGCGCCGTCCCGTCCCCAGAGGGCACGCAACGCGAGCACCGACTCATCCAGCCGCTTCCAGCGCTCCTCGAACGGGATGCCGACCGCGTCGTAGTCGCGCTGAGACGAGCCCGGCCCGACGCCGACGGTGAGCCGGCCGCCCGACAGCACGTCGATCGCGCCCAGCGTCTTCGCGACGGCGATCGGCCCGCGTATCGCGGGCACACAGACGGTGGTGGCGAGGGTCATGCCTTCGGTGTGACCGAGCACCGCCGCGAGCGCGGACGGCCCGTCGAGCCACGGGCGCGGGAACAGGAAGTGATCGTTGACGGAGACGGCGCTATAGCCGAGACGTCGCGCGGTGTCGGCGAACGCGGTGAGCCGCGCCAGCGAGTGCGGTTCGCCATCGAAGGAGATCAGCGGCAGGTGAACGCCGTAGCGCATTCGTCCTCCCAGCACTGTTTCGCGGCCTGTGTTTCGCCCTTCAGTCTGCGAATCGCGTGGCCGAACCTTTCAACACGGGGAGTGCTGTCGCCCAACCAGGTGTTTGTGACCTTCACCGGGACCGGCGGCTCTCCCCCGTTCCGTCTCCCTACTCTTCCGGCGTCACCGTCGGCGCCGCATTCGACGCCTCGTCCGGGTAGCGCAGCCAGTTGCTCGCAGACCAGCCGTAGCCCTCCAGCTCCCACCACTCCAGGTCATCGATCTGCACAGGGCCGTTGCTGATCGTCACGGTCGCGCCGTTGTCCAGACAAGCGACTTCGGTCGCCAGCGTGCCCGCATGATCGCGCACGCGCAGGCAGTCGCTGACGCCCGCCACGACCACCGTCGCGCCGATGCGCAGCGGCCAGGGCACGCCGGGCACGGGCGGGCCGTTCGGGTCGCGGTTCTCGAGGACGGCGATCGTCCAGGTGTCGTTCGCGGGCTGGAGGATGATCAGGCGCGTGTACTCGCCAAACGTGGGGCCCAGCTCGTAGGCGCGCAGGCCGTCGCGCTCGGCGCGGAAGCGGGCGCACTGCTTGCCCGTGTCTTGCGGCCGCTCGGCGTCGTCGCAGTCGGCGACGAAGCCCTGACTGAGGCGGCGTTGCACGTACAGCTCCAGCGCCTGCTCGGGTGAGGTCGAAGGCGCGTTGGCGCCTGGCGTGGCAGTCGCCGGGCCCGGCGCGCCCCCATCGTCGCCGCCGAACGCATCGCAGGCGACGAGCAGCGCGCAAAGACCGGCGAGCGTCACCGCCAGCGCCAGTCCGGGTCTCCGTCGATTCGCGCCCATCTCAAGCCTCAGCGAGCGGCTCGATCTCCGACGCGTGGGCTCGCAGCCAGCGCAGCAGGCCGCCGTGCGCCTCAGCGCCGCCCGCGATCACCGTCTGCGACTCGAGGGTGACCGGGCCGCCGTCCGTCTCGGTGATCACGCCGCCCGCCTCACGGGCGAGCAGGATGCCCGCGGCGACGTCCCACGGGAAGAGGTAGTGGTGGACGAAGAGGTCGTAGCGGCCGCAGGCGGCGTAGGCGAGGCCGAGCGCGGCGCTGCCGGGGATGCGCACCTTCTGTACGCCCGGAAAGAGGCGGTAGACGATCTCCAGCGCGACATGCGCCCGCTGGTCGTCGTAGCCGAGGTCGATGCCGAGCACCGACGCCTCGAGCGACGGCGCCTCCGATACGTGGATGCGCCTCTCGTTCAGCCAGGCGCCGCCGTCGCGCTCGGCCCAGAACGTCTCGCCGTGGATCGGGTCGTGCGTGACGGCGACAACGGGCTCGCCGTCGTGGCAGAGCGCGATGTTGACGCAGAAGAACGGGATGCCGCTCACGAAGTTGTGGGTGCCGTCGATCGGGTCGAGCACCCAGACCCAGCCGGCGCGGTCGGTGTCGGTCGCCGTCTCCTCGGAGAGCAGCCCGTGCTCGGGGAACTCGCCCGCAAGCGCCTCGTGCAGCAGCGCTTCGATCTCGAAGTCGGTCTGCGTGACGAGGTTGCCGCGCCCCTTGACCGAGACCTCCTTCGGCCGCCGGAACGCGGCGAGCGCGACTTCGCCCGCCTCCTGCGCGCAGCGACGCGCCACGTCGAGCGCGCTGCGCCCGGACACGGCGACGGGGATGGTCTGCGGGGTGGCCATCGACTTGAGGGTAGGGGGTGGCGGGAGAACGGGTCAAGCTGGCTGCGGAAGGCTGGAGACTGGCTGCTCGAGGCTGGAATCGCCCGCTCGCGAGATTCGGCGGACACCTAGTCTCCGAAGTGACTTACGACCAACCCTAGATCGCCAATCGAAACAGTGCCGTTACCATCGACGTCGACCTCAGGCGGAACAGGCGGCGACACTTGGCCGAAGGAGGAGACTACGAGGCCGATATCGGTCACGGAGATGGCGCTGTCTCCGTTTACGTCCCACGGCGGGGTGCAGTCGATCGTAAGCAGCTCGGGCGCGCCCTTGTCGTTCTCATCAACCCCGAACGGCTTCCCGTACTCGTCCTGGAGGTAGCTGTCAAAGCCGAGCGGCATCGATACGGCATCGGCGATTGGCTGGGCAGTGCAGGTGAAGTCCACTTCCAGGAGCGCTCCGGTGTGCGTGGACTCAATCGAGTCGAAGCCGTTCTTATAGTCACCGTCGCAATAGCCGCTGAAGTGGAGTTCATGTACATAGACGCTCGTGCCATCGCTGCCAACGCAGGTATACGATCCCGGGTAGGACCAGAACGGCTGGCCGTCTTGGTCGCGGAACTCTCCGTCATTAGCACGGTCCTGGAAGGCGAGGGTCTCAGGGTGCAGCAGCACGATTCGATAGCCTGTGTACCCGGCGGTGCCGTCGCTGTCGCCGTCGTAGACACCTTGAATGCTGTCCACGCTGACCTGCACAGTGAAGGGGGCGCCCTCCCGCACCAGGCACGTGCCCTCCGGCGGCGACCCTCGTGTGTCGCAGTCAGGCACGGTGTTGCCGTCGGCGTCGATCTGAATCGAGAGATCGGGCGAAGGATTGGGATTGCCCTCAGCGAACGCGCGCTCGCGGGACGCGGAGATCAGGAGAACCATTACGGCCGCCACGCCGAACAGCACGAGCAGGGTCAACCCGGTCGCGCCGATGGACGGAGGCCGTGCCACCATAATGCGCTACCTTTCTCACCGCGCTTGGAGCGACGCCCCCAGTATAGCCCTTCTGTCAAGAGGCCTGCGCCCCGCCTCCAGGCTCCAGCCTCAAGCTTCAAGCTCCCAGCCGCTACATCTTGTCGGGAGCGGACATGCCCATGAGGTCGAGGGTGGTGGCGAGCACGGCCTTCGCTGCCGCGACGAGCTTCAGCCGCGCCCTCGAGAGCTCCGGCTGCTCGTCATCGACGACCTTGCACTTCTCGTAGAAATCGTGGAAGGCGGTCGCCAGGTCCTGGGCGTAGTGGGGCAGGTGGTGCGGCTCCAGCGTGCGCGCGATCGCCTCGACCAGCTCCGGCAGCACGAGCATCTTGCGCACCAACGCCAGCTCCGCCGGATGGGTGAGCAGCGATACGTCACCGCCGCCGGCGTCGCCAAGCTTCTCGCCGGCCTTCTCCAGGATGCCGGCGATGCGCGCGTGCGCGTACTGGACGTAGTAGACAGGGTTCTCCGCGCTCTGCGTCTTCGCCAGCTCCAGGTCGAAGTCGATCGACACGTCGGCGGACCGAGAGAGGAAGAAGTAGAGGCAGGCGTCCTTCCCCACCTCCTCCATCACCTCGCGCAGGGTGACGATGTCGCCGCTGCGCTTCGAGAGCTTGAGCACTTCGTCGCCCCGGCGCAGGGTGACGAGCTGGCCGATGATGATCGTCAGCCGTTCGGGCTCGAGGCCCATCGCCTCAGCGGCGAGCTGGAGCGGCCGCACGTGGCCCTGGTGGTCGGCGCCCCAGATGTCGACGACGCGGTCGAAGCCGCGCACGAGGAACTTGTCGTAGTGGTAGCCGATGTCGGTCGCGAGATAGGTCGGCACGCCGGTGGAGCGCACGAGCACCTCGTCCTTGTCGGCGCCGAGCTGCGTCGCGGCGAACCAGACGGCGCCCTCGCGTTCGACGACGAGGCCCTTCTCGCGCAAGAGCGACATCACCTTGTCGAAGTGGCCCGCCTCGAACACGGTCTGCTCCTGGTACCAGTGGTCGTAGTGGACGCCCAGGTCTCCCAGGTCGCGGCGGATCCAGGCCATCACCTCTTCGATGCCAAAGCGCGCCAGCTCGTCGGGCGGCGGTTCGCCTGGCGGCCGCAGCATGTCCTCGCCGAAGCGCTCGCGCGCCTGCTCGGCCAGTTCGACCATGTAGTGGCCGACGTAGCCGTCCTCGGGCACCGGCGCCTCGCGACCGAAGAGCTGCTGGTAGCGGGCGTAGAGCGTGCGCCCGAAGGCATCGACCTGGTTGCCGGCGTCGTTGAAGTAGTACTCCGTCTCAACGTTGTAGCCGGCGACGCGCAACACGCGGGCGAGCGCGCCGCCCATCGCCGCCCAGCGTCCATTGCCGGCGTGAAGGGGACCCGTGGGGTTGGCGCTGACGAACTCCACCTGCACCAACTGGCCCTGGCCAACGGGTGCCCGCGCGAAGTCTGCGCCGGCAGCGATGATCGTCTCGACCTGGCGGGCGAGCCACGCTTCGTTGAGGTGGAAGTTGATGAAGCCGGGCGGCGCCACCTCGACGCGGTCGACGGCATCGGAAGCCGGAACGTGGCCCGCCAGTCGTTGGCCCAGCTCCATCGGGTTCGCGCGGGCGGCGCGGGCGAGGCGCAGAGGCAAGCTGGTAGCGTAATCGCCGTGCTCCGGGCGCTGCGGCCGTTCGATCACGGTCTCGGGCATCGCGACGCCAGGCAGGGCGCCCGCGTCACGCGCGCGCTGCACGGCCTCATCGACCAGGAGGGCGATCTCGTGCTTGATCATGCCGGATCGATCCAGAACTTGGGCCGGCCGGCGCGCTCATGCAAGAAGCGCCGGATGCGCAGTGAGATGCGGCCGAGCAAGAACGAGAGGCCGCCGCTAGGCGTCAGCTCGGTGAGTATGATCCCGTCAGAGCGCAGCTTTTGCATGTCGATGTCTGCGTTGCGCAGCTCCCTGGGAGAGCATGGGACGTACCGCTCGCCATCGCGCCGATAGTACTCCACCGAGCGCGTTCGATAGCCGGCAATGAGCCGCTGGAACATCCGTGGACTGTAGATGCGGATCCAGGAGTAGGCGGCGCCCTTGCCGTAGGGGGTCGTCAGCAGGAGCCGCCCGCCGGGTCGCAGCAGCAGCCGCATGTGACGCATCGTAACCTCGTCGCCGAAGCGGTCGACGTGCTGCCCGTAGACGAAGCAGCCCATGTGCTCGATGGTCGAGATGCAGGTGATCGTGTCGAACGTGCCGGGCCGGAACGGCGCCTGCATGATATCGCCGCGCATGAGGGCGACGCCGGGCTGCGGCGGCCCGGGCCGGATGTCGATGCCGTAGATCTCGCAGTCGGACGGGAACTTGACCAGATAGCGGCTCGTGGCCGAGCCGATGTCGAGGATTCGCTCGCCCGGACGCACCTTCGAGATCACCCACGGCTCCTCGACGAGCCGGTCGTGCGCCCAGTTAACGCCTGCCTGAAACTCGGTGGTCGATGGGACGTTCGAGTTCCAGTCGCTGGGGATCCCGGCGAGTGGCGTTTGCTTCTCAGTCATACGTATCGTCCTCGCATTTCGAGCGCGGCCTGTCGCCTGAGCTACGCGGGGAGCATACCCAATCCGCTGGCTTCTCTCCAGCCTGCGTGTTGCGTGCCTGGCCAGGCTACGGCCGGCTTGATGACCTGAGCCGCTCGTACATCGCCACGGCTCCACATGCGGCAGCGAGGCTGATGATTGGGATGAGGGGCGCGTGGTAGCGCGGGTTGGGGAGGAAGAGCAGGTGCGTCGCCACCCAAACAGCCATCGTGAGGAGCAACAGGACGTGTCGCCGGTCGCGCCACCGGCGGTCAAGCGCCAGGCCCAACACAGCGAGCAGCAGCACCACGTAGTAGACGCCGTTGGCGACGCCCGCGAGGACGGTCACGTCGTCTTTCGGGATGACGGGCTTGATCTGGACCCAGTCGAGGGCGCTGGCGTCGTCACGAAACAGGTAGTACGCCTTGAGGCCCAGGTTCCTCAGCTCGATCCCCGGATGCGAAACCGCGTATCGGAGCGCTTCCTCCAGCAGGTCTTGCTCGAACCTGAGCTCGCGCTCGGGGTAGGGCAGCTCCTCGTACTCGCGTTCCCGTTCGAGCGCAGCGCGGATGTCTGCCAGACCCCCATCGGCGTAGATGTCCGCGTGATGGCCGGCCCAGAAGGTATGCGACCCACCTGAGGAGGTGAGCACGAAGCCGTCCATTGTGACGTAGTTTCGCACGGTCCACGGCGCGACGACGAGCGCCGTGCCCAGGAGGAGCAGCCCGGCGTGCGGCGCCATCGCGCGCCAGCTCGGCACCAGCAGGCGCCAGAAGGCCAGGGCGACGAGCACCAGCATGACTCCTTCGGAGCGCACGAGAGCCATCGCGCCGAGCAGGAGGCCCACGCCCGCGGCGGCGAGCACGGGAGGCGGGCGCGGACCATCGTTAAGCACGACCAGGACCCAGACGAGCGCCAGCAACAACGTCGTGAACACGGACTCCGTGACGATGAGACTCGCGAAGAAGATCTGACCGGGGAACACCGCCAGCAAGGCCGCCGCGATCAGGCCGACCTGCCTGCTAAAGAGGCGCTGTCCGATCGCGTAGACGAGGGCGATGCTCACGCCTGCCGCAGCGACGTTGATGAAGCGTCCGTACGCAGGATCGTGGCCGAACAGCTTGTAGGGGACGGCCAGCAGGGCCGGGTAGCCGGGCGGCCAGACCGCCGTAGGGTAGCCGCCCGCGTACCCGGGTGCCCACTGCAGCTCGGCGGGCTCGTCGGGCATGATATAGCCCTCCCAGTTCGCAATCCTGGAAGCGAAGTTGTCATAGAAGCGCGAGTCATCGAAACGGCCGTCGCTAGGATCGGGCTGCGCGTACGAGATCCAGAGCACCCGCAGCGCCACGCCGAGCAGGACGATCGCGGCAACCATCGCCATCTCCCGCGACCACCATCTGGCCGGCGCCCAGGGTGCGGCGCGGGCGGTCTCGCCGTTCGCGAAGGCGCCTATCGAAGCGCCGGCCTCGCCTGGGGCGGTCATCGTCGATCGAAGGGAAACCGGCCGCCGACCGCCAGGGCGACCAATCGGTCGAGCGCGAGCCTCGCCTGGTCGACGACATCCGGCGGGTACCCCATGCGCGCGCCATTCTCCAGGAACTCGTCCTCGTCCAGCACCTGTGGCTCGCCCTCAGCGGGCACGAACAGGTCGAGGTCAAGGTCGGCGTAGCGCACGCACTCGCCGTCGTAGACGGCGGGGGTGGTGACGTTGCAGTACCAGCCGTACAACCCGCCGCCCTGGGGCAGGTCCATGCGCATGACGTTGTACCAGCGGTCGGCCCAGAAGTGGTTCCGGGTGTCGTAGGGTGTGGTCCATGGCCCGTCCGAGGTCTGCAGCTCCTGCCCGGCGAAGTTATGTGTGACGAGGAGCGCCCCTTCCTCATGCACAAGCCAGGAGTCGAACTCCCAGTGCGGGGAGCCGTCGTACTTGGTGGAGCAGACATGAACGCGGCGGCCGGTCACACCGGTAGTATACTCAGCAACCGCTGGGAACGTGAATGGCATGACCACGTCTCGAGCGTTCCGCCGGGGGTTGACAGCCCGTCGCGGACGAGGCTAGAAGAGGCCGGGCGCCTGCCACTCCGAGACCGTGTCCGCGCGCTGGAGCAGGTGGAACCAGCGGTTGCCGATCTTCACAGCGCGGACGTCGTAACGCTCCCAAAGGCGCTCGTCCGCCAGCAGCAACCGTCGCGCATCAGCCAGCCCCTCAAAGCCTTCTCGCAGCTGATCTTCGGTGCGCCTGACGAAATCGCCCAAGGTGGGGATGATCAGCTCCGGCTGCGCTTCCTCCAGCACGTAGTCCGGATTGGACTTCTCGTGGCCGGCGAGGCCTGCGCCCAGATTGGAAACATCCGTGTGCGCGATCTTGACGTCGTTGAGGCCGAGCAGGTCCAGGATATCGCGGTCGATGTAGTAGCCGACCACTCCCACGCCGTACGCGCCGATGGTGTAGTCCTCAGGCGCGTTCTCGTTCAGCCAGACAGATAGGTCTATGCCGTCCCTCTGGAGCTGCTTCTCTGCGGCGAGCCCAGGATGGAGGGAAGTGCGGGCGAGCGACAGGGCAGCGAGCGTCAGCAGCACTGTCGCAACGACAGCCGCGGGTCTGGCAGGGAGCGCCAGCCGCTTGAGCACCACCGCCCCTCCGGCGATGCCTGCCAGGTAAAGGAGCGGCACCAATGGCGCGATGAACCGCCCGTGCGGAAAGCTGTCCGCGCCCTCATAGACCACCCCCGCGAGCAGAACGCCGCAAAGAGTCAGGACGTACGCCGCGTCCACGCGCAGGCGCGCCCTCAGCAGGAGCGCGCTCACGCCCGCGGCCAGCGCCAGGAGCTGATAGCGGAGCCCGTAGAACCAGACGTACTCCAGGCCCCGGTTGAAGAGGTCGTTCGTCGTCCCCGTCTTGGCGTAAAACGTGTTCGGGAAGAGGTACCCGTAGTAGCTGTAGCGCCAGAGGAAGTACGAACCGTACAGGGCGGCGAAGACGGCGGCCCAGAACAAGACGCGCGCGCGCGCCCGCCGGTCGCCGCCCGACAGCGCCTCGCCCAGCACGAACGCGCCGGTAACGGCGGCCGCCAGCACGCCTTCCGGGCGCGTCATCGCGGCGGCGGCGAAGACGACGGCCGACCAGGGAACGAGGCCCGCCCCGCGCCGCTCGCGCAGGTAGCAATACGCGCCGCCGGTGATCAGCGCCATGAAGAGCGGCGTCTCCATGCCAGAGAAGCCCCAGAACACGACACCATCCGTGAGAGCGATCCCGATCAGCGCCGCGGCGAGCACTACCGGGCTCGCGACACCGCTCTCCGGATCGTCGTCCGCCCAGAGCTGCCAGATCAGGTAGACGGCCACGATCGTGGCGAGCAGCGACAGGAAGCCGAAGGCGCGCGCCGAGTCGACGAGGTCGCCGCCGAGCTTCGCGACGCCGGCGAGCGTCGCCATCCAGAGGAAGTTCGTGTAACCCTCGACGCGGCCCTCGCTGTTCCAGTTCGGGCCAAGACCGTCGGCGAGATGGCGCGCGTAGCGCAGGCTGATGTACGAGTCATCGTTGGCGAAGTCGAAATAACCAAGGCCCTGCAGGAGCAGCAAGCCTGTCGCGCCCGCAAGCGCGGCGGCGACCGCCATCCAACGCTTGCGCGCGAGCAGGACGGCGCCCATAGTCGCAGCGGATACGAGGAGGCTCGCCAGGACGAGGACAGGGAAGGACTGCAACATCAGACTAGAGTCTCATCATTCGAGCCGGCCGGTCGCCTCGACGAGCGCCGCATGCGGACGCCCGCTCCATGGCGCATGGATTTGGCGGGCGGCCTAACCGCGTTGTCTGCGTTCGCCGGCAGTCGAACGCCCGCGACAGGGGACATCGTCCCTGGTGGAGCAGATGTGAAAGCGCCGACCCTCACACCGGCAGTGTATCGATGGGCACAGGCATTCGGTAGCGCGAGTCGCGGTTGACAACGCGGGCGCGGAGGACTACTATCTGTGCGTCCGCAGGCAGGCCACGGTCGCGCAGCAGGGAGGTACGCATGCGCCAACCCCCTTCCCTCACCTCTGCACAGCTCCCATAGCCCTGCCAAGCCCCCTGGTGGGAAGTTCCGCTCGCGCGCGCGAGCGGAGAAAGGGAATGGTCGTCATGAAGACGGCATGTTTTCTCATTCTGACAGGCGTTGCGCTGGCGTTTCTCGGTCTGGTCGCGCCGGCCGGCGGAGGTGTCGCTCGGGCCACGGGCACCCCCTGCGCCGACCTCGACAACGACGGCGACGTCGATACGAACGACATCAGTATCGTAACAACGTATCTTGGCCAGTCCGTTCCTCCGGCGCCACCCGAGGTCGATCTGATCAAGGACGGGTTTATCGCCGTCTCGGACATCTCGGCCGCTGTCGCGGCCGGAGGTGGCCCGGGCTTCTGCCTGCCGCCAACTGTGTCGATCCCACGCAAGGGTTGCCCCGCAGCCGATGTCAACAAGGACGGGATCGTCTCCGTGAGCGACATTGGAGAAGTGGTGACCGACTTCGGCGCCGCACCGCCGGCGGCCCCGGTGTCCAACCCGAATACCGACATCTCGGGCGATGGATTCGTCAGCGTCGGAGACATCGGCATGGCCGTAGTCATGTTTGGCACCACCTGCTAGGGCCCGGACATAGGAGGCTGTGGAGCCCTAGTCGAGACCCGGCGCGAGGTGTCGCCCAGGCCGCGGGCCCAGGCTGTCCCGACCTGGACAACGACGGCGAGGTCGATGGCAACGATGTCGCCATCGAGCTATCGTATTTCGGGCAGACGATTCCCCCAGCCCCGCCTGAGGTGGACATGCTCGCAGGCTTTCCCGCGATCAAGGACGGTCTCGTGAATTCGGGCGATCTTGGGATCATCGTATCCATGGTGGGTGGCCCGGGCTTCTGCCTGCCGCCGACGGTCTCGATCCCACGCAATGGTTGCCCCGCATCCGACGTCAACAAGAACGGGATCGTCTCCGTGAGCGACATTGGAGAGGTGGTGATGGACTTCGGCGCCGCACCGCTGGCGGCCCCGGCGGCCAACCCGAATACCGACGTGGACGGCGATGGGTTCGTGAGCGTAACCGCCTTCGGTACGTTTTGCTAGCGGCGTCGTGACTGAGGGCGCCCCGGAGCCTAGAACAGGTCCGGCGCCTGCCACTCCGATACCGTGTCCGCGCGCTGGAGCAGGTGGAACCAGCGGTTGCCGATCTGCACAGCGCGCACGTCGTAGAGCTGCCAGACCCTGGGCGAGGTGAAGAGGTGTGATCGGACATCAGCGTCTGCCAGCGAGCTGAGCCTGGCACGAAGCTGCTCTTCGGTCAGCCTCCTGGGCTCGCCCAGGCCCGCAATGATCAGCTCGGGCCGCGCGCGCTCCAGCACGTAGTCAGTGTTGTACTTCTCGTGCCCGGCGAGGCCTGCGCCCAGATTGGAAACATCCGTGTGCGCGATCGTGGCGTCGTTGATGCCGAGCAGGTCCAGGATGTCACGATCGCTGTAGTAGCCAACGATGCCTACGGCGTACGCGGCTATCGTGTAGTCCTCCGGCGTGTGTTCGCTAAGCCAGATCGAGAGTTCCTTGCCATCGGCTTGGGAGCGCTCCTCAAGCGATAAGCTCGGGTCGATGGACGCGCGCGTGAGGGACATCGCGCCGAGCGTCAGGACAGCCGTCGCCAACGCCGCGGCCGGCACAGGGGCGAGCGCCAGCCGCCTGAGCACCACCGCCCCTCCGGCGATGCCGCCCAGGTAGAGAAGCGGGAGCAGCGGCACGATGAACCGCCCGTGCCCGAAGCCGTCGCCGCCTTCGTAGACGATTTCGGCGAGCAACACGGCGGTTAGCGCCAGCACGTACGCCGCATCCACGCGCAGGCGCGCCCTCAGCAGGAGCGCGGTCACGCCCGCGGCCAGCGCCAGGAGCTGATAGCGGAGCCCGTAGACCCAGACGTAGTTGAGGCCGCGATCGAAGACAGCGCTGGTGGCGCCGGCCTTGGCGTAAAACGTGTTTGGGAAGAGGTACCCGTAATAGCTGTAGCGCCAGAGGAAGTACGAACCGTATAGGGCCGCGAAGACGGCGGCCCAGAACAAGACGCGCGCGCGCGCCCGCCGGTCGCCGCCCGACAGCGCCTCGCCCAGCACGAACGCGCCGGTAACGGCGGCCGCCAGCACGCCTTCCGGGCGCGTCATCGCGGCGGCGGCGAAGACGACGGCCGACCAGGGAACGAGGCCCGCCCCGCGCCGCTCGCGCAGGTAGCAATACGCGCCGCCGGTGATCAGCGCCATGAAGAGCGGCGTCTCCATGCCAGAGAAGCCCCAGAACACGACACCATCCGTGAGAGCGATCCCGATCAGCGCCGCGGCGAGCACTACCGGGCTCGCGACACCGCTCTCCGGATCGTCGTCCGCCCAGAGCTGCCAGATCAGGTAGACGGCCACGATCGTGGCGAGCAGCGACAGGAAGCCGAAGGCGCGCGCCGAGTCGACGAGGTCGCCGCCGAGCTTCGCGACGCCGGCGAGCGTCGCCATCCAGAGGAAGTTCGTGTAACCCTCGACGCGGCCCTCGCTGTTCCAGTTCGGGCCGAGACCGTCCGCGAGGTGGCGCGCATAGCGCAGGCTGATGTACGAGTCGTCAGCGAAGAAGTGGAAGTAGGCTGGCCCGTGCAGGAGGAGCAGCCCGGTCGCGCCAACGAGCGCGGCGGCGACCGCCATCCAGCGCTTGCGCGCGAGCAGGACGAGACCCATGGTCGCTGCGGAGATGAGGAGGCTGGTCAGGACGTAGATCGGGAAGGACATGCGCGATCAGTAGCGGGGCCTGGCACCCGGCGCCGTCCACCTCAACCTGCGCCACCTGCGGGCCCCTCGGTCAACGGCTCGTCTTTGAACGGAGGCGCCGCCGCCGCCGTCTCTTCGAGCCGGGCCCTGAGCAGGCCGAGTTCTTGCGCCAGTTCTCGGTTCTGGTCGGACAGGCGTGATATCTCCAGGGAGTAGTGGAAGAGCATGACCGCGACGAAGGCGAGGCCCAGGAAGAAGAGGATGGACGGCGCGTAGTAGACGTCCAGCTTGGCGGCAAACCACTCAACAAGCTCCGGGGCCGCCGCCAGCACGACCATCCCCACCGCCAGGATCAGCCAGAGCAGCGAGTACTGCTCCTTCAGCCGCCACCGGCGCACGTAGAACACGACGGTGGCGGCGACGCCCACCGCGACAATGATGATGAGCAGGTTGATGGGACGCACACCACCACCTCCCTAGACTGGCTGGCGGGCCGTTCCCTGTTTGAAGACCGCCAGCAACAGGGCCAGACTCACCTTGGCCATGTAGTAGACGGCCTGAAGGCCCTTGATGGAGGACCGCCCCCCCTGTCTGGGTCGCATGCGCACGGGCACCTCCTGAATGGTAAGGCCGCGCCGGCGCAACAAGACGATCGCCTCCGGTTCGGGGTAGTCGGCCGGGTAGTACGCGGCCAGATAGCGGAGCGCCTGGTGGCCGTATGCGCGGAAGCCCGACGTCGCGTCTGTGATGCGCTGGCCGGTGAAGAGCGTGCAGAGCCAGGAGAGCAGGCGCGTGCCCTGCCGGCGAAGAAAGTCCCCGTCGTGCTCAGCATCCAGAAAGCGCGAGCCGATCGTCATCTCGCAAGCGCCGGCTCGGACCGGCGCCACGATCTGCTCGATCGCGCTCGGAGGGTGCTGGCCATCGCCGTCGACCTGGACGGCGATCTCGTAGCCGTGCTCCAGGGCGTACCTGAAGCCGGCCTGCACCGCACCCCCAATGCCGAGGTTCAGGCAGAGGTCCAGCACTGGAAAGCCGGCGGCACGGGCGACAGCGGCGCTGTCATCGGTCGACGCGTCGTTTATCACCAGCACGTCGCACGACGGCGCCTGCTCGCGCAGCTCCTCCAGCAGCCCGGGCAGCGCTTCCGCTTCGTTGTAGACGGGTATCAGCACCAGGGCTTCCGCCCTCCGGCGGGGTCCGCTCCGGCCTGTCACGTTTCCCGCACCCCCGCGCCTGAGTCCGGCTTCACGAAGCGAGCGAGCGAGAACACCGCGAGCGGCGACAGGTTGAAAGGAAAGTACCGTCGTGAAGCCAGGCGCAGGTCGTCCGTAATCGTCCGCTCGATGAACGCAGCGGTGTGATAGTGGTCGTCCGGCTTGACGTAGCGAAACACCTTGCGGCCAAGCTCGTAGAAGGCGTTCTCAGACGGCGCACTCACCAGCAGCTCGCCACCTGGCTTCAGCAGCCGCCGGAACTCGGCGATCAACGCCTTCAGGTCCACGATGTGCTCCAGCACATCGGCTGCGATGATCGTGTCGCAGGAATCGCCGGGTAGACCAAGAGAGCTTAGCTCCCCTGCTTGTATCTTCGCGTTGGCGATGCCATCGGCGCGGGCGAGCTCCTCCGCCATCTCGGTCCGCAGGTCCACACAGACCACCTCGTCGTAGAGGCGGGAGAGGGTGGGCATCAGCACGCCGTTGCCCCCACCGAAGTCCAGCACTCTGGCCCGCGAAGGCGCTCGCGAGAGCGAGAGCAGCGCGCCCAGCCGTCGCCAGAACAGCTCGCGCACGAGCACGTTTCGATCGGTGTACACGCGGGGCGTGTCGTCGTGGCCCAGACGGGCGACGAGGCCCTCCAATCGCTGGCGCTCCACGCGAACGACGGCTGCTGCCATCACCACCTCGCCGCGCCTCGCCTACCGACCGTCAGCATCATGCTCTTGCCCTCGCAGGAGAGTATACACGCCTTCCGGCACAGGCACCGGCGCGGGGAGTGCAGGGCTCGCTCGCTCTGCCGCGCGCCGACCGCCGAACGAGCGCTCCGTGAGTGCTGCCAGACCGATGCCGGCGGTCACGGCAAAGACCGGCACGAGCGGGAAGTGGTAGCGCGCCTCGCCGACGAACACGAAGGCCCAGAGCAGGCTGTAGATCGCGAAGGGGCCAAAGATGAGCCCGTGTTGGGCGCGGGCGCGACGCAGCCAGAAAGGAAGGCAGACAACCGCGCAGCCGATGATCGTGTAGTAGTAGATGTCGGAGAGGAGCCCCCACCCGTCCGCTGAGGACGCGAGGAGTTGCTTGCCGTCTCCATCGCTCACCTGGTTCCACTGGATCGCTCCGCGGTCACCTCTGTAGAAGGCGGCAAACCGGTCCGGGACCCGGCTGAGGTCGCTCCAGGGATGCTTCACGGCATACGCGATCGACTCGCGCACCCCGAAGCTGTTCATGCGCACCTCCCGTTCGGGGAGGGCGGTGCCTTTGTACTGGTCCCAGAGGTTGTCCACGATGCCTATGTTTGGCTGGCCGCCCGCCCGCGGGTGGTGCGCCTGCAGCAACACCTGGCCCAACCCGGTCGTGCCGACGATGGGCGAGCCCATCTCCGCCCAGTTGCGCGCCGTCCAGGGCACGAGCAGCACCGCCATCCCGAGCGCCAGCAGCGCGAGCCGCTGCCCGAGCCACCGCCATGAGGGGTGGAGCATGAACCAGACCGCGGCGAACACCGCCACCAATATGCCGGCTTCGGGGCGCACCATCGCCAGCGTTCCGATCGCCAACCCCAGCCCAATGAGCTTCCATTTCGGAGCGTCGCGCTCCATCGTCCATGCCAGCGCCAGGCAGAGCGCACCCGCCAGCATGGCAGCGAAGAGCGGTTCGGTCATGAGCAGGCTGGAGAAGAAGATGTGGCTTGGGAAGAGCGCGACGATCGCCGCTGCCAGCAAGCCGGCGCGAGGGCTCCAGAGGCGCGAGCCCAGGTAGTAGACGGCGCAGACCAGCGCCAGCCCCGCCGCGACGTTGAGGGCGCGGCCCCACGCCACATCGTCGCCGGGCAGATGAAAGAGCGCGGATAGGACAAGGGGGTAGCCAGGCGCCCATAGCGCCGTCGGCGGCGGGTCGGCGGCGCAGTCGATACCTGGGTCTCGCCTCTGCCCTAGATCGCAGAGCGCATCGAGCGGATAGACGTATCCCTCGCCGTCGGCGAGGAGCCGCCCGGTGCTGTAATACCAGACGCTATCGTCGAAGCGGCCGTCGCGAGGGTCAGGTTGAACCGTCGCCACCCAGGCGACTCGCACCAGCAGGGCGACGGCGAGCACGAGCAGGAGCCAGCGCGCGTTCGCGCTCGGCCACCGCCTGCGCGCCTGCAGCGGCTCACCAGGAGGAGCCTCTACAACGATTGGGGCCTGTTGGGTGAGGTGGGGAGGCGGACCATCCGCCGGGCTCTCGCCGGCGCGCATCAGCTCACGCATGCGGCGTTAGTGTACTTCACCGGTCACCTGCTGAAACAGGCGAGTCACGTCGCGCGCAAGGGCCGCGTGCTCCGGTTTATCGAGATGCGGGTCTTCCTCCAACAAGCGCGCCGCCTCCTCGCGGGCCAGCTCGATGAGCCGCGTGTCGAGCAGGCTGGCGACGCGGAAGTCCGGCAGTCCGGACTGACGCGTGCCGAAGAACTCGCCGGGCCCGCGCATGCGGAGGTCCGCCTCCGCCAGGCGGAAGCCGTCCGTCGTCTCCTCCATCAGCCGCAGCCGCTGCTGCGCCTCCGACGACGGGCTCTCGGCAAGCAGCAGGCAATACGATTGGTCGCCGCCCCGCCCGACGCGGCCGCGGAACTGGTGGAGCTGCGCCAGCCCGAAGCGATCGGCGCCCTCGATGAGCATGACGCTCGCGTTCGGCACGTCGATCCCCACCTCCACCACCGCGGTCGACACGAGCACTTGCGCCGCGCCTTCGCGGAAGCGGCGCATCGCCGCGTCCTTGTCGCGGCCGGACATGCGCCCGTGCACCAGCTCCAGCTCGAGGTCCGGGTACACGTCCGAGCGGAGCCGCTCGTACTCCTGCACCGCCGCTTTCACCTGGAGCGACTCCGACTCCTCGACCAGCGGGCAGATCACGAACGCCTGGCGACCCGCCTCCACCTGCTCGCGGAGGAAGTCGTAGGCGTCCTGGCGGCGCTCGGGCGGCCACCAACGCGTGACGACAGGCTTGCGGCCGGGCGGCATCTCATCGATTACGGAGACGTCGAGGTCGCCGTAGAGCGTGAGGTAGAGGGAACGCGGGATCGGCGTCGCGGTCATCACCAGCATGTGCGCCGAACGCGCGGCCTTGCTGCGGAGCGCCGCGCGTTGCATGACGCCGAAGCGGTGCTGCTCGTCGACAATGACGAAGCCGAGCCGCTCGAACGTAACGCCCTGCTGGATCAGCGCGTGTGTGCCGACGGCGATGTCGATCTCGCCTCGCTCGATGCGTTCGTACAGCTCGGCCTTCTGCTTCGCGCGAACGCTGCCTGTGAGCAGTGCGATGCGCAGCGGACGATCGAGGTACGCCGGCGTCGCTTCGACGACGGTGTCCTCACTCTCCCCTGCGCCGAAGATCTCGCGGAGCGTGCGAAAGTGCTGTTCGGCGAGGATCTCGGTCGGCGCCATAAAGACGGCCTGATGCCCGCTGACCACGGCCGCGAGGAGGCCGCACGCGCCCACCACTGTCTTGCCGCTGCCCACGTCGCCCTGGAGCAGGCGGCTCATCGGCACGTCGCGCGACAGGTCGTCCACGAGCTGACGTAGCGCCTTCTCTTGCGCGCCCGTGAGCGCGTACGGCAGGGTCGCCAGGAACGAGTCGAGCGTCTCCGGCTCGATGCGGATCGCGTCGGCGGCGCCCGGCTGCTGCCACTGACGGCGGCGGAGCAGCACCGAGAGTTGAAGCGGCAGCAGCTCATCCAGCGCCAGGCGGCGTCGCGCCTCTTCGACGGCTTCCTGGCTCTCCGGGTAGTGCGCCTGGCGCACCGCGTCCGGCAGGTCGAGCAGGTTGAGCCGCTTGCGGAGCGACTGAGGCAGCGGGTCGGCGAGCGCGTCCGCGTAGCCGTCGAGCGCCTGGCGGGCGACGCGCCGCACAGTGCGACCGGAGAGCCCGCTGGTGAGCGGGTAGACGGGCACCAGGCGTCCGGTGTGCGTCAGCTCCTCGTTCGCCTCCCACAGCTCCCACTCCGGGTTCTCGAAGGTCGGCCGGCCCTGGTGGAGAGCAACGCGGCCGGCAAGGACGATCTCTTCGTTGGTGCGGAGCTGGCGCGCGACGTAGGGGTTGTTGAACCAGACGACGCGCATCATGCCCGACTCGTCGCCCACCGTCGCCTCCGTGCCTTTGCGACGGCCGAGCTGCGTCTCGTGGGCGCTCCAGATGCGCGCCCGCACGGTCTCCTCGGAGCCCGGCGTCAGCTCGGCAATCTGCCGCAGCCGCCCGAAGTCGCTGTGGCGGCGCGGGAAGAGGTAGAGCAGATCGCGAACGGTGCGCACGTCCAGCTTTTCGAAGCGCGCCGCCAGCGCATCCTTCACTCCCTTGAGCACCGTCACCGGCGCGTCCACGGGCGCCTGGCGCTCCTCCGTCGCTGCGGGGCGCGCGCGAGGGGCCGGCTTGGCTACCGGAGCGGCAGGAGCGGCGCGCCCAGCGGCGGCGGCCAACGCGCCATCGAGCCATGCCTGCCGGTCGGCGACGGAGAGGCGCGCGTAACCGCCCTCCGGCAGCGAGCCGATCGCCTGCCCGACGGGCGAGTCGGGCGGGAAGCCGTCCGCGCCCAGCAGGTTGTGTAGGAAGCCGTCCAGGCCACCGTAGACGGCGCTGTTGTTGCAGCCGCGCTGGCGCTCCAGCGCCAGCACTTTGCGCAGCGCCTCGACGGGCGGAGTTGCGGCCGCGGCGCGGCGGGCGGGCGGGCTCATGACCCTGCTTCCGTGGCGGGCGCAGCCGGCTCGTCGGCCAGCACGGCGCAGACGGCGACGAGACCCGGGCCGCCGTGAACGCCGATCACCGGCCCGATGCGTCCGACGTGGATCGGGATGCCCGGGCAGCGCCGGGCGACTTCATCGGCGAGGTACTGGGCGTCGTCCGGCTTCGTCGTGTACATGACCGCCGCTTCCGCCACATCACCCTCGCTGAGGCAGATGCGTAGCACCTCTTCAAGGGCCTTCTTGTGCGCGCGCACGCGCGTGAGCGGGAAGGCCTCGCCGTCGCGGATCGTCAGGATCGGCTTGAGGCGGAGCAGCCCGCCGACGAACGCCTGCGCCCGCCCGATGCGGCCGCCGCGCCGCAGGTACTCCAGCGTGTCGAGCGCGATGGCGAGACGCTGACGGCGCAGCACCGAGCGGGCGCGCTCCGCGCAGAAGTCCAGCTCGGCGCCCCAGCGCCCGGCGCGCGCCGCGGCGACCACCGCGAGGCCCATCGCCATCGAGACTGTGCCCGAGTCGATCACTTCAATCTGGCAGCGACCGGCGAGCGTCTGCGCCGCCTGGCGCGCCGTTTCTACTGTGCCGGAGAATCGAGACGAGAGGTGGATCGAGAGGATGCGGTCCGTCCGCGTCGCCAGCTCCTCATAAGCACGCTGGAACTCGCCGACCGAAGGCTGCGAGGTGCTGGGCAGGTCGCGCGACTCACTCAGCCGCTGGAAGAACTGCTCGCTGGTCAGGTCGATGCCGTCGCGAAAGCTCTCGTCACCGAAGATCACCTGCAGCGGTACGACCGTGATGCCCAGTTCCTGCGCCAGCTCCGGCGGGAGGTCCGCCGTGCTGTCGGTAACGACGAGCACGGGTCGGACGGGAGACGGAGGCTGCGCTTCGGTTGGCCGGGCCTCCTGCCCTGGGAAGATGCGACGCAGGCGTTGGAAGATGCTCATTCCAGCGAAAGGAGATACGGGTAGTGGGGCTGCTCGCCGCGCACCAAGTCGACCTCCAGGTCAGGGTACCGCTCGCGCAGCGACACGGCCAGCGCTTCGGCGTCCTCCTCGCGCACGTCGCGGCCGGCGTAGATCGTCAGCAGGCTCGACTCCGGCGAGCGCATCGCTTCGACGCAGGCCTGGACGGCGGAGTCGAGGTCATCGGCAACAACCTCCAGCTTGCCATCGACGATGGCGATCGCTTGCCCCATGGCGACGCGCCGACCATCGAGCGTCGTTGCGCGGACGGCGCGCGTCACTTCCGCGGAACGCACCGACGTCAGCGCGCGCTCCATCGCCTCGACCGTGCTCTCGAACGGCAGGTCCGGGCTGAGGGCGAGCACAGCGGCGATGCCCTGCGGCACCGAGCGCGTCGGCACGACGGCGACGCGCTTCGACGAGCGTTCGGCAGCCTGACGCGCGGCGGCGACGATGTTCTTGTTGTTCGGCAGCACGACGACCTGCCCGGCAGGACACGCGTCGATCGCCGCCAGGATCTCGCCGGCGCTGGGGTTCATCGTCTGGCCGCCCTCCACCAGGTGCGTCACGCCGACGCTGCGAAACGTCGCGTCGATCCCTTCGCCCGCCGCAACCGCCACGACATCGATGCTCGAGCTGACGGGCGGCGCCGGCTCGAGCGCGAAGAACTCCGTGATCTGCGCCTCCAGGTTGTCCACCTTGACCTGCGAGATCTCACCGAGCGAGCGACCGTAGGCCAGCACGTCGTCCGGCTCGCTGGTGTGCACGTGCACGCGCAGCAGATCGCCGCGTCCAACGACAAGCAGCGACGTGCCGAGCGCGCCCAGGCGCTCGCGGACCGGCGTCAGGTCGATGTCCGGCGCGCTCACCATGAACTCGGTGCAGTAGCCACCTTCACCGTGATCGTCCCGGTGAAGCGACGCGGCCTCGCTCCGCCACCCTGCCTCGACGGCGGACTGCGGCGCGAGATCGACGTCCAGCGGCTCGCCGGCGAGCGAGCGGCGCAGCCCTTCGAGGACGATCGCCAGCCCCAGTCCACCGGCGTCGACCACGCCGGCCTCCTTCAGCACCGGTAGCAGCTCCGGCGTCCGCTCGACGGCCTCCCGCGCGGACGACGCAGCCAGCGTGAGCGCCTCTTCCGCCGTCGCCGGCGCCGCCGACGCCACCGCCTCCGCCGTTTGGCGGACGACGGTGAGGATCGTGCCTTCGCGGGGCTCGGAGAGCGCGCCGTAAGCCGCTTCGGCCGCCTCACCGAAGGCTCGGCTGAGCGCCCGGCCGTCCGCTTCGTGTTCGCCGTCCAGCCCTTCGGCGAAGCCGCGCAGCACCTGCGAAAGGATGACGCCCGAGTTGCCCCGCGCCCCCATCAGCGTCCCGTGCGCTAACGCATGCGCCACGGTAGGGAGATCGTCGCCGGGCGCACGATCGAGCTCTTCGATGCCGGCGCGCAGCGTGAGATGCATGTTCGTGCCGGTATCGCCGTCAGGTACCGGGAAGACGTTGATGGCGTTGAGCGCCTCGATGTGGCGCTGGAGGAGCTTGAGGGCGTCCGAGAAGAGCAGACGCAGCGTTCGGCCATCCAGAGCAGTCATCCGGTCACGCTCCCCCGACGCCACCCGCCCTGCTGGGCCCTTCGGGTGAGGTCGTCAGGTGCTGCGCCCATCGAACATGCGTGGGTTGTTCCCTGCTCCCAGCCTTGCTACTATTGGTATCGAATTCTAACCCTCGTTCGCCCAGGGGAGCAAGCATCCGAGCGAGGCAGGAGATTCGATGCCAGCGCAGTGCGACATCTGTAAGAAGGGCACCACCTTCGGCCGGAACATCCGCCACAAGCACTCCGGCCGTTGGCAGCGCAAGGCCCCCCGCACCAACCGCACCTACCGCCCAAACCTGCACCGGCAGGCGGTCTGGCGCGACGGCCGGTCGGTGCGAATGCGGCTCTGCACCCGGTGTCTGCGCAGCCAGCTCAAAGCGGCGGGATAGAGGACTTCTCAAACCAACGACTTGCATAAGGCACACGCAGGCGAGCAACGCGAGCAGGGTGGGCGGCGAAGCTGTGCCTGGAGCCCTCAGGTCTAGCCATGGCTAAGAACGGCGCGTACCACAAGTTCGCGGCCGGTCGGCGTCGCCGGCGCGACGCCAGGCGCACGCCGCGCTGGCTGATCGCGCTCGCCGCGCTCGGCGGACTCTTCGTGCTGTCGCTGGCGATCATGGCCGGCGTGGGCTTCGGCGTCTACCAGAGCTACGCGAACGACCTGATCCCGCCCGACGAGGCGCTGGCGAAGCAATCGCAGGGCGGCGCGCTGGTCCTCGACCGCAACGGCAAGCCGCTCTATCAGTACCTTGGCGATTCCGGCCTGCGCGACCCCGTCCCGCTCGACCAGATCTCCCTGTACCTCGTGCTCGCCACCGTGGCGATGGAGGACACGACCTTCTTCGACAACCCGGGCATCAACTACAAGGGGTTGTCCGCCGCCGCCTGGGACAACTTCTCGCCTTGGAGCGACCGGCCGGGCTTCCTCGAGGGGCGCGGCGGCAGCTCGATCACGCAGCAGCTCGTCAAGAACATCTACTTCACGCAGGAGGAGCGTTCCGAGCGAAGCATCACCCGCAAGCTGAAGGAGACGGTCTACGCGCTGGAGCTGACGAAGCGCTACGACAAGAACCAGATCATGGAGTGGTACCTGAACCAGATCTCATACGGGAACGTCTACGTCGGCGCGCAGGCCGCCAGCCAGGGCTACTTCAGCAAGGACGCGTGGAACTTGACGCTGGGCGAGGCGGCGCTGCTTGCCGCCATCCCGCGCTGCCCGAGCTGCTACGACCCGATCAACAACGAGGCGGCCGCGCAAAACCAACGCAACATCGTCCTCCGCCGGATGTTCGAGGAGGGATACCTCACTCCGGAGCAGCTCTTCGACGCGGCGATCCCGGGTATCGTGCTCAACCCGAAGGAGCTCGACGTCAGCGCGCCCCACTTCGTCTTCAACTACGTCGAGCCCTGGCTCGAGCAGACGTTCGGCGCGGAAGCCGTGGTGCGAGATGGCCTGCGCGTCACGACGACGCTCGACCTCGACTGGCAGGACCGCGCCCAGGCGATCCTGGAGGAGGAGATCAGCGCCGCGGCCTACACCCAGGGCCGCAACGGCGCGCTTGTCGCGATCGACCCGAAGACCGAGCAGATCCTCGTCTACGTCGGCAGCCGCGACTACTTCAACGACGAGATCCAGGGCCGCAACGACATGGCCAAGGCGGAGAACTCGCCAGGCTCCGCCTTCAAGCCGGTGACGTATGCCACGGCCATGAACAACCTGGGCTGGGGTCCGGGCAGCATGATCCTGAACACGTCGATCTCGATCGACGACGGCAGCGGCACGCCCTTCCGGCCGCGAGGCCCTCGCGACAATACGGGGCCGATGACGATCCGCGAGGCGCTCGGTAACTCGATCAACGCTACGGCCGTCAAGGCGATGATGTACGCCGGGGTCGAGGAGGTCAGGACCCAGGCAAAGAAGATGGGCCTGACGAACCTGGACAACAAGCGGATCGGGCCCGCCTTCACCACCGGCGGCGGCGACGTGCGGCTGATCGACCTCGCCTACGCCTACACCGTCTTCCCCAACCTCGGTAAGCTGAAGGGCGTGCCGACGACGCTCGATCTGCCGCCGGGCAACCGCACGCTCGACCCGATCGCCGTGCTGAAGGTCGAGGACAACAAGGGTAACGTGCTCTACCCGATCGCGGACGGGCAGCCGAAGCTGGACGGCCCGGTCGTGCAGGAGGAGCCGGTCCTCTCGCCGGAGGCGGCGTACTTCGTCTCAGACATCCTCGCCGACCCGCAGGCCGAATGCATGGTGTTCGGCTGCGGCACGCTGAGCATCCCGGACAACCGGCCGCTCGCCGCCAAAACCGGCACCAGCGCCCCCTACGCGAACAGCAGCGCCACCGGCGACACGTGGACGTTCGCCTTCACGCCCCAGATCGTCGTCGGCAACTGGTTCGGCAACGCTGACAACAGCCCTCTGGTGGTGCAGGCATTCAGCACGACTGTTTCGTGGCCGATCGTGCGCGCGTTCATGACGGAGTTCCACAAAGAGCTGCCCGTCGAGCAGTTCCAGCAGCCTGAGGGCCTCGTCAAGGCGCAGCTTTGCGTCGTCTCCAACTACAAGCCCACGTCCGACTGCCCGCGGCTCACGCCGGAGGACTACTTCGCGAAGTCGGCGCTACCGCCGGAGCTGCAGGGCGGCCCGACCCCGACAGCGGCGCCCACGCCCGAAGGCCAGCAGCCAGGCCAGAAGCAGGGCGGCGACGACCCGATGTGGGAGCGCGTCGCCATCGACCGGCGCAGCAACAAGCTGGCAAGCGAGATCACGCCCCCGGAGGAGCTGCAGTACCGCTTCTTCCTGACGCTGCCCGCGGACACGCCGCCGTTCCAGCGGCAGCAGGCGGAGGAGTGGGCGCAGATCGTCGGGGGCTCCGTCGGCGCGGCGCCGACGGAGCGCACCACGGACGCCGACATCCCGATCGCGATCACCTCGCCGGCGAACGGCACGCAAGTCGTGGGCCAGGTCGACATCTTCGGGCGGGCGCGCTCGTCGAACTTCGACTCGTACCGGCTGGAGTATTCGAACCTGGCCGATCCGGACCGCTGGTGGCCGATCGCGAGCAGCAACCAGCCCGTCGCCGACGGCCTGCTCGGCACCTGGGACACGCGCAACCTTGACGCGGGCTTCTACATCATTCGCCTGATCATCGTTGACCGGGACCGGGGTGAGATCGGCACGCAGGTAAGCGTGGGCGTGGTCGCCGGCGTTCCTGACCCGCCCGACCCCAAGCCCAATCCGACACCCATCGCCACGCCACCTGGGAATGGGCCCGGCCGCCCGCGAGGCGGCCCATTCGACTAGCAACATTCGAGCGCGTTCCCTGATGATCGAGCGCGCCCCGTGCGCGATAATGTGCCCGTGCTAGCCTGACGGCTCGCCCGTGTGATGACGACCGACGACGAGCAGCCGGAAGGGGAGCAGCGCCCAGACGAGGACCTGGAGCAGTACGGTCGCTTTCGCGTGCCGCGTGCGGACGCGACGGCCCCCGACCTTGAGCTGCGCGAGATCCGGAAGGGCACCAAGCCCGGCTCCCGCTACGTCCGGCTGACGCCCCGCCGCGAACGAGCCTTCGAACGGACTGAGGAGGGCGGCTACCGCGCCACCGAAGTCGCCACCCGCCCGCGTAGCGCGACGGAGGCGGTCTGGCGGAGCTTCAAGCGCCTGGTCGTGGGCGCTCCGCTTTCGACAGCTCGGCTCATCGAAGAGCGGCTGAGCAAGCTCAAGGCCCTGGCCATCTTCTCGTCCGACATGCTCTCCTCCAGCGCATACGCCACGGAAGAGATCCTGCTGGTCCTCCTCCTTGTCGGCACCTCGTACTTCTACCTCTCAGTGCCCATCGCGTTGACCATTTCACTGCTTGTGGTCGTTGTGGCCCTGTCGTACAGCCAGGTGATTCGGGGCTACCCAAACGGCGGCGGCTCGTACGCGGTGGCGCAAGAGAACCTCGGCGTAGTGCCCGGTCTCATCGCGGGGGCCTCGCTCGTCGTCGACTACACGCTAACCGTTGCGGTGAGCACGGCGGCAGGCGTGGCCGCGATCATTTCCGCGTTCCCTGAGCTGCACGACCTGCGCATCGAGCTGGCCGTCGGCTGCGTGGCGGTGCTCACGCTGGCCAACCTGCGCGGCATCCGTGAATCGGGCACGATCTTCGCGTTGCCGGCGTACGCCTTCATCGTCAGCATTACAGCGCTGATCCTCACCGGGCTAGTCCGGCTCGCGCTGGGACACGACCTCTCAGCGGGGACGCCATCTGAGCCGATTGCGGAGGGCACTCAAGCGATGGGGCTCTTCCTCATCTTGCGCGCGTTCTCATCCGGCTCCGCAGCGCTCACCGGAATCGAGGCGATCTCGAACGGCGTGCCCTCGTTCAAGCCCCCTGAGGCGCGCAACGCCAACATCACGCTGGCCTGGATGGCCGCCATCCTGGCGTTCTTCTTCCTCGGTCTGACCGTACTCGCGCACGAGCTGGACGCGAGGCCGGCAGACGGCAGGACGATCGTGGCGCAGGTGGCGGACGGGGTCTTCGGCGAGACCGTGTTCTTCTACATCGTCCAGGTAACCACGACGATGATCCTGATCCTCGCCGCGAACACGAGCTTCGCCGGACTGCCTGCGCTCGGCTCCGTGATGGCGCGAGACCGGTTCCTGCCGCGCCAGTTCGCGTTTCGTGGCGACCGGCTCGCGTTCTCGTATGGCATCGTCGTCCTCGGGCTGGGATCGATGGCGCTGCTCGTCGCGTTCGGCGCCGATACGCACCGGCTAATCCCGCTGTACGCCGTCGGCGTGTTCACCGGCTTCACGCTCTCCCAGACTGGCATGATCGTGCACTGGCTGCGCGAACCGTCGCCGGGTTCGAAGGTGAGCCTGGCGATCAACGCGGTAGGCGCGATCGCCACGGGTGTCGTTACGATCATCATCGCCGCGACCAAGTTCGTGGACGGCGCGTGGCTCACGATCGCCGCCATCGCGGCCTTCGCCTTCTTGTTCAGCCGCGTATCCCGTCACTATCAGGACGTCGCGGAGCAACTCCGGGTTGTGGACGGCGCAGCCCGGGCGCCGTTCGCGCCGCAGACCGACCGCTACCGCGAGCGGCCGGTGCTCGTCCCCGTGGACGAGGTGAACCGGGCGGTGCTGCGCACGGTCGAGTACGCCCGCACGATCTCCGACAACGTGACGGCCGTCCACATCACCGACGACCGCGAGGAGGGCGAGCGCTTCCGCGAGCGCTGGGAAGAGCTCGTGCCCGAGGCGGCGTTGGTCGTGATCGAGTCGCCCTACCGGTCGTTCATCGCGCCGATGCTCACCTACATCGACGCGCTGGACCGCGTCGATCCTGGCGCGTACATCACGGTCGTCATCCCGGAATTCGTCCCGGCTCACTTCTGGGAAGGGCTGCTCCACAACCAGTCGGCGATCCGGCTGAAGAAGGAGCTCATGCACCGGCCGAACACCATCGTCATCGACGTGCCCTACCACCTCCACGCCTAGTCCCCGCCCGAGAGCAGCTCGTCCAGCTCGCCGCCGCTCGTGAGTCGCGCCGCCTCGCGCAGGAAGCCTTCTGCCGACCCTTCGCGCTGACGCAGCGTGAGCAGTTTCAGCCCGATCGGGTCGATGGACGACGGGTCGTCCGCGTACACATCACGAAAGGCGAAGAACGCCTGGTTGATCCGGCGGAACCTCACGCCTCCATCCTCCAGCTCGAGGCGGCGGCGCTCCATCAGCCCCTCGGCCTCGTCGACCAGACCCTCCCCCAGCAGCGCCTCGACATCCAGGCGGAGCTGACGCAGGACGGGACTCGGATCGACGGACGGCTCCGGATTGAGCAGCGCCAGCTCGGCTGCGACGTCGCCCGGCAGCGGATAGCGCCCGACCAGGAGCGCGCCGAGCTCCTTACCCGCGATGTTGGCGACCGTTTCGTTCAGCGTCTTCAGCTCCAGGCTGGCGAAGTAGCGTTGGCCGAGCGGTTGGAAGGCGAGATAGTGGTGCACCCACTCGTGGGCTACGGTCTCGGCAAGGTCCTGATAGCCGGCCCGCGGCGCGACGATGCTCGGATACGTCGCCGCGCCCGCCACGCCTAGCACGAGCGCCGAGCGCGCGCCGTCCGCCTCTTCCGCCCCTTCGATGTCCACGACCTGCTCAAGCGACAGGCCTTGCTGAAGCGGCCGCTGGTCGATCAGCTCGACGCGATCTCGGTGCGACAGGACAAGCGTGAGGAGCGGCTGGTCGAGCTCGAAATCGACCGGAGGAAAGGCCCAGCGGAAGTCGGGGAACAACGGAAAGGACGACTCCAGGCCCTCGTCCTCAAGCACGGCCGTGAGCCGTCCCTCGATCGCCGCCTCCACATCGTTCTCAAGCGAATCGCGCTCGCTGCGAAGGCGCGCGACTTCATCGCGCCGAGGGTCGTCGGAGGGTGCGGCTTCGTCCGCCAGCGCGCGCTCGGTCTGCTGGATCCGGGCCGTGAGGAGGAGATAGCGCCCCAGGCGCTCGTCTTCTTCCCGCGAAGAGAGCCGGCCGGTGAAGAAGCGGTCCGTGAGGTAGAGCCACTTGTTCGGGACGTGCTCCAGCTCCCAGCGGAGCACGTTGAACTCGTCGCCGGCGGGCAGCGGAGTGGCGAGCGAGAGCGCCCAGGCGCCCGCCAGGCAGATGGACACGATGGTCACGAGCAGGAGCCAGGCTCCCCAGCGAGCGATGAGCGAGCGCATGTGCAGGCGGCGGTCTCCCGCCTCGCTCAGGCTAGCACTCGACCGTGGAGCAGGCTAGTCGGTGCGTCGCCGCCACCAGACGAACGCGAGCGAGCCGCCCGCAGTCAGAGCGACCGCCGCGGTCACGCCCTCCGCCACGCGAAGACCCACGTCGCCGCCGCCGCCCCCGTTGCTGTCAGTAGTCGGTGACGACTCGGGGCTCGGCACTGGCCCCTCGGGTGAGGAACCGGGCTGCGCGATGAAACCGGAGGGGCCTCTATCGTCGGCTTCACCATCCGGAGCCGAATCATTGCCATCCGGCGCCAGCGACGTCGGCGCTGCTGGGGAGAGCCCGTCATTGTACTGCGTATCGGGTACCTCACGATCGTTGGCGGCGTCATCGGCTTCCGCGCCGCTCGCGGTGTCTGGCTCCTGGAGCTCGCCCGCGACGCCTGTCGCCTCCGCTGCCGGCGCCTCAGCGTCTTCCCCGGCGGTCAGCAGATCGCCGCCGGACCTCGAAGGCGCACCGAAGACATCGACGCCCACTAGCAAGAAGAAGGCGGCGAAGGCGGTCACAGCGACGCCGCTGAGCGCCGGCTGCCAGCGCCGCCAGACGACCTCCCACCTCGGCGCGGGCTGCTGGCGAACGTCGCCCTCCCGCAGGGCGAACGATCGCGGCGCGCGGGCGCGGGGCAGCTCGCTCAGCGTCGCGCCGAGCGAGCGCAGCTCATCGACCGTGGCGGCGCAGGCGGCGCACGTTTCAATGTGCGCATCGACGCGGACACGCTCCGCCTCGCCGAGCTCGCCATCGACGAAGGCGTTGAGCGTCGCGTCGTCAACCTGGTGGCGCTGTCGCCAGAACAAGATGCTAGTCCTCCTCGCCGGCGGTCCGGCCCTTAGTAGTAGGACGAATCTGATCGCCAAAGAGTTCCGACTGCGTCCTGAGCGCCTCGCGCAGCCGGGCGCGGCCGCGGCTGATGCGCGACTTCACTGTGCCGATCGAGCTGCTCATGCTCGCAGCGACCTCCTCGTAGCTCAGGCCCTCGACGTCGCTGAGGATGATCGCCAGGCGCTGGTCGGGCGGCAGCCGCAGCAGCTCGCGCTGGAGGGCGTCGCACACCTCACCGCGCAGAGCGAGCCCCTCCGGCCCTTCGACCGGGTCAGCGATCTCGTACGCCGGAGCGTCATCGTCCGCATCCGGCGCCCCGAGCGGGACCTGCGGCCGGCGCTTGAGCCGGCGCAGCTCGTCGACGCAGGCGTTGCTGGCGATGCGTAGCAGCCAGGAGCTCAGGCTGGGCCCGCGAAGCCGTTCCACGTGGCGGTAGGCCGAGATGAACGTCTCCTGCGCCGCGTCCTCCGCTGCTTGAGGCGAACCGAGCATGCGCAGGCAGAGGTTGTAGACGCGATCCTGATGCGCGAGCACGAGCGCGTTGAACGCATCCAGGTCGCCCCGGCGGCTGCGCTCGATCAGATCGGCTTCGTCGAAGGGCTCCGTCATAGGCGGGACTCTCGCCCCGCGCCATTCTAGCAACCTGGGGCGGAACAAACCGCTTGCGTTGAGCGTCTAGAGCAGCAAGAGGGTCACCACGCTCGATGGAGGTGGACGGATGCAACGAACCCGAAGACGAACGCTCCCCTTGGGAATCATTGGGGCCGTCGCGCTCCTGACGTCCTTCGCGCTCGCGCTGGCCGGCTGCACGGACGACAACGAATCGACGAGCGACAGCGCTCCCTCAGTAGGCGTCGCATCGCCTGGCGTCGACGACAGTGAAAAGCCGGCGGAAGACCGCGCCCAGGCCGAAGGCGGAGCATCGGTCGTCGCATCCGGCGGCGCTCCGTTGGGTGAGGCGCCGGCGGCCGATCCCGGCCTGCAGGTGATCGACCGCAAGATCATCCAGAGCACGTCGGTGGACGTTGGGGTGGAAGACGTGGCGCGCAACTTTCAGGAGGTTCTCCGCATCGCGGACGCGGAGGCGGGCCACATCGTCAGCTCGTCCCTGACCAACGTCGACGACGAACAGGCGGGCGACGTCACGATCCGCGTGCCCCACGACCGCTACCAGGGCGTGCTGGCCAGCATCCGGCTGATGGGCGACGTTGTCACGGAGACATCGGAGGGCAACGACGTCACCGAGGAGTTCACGGACCTTCAGGCGCGACTGCGCACCCTGGGGGCGACCGAGCAGCGCTATCTGGACCTGCTCGCCGCGGCGAACGGCATCGAAGAGATCTTGATGGTGCAGGACCGCCTCGACGGCGTGCGCGGCCAGATCGAGCAGGTGCAGGGCCGCGTCAACCTGCTCAACGGCCTCACCGACATGTCGACGATCACCGTGCACCTGCGCCTGCCCGAGGCCGGCGCCAGCTCGGGCGGCGGCGGCGCGCACCCGCTGCGGGCCGCCCAAGCCGCCTGGGACGCCTCGCTCGACGCGTTGCGCGGCGTGACGACCGCGGTCGTCGTGGTGGCCGTCTTCTCGTGGTGGCTCGTGCCCGTGTTCGTCGCCCTGGCGATAGGCGCTCGCTGGTGGAACAGGCGCCCTCAGCCGCCGGTGGCGCCACCGATCGCCTAGCGACGCCTCGTCTGGAGAGAGGCAGGCTCGTGGTGGGCCTGCCTCTCTCCTGCCGCGCTGGCCTTGGCGAGGTAGGGCGCCGGCGCTCGTATGGGGCCTTCCGCGACCGTCGCCCGCTCGCGAACGGCCCTATCGAAAGGCGCGACAGACATGGAGGTCTGTCCCCTACAAGTGCGGGTAATCCCCTACGCCCGAGGGCTAAGCTCCTCCCTGATAGCGCCGATCCTGGTGTGAGTACGTACTCGAGGGCGTCAGCGCCCTCTCGGAGTGCAGGAGGCGCTCCTATCGGTGCACCCTAGCTCCATCACCCGCGTCTCTGAAGGAAGCGCGCCCGAGGACCATCGCCGGGACGGTCGCGGGCCCGCGCGCGTGGGAGCCTGAACTTGGTCTCGGACGTTCTCGCCCCGCGCACCGTCGCCCTGCTCGACCAGGCCTGGCTCCAGCGCGCGCTGCCGGCGCTCGTAGTTGCGCTGGCAGTGCTCGTCCTCGCCGTGCCGATGCTGCAGAGCGGGCCCGCGCCGCTCACCTCGGACGAGTCGCTCTATCTCGCCGAGGGCTACAACGTCGCTGAGGGCAACGGCCCCACGTACACATCGGGCGAGATCGCCAACCACCGCGCGCCCCTCTTCTCGGCGCTGCTCTCGCTGCCGATACGCCTCACCGGCGAGAGCGAGAGCGCCTACTGGATTTCGAAGTTCGTCGTCGTCGCCCTAATCGGGGCGACGTTCCTGCTCACGCAGCAGCTCTTCGGCGCGCTCGCCGGAGTGCTGGCGGCGCTATTGGTGGCGAGCAACGCCTTCCTGCGCTGGCTGGGCACCACGCTATACCTCGATGGCGCGGAAACACTCCTCCTGCTGCTCTTCCTGGCTGCCTCCTGGCGCGCCTTTCAGAGCGAATCGACCGCCTGGTTCGTGGCCGCGGGCGCGCTCTTCGGCGCGGCGTTTCTGACGAAGGAGGCCGCGATCCAGTGGCTACCGCTGCCCATCGCCTTTGCGCTACTCTCGGCGGAGCACCGAAACGGCGCGATCGCGCGCGGGCTCGGTGCGTACACGGCAACCGCCGGCGCTGTCCTCGGTCTCTGGTGGCTCTGGGTCTACCTGGCGACCGGCCGCATCTACTTCTGGGGCGAGCCTGACGCGCGGCTGATCGCGCTCACGGAGGTCGCGATCGCCGGGGCGCTCGGCATCGCCCTTTCGTGGCTCTTCCTGACCAGGTTCGCGCCGCGCCGGCTGCCGGAGCTGGCGCGCCACGCCGGTCTGGCCGTCGTGGCCGGCTGGGCAGGCGCAACCTTCCTCGTGATCAAGCTGACAAGCTGGCCGACGCAAGACGCGTACTGGCGCGCCGTGCCGCAGTACCTGTGGGAGATCGCCGCGCCCAACAGCCAGCCGTGGCCGTTCCTGGCACTCGCTCTCGCCTGGCTCTGCGTGAGGGCGCGAGCCGGAGGCCCGCCGCGTCTGCTCTTCATCGCCTTCGCACTGTTCCTGCCGTTCGCCGTGCTCGTCGCCGAGCGGTCTCTCGCCTACCGCGACCTTTTGCCGATGCTCTACATCGCGTATGTCGCGGCGGGCGGTCTCGGCGCGCTCTGCTATCGATGGATCGCGGAACGCGCGGGCCGGTTTGCCGCCGCCGGCGCCCTCGTCGCAGGACTGACGCTCTTGGGTGTCCTGCAGACCCAGGAGCTGGTCGATGACTGGCTCCCCTACAACGAGGCTGCCGTCACGCAGGCCAACTGGGATAACCCGCTCGTCCGCGACACAGCCCGCTGGATCGACGAGGAGGTACCGGCGGGCTTGCCCATTATGTCGAGCCGGCTCTACTACTCACAGCTCTACGTGCTCGACGAGGCCAGGCACCCGGTCTACCAGCTCCCGACCGTGCGCGTCGAGCCGCGGGCAGGCGAAACGCCCTTCCTGGAGCGCGCCTCGACGATGTTCCGCTGGGAGGACCACCGCCTGGGCCCGTCGCAGCCGGACGAGCGCTGGCTCTACGTGCGGCGCTACCCGCTCAAGGGCTACTACGTCGCCCTGTCGGAACACGACCTGCTGCGCGACCTGCGCGAACGCGCGATCGACTACCTGGTGCTCTCGGGCCAGGACGCCGCCTACAGCTCGCTCACGTACCTCGACTACTTCCGCGAGAACCGCGCGTTCACGCTCGTGCACGAGGACGTCCGTTCGGACGCCAGCGCCGTCTACGTCTTTCGCGTCGACCGCGCGCTGCTGCAACAGCGCCCGTATCGCGCGGCCGTCAGCCCCGCGACCCTGAACGGCCTCATGGACGGCTGGGACGGGGCATCCCGCGAAGACGTGATCGACGCCATCGACCCGGACGGGATCAACGTCAGGCCGTAGGCCGGGCTAGGCCGCCCTCGCCCGTTCGTGTGGCAGACCGGCAGCGCGCGTCGAGTGCCGGTACGTATACCAAGCCGCGCCTGCGACTCCCGAAAGCACGTCAACACCAAGAGAGATCAGTCTGGAGAGAACAGCCGCCGCGGCAGCCACCTCCAGCGGGGCGTAGAGCTGCACCAGACCCACAATCACCGCTTCCCGCACACCCAGGCCGCTCGGCACGGGCAGAGCGAGCGTGCCTGCCACACCCGCCAAGCTGTAGACGGCCGCGCTCGCGATCACCTCCCTGCCGCCCAGCGACACAAACGATCCGAGCACCAGCGCAAAGCTCATCCCGCTGCCGAGGACGGCCAGCGCCGCGAACGTTACGGCAGTCGCGAGACCGCCCGGTGGCAACACCAACCCGTCGGGCGCGGGCCTGCGCGCCACAAGGGCACCGAGCGCGATCAGTCGGCCCAGCACCGGCGGCGACAGCAGCGCCAGCGTCGCGGCGCCGCCGAGACCGATCGCGATCAGGGTCGCCGGCCGCTGCGAGTCCGACAGCGCGAGCGGCAGCGCGACGCACGACCACAGCGCCGAGACCGCGATCATCAGCAGGTTCTCGTAGAGCACCGAAGCGGCGAGCGCGGACTTGCTGTGCCCCAGCCGCATCCCCATGACAACCTTGCCCGCCAGGTACGGCAGGCTCGTTGGCACATAGCGGCCCAGCCAAGAGGCGAAGAACACCGCCAGAGAATCGATACGCCGCGGGTAGAAGCGATCAAGACGACAGACCAGCGTCCGCCAGAGCAGCGCATATGCCATGAGCGCCGCCGCGTAGAAGGCGCCGGCAGCGGCCAGCAGCGACGGCTGCTGAACGTCGGGTACCTCGGTTATCGCGCCACCGAGCGCGAACAGCCGCAGCGCGATGAACGCCCCTGCCAGCGCGAGGCCCGCGAGCAGCACCGCCCGGGTAAGCTGGCGGGTCACGGTGCGACCGGGTCTGGCGCGGGGCTGAGCGCCCCTAGCACATACACCTGCAAGTCCTCAGGCCCGGTCGGCCGGAACGTCAGGTTGCGCTCAGCCAGGCTCGCCTGCAAGGCAAGGAAATCTTCGTCTGAGAGCTGGCCTTTTCTGATCAAGAACGCCGGCCGCGGCGCCCCGGCCGCCTTCTCCAGTGACAACCTGACGCGCTCCAACTCCGGCAGCGTCGTGACCCCCTGCTGGTTGCGCGGTATGTAGCCAACGTGCCACCGCGACCAGAGCGCCTTGTCCAGGAAGGCCGAATAGACCATGGCATCGTCGGGCAAGAAGGTATCAAGTCGGTCCACGTAGGACTCCGAGGACTGGAGGCGCGCGCGAAGACCGGTCATCGACTCTGGCCCGCCGCTAAGATAGACGAGGTGCGCGCCGCTCACGGCTAGGACCGCCAGCACAAGAAGCGCTCCCAGCCACACCGCCTGCGAGCGTGCTGACATCGCGAGCACGCACAGGGGCACCACGGCCAGGAGATAGACCGGGGACCAGTAGCGCGGCAGGCTGTGGTGGAATTGCGCCTCGGCAAACGGCGCGCCGAAGAACCCCGCGTCGACCCTGCTAACGACAAAAAGGAACGCGAATGCTATCGCGCCGCCATAGAGCAGCCGCCGGCCGGCCTCTTGAGGGGCGAGCAGCACCAAGGCAATTGGGAGCGACAGGGTCAGCAGGGCGATCGGGCCCATCTGGAACCAGTACTTCCAAAGCTGCGTGCCAACCTGCCCCAACTCCGGCACCCCATTCGGGAGGAACAGGTAATAGATCTCAGCCAGCGGCGTCGGCAGCTCCTGCCTGCCTGGCGTCGTCCCGGGACGGAGGCCGAGCTGGTCACTGATCTCGTAGCCGAAGGTCAGCGGGTCGCCGCTCACGGCTGCGTTCAGCGCGAACATGAGCAGGACCGCGAGCACGCCGGAGCCGATCAGCACCGCCACCGCTTTTGGCGCCTCGTTCGGTCGCGCTTCCAGCAGGACGAAGAACAGCGCCAGCAGGAAGGTCACTGCCGTATAGTCCGGGCGGACCGCCGCGGCGACCGCCAGCAGCGCTCCCATCGCAAGGAGGAACGGCAGCCGCCGTTCGTGCTTCCAGAGCACGAGGCAGAGGAACGCGCCGCTCACCAACGTGAGGAATAACGACATGTTGATCCACGGCCGCAGGAGCCAGTAGAGGGCGGGAAATGCGGCGACCGGGGCGAGCAGGCTGACCCACTGCCGTCGCGCGCCGAGCAGCGCGACCGACGCGGCGAACGCCCCGGCCCCGCCCGCGGCCAGCAGCATGATCAGGTACCCGCCGACCAGCGGCAACGCGAGCAGCCCCGCATAGAGGTACGGTGTCATCGGCGGGAGGACGGGTATCGCGTCGTCGCCCGTGCTCACGAGCAAACGTAGATGGGCCACGTCCTCCGGGTCGTCAAACGGAAGCTCCACACTGGGGACGCCCGTCTTCACGATCTGCTCCGCCGCGAGCCTGTTCATCGCCTCGTCCGGGCTGCTGAACACCTCCGGCGCAGGGTCTCGCCAGAGCCAGAGCATGCCGACAAACATCAGGACGAACCAGACCGCGCCCGCCAGGACCGCCCAGCCGTAGCGGCTGGTCGTCAGCCACAACGCCAGCTGTTCCCAACCGGACCCGTAACGCGCGGCGGCAGGAGGACCGGCCAGCCTTGTCCGATACGGATCGCTGACGGTCACCGCATTGACTTGGCTGGGCTCCGGTATCCCGCGGATCCTCGGCACGACCGTGAACGTGCGGCGTTCCCCAGCGACATCATCGTAGCCCACGATCAAGCAGCTCCTGTTGCCGGGCCCGGCTTCTCAAGTAGGTAGCCGCTGATCATTGCGGCGCGCGCCGGCAGCAGCCGTTGGCACAGCTCCTCCAGCGGATAGCTGAGCAACACGAGCGCCCGCAGCGCGAGCATTGCCGGTCCGCTTTCGCGGCGCTTGAGTTCGTCGATTCGCGTCCGGCCCGAGCTGCCACGCATCACCCTCTTCGCGAGGCGTAGCAGCGGCGTGTACTGATCGCCCTCTTCCCGCACCAGTCGCAGGCCGTGACGCCCACACAGATCGAGCCAGGCGGCGCGACTCTCAGGGAAGACGTGCGGCGCGTGGTCAGCGAGGTCGGCCCGTTCGAACAGAATGAGATGCCCTCCCGGTCGCAGCACACGCGCCGCCTCCGCTATCGCCAGCGACTTCACGTTTCGGTCGACGTGCTGCAACACCGTGACCGAGTTCACCACATCGAAGCTCTGCGACGGGAAGGCTAGCCCGTCCACGCCCATGCGCAGGTAGTCGACCGCCCAGCTCGACCGCGCCCGGGCGAGCGCCAGCCGCTCGCCCTCCAGGTCGACGCCGACGACGCGCGCCGCGCCTCGTTGCGCAAGGACGGTCGCCCAGCGGCCAACGCCGGTGCCGAGATCCAGCACATCGGCGCCCGCAAAGCGGAGCCTTGCTGTCAACCTGTCGAACGCGCGCCGCTGATAGCGGTCGAGGAAGGCGTTGAACCACCGGGGCAACCCCGCGTAACAGATGACGGCCAGACCTTCCGGGTCGCGGGCCAGGTAGTCGGCGCTCACGCGTCCCCAGTAGGCCTGGAGGTCATCCGGCCCCAGCTTGTCGGCGGGTCGAGTCGCAAGCTCGTGCGTCACGCCGCGAGCACCTCCTCAATCAAGTCGGCGTAGCCCGTCGCCGTCTGCCGCGCGTCGAAGCGCTCGCGCACCCAGGCGACGCCGTTCCGTCCTAGCTGCCGGCGGCGGCCCTGGTCACGGAGGAGCCCGATGGCTGCGCCCGCGATCGCTGTTGCGTCACGCTCCG
This sequence comes from Dehalococcoidia bacterium, assembly GCA_040882355.1. Classification (GTDB taxonomy): domain Bacteria; phylum Chloroflexota; class Dehalococcoidia; order DSTF01; family RBG-16-68-14; genus JBBEBM01. The sequence continues at coordinate 3,121 of JBBEBM010000062.1, read as the reverse complement.
GTACCAGCACGCCTGTCTCGCCGTCGATCACAAGGTCTGCCACTCCTCCCACGTCGGTCGCGATGACCGGACAGCCGCTCGCCATCGCCTCGGCAAACACGACACCTAATCCCTCCTCGGCGGTCGGCCCGACGAAGAGGTCCGCGGACGCGTACAGCGCGGGCAGCTTGTCGTTGGGGACGGCGCCGGCAAACGAGACGCGGTCCTGGATGCCGAGGCGAGCGCTCAAGCGCTCCAGCGCCGCGCGCTCCGGTCCGTCGCCGACGATAAGCAGTTGAGCTTCCGGCTCTTCGCACGCGATCACCTGCATGGCCTCGATCGCGTAACCCGCTCCCTTTTTCTCTACCAGCCTCCCCACGAAGAGCAGCTTCGGGCCAGCATGGCCGCCTCCAGCCTGCGTCGCAGCCTCCGGCGTGAAGCGCGTGGTGTCGATGCCCATCGGCAAGACGCGCACGCGCTCCTCCTCAACGCCTAGCGCGGTCACCTCTCGCTTCAGCCACGAACTGACGGCCGTAACGCGGTCGCTGCGCTGGAGCGCCCAGCGTTTCAGTGCCAGCGGCGCGGTCGACCGCAGTGCGTGGAAGTCTCCGCCGTGGGCCGTCGTGAGCACCGGTAGGCGCCCCCGCGGTCCCACCAGCGCCGCGACCCAGCCCTGAGGAAGCACCCAGTGGGCGTGGATCGCGTCGAAGCCGCCGCTCCGCACCAGGCGCCAGACAGAGAAGAGCTGCGCCAGCACGAACACGGGCACCTGCCCGACCAGGAGGCGGTTCCGCTTCAGGTTCGGCAGGATCGCGCCGTCAGCCAGGCGCTGCGATCCGTCGGGCCAGCCGTAGCGGTAGCGCCTGACCGTCACGGCGCCCCATTGCTCCTGTCGCGCCGCGCCTTTCGACCCGGGCGCGAGCACGGTCACGTCGAAACGTTCCGCGAGACCCTGGCACAGGTCGGCAACGAACATGGGACACGTGTCTCCCTCCCAGCGCGGGAACGTGCTGGTCAGCGTCAGGAGTCGTGGCCGCTCGTGCGCGGTTGACGTCTTCATCTGCGTCGATCGAGCGGTCAGGCCGCTCGCTCGTCCGCCGTGAGCGGGCCGTCCTCGACCGGGCCGATGCGCGGCAGCGGGTGGAGCATGGCCGGCGGCCGTTCCGTCGGCGGCAACAGCGAGGCGTTCACGCGGTCGGCGGTGAGCAGTAGGCGCAGCGGCACGCCCAGCCGGTCGGCGAGCGCCAGCAGCGCGCGCACGTCCTTGGGCAGGCACTTGCCGCCGTACCCGCGATAGCCGCCGCCCAGCACGTCGAAGTGAGATGAGCCGATGCGCGGGTCAGCGCTGACGGCGTCGCGGACGGTGTTGTAGTCGACCTCGAGCGCCGTCGCCAGGTCGAACAGCTCATTGGCGAAGACCACCTTGGTCGCCAGGAACGCGTTGGTCATGTACTTCACCAGCTCCGCCTCGCGAGCCACCATCGCGCTCGTGTAGGGCGCGGCGGGCAGCATCGAGAGCAGCGGCTCGGCGAGGTGTCGGCTCTGGGCCGTGAAGCCGACGAGCTGCCGGTCCGGGCGGAGGAAGTCGATGCGGGCGAAGTCTTCGCGCAAGAACTCCGGGTTGAACAGGAAGCAGTGCTGCGAGTAGCGCGTCTGGTAGCCCTCCGTGGTCCCTGGCAGCACCGTTGACTTGACGACGACGACCTTCGAGCCGCTGAGCCTGCTGACAGCGTCTTCGAGCGCCCTGTCATCCAGGCCGGTCCCGGGCTCGTACGGCGTCGGCACGCAAACGAAGACGAGGTCCGACTCGTTGATCGCATCTTCGGAGCCCAGGCCCTTGTACGGGTCGTAGACGCGCATCGAGTAACCTGACCGTTCGAAGTAGTGATGGACCGCATCGCCGACAACACCCAGGCCGACGACACCGACGACGCTCTTGCCGTTTTTGCTAAGCAGCATGCAGAGTCCTCCTCTTCGTAGCGTCCTTGCCATTTGTCACCGCCGTGCCGTTCGCCGCCAGCGCCCCGTTCGTCGCGTGGCCACGGCTCTCCTCCACCTTCAACCGGTAGAGCACGTCCTCGATGAGGCGGCGGTTCCAGCCCACGGCCGAAGCGAGCAGCCCCGCGATGAGCATCTGGATCCCTAGGAACAGCAGCGCCGAACCGGCGAGCAGCGACTGGACGTGGCCGTCGCTCTCGCCCTGCGTGTACAGATAGAGGAAGCGCACGAACGGCACGCTCCCGACGAGAGCGCACAGGGCGCCCACGGCCCCCCATACCTGGAGCGGGCGGTAGAGCGTGAACGAGCTCAGGATCACCAGCCCGGCCCGCCTGATGTGGCTCGACAGGCTGCGGATCAGGCGCGAAGGCCGTTCGACGGGGCGCGCGGCCAGCGGCACGTTGGCGATCGCGAGTTTCTGGTCGAGCGCGTGGATCAACGTCTCGTGCGTGTAGGTGTGGCTGGAGAGCACGTTCAGGCGCAGCGCCGCTTCGCGGGTGTAGGCGCGGAAGCCCGTCGAGACGTCCACGTCCGGCAGGCCGAGCATGCGCTGCATGATGAAGTTCGCGAAGCGGTTGCCGTACTTGTTCGCGGCCGGCATGCGCAGGTCGCTCAGCACGCGGCTCCCGATGGCGATGTCGGCCTCTCCCTGGAGCAGCGGAGCGATCAGCGTCGGGATCTGCGACTGATCGTAGTGGTTGTCGCCGTCTGTATTGGCGATGACGTCCGCTCCGCGCGCGACCGCTTCGCGCAGCGCCGTGCGGAAGGCGGCGGCGAGCCCGCGGTTCCGCCCGTGGCGCACGATGTGGTCGGCGCCCGCTTCGCGCGCCACATCGGCGGTGCCGTCGCTCGAGCCGTCATCGACCACGAGCACCTCGACGCGGTCGACGCCGACGATGTAGCGCGGCACCTCGGCGATCACCTCAGCGATGTTCGCCGATTCGTTGTAGGCGGGGATCGTGACGATGAGCTTCACGAGCGAGCGCCTCCTGCACTGCCCTACGTGGCCGTAGGGACGACCTCAATCCATGATGTGCCTATCGGATGTTCGGCCTTGAGGGGAGCGGCCATCACCCGGAGGGCGTAGGGGAACGCCCTGATCTTCACATACAGCGAGCCGGCCCCGATAGTCAGGGCCGGCTCG
>JBBEBM010000061.1:0-13944 GCA_040882355.1 Dehalococcoidia bacterium | reverse complement strand
CGAATCCACCGATCTGCTGGATCAAAGACGGGTCCTTCGGGTCGGCTGTCGTCGGAGCGTTGCTGATCGTGTGCGAGTACGTCTGTACGTTCGTGCTCGCGGCGCAAGTGCTCGGCGGCAGCTTGGAACCCTGGGCCGTCAGGAACAGGTTCGCAAGCACGGGGTTCTTGAGGTTGAAGGGGATCGACGTGCAGATGACAGTGGCGCCGGAAAGCTCAGGCGTCACAATCAGACCTGCAGCGGTGTCGAGAAATGTATTTCCGTCCACCAGACTCAGTTGCGCTTGTCCTTCGCCCGTGCATTGGAACCGGAACCGCAGGATGGGCCCTGTCGTCGTATCACCAGCAGGTAGGGCCACTGCCACACACCCGAACTCAACAGAATCGGCTGCCGGCAAGATTCGGCTCGGAAGTTGACAGTGCGGCCACAGGGCCTCGTCTGCAGGATTGGATGCAGGAAGGTAATCCAACGGAGGGTTCTGCCAGCCTAGGCGCATTCCGAATTGCACGAAACCGCTGGTTGGCGGCTCAGTAAGGTGAATCTGGATGTCAAACTGGGTGCCAACGCCATAGATGCAATGGCTCTGAATGCCTGGGGCCACAGCATTGCAGTCCACAGCCATACCGCCCGAGATTGGAGGAGGGGGTGGGGGGGGCGGAGGCTCGGTACATGTGATGGTCAACGTTTCTGGACTGGGCCCTTTGTCCAGGACCGGATTGAACACATCATCTATCACATGGCTCTCCGATGTCGGACCGCTAAGCGGCATGCCTATCTGGGCCACGCCCGGCGTTTCAGGGCAGTCGAAGTCAACTTCGAAGATGGGGCCAAGGAACGACGATTCAGGTACACCGAACCCCGTTACACAGCCTATGAGGAACGAGCCGGGTGTCAGGAGGGACTGCGAGTCGACACAGTCCGGCCAGACTCCGAGCGCCCGCCCTTCACGAAAGGTCAGGCCCGCGGAGAAATTGAGCCGTGCCTGAGCGCCGGTATAGCCCGCCGCTCCGTCATGATCGTTGTCGATCAGCCCAGAGATAGCGTTCAGTCGCACGCGGATTGTGAAGGTACCGCCTGGCGCGTTGCACGACGCGGTCGGCGGATTTTGATTCGTATCGCAGCCAGGGACGCCGACGACCTCCATCGATAGGTCGGCTCCAGTTCCTGCCGCTTGAGCGGGCTCTGACCCGCTCAGGCGCCACGCGAGAAGGCCCGCAGCCATGGCAACGAGGCACAGGGCGAGCAGCACCCGCCTGCGGTGAGAGAGAAGCATACGCCAGGGCACCGTGGTCTCCTTTCACGGTGTCGCCAAGGTTGGGCGGGGGCAACGCTTGACGGAAACGAGGGCCACCAGTCGGCCCTAGTATAGCGCCGCCGCCGCGCTTGTCAAGGTGTCAGGCGCGGGTCAGCGGTACCGCCTCGCCAGCAGGACGCCCGTCGTCCTCACCCCGCGTCTCGCGTTCGTGTGAGGCGGTGCTCATTCGCCCCTCTCCCCAAGGGAGAGGCCTGTCCTGAGCGGAGCCGAAGGAGGAAGCCGGCAGGCAGGGGTGAGGGGGTTACAGTGCGCTGCGGCCGTTGCGCGTCAGGCTGAAGGCTGACCCGCGGGGTTGGGTGAGGCATGCTGCGCGTCAGGCTGAAGGCTGACCCGCGGGGTTGGGTGAGGCATGCTTCGCGTCAGCCTAAAGGCTGACCCGCGGAGGAAAGTTAGCGATACCGCCTCGCCAGGAGGACGCCGGTGGCGAGGAGGGCGCCCGCGAGGAGGATGGTGAGGACGCCGATGCCGGCGAGGAGGGCGATGGGCGCGCCGTCGTCGCCGTCGGAGCCGGACGCGGCGGTGCCTTCGGGGGTGGTGACGGCGGGCGTCTCGACCTGCGCTTCGTCGGGGGTGGGGGCGGCGCGGGGCGGCAGGCCGACGCTCGCGCGCCAGGCGTTCTCCAGGCCGTCCTGGTTGAAGCCGTAGACCTGGTCGAGGGCGTCCGCCGTCGTGGCGCCGCCGGCGTAGGCCGCGAAGAGCTGCGCGAACTGCTCCTCGCCGTAGGTCTCGACGAGGAAGCTGACGAGGCTCCACGACTCGCCGTAGAAGAGCGACACGCGGTTTGCCAGCGCCACGTTGCTCAACGAGCTGAGGCTGCGCACCGAGAGCACGTCGCCGCTGGCGATAGCGTTCTCGACGGCGCCGCGCTGCTCGCGTGAAGGCTCGCTCTGGGCGAACACGGCGGTGCCTTCGTTCAGCCAGGCTGGCACGTCGTAGGGCTCCCGGACGGCCTGACGGACGACGACGTGGGCGATCTCGTGGCGCGTGATCTCCTCCGGCGCGAAGTCGGCCGAGACCATGGCGGTGTCAGAGTAGACGACCTCGCCCAGGGTGACGACGCCCTCGGCGCCGCTGCTGATGATCGCGGGCTGCATCTCCTCTGCGGAGGCGTAGTAGAAGATCTTCACCGGGAAGTCGACGGTCGTCTGCAGCAGGGCGCTGTTGCGGTCGAGGCTCTCGCGTCCGGCGGCGAGGATGCGCTGCGCTTCGTCGTCGCCGGCATCGTAGTACCAGAGCGTCAGGTTGCCGTCGGCGATCGTCTGCCAGTCGAAGCGGTCGTCCTCGTAGGCGACGCGCTGGGCGTCGGTCTCCTCCGTCTGATCGCCGGTCGTGATGCGCCAGAAGTACTCAATCTCGGCGCCGGGGATGAGGAAGTTCTGCTGGTTGCTGGCAAGCTGGTAGTTGCATCCGATGGCCGTGGCGCCGGTGCAGTCGGGGACGGCGGTGGCGCGCACGCCGTCGGGGAGGATCTGGTAGATGAGGCGCACCTCGTCGGCGCCGCCGGGCACCGAGGCGTCGAGGGTGAAGGAGACGCCGTTCGGGAAGTCGCTCGTCGCGTTGCTCGCGCGCACGTCGACCTGGGCGGAGGCGGTGGTGAGGGAGGCGAGGGCGGCGAGGAGGGCAAGCGTCGCGACAACGAGCGGCACCCAGCGCCGCGAGACGCGCCCCGTTCGTGCTTCGATTAGCCTCATGCGCCGTTCGAGCCCATCTTCGATTTCAGGTACGCGGTCATGAACGGGTCGAGATCGCCTTCGAGCACCGACTCCGCGTCGCTCGTCTCGAAGTCGGTGCGATGGTCCTTCACCATCTTGTACGGGTGCAGCACGTAGCTGCGGATCTGGTTGCCCCAGCCGGCCGCGACGTGCTCGCCCTTGAGCCGGGTGCGTTCCTCTGCGTGGCGCTCCAGCTCCTTCTCCAGCAGACGCGCCTCCAGCACGCGCATCGCACTCTCCTTGTTGCGGTGCTGCGAGCGCTCGTTCTGGCAGGTGACGACGAGGCCGGTGGGCAGGTGCGTGATGCGGATGGCCGTGGAGTTCTTCTGCACGTTCTGGCCGCCGTGGCCGCTGGCGCGGAAGACATCAACGCGCAGCTCCTCGGGGTCGATCTTCACCTCGGCCATGCTTTCGGCCTCAGGCAGCACCTCGACGAGGGCGAACGACGTGTGGCGGGCGTGATCGGCGTCGAAGGGCGAGAGACGGACGAGGCGGTGCACGCCGCGCTCCGACTTCAGGTAGCCGTAGGCGAGGCGGCCGCGCATCTCGAGCGTGACGCTCTTGATGCCCGCCTCTTCGCCGGGCATCATGTCGAGCACCTCGGTCTGGAGGCCGCGCCGTTCCGCCCAGCGCAGGTACATGCGAAGCAGCATCTCCGCCCAGTCCTGCGACTCGGTGCCGCCGGCGCCCGCGTGGATCGCGACGATGGCGTCGCGGGCGTCGTACGGCCCGGCGAAGGTGAGCTCGAGTTCGAGCTTTTCAAGGCGACCCGCGACCTCCTCCACCTCGCGCTCGAGGTCGGCGGTGAGGGCGCTCTCGTCCTCGCCCTCCGCCAGCTCGACGAGCTCACGCAAGTCGGCGACGCGGCGCTCCAGGCCGCGCCAGGTCTCGATGGTGGAGGTGACGTCGGCCAGCCGCTTCATCGTGGCCTGGGCGGACTGGGAGTCGTCCCAGAGGCCGGGCTTGGCCGACTCCTCTTCGAGGCGCTGCGCTTCCTGTTCTAGTGCGGCGATGTCAAAGACGCACCAGCACGTGGCTGATGCGGGCGGAGAGGTCTGCGATGTGGTGCTTCAGGTCATCCATAGCACTTTCACTGTACAACAGATGGGCGGTTGCGTTCACGTTTGGGGCGGTACTGCGGGATGAATCCTGCAGCTTCCAGGAGATGAGGCGTGTGCTCGCGACGTCCGCAGGTGGCGACCTGAAGGTCGCCGCTACCGAGTCGGCGTTGTCGTGGGAGGTAGGCGGCCGGCGGCGGCGTGGTGGGCGAGGCGGGTCGGCTCGGGCAGGCGGTAGCGGCGGCAGCAGCGCAAGACCCACCGGCGCGTCTGCGGGATGAATCCCGCAGCTTCCAGGAGATGAGGCGTGTGCTCGCGACGTCCGCAGGTGGCGACCTGAAGGTCGCCGCTACCGAGTCGGCGTTGTCGTGGGAGGTAGGCGGCCGGCGGCGGCGTGGTGGGCGAGGCGGGTCGGCTCGGGCAGGCGGTAGCGGCGGCAGCAGCGCAAGACCCACCGGCGCGTCTGCGGGATGAATCCCGCAGCTTCCAGGAGATGAGGCGTGTGCTCGCGACGTCCGCAGGTGGCGACCTGAAGGTCGCCGCTACCGAGTCGGCGTTGTCGTGGGAGGTAGGCGGCCGGCGGCGGCGTTGTGGGCGAGGCGCGTCGGTTCGGGGAGGCGGTAGCCGCGGCAGCAGCGCAGCACCCAGGTTTCGGCTTCGGTTAGGCCGATGCGGTGTCCGAGCGAGATGAAGAGCGGCTTTACGCCAGCGCGGGTTCGGAGTACGCTGCCGATCGGCTCGCCCTTGTCGACGAGGTCGGCGCGGCTGCCGGCGGCTTCGTCCACGGGGGCGTGCTCGCCCAGCAGGCGCGACTTGGCGCAGCCGATCGCGGGCACGTCGAGCAGCAGGCCGAGGTGGCACGCGAGGCCGAAGCGTCTCGGATGGGCGAGGCCCTGGCCATCGACGAGGAGCAGGTCGATCGGGCCCGCGATGCGCAAGAACGCGGCGCGCAGCACGGGCACCTCGCGGAAGGAGAGGAGGCCGGGCACGTAGGGGAACGTGAGCGGCGCTTGCTCGACCGCGACTTCGACCAGCTCCAGCTCCGGGTACGAGAGCACGACGACGGCGCCCGTTCCGAGTCCGCGCGCCCTGTCGACCGAGATGTCGACGCCGGCGACTCGTCGCACGTTCTTGAGGCGGCCCTTGCGCACGACGCGGCCGGCCAGCTCGCGCTGGATGGCGACGGCTTCCTTCGGCGAGACGTCCCAGGGATGGAGGTCGAGCAAGTCCACGAGGCTAGTATTGCCGGGGTCACGGGTACAGGGTCAAGGGGGCCGGCTTTCGTAGGGCTCGTTTGACCGAATTCGGGTTCGCCGATATGATGAACTGTCTGCCATGTACGCAATCGTTCGCACCGGCGGTAAGCAGTACCGCGTCGAAGCAGGGCGCGCCGTCACTGTCGAACGCCTTCCGGCTGAGGAAGGCGCGACGGTGGAGTTGGTCGACGTCCTAATGATCGCCGACGACGGCCAGGTGACCGTGGGCACGCCCTTCATCGAGGGCGCCCGTGTCATGGCCGAGGTGGAGACGCACGGCCGGGCGAAGAAGATCATCGTCTTCAAGTACAAGGCCAAGGTGCGCACCCGCAAGAAGACGGGGCATCGCCAGTCCTTCACGAAGCTGGCCGTGCGCGAGATCCTGCGCCCAGGCGAGAAGTCGAAGCTGGAGGTCGAGAAGCCGACGCCGCGACGCCGTCGCAAGGCGGAGGAGGCGGCAGCCGAAGAGCCGGTGGCCGAGGCTGAGACGCCGTCGGCGGAGGCTGTCGAGGTCGAAGGGGCGGAGGCCGCGCCCGAGGTTATCGAGGAGGCGCCCAAGCGGCGCACTCGGAAGAAGGCCGTCGAGGAAGAAGCGCCCGCCACCGCCGAGGGGCCGGCCGAGGCGCCGAAGCGCCGAACGCGAAGAAAGCCCGAGGCGAGCGCCGAAGAAACGCCGGCCGCTGATGCCGAGGCGAAGCCGGTACGCCGGCGAACGCCTCGCAAGAAGCCCGAAGAAACGACGGAGTAAGAAGCGATGGCACACAAGAAGGGCGGCGGTAGCACCCGCAACAACCGAGACAGCAAGTCGAAGCGGCTGGGCGTGAAGCGCTACGACGGCGAGGTCGTCCGGCCGGGCACGATCATCCTGCGCCAGCGGGGCACGCGCTTCCACCCGGGCAAGAACGTCGGCCTGGGGCGCGACTTCACGATCTTCGCGCTCATCGACGGTCAGGTGAAGTTCGAGCCGTACGCGAAAGGACGGCGTAAGCAGGTCAGCGTCTACGCCGCGGCCGCGGCGAGCTAGCACAAAGGCAACACGAGGACACCAATGAAAACCGGAATCCACCCTGAGTATGTCGAGGCGCGGGTGCACTGCGCCTGTGGCAACGACTTCATGACGCACGCGACGAAGCCCGACCTCCACGTCGAGGTGTGCAGCGCGTGCCACCCGTTCTTCACGGGCGAGCAGCGTATCGTTGACACCGCCGGTCGGGTCGAGCGGTTCAAGCGCCGCTACAACATCAAGGAATAGCGCCCCGCTTCCTCATGTCCTCAGAGACGCCCGACGCCCCCGCTCTCCCACCCACGTTGGGTGGGCAGGCGGTGATCGAGGGCGTGATGATCCGCGGGCCCCAGGCGATGGCGGTCTGCGTGCGCAAGCCGGACGGCGAGCTGGCCTGCAAGACGGAGCCCAATGCGGACGGCGGGTCGCGCTTTCGAGACGTGCCGATCGTGCGCGGCGTGGCCGCGCTGGGCGACACGCTGACGCAAGGCATGCGCGCGACGATCTGGTCGGCGCAGGTGGCCGCGGGCAAAGAGCCCGAGGAGCCGAGCAAGGGCGAGCTGCGGACGACGATGACGCTCTCCGCGATCATCGCGTCGACGCTGTTCATGCTGGGCCCGGCGATCGCGTCGCGGCGCCTGGAGCGCAAGATGGGGACGTCGAAGTTCGCACCGTTCATGGAGGGCGCGATGCGCGTGGGCACGCTGGTCGGCTACCTGCGTACCGTCGGCCGGCTGCCGCAGGCGCAGCGGCTCTTCGCCTACCACGGGGCGGAGCACCGCGCGATCCAGGCCTACGAAGCCGGCGAGCCGCTCGAGGTTGAGACGTTGCACCACTTCCCGAATGCGCACGTGCGCTGCGGCACCAGCTTCCTCCTGACGACGACGCTCGTGTCGTCAGCGATCTACGCGGCCCTCGGCCCGCAGACACTTGGCAAGCGGCTCCTGTCGCGGCTGGCGCTGACGCCGCTCATCGCCGGGCTCAGCTACGAGGCGCTTCGGCTGGCGAACGCCTCGTCTTCGAACGGTATCTGGCGGCTGCTCTTCCGGCCGAACCTCGCCCTCCAGTCGCTGACGACGCGCGATCCCGACGAGTCGCAGATGGAGGTCGCGGTGGCGGCGGTGCGGGCGGCGCTGGCCGCGCACGAGGTATCCTAGGGGCGTCCGGCGTCGCTTGTCCGGTCGGCGGACATGTGACTATCCTGGCGCGGTGAGCCGAGCCGGGAGGGAGTCCGCCGGGGTGTAGGCATGCAGGGTTCACTGCGCAGAGCACGCGTCTGGTTCCAGCTCGCGCTGACAGGAGGCTTCATAGCTCTCCTCTTCTGGCGCGTACCGGAGCGTGAGGTCCTGCCCACCCTGCTCGAAGCGGACTGGATCTGGGTACTGCCGGCGCTGGCCCTCTTCACCATGTCGAAGGCCGTCCACGCGCTCCGCTGGAAGGTCTTCCTTGGCAAGCACCGCGACGTTCCCTACACGGGCCTCCTGGGCATCTTCCTGGTGCACAACATGGCGAACGCCGTGCTCCTGCTGCGGGCCGGCGACATCCTGCGTATCCAGACGACCTCGCAGCGCTATAACATCCCGCGCTCCGAGCTGACCGCGACGGTGATCGTCGTCGAGACGCTGCTCGACGGCCTGACGTTCGTCATCCTGATCGCGATCGCGTTCTCCTTCGGTCAGATACCTGACGTCTTGCGGGGTGCCTTCTGGGGGATGGCCGGGCTGGCGCTCATCGGCCTTGCGCTGGGCGTGTTCGTCGCCCGGATGGTCAGTCCTGAGCGCCTGGAGCGTCTCTACCCCATCCGCTGGCTCTCGGTGGAAGCCCGCCAATCGGCCAAGTCGCTGCTTGGTCAGTTCCTCGACGGCATGCGCGCGCTGCGAGACTCCAACGTGGCCGTGCCGGCGATCGTGCTCTCCCTGATCGGTTGGCTTCTGGAGGCGTGCGCCTACGGCTTCTTCGGCCAGGCGTTCGGGCTGGACCTGCACGCCGCCGACTACCTGCTCGTCATGATGACGGCGAACTTCGCCGTCTCGATCCCGCTCACGCCTTCCGGCATCGGGCCGTATGAAGTGGCGACGCAGCAGCTATTGGTCGCGATGGGAACGCCGTCGGCGCTGGCGGCAGGCTATGCGATCGGGACCCATCTCTGCCTGATCATCTGGATCACGATCACGGGCTTGATTGCGATGTGGCTGACCCGGCTGAGCCCCGGCGAGATCTTCTACCTCGCCCAGCATCCCGAGGCCGAACCGCGCCCGCAGCCCGAACCGACATGATCGTTACGGCGGTCGAGCGGCCGACGCGACGGCGCCGTGTGAACGTCTTCGTCGATGGCCAGTTCGCGGTCGCGCTCAGCCTCGAACTAGCAGCGGAGCGCGACGTGCGCGCAGGCCGGTCGCTCACCAAAGATGACATAACGGCCCTGGCCGAGGAGGAGGCGAGGCGGGGCGCCCTCCAGGCCGCGCTGCGGCTGGTGGCGAGGGGCCCGCGCAGCGAACGCGAGCTGCGCGACCGGCTCCGCCGGCGAGGCTTCGCCCAACCAGCGGTCGATGCGGCGGCGGGTCGGCTGCAAGAGCTCGGCTATCTGGACGACGCCGCCTTCGCGCGCTTCTGGACCGAGACGCGGCAGGCGGGCCGGCCCAGCTCGCAACGGTTCGTCGTGAGCGAGCTGCGGCGGAAGGGGATCGCGCCGGAGACGGCGCAGGAGGCGACGGCGGAGATCTCGGACGAGGAGGCCGCTTACGACGCCGCGAGCCGTCGACTGCGGTCGTTTCAGGGCCTCGAGTACCAGCGCTTTCGTGAGCGGCTGGGCGCCTTCCTCACCAGGCGCGGCTTCGGCTACGACGTCGCGCGCCGGACGATCGAACGGTGCTGGGCGGAGGTCTCCGACGAGGAGGCCGCGTCAGGCTGAAGCCTGACCTTTGAAGCGGCCCGCAAGAGGGCGGCGGGGGTCTTGACGCTTGACCCCTAACCCACGATCCTCCGATTCTTGACACCCCAAACGGGCCGAGCGTATCATGAGGCCAGAACACCATCCTGGAAGGGAAGTTCAAAAGGAGTACAACACAGAGAAAGGCAGGTGTTACCAATGCCAGCGGCCATCATCGCCGTCGTTGTCGGCGTACTGGCGCTGGCGGTAGGGGCTCTTCTCGGATACACCCTGAAGGTTCGAGCAGGCCGCGACCAGGTTGCGGAGGCGGAACAGAGCGCCGCTCGCATTCTGACGGAAGCGGAAGCGAAGCAAAGGGAAACGCTAGTTGAGGCGAAAGAGGAGGCGATACGGCTACGGGGCCAGGTAGATACCGAGCTGAAAGAGCGTCAGGGCGAAGTCCGGAAGCTCGAACAGCGTGTCGCTTCCAAAGAGGAGAACCTCGACCGCAAGCTTGAAGCGCAAGAGCGTCGAGAACAAGACCTAAGCAAACAGCGCGAGCAGATCGACGAGCGAAAGGCGGAGGTCGACGAGCTGCACAAGCGCCAGGTTCAGGAGATCGAGCGCGTCGCGCAGCTCACCGCCGCTGAGGCGCGCGAGTTGCTCCTGCAAGAGGTCGACAAAGAGGCCCGCGAGGACGGTGCCCGCCGCCTTCGCCTCATCGAGGCGGAGGTGAAGGAGAAGGCGGAGGAGCGTTCGCGCGAGATCCTTTCGACCGCTATGCAGCGGCTCGCCACGGACGTTGTCGGCGAGAGCACGGTCTCGGTCGTGCCGATCCCGAGCGACGAGATGAAGGGGCGGATCATCGGCCGCGAGGGACGGAACATCCGCGCCCTCGAAGCCGCCACCGGCGTCGACCTGATCATCGACGACACGCCGGACGCCGTCACGCTCGCCAGCTTCGACCCGGTCCGCCGCGAGATCGCTCGCGTCGCGCTGACGAAGCTGGTGCTCGATGGGCGCATCCACCCGACGCGCGTCGAGGAGATGGTGGAGAAGGCGCGCCAGGAGGTCGAGAAGACCGTCGCCGAGGCGGCCGAGGAGGCGTCGATCGAGGCGAAGTGCCCCGGTCTCCACCCGGAGATCCTCAAGGTCTTCGGCCGGCTTAAGTTCCGCACGTCTTACGGCCAGAACCAGCTTCGACACGCCGTCGAGAGCGCCCACATCGGCGCGATGCTCGCCCACGAGGTAGGTGCCGACGTGAACGTCGTCCGCCGGGGCGCGCTTCTGCACGACCTGGGCAAGGCGATCGACCACGACGTGGAGGGCACCCACGCGCTCCTGGGCGCGGAGCTGGCGCGCAGCTTCAACGTCAGCCCGAGCGTCGTCCATTGCATCGAGTCGCACCACGACGAGGTGGAGCCGACGACCGTCGAGGCGATCCTCGTCCAGATCGCGGACGCGATCTCCGGCAGCCGGCCCGGCGCGCGGATGGAGACGCTGGAGCACTACATCAAGCGGTTGCAGGCGCTGGAGGAGGTCGCGAACGGCTTCCAGGGCGTCGACAAGTCGTTCGCGATCCAGGCGGGCCGCGAGGTGCGCGTCATCGTGAAGCCGGACCAGATCGACGACGTCGAGGCGATGCGGCTGGCCCGCGACCTGAGCAAGAAGATCGAGGAGACGCTGGAGTACCCGGGCCAGATCAAGGTGACCGTCGTCCGCGAGACGCGCGCCACGGAGTACGCGCGGTAGCAGGGCGGCAGGGAGTAGGGGGCGATTCGAGAATCGCCCGGGCCTAGACGGCGATGAAGGAACTCCGTAGCGAGATCGAGATCAGCGCGCCACCCGAGCGGGTTTGGGTGCTCTTGGCCGACTTCGGCTCGTTCCCGGAGTGGAACCCGTTCATTCGCGAGGCGGAAGGTCAGCTCGAAGAGGGTGCTCGACTCAGGGTGTTTCTCCAGCCGTCGGGCGGCCGCGGGATGACGTTTCGACCCACTGTCCTGACAGCGGAGCCGCAGCGCGAGCTCCGCTGGCTCGGCCACTTGGGCCTGCCCGGTGTCTTCGACGGCGAGCACATCTTCACGATTGAGCCGCTCGATGGCGACCGCGTGCGCTTCATCCAGCGCGAGGTCTTCACCGGGCTGCTGGTCCCCCTCTTCGCTCGCAGCCTGGATCGCGATACGTTGCGTGGCTTCCAGGAGATGAACCAGGCCCTCAAGGAACGGGCCGAGCGCAGAGAAGCCGCGACAACTGCCGGGGACGGCACATGAACCTCCTGATGATCGGCGATGTGATGGGCAAGCCGGGGCGCCGCGCGGTGGCGCACCTCGTGCCGGGCCTACGCCGGGAGCTGTCGCTGGACCTGGTGATCGCGAACGGCGAGAACCTCGCGGCGGGTCGCGGGCTGACGGAGAGCACGGCGCAGGACCTGTTCGACGTGGGCGTCGACGTGATCACGTCGGGCAACCACGTCTGGGACCAGCGCGAGATCATGCCGGTGCTCGACCAGGAGGTCGCGATCATCCGTCCGCTCAACTACCCGCCGGGCGCGCCCGGCCGGGGCGTCGTTACGGAGAAGGGCGTCTCCGTGATGAACCTGCAGGGGCGTACCTTCATGACCGACATCGACTGCCCGTTCCGCGGCGCCGACGCCGCGCTCGCCGCGCTGCCGTCGGACGCCCTGGTCGTCGTCGATATGCACGCGGAGGCGACGAGCGAGAAGGTGGCGATGGGCCGCTATCTGGACGGACGCGTCGCCGCCGTGTTCGGCACGCACACGCACGTCGCCACCGCGGACGCGCGCCTGCTGCCCGGCGGCACGGCCTACGTGACGGACGCCGGCATGACGGGCCCGCGCGAGTCGGTGATCGGCAACGAGATCGAGGCGGTAATCCGGCGCTTTCTCACCGGCATGCCGACGCGGATGCCCGTCGCGGACAAGAGCCTGGAGCTGCAGTTCAACGCGGTTCTGGTCGAGATCGACGAGTCGACGCGGCGCGCGAAGAGCATCCAGCGCGTCGACCGTGTATACTGTCGCGATGCCGAGTAGAGGGGACTTCCACTGCCACAGCACCGCCTCAGACGGCGTCCTTTCGCCGTCCGCGGTCGTCAAGCTCGCCTACGAGCAGGGCGTGCGGGTGCTGGCCCTCACCGACCACGATTCGACCGAAGGTGTCGCGGAGGCGCGCAAGGCGGGGGAGGCGTACCCCGACTTCACGCTGATCCCGGGCGTCGAGATGGGCACCGACATCCCGAGCGCCGAGGTCCACGTGCTCGGCTACTACCTGGAGCCCGACAACGCGGAGTTGCAGGCCACGCTCGCGCTGCTGCGCGAGTCGCGCAAGGGGCGTGGCGAGGGCATCGTCGTGAAGCTGCGCGAGATGGGCCTAGACGTGACGTGGGAGCAGGTGCAGCGCATCGCCGGCGAGGCCTCGGTGGGCCGGCCGCACGTCGCGCAGGCGCTGCTCGAAAGTGGCCACGTCTCGACGATCAAGGAGGCGTTCGACAAGTACATCGGGCGCAACGGCCCGGCCTACGTCGAACGCGAGAAGCTGACGCCCGCGGACGCGGTCAAGTCGATCCTTCACCTCGGCGGCGTGCCGTGCATCGCGCACCCGCGCGACGTGACGCCGGACGACGCCGCGCTGGAAGCCATCCTGTCGGACCTGAAGGACGCGGGTCTGGTGGCGATGGAGGTCTACTACAAGGCGTACCCGCCGGAGACGGTCGGGGCGCTGCGCGCCTTCGCCGAACGCTTCGATCTGCTAGCGCTCGGCGGCAGCGACTACCACGGCATCTTCGGCGCGGGCGAGCCGCTGCCGGGCCAGATGCTCTCGCCGCTGCCGGATGAGTCGGTCGAGGCGCTGCTCGCGCTAGGGCGCGAACGCGCGGCAGGCCGGGCGCGCTAACCCTTCCATATCTCCGGTCCAGCACGGCTGTGAGCCGCGCTGGCGATGACTCCGGGGCAACGCGACCACATGAAGGGCCGGGGCTCTGGCGAGGCCGCGAGATTCTTCGCTTCGCTCAGAATGACATAAGGGATGCTTCGCTCAGAACGAGCAACGGTGGTAGGCTCTAGGCGATGCAGTGCGCGACGCATCCTTCGGTGGAGACCGAGCTGGCGTGTGGCAAGTGCGGCAAGCCGATCTGTCCTCGTTGTCTCGTCTACACCCCGGTCGGCACCCGATGCCGGACGTGCGCGAACGTGCGCCGCTTGCCGCAGTACCACATCTCGGCGGCGTTCCTGCTGCGCGGCGCCGCCGCCGCGCTCGTCGTTGGGGTGGGGGTGGGCGTACTGTGGGGCTTCCTGCTCTCGTGGGACCCGGGCATCTTCTATTTCGGCTTCTTCGCGGGGCTCGGACTGGGCTACGCCGTCGGTGAAGCAGTGAGCCTCGCGACCAATCGCAAGGTCGGGCCGCCGCTGCAGGCGATAGCGGTCGCCGGCGTGGTCCTCGCATACCTGGTGCGCTGCTCCGTGCTCGCCACGCGGCTGGGAGGCGTCGGGATCATCGACATCGCGACGGACGATCTCTTCGGTTACATCGTGGTGGGCATGGGCGCATTCATCGCCGCCGGACGGCTGCGATAGGGCGAAGCTTCGTTCGTCGCCGCCGCGCGACCAGTCGGCAGACCTGAAAGTCTGCAGCTACGGGTTCCTCGAATACGGCTGCCCTGTCGCGATAGAGAAGTGGGCTGAGGCTAGGGTAGGAAGAGCGAGAGCACGACGATCAG
>JBBEBM010000060.1:56674-73716 GCA_040882355.1 Dehalococcoidia bacterium | reverse complement strand
CGGCCGGTTGATCGACGGCCTGCAGCGCATCCCGGGCGTGACGATTCGCGGCCCGCTCGACCCCGCGCTACGATCGGCGCTCGTCACCTTCACCGTAGGCGACCTGGAGCCGAACGAGACCTGCGCCGCCCTGTGGCAGCTCCGGCGCATCGTCGGACGCGTCGTGAACGACAAGCGCGTCCGGCTCTCGCTCGCGATCTTCAGCGAAGAGGCGGACGTCGACGCCGCGCTCGAAGCGGTCGAGCAGCTCGCCACGCGCGGCCTGCCGGAGGGCGCGATGAGCCGGGAGGAGTACAAGCGGCTCGAGGCGGAGGAGGACGACTAACGAACGCCCCTCAGCGGCCGCGCTCGCGGTCGCGCTCTTTGTCGATGAGGAGCTGCACGTCGGCGGGGTGAGGAACGCCGCCGATGCGGAAGTTCGAGCCCGTGCCCGCGGTCTGGCAGAGCACGTCGCCGAAGTTCAGCATCGACGGAATGATGCCCGTCTTCTCCACGGAGATGTCCTGCACGTTGATCAGGTCCGCTGTCGCGAGGTGATGGCGGAAGGGCGTCGGCTGGGTGCTATCGACGATGCGCTGGTTGGTGATCACCCAGATATCGCGCGTGTACTGATACCAGTTCAGGAGCAGCCGCGCTGCCCAGAACAGCAGCCAGAGCGCCGCGACCGGTCCGAAGACGATTCGGGTGTCATCGAGCACGTCGATCCTTTCGAGCGCCCATGCGGCCGCGGCCACCGGAACGAGCGCGAACGCCGCCCAGAGAATCGTGCGCGGCCAGAGGAACCACCAGTGGCGGCGGCAGAGCTGGATCACACGCTCGCCCTCCTGCAGCGGGAAGGGCAGCTTGGGCTGCTCGGCGAAGGGGCCGGACGCCATAATGGGGCTATCTTACTCGATCCGGTGCGCGCGCTGTACCGCGCTACGTGCCAGGCGGCACCTGATCGAGCAGCGCCGCCATCGGGAAGTCGACGAGCTTCCGGCTCTCCGGGTGGCAGAGGAAGTGCGGGTGCGACTCCGGCGTGCCGCCCAGGATGTGGAGCGAGACGCCCGTCTCCTCGCCGGCCGCGCGCACCCGATGAAAGCCTTCGTCCGGCGGCAGGAGGTAGGTGATGCTGCCGGGAGGGAAGAGCTGATTCGCGGTCTGCTCCAGCTCGCAGCCCTCGCCCGCGCTCGGCTCGGCCGCGCCGTTGCGCCGGACGTACTTCGTCTCCTCATCTACTCCCGCCAGCACGCCGATGACGCCCCAGGCGCCGTGATAGTGGACGCCGCTGCTGGTGCCCGGCGGAAAGACGACCGAGATGATGAAGAACGAGCCGTCGCCGGCCGTGTGCAGCAGGTGGCCGCAGGCGCGGCCCTCGCACGGTGCGCGCTGCTCGGGCGTGAGGTCTGGATCGCGCATCCACCGCTCCAGGTGGGGCGCGATCGCCCGCACGCGCTCGTTCACGTCAGCGTGCTGATCGACGAGGCGCTGCGTGTCAGCGGCGAGGTCGGTGACGGTGTAGGGCATGGCGAAAGTAGTGTAGTGGACGGCGGCGTGGCCGCGCTAGCGGGCCCGCGTTCCTCTAGAAGTAGATGCCGTCGACGTAGAGGCCGCGTTGGGCGGCGCCTTCCGGCTCAGGCGCGCCCATCCGGAACAGGTAGGCGTCCATCTGCGACGCCAGCTTGCCGAGAACCGGATAGTTCGGCGAGCCCTCAGACGTGAGCACGCCCAGCTCGCTGTGGCCGTTGCTCGCGAGCCACGCGCACCACGCTCGCAAGAGCTGCTCGAACTCGCCCTCCGCACCCGGCAGGAAGCCATAGTCAAGCACCGTCGCCCGCACCGTCTCGGCACGATACCCGCCCGCTTCGGTCACGACTCGCAGGCCGGCGGGCCAGACGCCGACGACGGCCCGATCCGTCAGCCAGACCCGCTCCCAGGAGTAGAGGTCGGGCGCCCGTTCCAGGCGAGCCGCGAGCGATTCGACGGTGTACGGCACGTACATCTCCTCGCCCTCATGGCAGCGATTCAAGATCTCGATGATCCGCGGGCCGTCGTCGGGCGTCGCCGGGGCCCCGGCCGGCCCTCCGGCGAGGCCGGCGCACAAGAGCAGCGCGCGCTGCGCTGGGAAGCTCCAACTGTCCGGCCCCCGCAGCCGGATGGCGGCGGCGTTGTCCATGGCCGTGTAGGCGTATGGGGCGTTCTGACGCCCTTCGAACGCCTGGAAGACGCTAACGTTGAGGGCGCTGTACAGGCCCTTCTTCTGCTGCTCGGGCGGGATCCGAAGGTGGTGCATGAGCATCGCCTGATACTCTTCGCCGCCAACGATGACCTTGTGGAGGCAACCGCTGAAGAGCCCGACGATCTCGCCGTCTTCCTCAGCGACCAGGTTGACGTTATCCTCCATCAGTCGGGCGAAGGCGAAAAAGTCATCGCCTCGGTCGTACGTGATCGACACCTCGCCGACGGTGAGCGGCGAGCGCCGCTCCAGCTCGGCAAGGACAGGTTCGTCGGCGGCGGTCGCCTCGCGGATGACGACGCCAGCGCCCACGTCGCGCACGAACTGCAGCCACGTGATGACGTGCGGCGGCTGCTCCTCGACGCGGAAGTTGGCGACCCAGGGCTTGTCGCGGTCGCTCTCGTACACAAGACGGACGGCCAGGTTGTAGGGCGAGCGCTCCTCGACGCCGTTGATTTGGATCGCGCTTTCCGGTTCGCGAAAGCGCTCCAGGCCGCGCTCGGGCGTCCAGGGCTCGGGGAAGCGCATGTGCTCGGCGACCTCGTC
The DNA here is from genome assembly GCA_040882355.1 of Dehalococcoidia bacterium. Lineage (GTDB taxonomy): Bacteria > Chloroflexota > Dehalococcoidia > DSTF01 > RBG-16-68-14 > JBBEBM01. The sequence goes on along the minus strand of JBBEBM010000060.1, from coordinate 70,955 downwards.
CACGGTCAGGTCGCGGCCGTTGGATTCGGAGTGATGAAAGAACCAGGCTGCTTGCCGCCCAACGGGCGTGTCCGGCAGACGCACGAGGAGACCTCCTGTGGCAGGCCAGCTTAGTTTTCGGGATGTCGAAGGCGCGCTCGAACTATACCACAGCGCGCAAAGCCCGCAACCGAACGTCGTGCTCGCCCCACGGATAACCACGCCCCCTCGTCATGCTGAGCGCAGCGAGGCATCTTTCACTACCCCTCGCACCGCTCTCTGCCAATCGCGCAGCGCTTTCGCTGTCGTGCCACCACCCGCTTCGCGCTCTTTCGATCTGGGCATACCCTATGCCCGACAATGAATCGTGGGCAACCGCCTTCCGCGACTCGCCTGCTGGATTCGATCGCCGGAGCTCATTGGAGCGCTTCGCGTGAGAAAGGTCATTTTGCAAAACGTACTGACACGATTCCAACGCCGCCCATGGTTACGCGAATTCTCGTGCAGCGTACACCCGCAGACCATCGGAGGCGCGGTAGACGTGCATGCGCCCAGGCAGGCCGGTCTCGCGCCGGTAAGGCTCGATGACTTCGCGTTCGAATGCGGCGACGGCGTCGGCGCGCACGAGGTTCACGGTACAGCCGCCGAAGCCGGCGCCGGTGAGGCGGGCGCCCAGCACGCCATCGAGCGCCTGGGCCAGCTCCACGAGCAGATCGAGCTCACGGCAGCTCACCTCGAACTCGTCGCGCAGGCTGGCGTGCGACGCGTTCATCAGCCCACCGAACTTATCGAGATCGTCCGCACCCAGCGCATCGACGGCCGCGCGCACGCGCTCCAGCTCGCTCACAACGTGTCGAGCGCGGCGCAGCAGCGCCGGCGGCAGGCTGCCGCCGCGCGCGTCGAGGTCGGAGATCGAGACATCGCGGAGTGCGGCGGGCGGGCGATCGGGCACGGCGTCGCCCAGAAGGCGCAGCGCCTCGGCGCACTCGTCGCGGCGCTGGTTGTAGCCGGACGCTTCGAGGCGGCGCGGCACGGCGCTGTCTGCGACCACGAGCGCGAGGCCGCGCTCCTCGAAGCGCAGCGGCACGGCCTCGTACTCCAACGAGCGGCAGTCGATGAGCAGCGCGTGCCCGGCGACGCCGAGCGCGGCGCAAAACTGGTCCATGATGCCACACTGCACGCCGACGAAGTCGTTCTCGGCGCGCTGACCGAGCAGCGCGAGCCGCTTGTTGTCAATGTCGAGTCCCCATGCCGCGCGAAACGCGCCCAGCGTCGCCAGCTCCAGCGCCGCTGACGACGAGAGCCCGGCGCCCAGCGGTACGTCGCCGGTGATCGTGAGGTCGAGGCCGGGGCCGGACGCGCCCTCCTCACACAGCGCCCGGACGGCGCCGCGCGCGTAGTTGCTCCACGGCCGCTCGTCGTCGCGGGCGATGGGGTCGTCGAGCGAGAAGCTTGACTCTTCGTCGAAGTCGAGCGAGCAAATGCGCACCTCAGCGTCGTCCCGTCGTCCAAACGCGACGAGCACACTGCGATCGATCGCCGCGGGCAGGACGAGCCCTTCGTTATAGTCGAGGTGCTCGCCGATGAGGTTGACGCGGCCGGGCGCCTCGGCGGTGCCCTCCGGCGCGCGCCCGAAGCGCCGCTCGAACGCGCCGGCCAGCGCGGCGCGGCGCGCATCCGCCGAGAGGCGCGCTACGTCTTCGGCGCCGCCCATCGCAGCTCGACGGCCGTCTCCTCCGCCCGGGCATCGACGATGAAGGTGCCCGCGCCCGTTTCGCAGCCGGCCAGGTACTTCAGCCGGTCGCGGCTGCGGTAGGGCGGCGTGAACTCGATGTGGAGGTGGCAGCCCGGGTAACGCCTGCCGTCCGTCGGGCGCTGGTGGATCGACATGACGAAGGGCATCGGGAAGCCCCAGAGATTGTCGTACTTCTGGAGCACGACCTTGAGCAAGCCCGCCAGGTCGCGACGCTCCGCCTTCGTCAGCTCGGCGAGCGACGCGCGGTGTCTCCGGCTGACGACGTGCAGCTCGTACGGCCAGCGCGCGAAGTACGGCACGAAGGCGACGAAGCTCTCGTTGTGCGCGACGAGCCGTTCGCCGCTCGCCGTCTCGTCCTCGATGAGCGCGCAGTGCAGGCAGCCCCCGTGCTCGCGCTGGTAGCGCCGGGCGGCGGTCAGCTCCCGTTCGACGTGGGGCGGGACGAAGGGGAAGGCGTAGATCTGGCCGTGCGGGTGGGTGAGCGTGACGCCGATCTCCTCGCCCCTGTTCTCGAAGATGAAAACGTAGGCCACCTCCGGCCTCGCGGCCAGCTCTCGATACCGGTCCGTCCAGACCTCGACCAACCGCTCGATCTGCGCCGCTGGCAGCGCCCCCAACGTCGCGTCGTGGTCGGACGAGTACACGACCACCTCGCCGGCGCCCGCCGCCGGGCCGGCTCGATGCGGCGCAGGCGGCTGCGCGGGCTGGGGCGCGTCGCGGCGGAAGCTCGGGAAGCGGTTCTCGAAGACCACGATTTCGTAGCCGGACGACGGCACCTCCGTGAGCGATGAGGGATCGCGCGTGGGGCAGAGCGGGCAGTACTCGGGCGGCGGGAGGAAGGTGCGCTCCTGTCGCTCCGGCGCGACGACGACCCACGTCTCCAGCAGCGGGTGCCAGCGCAGCTCCAGGCCCTCCGTCTCCATCGAAAGACCGCCAGTGGGCACGTCGATCTCCGGCGGCGGCCCGTCCCAGGTGTAGTACCAGAGGTATCGCCCGTCGGCCTTGGTGATCCGGGTCTTCCGCAGCGGCATCGCTGGCAGTCTAGGGGTGCGACCATGTCGCTGCAAATGCTATGGTCTGTCGGGAAGTGAGGCGTGTCTCAGCGGAACCGTCGCTCGATTCGGCTCAAAGAGCACGACTACGCTCTGGCGGGGCACTACTACATCACAATCTGCGTCCAGAACCGTGCACCGATGCTCGGAGCGATCGTCGAAGGTCAGTTGGCGCTGAGTGAGTACGGGCTAGTCGTTCAGCAGGCGTGGCTTGCGCTGGCGGGCCATTATCCGCACGTTCTACTCGACGCGTTCATAGTCATGCCGAACCACATTCACGGAATCATCGCGTTGGAGGAAATCGGAAATGTAGGGGCGGGTTTGAAACCCGCCCCAGCGCACGCGGGAGATGGACGTCACGCCCTGCCTGAGATCGTTCGTGGGCTAAAGACGTTCTCGTCAAGAAGCATCAACAAGCTGCGTCGTACCCCTGGACAGCGCGTCTGGCAGCGCAACTACTACGAACGCGTGATCCGAAACGAGGAGGAGCTGTGGCGCGTGCGGGATTACATCGCCAGAAACCCGAGCCAATGGGCGTCCGACAGCGAGAATCCCGAGCGGGTCAGGACGATCGCCAAGCGGGCGGGTTTGAAACCCGCCCCACGGACGACGTCGAACTGCTGTTGCCAGAGCGAGCAGCGTCGTCGTTGTAGGGGGCGTTCAGTCGCGCGCCCCTACGGTGACCTACTTCGCCATCTTCTTAGCGGAGCGGCGCTTCGTCTTAGGCCGGGCCGCGGGGCGGACGACGCCGTTGGCGCGCGTCGCCTCGTGGATGAAGTCGATGATCATCGGGTTCACGAGGTCGGGGCGTTCCAGGTGGAAGGCGTGCTTCAGGCCCGCGAAGACCTGCAACTCCGCGCGCGGGATGCGCTGGGCCAGGATGGTCGAGTTGTCGGGGTGAATGAGCGGGTCATCGTCGCCGGTGATGACCAGGGTCGGCTGCGCGATACGGCTGAGCTGCTCGAAGACGTCGTGTTCGGAGACGGCCGTCGCCTGGTGCTGAAGGCCGTGCGTGGTGGGCGGGTAGCGGATGAGCGAGAGGACGAAGTCCTGGAGATGCGTCTCGGCGCGGGCCAGGGCGCCCTCCGTCCAGAGCATGCGCATGAACTCCATGAACCAGCCCAGGTTGAGCGAGTCCTGCTCCGTGCTGTCGTAGAACGAGTCGATGTTCTCGCGCAGGTCCTCAAACCCCGCCGACTGATCGCCGCCCGGCGAGGTGCAACCCAGCACGAGCGCATCGACGCGCTCAGCGTGCTCGATCGCCAGCGCCTGCGCGATCATGCCCCCCATGGAGATGCCCATCACGTGCGCCTTCTCGATGCCCAGCGTGTCGAGGAGGCCGGCGGCGTCGCGGGCCATGTCGTGCACGCTGTACGGGCCGTCCGGCGCGTCGGTGCGGCCGACGCCCCGGTTGTCGAAGGTGATCACGCGGAAGCGCTCGGCCAGGCCGGGCACCTGGGGGAGCCAGCTCGCCGCGTTGCCGCCCCAGCCCATGATCAGCAGCAGCGGCTCCCCCTCGCCGTGCTCCTCGTAATAGATGTCGATGCCGTTGGCCCCGACCCTCGGCATGCCGGTCCCCTCTCACGCGGCCGCTGCCGTTCGGGCTGAACGGCACCCTGGCGTAGATAGGATCGGCTATTGCCGCTTGCTCATGAGTGTGCGGCGTCTCCCGAGGGATATAGGTGGGATTCCCTAGCAACGCGGGGCTTACCCCCGAATTGGCAGACGGCTGGGGACGATGGGATGCGAACCTAGACCGAACGGGTGGAGAGCCAGTCGTTCACCAGGGGCCAGAGGCGGAGCATGGCGTTGGCGCCCGATATGAGACTGACGTGGCCCCCTCGCATCACCACATCCTCCTTGTCGAGGCTGCTGATGATGGAGGTGAGGGGACGGGTGGCCTCGTACGGGGCGATGTGGTCGTATTCGGCCATGGCGTTGAAGACGGAGCAGGTGATCGCCCTCGGATCGACCGGCCGTCCGCCGAGGCGAAACTCGCCCTTGATCAGCTTGTTGGCCCACATGAGCTCCTTGATCACCTGGCGATAGGTCTCCCCCGGGAAGGGGATCTGGTCGTTCACCCACTTGTAGCGGACGCGCCAGTTGTAGACGTAGCTGTCGTCCCAGAGGTTGTCCCAGAGCCGCACGTAGCTGAGGAGCCGGTCCATGGGGCGAAGGAACTCGAGCGAGGCCGTGATCATGTCCGCGGGGATGTTGCCCAAGGTGTCGACCACGCGGTCGACGTTGAAGAAGCGCGGGTCGGCCCAGGCGCGGAGTAACCCCATGCCGGAGAAATCGACGGGGGTCGCGACAGTCACCAGGTTTCGCATCGGCGCGTGGGGGAACACGCTGCCGTACATCATGGCGAAGGTGCCGCCCATGCAGTAGCCGAGCAGCGAGAACTCCTGTTCGCGCGTGGTGCGCTGCACCTCCTCGATGCAGCGTGGCATGAAGTCCAGGACGTAGTCCTCCAGCCGGAGCTTGTGGTCCTCCGGCCGCGGGACGCCCCAATCGACCATGTACACGTCGAACCCCTGGCGCAGCAGGAATTCGACGAAGCTCTGGCCGGGCACGAGATCGAGTATGTACGGCTTGCTGATCAGCGACATGACGAAGATCACCGGCACGCGGTAGACGTCGTCGGTCATCGGGTAGTAGCGATTGAGCTGGAGGGTCCCGCGAGAGTAGATCGTCTCTTTGGGGGTGACGCCGACGTCCGGCTCGTGCCGGCCCATGAGAAGGTCAGTGGTCCGCCGCGCGCGCTCGACCGTGCGGGCGGCTTCCCTGCGCGCCTGCTCCGCCAGCGCAAAGCCCGCTTCAGCAGGCTGTGACACCATATTCGACGGCCTCGTCGTCCTTGCTCCGGCCGATTCTGCCCGAGTTTCACCGACGCGAGGAGTCGTCATCATCGTCGGCGCCTCGGGCCGGTCATCAAGCCTAGTATGCCACGAACGTTCGCCCATAGGAAGCGCTCCGGGCGCGCTCTCAGAACTTTCCTGCGAAACGGCCTAAAGCCGGAAGTCGTCCGGGAGCGGCGGCGCTCCTGCGCGCACTTCGGAGGCGGGCGGCGAGCCCGCCCGCACCTCTTCCGGTAACGTCATGGTGGCCGGGCGTCGCGTGCGCGGCGGCTCCTGGCGGTAGCGGTCGTAGTCCGGCCCGTCCACGGCGGCAGCGGCGATCTGGAGCGTCTCCTCGATGCGGGCCAGGCGCGCCTCGATGTTGCGCAGGGTCTCTCCCAGGCTAATCACGTCGGTGCGGGAGGGCATGTTCATAAAGTTCAGGTAGCGCTCCATGCCCTGGGCCATCATGCGCTGGAACATCACGTAGAGCTCCATGTAGTTCCCGGTGGAGCGGGAGAAGCCCTCGCTGCCCATCGCCTCGTTGAGGAAACTGTTGAACTGACGCTCGGACTGGGTCAGCCAGTCGCGCCAAAGCTGGACCACGTCCGGCTGCTGTCTGCCTTGCTGCTCTGACATCGCGACCTCCTGCCCTGGCGTCGCCGGCGGGGCGCTCCGCAGCGCCTGGGAGCATCATTTTGGCACCTCACGCGATAAACTGCAAGCGCGGGATATACATAAGGGAGCAAACACATGACGAACTTCCTATAAGATTAACGCCTAGACCCTTGACACTTAGGAACGTCTGATTCAATATGCCGAGTGAAGGGATCGCACACTATCTGTTTCCAAGGAGGGAATTATGCCTAGCAACGGCAACGGCACCGCGAACCGGGTCTACGACTCCCTGAACGACGGTTATGATGCCCTCATCGACGCCGTCCGAGCAGCGAACGACCGCGGTCACCGCGTATCCACCGCCCTGATCGAGGACGCGCAGCGCTCGCAGCGCGAAGCTGTCGAGCTGGTCAAGCGGTGGGCAGACGCGCCCCTGGACATCCTGGGCCTCTACAGCGCGTTCGTGGAAAACACCACGAAGGTCCAAAGCCGGGCGCTGGAAGCGACCCGCGAGTGGTTCGGTGAGATGGCGAACGCGCAGCAGGAGAGCCGCCAGGTGATCCAGCGCATCGCGACGGCGAACCGGAGCGCCGGTGAGGCGGCCATGGATGCCGCTCGAGGCGCATTCAGTCGCGCGGGCGAGGTCGTCCAGAACGCCAACCGTTCGACGCCGGCCGCCGCAACGGCTGGCGACGGCCGCCGCTCTCGCGAGACGGCCCGTGCATCAGATTCGTCCGACACCGACAGCTAGCGCGAACTCCGCAGTCCCCTAGCCACGGAAGGGGGTGGTCAGCACCGATCTAGGCTTCAGCCAGACGCGGTTGGCTTCTCTGTACTCCGAGGACCCCATCAAACCCGCAATCGATCAGGAGTGCGCGCGGGGCGCGCCATGTCCATACGGAGGACAATTATGACCAGCGTCCCTCTCGGCGGCAGTCATTCTGAAGTCGCGACCTCGGCGGAGGCACAGCCCCACCGCTGGGCCCTCAGCCTCTGGGCGCGGAGCTTTCGCAGTCTTGCCCGCCCAATCCTGCTCACTCGCCACCTCCAGCACTATTGCTCGCCGTTGACGATCGAAGGGCTCGAGCATTTCGACGAGGTCAACGGGCGCAGCCTCATCATCGCGAATCACACCAGCCACTTCGACACGATCATCGTCCTCTCGCTCCTGCCACAGCGGATCTTCCGCCGGACCGCCGTCGTCGCCGCGGCGGACCGGTTCTACCGAGAGCGGCTGAAGAGCGCCTGGTACTCCCTCAAGTACAACGCCGCGCCCATCGCCCGCGGCGGCGGCAGCGCCGCCCTCGCCTACCCAGCGTGGCTGCTCCAGCGCGATTGGTCGCTGCTGATCTTCCCGGAGGGCCACCGCTCACGAACAGGTGAGCTGCTCCCCTTCCACGCCGGTCCGGCGATCCTGGCCGTCCGACAGGAGACGCCCGTGTTGCCGATCCACATCGAGGGAGCGACCGACATCCTGCCGCCGGGCGAGCGCGTGTCGCGGCCGGCCGCCGTGCGCATTCGCATCGGCGCGCCGCTCGCCTTCGCCGCGGGCGACGACATCGGCCAAGCGAAGGACCGGATGGAGACGGCGATGCGTGACCTCGCCGGGCAGCGCGAGCTAGCAGGGATGAGCGCTTAGGGTCAGGGGAAGGGAAGCTAGCGAGGCCCAGCTAGCAGGTTGGCCACCTTGCGGTAGACCTGGGGGTTGAAGGCGAGACCGACGTGCGTGCCGCTCACTTCTGAGTTGAGCCGATCGTCTTCTTCCACGCAGCTCCGCCAGTCGACGACGCCGTCCGTCTTCGTGTAGATCGCGGTCCGATCGATCCCGCTCGGCAAGTCGCTGCGCAGCGAGGCGGCGAATTCGCACGAGCACGCGCCGGTGAAGCAGTCGCGCTTCGCCGTCTTCTCCTTGCGACTGTTGTTGTTTCGAGCGATCTGGCCGCGGACGAAGCCGGCGGCGGCCAGCACCATGGGGTGAACACGGATGTCGCGGAAGGGAGAGGCCAGGCAGATCACCTGCGCCACCTGCTCCGGCCGCTGGCCGGCGGCGCTGCGCGCGAGCAGCCCACCAAGGCTGTGGCCGATGAGATGGACCTTGCGGCCGGTGTCCTTCTGAGCGCGGTCGATCGTGGCGAACAGTCTATCGGTGAGGAGCTCGGGGCATTCCGCGTTGCGGCCGATGCGTGAGTAGTAGGGCTTGTAGCCGATCCGCCGGAGCCAGTAGTACATCTCTACGAGGTAGTCGTCGGAGCCGAGAAAGCCGGGGATGACGATGACCGGGGCGCCGTCGCCGCGGGGTACACCGAAGCCGTAATAGACGGGTGAAACACGCAGCGAGAGCCAATCGACGCCGAAGAGCACCTCTCGCCAGAGCGGCACCGGCGCGCTCTGAAACTCAGTTTGCGCCACCTGGCTGGCGCTCATTGCCACGACTTACCTCCCCACACCGCGCAGCCCATTGCCACCGTGTGGCCTTATGTTTATCATAAAACGCGTCGCATTTCCATTATACGTACCCTGGACGTCGGCTAGAACTGGCCGTAAGCTAGGGGAAAGCCTGCGACCTGATGACGGGGCCATCCTAATTTCATGACCGAGAAGCTCATCCACCGGCTCACCGCACCTGACGCGGCGTTCCTGTACTTTGAACGTCCGAACGCGCCGCTTCATATCGGCTCGCTGGGGATCTACCAGGGGCAGATCGCGTTTCAGCGGTTCCTGAGCCACATGGATTCGCGCATGCCGAACATCCCGCGCTACCGCCAGCGGCTGGCGTTCGTCCCCCTTGGCCTCTCTCACCCGACCTGGGAGGACGATCCGGCCTTCGACATTCGCAACCACGTCTTTCACGTCTCGCTGCCTGCGCCGGGCAACGACGAGCAGCTCCGCGAGGTGACGGCCGAGATCTTCGCGAAACCGCTCGACCGAAATAAGCCGCTTTGGGAAAGCTACGTGATCAGCGGCATCGAAAGCGCCCGCTCCGCGATTCTCTCGAAGGTGCACCACTGCCTCGTCGACGGCGTGTCCGGCATCGAGCTGCTGATGGCCATCGTCGACCTGACCCCGGAGGAGGCGCCCCCACCCGAGGCGGCCCCCTGGGAGCCCCAGCCGTTGCCCGCAGCGCCGACCCGGGTCGAGGGCGCGTTCTGGGACCAGGTCGACCGGCAGCTCGGCGCGTTCCAGGACTGGGTGCAGGGCATGATCGACCCGCAGGCTCAGTGGAAGCGCGCGCAGGACGCCATGCGCGCCTTCACGCTCGCCTCGCCTTACCTGACGAGGCCGGCGCCCCGCACGCCGTTCGCCGTAACCATCGGCCCTGACCGGCTGCTCGGTTTCAGCGAGATGTCGTTCATCGAGATCCGCGAGATCCGGACGTCGCTGGGCGGCACCGTCAACGACGTCGTGCTCACGGTGCTCGCCGGCGCGTTGCGACGCTACCTGCTGCAGCACGGGCATCAGGTCGACGGCGTCGAGATCAGAGTCGCAGTGCCCGTCAACGTCCGGCACGAAGAGGAGCAGGGCGCCCTGGGCAACCGCGTCTCGATGATGCTCACCTCGCTGCCGCTAGGCGAGGGCGACGCAGGAAAGCGCTATCGCGCCATCCAGGAGCACGTGAACTCGCTCAAGCAAGGGAACCAGGCGGCCGGGCTGGAGCTGGTCTCGAGACTCGGCTCGCTGGCGCCGGCGCCGCTGCAAGTGCTCGCTGGCATGATTCCCTCGCCCAACACGCTGGTGAACATGATCTGCACGAACGTGCCCGGCCCAATGATCCCGCTCTACGCCGTCGGGCAACTGCTGCTGGAGCATTACCCGCTGGTGCCGCTCAGCATGGGCATGGGCTTGGGTGTGGGCGTGACCAGCTACAACCACCGGCTCTTCTTCGGCCTGACAGCCGATCCGAAGGCCGTGCCGGACATCGACTTCCTCAAAGAGTGCGTGGACGAATCGTTCTTGGAGCTTCGCACCGCCGCAGGTGTCTCCGCCACGGACATTCCCGTCTTCGCGGGCAACCACAGGCCCGCCGCCCCGACGCCAACCACGGTCGCGAGCGCTTAGCTCGCCGCCCCTACCTTCTTTCGCGCATGCTCAACCGCGGTGAAGCCGGTGACGTCGTTCGACATGATCAGCAGGTCGCGGGTCTTGCCCTCGCGGTCGACAACGAAGTCCGCGAGCAGCGCCTCCGGGTGGAAGCCCAGTCGCTCGAACACCGCGCGCGCCCCGCGCTGGTCCGTGGTCATCTGAGCCGTGACCTTCCGGAGGCCCAGCTCACGCGCGATGCTGAAAACCTCCTCCGTGAGGCGGCGGCCCAGCCCTCGCTTGCGGTGCTCCGCGCCCACGTTCACGCGGATCTCGCCGAGGTGACGGCTCCACATGGCGTCGTTGTGGTGGACGCTGGCGTAGCCCGCGACCCGGCCTTCGGCCTCGGCGAGCACCGTGATCGTGCGCCCGGACTCGACGTTGCGCACCCACTCGTCCGCGCCGTCGGACGTCGTGATGTCCAGGCGCAGGAAGAGCAGATCATCGTGCGGGAGCGATCGGGCGAACTCGAGGACCGCGTCCCGGTCCGACGGCTCCATCAGCCTGAGGCTGAGCGTCTCCTCCCCGAGCGAGAGCTCGCGCGGGTATCTTCGGGCCAGTTCGTTGTGTCGATCTGACATAGCGGCCTATCTTAGCACAACCTAAGGCAACATGCAGCCGGCGAGCTAGTCCCAGAAGTCGAGCGCCTGGCGCATCGTCTGCTCGAACTGCTCGTCGTCGAGCTGGCGACGCAGCCCGCCGATGCCCTCCGCGTCCTGCCCGACGAGGTAGCGTAGCTTCGGCTCTTTCGTGTTGACGGCGTCGTAGATCGCCTCGGCGACCTTCTGGGCGTCGTCGCGGGCAGCGGCGGCGGGCAGGCGAGAGAGCGCCGCCTGGAATCGCGCGTCCCTCTCCGGGTAAGGCGAGCCTTCCGTGAAGCGGCGCGACACACGTCGATTGGTCTCGATCGCCGTCTCGAACCCGCCCGGCTCGATGATTACGATCCGTATGCCGAACGGGTGCACCTCATAGTGGAGCGCCTCGCTGATCGCCTCCAGGGCTCGCTTGCTGGCGGCGTAGGTGCCGCTGAAGGGTGGTGTGACCGGCGCGGCGAGCGACGAGACGTTGACGATCGTGCCCGACCCCTGCCCTCGCATCGAAGGCAGGACGGCGCGGGTGACGCGGAACGCGCCGAAGAAGTTCGTCTCGAAGATCTCCTTCACCTCATCGTCGTCGGTGTCCTCGATCGCGCCGTGGTGGCCGAGGCCGGCGTTGTTCACCAGCACGTCGATGCGGCCGGCCTTGTCGAGCACCTGGCGCACAGCGTCCGAGACCGACTGCTCGTCCGTGACGTCGAGCGCAACGACCTCGATCGCCAGCCCCTCCGCCTCCTTCGCCCGCTCCAGCTCGGCCGCCTTGGCCGTGTTGCGCATCGTCGCGAAGACGGTGTCGCCCTTGCGGGCGAAGTGGAGGGCCGAGAGCAGCCCGAAACCGCTGCTACAGCCCGTGATCAGCACTACTGCCATGTCCCATGTCCTCCTTATGTCTGAACGGATGCCTCTCCAGCGCGCCGATTGTACCAGACCGCACCCGGCTTGGCGAGGCAACCGCGCCTCGATTCTTGCGCCCGCACGATGCGCTCGGTATGCTCCGTTCACAATGCCTGCAGGGAGGCTTCGCTAATGGGCGAGCGCTTCGTCATCGAAGGCGGGCGGGCGCTTCGAGGTCGGGTGCGTGTCAGCGGCAACAAGAACGCCGCCGACTACGCGATGACCGCAGCCCTGCTCACCGCCGACGACTGTATCCTCGAGAACGTCCCGGACATCGAAGAGGTCACCTATATGAGCGCCATCCTGCGCCAGCTCGGCGCCGAGGTGGAGCAGCTCTCGACGTCACGCCTGCGCATCAACGCGGCCAAGATCACGTCGTTCGAGGCCCCCAGCGAGCTCGTCGTGAACCTGCGCGCCAGCTTCCTGGTGATGGGGGCGCTGCTCACGCGCTTCGGGCGGGCCGCCTGCTGCCCGCCCGGCGGCGACGTGATCGGCCTCCGGCCCCTCGACGTGCACCTGGCAGGCTTTCGCGCGCTGGGCGCCGAGGTCTACCGGCGCGGCGACCAGTTCGTCGCCGAGGCGGACCGGCTGCACGGCGCGCGCGTCGTGCTCGACTACCCGAGCGTGATGGGCACGCTGAACGTCATGCTCGCGGCGATCATGGCCGAAGGCACGACCACGATCATCAACGCGGCCTCCGAGCCGGAGGTGGTGAGCATCGTCGAGATGCTGAACCGGATGGGCGCGAAGATCCGCGGCGGCGGCCAGACGATCGAGATCGAAGGCGTGCATGAGCTGCACGGCACCACCCAGCGGATCCTGCCCGACCGGGCCGAGGCCGGCACGTATGCTCTCGCGGTCGCGGTGACGCGCGGCGAGGCGGAGATCATGGAGGCAGTGCCGGAGCACCTTGACGCGCTCATCTGGAAGCTGCAGGAGGCCGGCGTGCGCATCCGGAACGTCGAGGGCGGCATTGTGGTCACAGGCATGGACGCGTACAAGGCGGTAGCGGCGCAGGCGGTCCCCTACCCCGGCCTCGCCACCGACCTCCACCCGCCGCTCGCTGCGTTCCTGACACAGGCGAAGGGCGTGAGTGTGATCCTCGAGCGCGTCTACGACAACCGGCTGCTCTACATCAGCGAGCTGCGCAAGATGGGCGCAGACGTCATCACCGCCGGTCAGACCGCCATCGTGAGCGGCCCGACGAAGCTCCACGGCACGCCCGTGCGCTGCATGGACGTGCGCGCCGGCGCCGCCCTGGTCATCGCCGCCCTCGCCGCCGAGGGCCGGACCGAAATCAGCGACATCTACCACCTGGACCGAGGCTACGAAGCGCTGGACGAGAAGCTGCGTTCGCTGGGCGCGGCGATCGAGCGCGTGTAGCCGCCGCACGACAGAACAGAGGGGAAGGCTCCATGCTACCGAAACGCATCGGCATCGATCTGGGCACCGCCAACGTGCTCGTCTACGTCAAGGGACGGGGCATCGTGATCAACGAGCCCGCCGTCGTCGCGCTGGCGAACCGCGACAACACCGTCGTCGCCGTCGGCATGGAGGCGCGCGACATGCTGGGCCGCACGCCCGACACCATCTCGGTCATCCGCCCGATGAAGGACGGCGTCATCGCCGACTACCTGATCACGGAAGCGATGCTGCGCTACTTCATCCAGAAGGTCGTTGGGCGGCTCAACTTCATCAAGCCTGAGGTGATGATCTGCATCCCCGTCGGCGCCACCAGCGTCGAGCAGCGCGCCGTGCGCGACGCCGCCGAGCAGGCGGGCGGACGGCGCCCCGCCCAGCTCGTGCCGGAGCCGCTGGCCGCGGCGATCGGGGCGCGCATCCCCGTCGGCACGCCCAGTGGCAACATGGTCGTCGACATCGGCGGCGGGCGCACGGAGGCCGCGGTGATCTCGATGTACGGCATCGTCGTCGCGGAGTCGGTGCGCGTCGCCGGGGACCGCATGGACGACGCAATCGTTGCTTATGTAAAGCGACGCCACAACCTGGCCATCGGCGAGCGCACGTCGGAAGACATCAAGATCGGCATCGGCAGCGCGATTCCCCTCCAGGAAGAGCTGACGATGCCCGTGCGAGGACGCGACCTGATCAGCGGCCTGCCCCGCACGATCACACTGAACAGCACCGAGACGACTCAGGCGATTCAGGACTGCCTCGCCAGTATGGTGCAGACGGTGCGCACCGTGCTGGAGCGCACGCCACCGGAGCTGGCCGCCGACGTTATCGACCGCGGCCTGGTACTCACCGGCGGCGGGGCGCTCCTGCGCCACCTGGACCTGCTCCTCACCCAGGAGATCGACATCCCGTGCCACGTCGCGGACAACCCGCTGGAATGCACGGCCATCGGCGCGGGCGTCGCGCTGGAGCACCTGGAGGTGATCAAGCGCAGCCTGCCCACCGAGGAGGAGTCGCTGGTCGCCAGCGCCTAAGCGACCGGCCCCCAGCTCCCGTGGG
>JBBEBM010000060.1:10623-56664 GCA_040882355.1 Dehalococcoidia bacterium | reverse complement strand
CCACCCTGCTGTGAGGCATTGCCCGCCCCTGGTACAATGAGGCGCTGGGCACCCGCCCATCCGCAGTCGACAACTCATGTAAGGTAGCGAATGGCTAGAACGACCAAGCAAGACTACTACGACGTGCTGGGGGTCGCCCGGAACGCCACGCCGGAAGAGATCAAGAAGGCCTTCCGGAAGCTGGCGATGGAGTACCACCCGGATCGGAACCGGAACCACGGCGCGGAGGAGCGCTTCAAGCAGGTCAACGAGGCCTACGAGGTGCTCTCCGACGCGGACCGGCGCGCGATGTACGACCGCTTCGGGCACGCCGGCGCCGAAGCCGGTATGGGCGGGCGCGGGTTCGAGGGCTTCGGATTCGGCGGCTTCGGCGACATCTTCGACGCGTTCTTCGGCGGCACCACACAGCGCCGCCGTTCGCCACGCAAGGGCACCGACCTGCGGATGCAGATCACGCTCGCCTTCGAGGAAGCGGCCTTCGGCTGCGAGAAGACAGTCGAGCTCGCCAGCACGGAGCTCTGCTCGCACTGCAACGGCCTGCGCGCGGAGCCGGGCAGCGAGTTGGAGCGCTGCGCGAACTGCGGCGGCACCGGCGAGCTGCGTCGCGTGCAGCAGAGCGTCTTCGGCCAGTTCGTCAACGTCGCGGCCTGCGACCGCTGCGGCGGCGAGGGGCGCGTCGTCACCAACCCCTGCAAGAACTGCCGCGGCAGCGGCCGCGAGAAGCGCAGCCGCCGCCTCCAGGTGAAGTTCCCCGGCGGGATCGACGACGGCGCGCAGATGCGCCTCGCCGGCGAGGGCGAGCCGGGCGTCAACGGCGGCTCGCGGGGCAACCTCTACCTGCTGATCGACGTCAAGGCGCACAAGCTCTTCCAGCGGGACGGCGACGACCTGATCTACCCGCTCGAGATGAACATCGCCCAGGCTGCGCTCGGCGACGAGGTGGACGTACCCACGCTTGAAGGGCAGGAGCCGCTGCGCATCCCGGCGGGCACGCAGAGCGGAGAGGTTTTCATCTTGCGCGGCAAGGGCGTTCCCCACCTACGCACCAGCGGCAGGGGCGACCTCCTGGTGCGCGCTCAGGTCGTCACGCCGAAGCACCTCTCGCAGAAGCAGAAAGCCCTGCTCGCCGAGCTGGCGGAGTCGATGGGCACGCCGCTGTCCGAGGACGACAAGGGCCTGCTCGACCGCATCAAGGACGCCCTCAGCTAGGCTCACATCCCCAAACCGTGCGCTACCTGGAGCTGACCTTCACCGTCAGGCCGCAGGCGGTAGAGGCAGCATCTGAGATCGTGCGCCGGCACGTTCCGGGCGGAGTCAGCATCGACGTGCCGTTCGAGGCGATCGACGAGGAGGGAGGCGTCTCCCTCGACGACGAGACGCCCGTCGTGCTGCGCGCCTGGCTACCGGCCGAAGACGGCGACAGCCGGGCAACGCTCGCTGCGATGCGCCGCGAGCTGCGCGCGCTCGACGATGCGCTCGTCGGGCGGCTGCGCAGTCGGACGGTCGACGACGCGTCGTGGGCGAACGCTTGGAAACGCTATTTCACGGTGTTGCGTGTCGGGAAGCGTCTCGTGCTGCGGCCATCGTGGCGGCGCTACCGCGCGCGAAAAGAGGACGTGCTGATCGAGCTCGACCCGGGCATGGCCTTCGGTACCGGCCAGCACGCAACGACGCGGATGTGCCTGGAGGGGCTGGAGGAGCGCATGCAATCGGGCGCTCTCGTCCTCGATCTCGGCACCGGCTCGGGCATCCTCGGCGTCGCCGCCGCGCTGCTCGGGGCAGCGGGCGTCGACGCACTCGACATCGACCCGATCGCTGTGCGCGCTGCGACCGAGAACGCAGCCCGTAACCACGTCGAAGGCATCGTGCGCGTGGCGGAGGGCTCGCTGGACGAGGCGTGGCCCTTCGACGAGCCGCCATCAGCCCGCTACGACCTCGCGATGGCCAACCTCAGCAGTCGACTCGTCCAGGAGCTGGCGCGGCCGCTGATCGACGCGCTGCGGCCGGGCGGCGTCGCTCTCGTCAGCGGCCTGATCCAGGAGCACGGAGCGGCTTGCCGCGCGGCACTCGAGGCCGCCGCCGGACGCGTCGTCGAGACCCGGTCGGACGGGCCGTGGCGGTTGTTCGTGGTCGAGCGCGGCCGCTGAGGCGCCGCGCTCGTCACACCTGTAACGGAACCGGGCGAGATTCCACGGCGTATCTACAAAAGGCAGCTTGGCGATGCTATACTAGACGCGCCCGTGGCGGTTGTGCCGACCTCGGGCGGGCGCCACAGGGGGACCGCGCCCCGTCGAACTAGGAGTGGGTGGTGGAAGATCCGAAGGCCGTCGCCGAACGCATCCTCACGAACGTAGAGCGCGTCATCATCGGGAAACGCGAGGCCGTGCGCCTCGCCCTGATCGCGCTGATGTGCCAGGGCCACGTCCTGATCGAGGACGTGCCGGGCGTCGGCAAGACGATCCTCGCCCGCAGCCTGGCGATGTCAACGGGCTGCAGCTTCCGGCGCATCCAGTTCACCCCCGATCTTCTGCCGACCGACGTCACGGGCGTCTCGATCTACAACCAGAAGACACGTGATTTCGAGTTCCGGCCCGGGCCGATCATGGCCCAGGTGGTGCTCGCCGACGAGATCAATCGCGCGACGCCGAAGACGCAGTCAGCGCTCCTCGAGGCGATGGAGGAGCGCCAGGCCACCGTGGACGGCGTGACCTATCATCTGCCCCAGCCGTTTATCGTCCTCGCCACGCAGAACCCGATCGAGTACGAAGGCACCTTCCCGCTGCCCGAAGCGGAGCTCGACCGCTTCGTGCTTCGCGTCCACCTCGGCTACCCGACGCAGCAAGACGAGGTCGCGATCCTGGAGGCGCAGCAGCTCGCGCACCCCATCGAGTCGCTGACGCAGGTGAGCAATCCCGACGAAATCCTGCACGTCCAGCGGGCGGTGAAGGAGGTCTACGTCGACCCGCTGATCAAGGAGTACATCGCCGGCGTCGTCCACATGACACGCCGGCACGAGTCGGTCTACCTCGGCGCGTCGCCGCGCGGCTCGCTCGCCCTCTACCGCGCCTGCCAGGCGCACGTGCTGCTTGACGGCCGCGAGTTCGTCACGCCGGACGACGTGAAGGAGCTCGCGTACGCCACGCTGGGACACCGGCTGATCGTAAGCCCTTCGGCACGGGTGAAGGACGTCGCCCCGGCCGACATCGTGTCGGGCTGCCTGCAGCGGGTGCCGGTGCCGGGCTTTCGCCCGGGCCGTCCCAGTGGAGCTCCAGCGGCGACGGGGCGGCCGGACGGACAGCCGGCTCGATAACCGCCAGGAGGCGTCATGCGCGCACTTCGCACAGTCCTTCGCTTCCTCTTCGTAGAGCACCGCGCGCTCACGATCAGCGTGGTACTGCTGCTCACCTCGGTTGGCGTCGCGCTCGGCAGCGGCTTCTGGTTGGTCGCGCGTCTGGCGAACGTGATCTTGATCGCGATACCGATCGCGTACGTCTGGGGACGGCTCAACCTGCGCTGGCTGGACGTGAGCGCTGAGCGCCCCTTCGACCGTCTGCAAGAGGGCAACCACTTCGAGGAACGGATCGCCGTCACGAATCGGAGCTGGTTCACCAAGCTCTGGCTTGAGATCGAGGACCTCTCGGACCTGCCCGGCTACAGCGCCCGCCGCGTCATCAGCATCGGACCGCGCTCCCAGCGGACGTGGCGCGTGGTGTCAGAGAGCACGCGGCGCGGCCTCTACTCCATGGGCCCCGTGCGCGTGAGCACGAGCGACCTCTTCGGCCTGTTCCGCCACTCCCGCACGTTCGGCGCGCCCCAGTCGGTGCTCGTTTACCCGCGCGGCATCGACCTGCCGAACTTCCAGGCGCCGCCCGCGAACCTGCCGGGTGAAGGCCGCTACCGCAGGCCGACGCACACCATCACGCCCAACGCAGCCAGCGTCCGGGAGTACCTCCCCGGCGACAGCCTAAACCGCATTCACTGGCGCAGCTCCGCCCGCACCGGCGACCTGATGGTCAAGCTCTTCGAGCTGGACCCGGCGAGCGATGTCTGGGTTGTCCTCGACCTTCAGGGTGAGGTGCAGGCCGGCGACGGCGACGACGGCACCGAGGAGCACGCGGTACGCATCGCCGCGTCGATCGCCCGCTACTTCCTGCTGGCGAACCGCACCGTGGGCTTCCTGGCGTTCGGGAAGCGCCTCCACGTCGAGGAGCCGGAGCGCGGGCTCGCGCAGTACACGCGCATCCTGGAGCACCTGGCGCTCGGCCGGGCCGAGGGCGACGTCCCGCTGGCCGAGCTGCTCAATCACGAAGGCCGCCGCTTCGGGCGTCACACCACAGTCGTCGTCGTCACGCCCTCGACCGACGAGAGCTGGGTGGTGAGCCTGCAGATGCTCGGCGGGCGCGGCGTGAAGCTGGCCTCGGTGTTGCTGGAGGCGCGCACCTTCGGCGGCGAGGGCAACACGCTGCTGGTCTACAGCGCCCTGGCCGCGGCAGGCGTGCTCACCTACCTGGTGAAGCGGCAGGACGACATCCAGAGGGCGCTGGCGGTGAGCGCCGAAGGCGTGCCCGCGGGAGGCGGCGCGTGAGACAGGCGAGCTGGAACGAGATCTTCGCCGCGCGCCACGAGCCGCTCGCCCTGGCGGCGGACGTGCCGGAGGAGCCAAGGGGCTGGCGACGCCTGCTCTGGTGGGAGGACCTGGTCACGTTCGGGCTGCTCACGGTCCTCTTCCTGACCGTGATCGCCGCGATACAGCGAGCAGACTGGGTCGACGATATGCCGTCGCTCTATCCGGTAGCCTTCCTGGGGTTGCTCATGGGCGCGCTGCTGGCGCGGGTGCGCTGGCCGGAAGGGTTCATCCACCTCGTCGCGCTGCCCGTCGGCTTGGGCGCCGTCCTGCTCCAGGTCCTGAGGCTGCTGCCCGGCGACACACCCCTCGACCGCTGCGAGGTGATGGTGCAGCGCATGGGCGACTGGTTCGGCGCGGCATTCAACAACGGCATCAGCAACGACAGCCTCCCCGTGATCATCCTGGTCGTAACGCTGAGCTGGCTCGGCGCGTACCTCTCCGCCTGGGCGGTCTTCCGCTGGCAGAACGCCTGGCTCGCGCTCGCGCCGGGAAGCGCCGCACTGGTGACGAACGCCAGCCTTCAGATCGGTGAGTTCAGCCTTGCCGTCGTCATCTTCCTGTTTGGCGCCGCATTGCTGGTGACGCGCCTCCACCTGCTCCAGCGCGCGAAGGCCTGGCGCGATGACGGCACACCCTACCCGCCGCTGCTCAGCCTTTCGGTGCTGCACGCGACGTTCTGGCTCGCCCTCGCGCTGCTGGCCGTCGCATGGGTGATGCCCCAGGCAAACGAGTCGGCGCCCCTGGACGCCCTCTGGCAGCGGACGACGGCGCCCATCGAGGAACGGACAGCGAGCTTCGCGCGGCTCTTCGTCGCCGTGAACACGGAGAACGTGCGCATCCACAGCTTCGGCGAGACGATGCCCTTCCACGGCGACATCGATCTATCGGACGCGTTGATCATGGAAGTCGTTGCCCGGCTCAAGGAGGACCAGCCGGCCTTCCTGCGCGCGAAGGCCTACGACGTCTACGGGCCGAGCGGCTGGACGCTGTCCGATGAGGGCCTCAACATTCGGCTGGAGCGGAGCGAGATCACGGACACCAACGCCGACGTCTCGCTCCGCGAGCTCCGCTCAGTCTTAATCCAGTCGGCCGGGCGCACCGGCGGCATCCTGCTTACACAAGGTCAGCCGTGGAGCGTGGACCTCGGGTCACGGGTGCGCACGAACACCGAGGAGATGGACGACATCATCGCGCTCATCTCGCAGCGGCGGCTCCACGAAGGCGACACGTACGAGACAACCGGCAGCGTCTCGACCGCGTCCGAGCTCGCGCTGCGCAACGCGGGCGAGGACTACCCGGACTGGACGGAGCGCTACACGCAGCTCCCCGACGACCGCTCCGACCGCGTGAGCGACCTGGCCGATCGGGTCGCGGGCGCCGCCGATACCCCGTACGACCAGGCTCTGGCGATCGAGACGCACCTGCGCGACAACTACCAGTACGACCTGGCGGTGCCCAACGCGCCGCCCGGCCAGGACGCCATCGAATACTTCCTCTTCAACTCCAGGCGCGGCTACTTCGACTACCACGCCTCCGCGATGGTGGTGCTGCTCCGCGAGCTGGGCATCCCGTCCCGCCTCGCAGTGGGCTACGTGCTGGACGAGGGCCAGCGGAGCCAGGACGGCGGCAGCTACCGCGTGACCGAGAGGGCCGCGTACGCCTGGCCGGAAGTCTATTTTCCCGGCCTGGGCTGGGTGGAGTTCAACCCGACCCCCGATCGCGGCACCTTCACGCGTCCCACCAGCGAAGCGAGTAGCGAGCCGGAGGCGCCCGACCCGATCGACTTTCCCCCGAACCCGTTTGCCGGTGACGTGGGCGGCTTCCCGACCGACGACGGCTCGGACGCGGCCGGCGCGGTCGCGTCCGGCGCCAGCGGCCGGGCGATGTGGGTGTTGATCGGCGTGCTCGCCGGCGTCGCGGCGCTCGTCTCGGCCGGCACAGCCGGGCTGAGCTACGCGTGGCTACGAGGCCTCGCCGGCCTGCCGGCGCCCGCGCGGCTCTGGGGCCAGACCGTGCGGCTGGCCGCGTGGGCGCGCGTGCCGCCGGAGCCGGCGCAGACCCCGCAAGAGTACGCTCGCTCCCTCCAGTCGCAGGTCCCCGGCATGGAAGGCGTCTCGGAGCTGGCGGACGCTTACGTGCGCCAGCAGTACGGCCAGCGAGACGTCGACGACGACGAACGGCCCGGCCTGGAGCGCGCGTGGCGTAGTGTGCGCCGGTCGCTGGTGCGAAGACTGTTGCGCCTGCGTTAGGCGCCCTGTGCGTCGGCCGCCGGCGCATCCTCGGCTGGCCCGGCCGGCTCCACTGGCGGCGGCGGCCGACGCACAGGGCCTCGGGCGACCACCATCGTCACCACACTCAGAGCGACGAAGCCCGCCATCACGAGCGTCGCCCACACCCACTTCGGCACTTCGACCGAGTCGTCGTCGCTCGTCGTGTCCTGCCCATCGACCGTAACGGCAGGGCCGTCCTGCGCCGTAGTTTGCGGAGTTTGCGATGCGTGGGCTGGCGCCTGCGTGGCAAGGAGAACTATCGCGGCGAAGAGCAGCGTGACTGCATTCACCCGTAGGGACAGACCTTTAGGTCTGTCCGGCCCCGTAGATTGAGGTTCGGTGGTGAGCCAGGACAGAGCGTTCGCCGGCGGCGAACCCGCGTTCGGCGGGAAAGCTCTGTCCCTACGAGGTCCTCGAATGGGCGCTCCCGATGCGACACAGACGGTGCGTTCGATGGAGGGGGTGGTCATGGCTGAGCCGCTACTCGCGCGGGCCGTCCGGCTCCAGCCCGACCTGAGAAGAGAGCCCCGTGCGCCGCTCGGGCTCCCAGTCCGGCGAGCTGACGTAGGGGTCGAAGAAGGTGCGGCCGGTCTGCACCGAGCGATGGCCGTACTTCTCGCGCAGGCGGTCGATGCCTTCGAGGAGCGCCTGCGAGCGCTCCTCCTTGTGGTCGAACAGGTCGAGCTGGACGGCGTCGTCGACCAGGTTGGTCCCGCCGAGGCCGATTAGCCGCACCGAGCGACCGTCCTGCGCAAGCGCCTTGTCGAGCAGCTCTGCGCCCACGTCATAGATCTCGTCATCGGCGTGCGTCGGCTGCTTGAGGGTGCGGCTGCGGCTGATCGTCGTGAAGTCGCCGTAACGCAGCTTCAGCGTAATACAGCGCGAACGGCGGCCCATGCGCCTCAGGTCGGCGCCGATGCTCTCCGCGTAGCCCCGTAGCGACGCGCGCAGCACCGCGACGTCGTCGATGTCCTTGGCGTAGGTGCCCTCGCGGCTGACCGACTTCGCCGGTTCGTGTTCGAGGGCGACGGGCGTGGGATCGATGCCGCGCGCCCGCTCGGCCATCAGCAGCCCCCACTTCCCGAAGAGCGCGCGAAGACGCGCGTCGGCCAGCGCCGCGAGCCGGCCGAGCGTGCGCACGCCGAGGCGCGTCAGCTCCGCTTCGGCCTTGGCGCCCAGGCCGGGCAGTTCGCGCAGGGGTCGCGGCGCCAGGAACGCGGCCTCCCCTCCCGCGGGCACCTCCAGCAGCCCGTCGGGCTTCGCCGCGTCCGACGCCACCTTCGCCACGCAGCGGCCGGTGGCGATACCGACCGACGCGGTCAGCGACAGTTCCTCCCGCACTCGCGCGCGGATCGCTTCGCCCGCGACGCGCCCAAGCTCGTCGGGCGCGTGCGGGCCCGCCTTCGCTTCGACGATCGGGCCGCAGCCGGTGAGATCGAGGAACGCCTCATCGAGGCCCATCGATTCGACCAGCGGCGAGAAGTCGCGCAAGATGCGATGGAACAGTTTCGAGACGCGCTGGTACTCCTTGTAGTCGCCCCGCAGGAAGATCGCTTGCGGGCAGAGGCGTCGCGCCGTCGATAGCGGCATGCCGGAACGAACGCCGAACAGCCTCGCCTCGTACGACGCGGTCGCGGCGACGCCGCGGCCATTCGGGTCGCCGCCGACGATCACCGGCTTGCCCCGCAGCTCGGGGTCGCGCGCCTGCTCCACCGCCACGAAGAAGGCGTCCAGGTCGACGTGCATGATCACGCGTGGCACGGGAGCGCTCCAGGCCAGAATATGCGTTCTCAGTGTAGGCAGCAGCGCAGCCGATGTCAACGGCATGAAGTGTAGGCTACTGTAGAATGTGGCGAGGCTAAGCTATGTGCGACCAGCACCGATTCGTTTTCGAGTTCGACAAGGCCTACAACCAGCAGCTCATCGAAAAGTTTAAGGCCAGCCCGAACCACGCCCTCACCCAGGACGTGGCGCCCCCACTCAAGGGCGTGTACGCGCTCTACCACCGGGGAGATCTCGTCTACGCTGGACCCACTACCAACATCTGGCCTAAGACGCGCATACAACCGTCAGGCGCCGGAAGCCTGGATGCCCTGGTCGCGCGGGAACGGCGCGCCGGCGTTCGCGGCGCGCTCGCCGAGCGTCGACACCGCCCGCTCGCACCACGCTATCTGCGCCTCGGCCCCCGCGAGCGCGCCCTCAAGCGTCAGCAGGTAGCCGATCGTGTTCGGATCGGACGACGCCTCCTCCAGGGCCCGCCGTAGCTCGCGCGCCCTCGCCTCGATATGATCGCGCCGCTCCTCGAGCCGCCGGACAAGCAGATCGAGCGGGGCGCTGGGCAGGCAGTAGAGCCTGACCATAAGATCGTCGCGCGCGGAGTCGACTCCGGGCGGTTGGGCCAGCCAGTCGTCGAGCGCCCGGGTGCCCGCCGGCGTGAGCGAGTACACCTTCTTCGCCGGGCGGTTCGGCATGTGCGTGACCTGAGCGCGCACCAGGCCTTCCGCTTCGCTGCGGGCGAGATCGCTGTAGATCTGCTGGAGGCGCGCCTGCCAGATGTGCCGCAACTCGGTGCGCAGCAGCTTGCCGATACCGTAGCCGGTGTTCGGCTGCTTGCTGAGCACTGCCAGAAGGACGTATCGAAGGCTCATGGACGGCGAACCACGCCAATCCCCGCTTTCCCTGCGTATGATCCGATCCTAGCCCGACGAAGTGTCTGCGACAAGAGGCATGCGGATGCATACAATTGGCTGCATGCTCAGGATTGCATAGTCTCTCCAAGAAGACTGCCACGCCAGCGGCGGCCAGGCCATGCAGAGACCGTGAATCATGCATGAAGGAACGGCAGCTTCGCGACAGGACGGCATTCTATCGGCGCAAGCGGGACCGACGCTCGCCCAACCGTGTCGTGCCGGCGATCCGGTCTAGACCGTTACGCGAGCGCGCGACGGATGGGGCGGCCGACCACGTTATCGAGGACCGTGGTGACGAACGCAACGAGCAGCGCCCCAAGGAACGCGGCCCAGAAGCCGTCGACCTCGACGTCTACGCCGAAGCCGCCGGCGATCCAGGCGGCGAGCGCGAGCATGGCGGCGTTGATCACCAGCGCGAAGAGCCCCAGCGTCAGACAGGTGAGCGCGCAGCTCGCGAACTGGACGAGGGGGTTGATCGTGCTGTTCACCGCCCACAAGATCGTCGCCATCGCGATGAGCGAGGCCCCGCCCTCGATTTTGACGCCCGTGACCCAGCGGTCGGCGAGCCAGAGGGCCGCGATGTAGAACCCGAGGCGGAGGGCAAGAGAAAGGAGCCGCGACTCAGTCGACGGCTCCGGTGGCTCTTGGCCCCAAACGATGAAGACGCGTCTCACAACGCCCCGCCCGACTCGTCCGCCTCCTTCTGGCGCCGCCGGGAGATGCGCGCGAGCATCCGCCACCAGCGGTTCTGGCGGCTGCTCACGGTCGCGGCCTGCTCGATCTCCTCGGACGTGATCTCGTTCAGGATCTCCTCGGCCCCCTGGCCACGACGCAGGCGGCGGGCGACCGCAACGCCGGCGAGTGCGACGAGAGCACCCGACACGATGACGGCAGGGCCGGCAAAGCTGCGATAGCGTTTCGCCAGCTCCGGGAACTTCTCGGCGACCTGGTGGGCAAGATGCAGCGCTTGACGGCTCGCAATGTCGGGCGGCTCGCCCTGCGGGTCATCCTGCCAGGATTGCTCAGATTCGCGGTCGGTCATAGGCGGGCGCTCGGCGGCGCGAGTCATGGCGGGGGCCTCCTCAGTCGCCTGCGGTGTGTCTTGGGATTAGACTCTGCTTCAGCGTACCACCGATGGGCGCTCCAGGAAAAGCGGGGCGCTGGGCGGTGAGATGTCGATTCGATTAAGATAGGTCGACATCGCATCTTCAGTATCGGGCAGAACGACCGTGGCGCTCACTCCCCAGTCCGGCATTCCGAGCGAGGCGCTCGACGTCGTCGTCGCCGGCGGCGGCATCGCCGGGCTCGCGACGGCGCTCTCCGCGGCCGAGGCGGGCGCATCCGTCGCGCTGCTGGAGAAGGCGCCCCGGGCCGAGCGTGGCGGCAACACCCGCTTCGCCGATGCCCAGTTCCGCTTCCCACACGAAGCAGACCGGTACGGCGCCCGCGACTACTCACCGGCTGAGTTCCGCGACGACCTGATGCGCCTCTCGCGCGGGCGCGCGAACCCGGAGCTGATCGACGTGCTCGTCTCGAACGCGGCGGAGACGGTGGAGTGGCTCAGCGAGCGCGGCGTCACCTGGGACGAGGGCTTTCCGCACACCGCCGGCTACCGGCGCCGCCCGGCCCAGGGAGGTCAGGGCCTGGTCGACACGCTGTTCGCGCGCTGCGAAGCGGCGGGCGTCACGGCGCGCTACGAGACGGCGGCGGAAGCGCTGCTCGTCGACGAGCGGGGTCGCGTGGCCGGGGTGGGGGCGCGGACGCCGGAGGGCTTCGTCGACTTCGCAGCGCGCGGAGGCGTCGTCCTGGCGACAGGCGGCTTTCAGGCGAACGTCGCGATGCGCGTCGCGCACCTCGGGCGCTTCGCCGACGGCCTGATCCTGCGCGGCTCCCGCTTCGACACCGGCGACGGCATCCGGATGGCGCTCGACATCGGCGCGCAGCCGGCGGGCCAGTGGGGCGACTACCACTCGGCCGTGATCGACGCCCGTTCGCCGAAGACGGAGTGCGGCGTGACCGCGCTCTACAACTTCCAGATGGGGATCATCGTCGACGCGCAGGGGCGGCGCTTCCTGGACGAGGGCGAAGACTGGCGCGACAACACCTACGTCAAGTTCGGCAAGGCGATCATCGAGCAGGCCGACGGCCTGGCGTTCTGCATCTTCGACCAGCAGATGTACCGCCGCCCGGAGTTCCAGCGCGCCTGGTACCCGGTCGCGCCGCCGATCATCGCCGACACGCTCGCGGGCCTGGCAGCCGAGCTAGGCATCGCGCCGGACGGCCTCGCGCGGACGGTCGACGCGTACAACGCCGCCGTCCAGCCCGGCGAGCTGGACCTCGACCGGCTCGATGGCACGGCCGCGCGCGGCATCAGCCCGCCGAAGAGCAACTGGGCGCTGCCGATCACAGAACCGCCCTTCGTCGGGGTGCCGGTGACCGGCGGCATCACGTTCACGTTTGGGGGCCTGAAGGTCGATGGCCGGGCGCGCGTCTACGATACCGCCGGCCGCGTCATCGAAGGGCTGTACGCAGCGGGCGAGCTGATGGGCGAGGTCTACTACTACAACTACCCCGGCGCCACGTCCGTCCTGCGGGGCGCCGTCTTCGGCCGCATCGCGGGCCGGGACGCGGCGGACCGGGCGCTTTGACGGCCCTCGACATACCTGGGTACGATTGATCGATGGGCACGTTCAATGCATCGTTCGAAGTCGGCGACCGAGACGGCCAACGGTGGGAGTCCGTCGAAGCGCTTGTCGATACCGGAGCCAGCTACACCTGGATACCCAAGGACGTACTAGAGCGCTTGGGCATAAAGCCTGAGTTCAGTCTTGAGTTCGAGACGGCCGACGGCCGGATCATCGAACGCGGAGCAGCAGAGACGTTTGCCCGATTGAACGGCACCCGCCGCACAACGGTAGTCGTCTTTGGTGACGAAGCGTCGAGGGCGCTGCTAGGCGCCTACACCATGGAGGGTTTCAGCGTCGCGCCGGACCCGGTGAACAAACGTCTCGTACGCGTGCGCGGCCTTGCGATGAGGGCGCTGCCGGCGACCAGTCCGGGGCGCTTGTGAGCCGGCCCGTGCCCATCCTCCGCGGGGCGGGCTTCAGCCCGACGCGGTAGGGGCGGGTCTGAGACCCGCCCGCGCTTGCCTGTTGCACGACCCTGCGTTTGTCCAGAAGATCTGATCGCGAGGACTCGCCCTAGCGCATCGATCCGTCGTGCGCGTGGTCGCCGTGGTCCGAGACCTGCGCATCGAACCAGCGATGCAGCGCCGACGCCAGGGCAGGATCCTCCGTTGCGTAGCGGATCGCAGCGCCATCGGGGACATCGCTGTACTCGATCTCGATTGCGCCGCCGGCCGCCGAGAGCTCCGCGAGGCCGGGCATCGCTGAGCCGTGGATCTGCGCCGGGTCGCTGAAATCGCCGGCGGCAAAGCGGGCGGCCTCCGACTTCAGGTGCTCGCGGATCAGCCGGACCTGCTCGGCGTCTTGCGGGTCGTCCGCCGTGACGGTCTGGAGCCCGCCGTCGGCCGTCTGGCTGAAAACGTGCGTGGTCCGCTCCAGGTCGAACGGCATCACCGTCGCGCCTCGCTCGGCGACGTCCGCCTGGCGATCGCCAAGGTCGCTCTCCGATCCCCCGCCCGCGGTCAAGCGGCCGACGCCGAAGGCGATCCCTCCGACCGCGAATACGCCGACCAGGAGCGCAGCGGCCAACCACCAGGGCTTCGTCGATCCAGTCTCAGGCATGTCGATGTAGGTTCCTCTCCATTCGCGCTACAGAACGTTGACCTGGCCCGTGCGACGGTAGACCGCGAGCAGCTTACGGACGCGCCGCCGCAGGCTCGGGTCGGGGTCGTCGCGCATGCCTTCGAGCGAAGCAACGACCTGCGGTTCGAGCGCTCGCGGCGAGCCGTCGCCGAGCGCGTGGAGGATCGTGCTGCGGACGTGGGCGTCGTCGTCGGACGCCATCTCGAAGATGCGCCCCCAGATGCGGTCGTCCTGTCGCTTCACGTGGCAGGGGCAGAGGGCGCGCACCGCCTTGCTGCGCAGCTTCGGGTCGGCGTGGTGCGTGAGCGACAGCCAGCCCTCGACCTCATCCGGCAGCACCCGGGAACGAGCGATCGGCAGGTCGGCGCCCGACTGCATCTCCGTTAGCTGGACTACAGATCGACGCGTACTCATGACATAGCTCCTTAGGCAGTATACCTATGTAGGGGCGGGTCTAAGACCCGCCCAGCAGTCGCGTGGCGTCCATTTCGCCAGACGATGCAATATCCCATCGCGGGTCGGGCTTTAGCCCGGCGGCGACAGGCTGAAGCCTGTCCCACAGAAGGAGAAGCGTAGGGGGGGGCCCTCCCCCCCCCCCCTACAGGCGCGGTACGTACCGGTAAAGCCTACGCGCCCACGGCGACGGGCTCGCTCGCCTCCGCCTTCACGAACGTGAAGTTCTCGCCGTCGTAGTTCACGAGGATGTGGTCGCCCTCCGAGAACTCGCCGGCAAGGATGCGCCGGGCGAGCGCGTTCTCCACCTGCTTCTCGACGACGCGGCGCAGCGGGCGCGCGCCGTAGGCCGGGTCGTAGCCCTCCTCGACAAGCGCCTTCTTCGCGGCAGCGGTCGCCTCGAAGGTGATCTGGCGGTCGGTGAGGCGGTCCTCCACGTCCTCCAGCATCAGCTCCACGATCGGGTCGAGCTCCTTCTCCGTGAGCGGCTCGAAGATGATGATCTCGTCCACGCGGTTGAGGAACTCCGGCCGGAAGAACCGGCGCAGCGCCTCCTCCACGTTCTTGCGCAGCCGGTCGCGCTCCGTCTCGGTCTTCGCCCGGTTGGTGACGAAGCCGAAGGCGCCCTTCGACTCGGAGCTCGTGCCGAGGTTCGAGGTCATGATGATCACGGTGTTGCGGAAGTTCACCGTGCGGCCGTGGCCGTCGGTGAGGTGGCCGTCCTCCATGATCTGGAGCAGGACGTTGAGCACCTCCGGGTGCGCCTTCTCGATCTCGTCGAAGAGGACGACGCGGTACGGGCGCCTCCGCACGGCCTCGGTCAGGCCGCCGGCCTCGTCGTAGCCCACGTAGCCGGGCGGCGCGCCGATCAGGCGCGAGACGGTGTGACGCTCGCCGTACTCCGACATGTCCAGCCGGATCATCGCGTCCTCGTCGTCGAACATGTACTCGGCCAGCGCGCGCGCCAGCTCCGTCTTCCCCACGCCCGTCGGGCCCAGGAAGATGAAGCTGCCGATGGGCCGGCGCGGGTCCTTCAGGCCGGCGCGGGCGCGGCGGAGCGCCTCGGAGACGGCGGTCACCGCGTCATCCTGGCCAACGACCCGCTCGTGCAGGTGCTCCTCCATCTGGAGCAGCTTCTCCGCCTCGCTCTCCAGCATGCGCGACACCGGGATGCCCGTCATCGACGCGATCAGCTCGGCGATGTCCGTCTCGTCGACGCGGAGCGTGATCTTCTCCTCCTGCTCCCAGCGCGCCCGGCGCTCGTCGTACTCCGCCTGGATCGCGAGCACGTCCTGCTTGATCCGCGCCGCCTCCTCGTAGTCCTGGCGCTGGGCCGCCGCCTCGGTCTGCGCGCCCAGCTCGTCCAGGCGAGCCTTTAGGTCGCGCAGCTCCGGCGTCATGCTCTGCGCCTCGATCACTTTCTTCGACGACGTTTCATCGATCAGGTCGATCGCCTTGTCCGGCAGGAAGCGCTCCGTAAGGTAACGGTCGGAGAGGCGGGCGGCGCCCACGAGCGCCTCGTCGGTGATCTCCACCTTGTGATGCTCCTCGTAACGCGGACGGAGGCCCTTGAGGATCTCGATCGTGTCCTCCACGGTCGGCTCCTCCAGCCAGACCGGCGCGAACCGGCGCTCGAGCGCCTTGTCCTTCTCGATGTGCTGGCGATACTCGTCCGGCGTGGTCGCGCCGATGGCGTGCAGCTCGCCTCGGGCGAGGGCGGGCTTCATCATCGTCGACGCGTCGATGGCGCCCTCCGCGCCGCCCGCCCCGACGACCTGGTGCAGCTCATCGATGAAGATGATCACCTCGCCCTGGGCGCGCCGGATCTCGTCGAGCACGGCCTTGAGCCGCTCCTCGAACTCGCCGCGGAACTTCGAGCCGGCGACCATCGCGCCCATGTCCATCGCCAGCAGCCGCTTGTCCTTGAGGTTGTCCGGCACGTCCCCGGCGACGAGCTTCTGAGCGAGGCCCTCGGCGACGGCGGTCTTGCCCACCCCCGGCTCGCCGATGATCACCGGGTTGTTCTTGGTGCGCCGGTTGAGGATCTGCATCACACGCTTGATCTCGTTCTCACGCCCGATGACGGGGTCGAGCTTGCCCTGGCGCGCCGCCTCCGTCAGGTCGATGGAAAACTTCTCGAGCGCGCCGTAGCGGCTCTCCGCCGACGGCGAGTCGACGCGGGCGCCACCGCGCACCTCGGCCAGCGCCTGGTACAGCCGCTCCTTGTCGACGGCGAACTCGCGCAGGATCTTCGCCGACTCGCCCTCGCGCTCGTCTGCGATGGCGATGAGCAGGTGCTCGACCGAGACGTACTCGTCCTTCAGCCGCTCGGCCTCGGCGTTCGCCACCTCGAGCATCTTGACGATGCGCGGCGTGGTGTAGATCTGCACGACGTCGTAGGCGAGCTTCGGTGTCTGGGCCAGCGTCGCCGCGACGCGGTCGCGCAGGCCGTCTACGTCCACCTTCATCGTCTCCAGGATACGGCGCGTGAGGCCGTCCGGGTGCTGCAGGAGGGCGAGCAGGACGTGCTCGACGTCCCACTGGCTGTGGCGCTGCTGACGCACCAGCTCCTGGCTGCCGGCCAGTACCTCCTGCGCCTGTTGCGTGAATCGGTCTTGTCTCATCATGGCTGTTACCTCTGGTTCCTGTCCTATCCCTTCCTGTCCCTTCTTGTCACCCGCTCTGCGCCAGCGGCGCTGCTTCCTGCGCCAGGTAGCGGCGACCTTCAGGTCGCCACCAGCGCAGGATGACGATCACCGGTCATACGGGCGGCCAGATCGGATGGCGTGTCGCGTACCCCGTCGAAACAGGCTCCCTGATTGAGAAGCTGCGGGATTCATCCCGCAGGAATGTTCCTGCGCCTGCTGTGTGAACCTATCCTGTCTCATCATGGCTGGTTACCTCTGTCCTCTGGGCTTTCCTGTTGATCTGTCAACGAATATCGAACGGACTAACGGCTGGACGAGCGATGCGGTCTCCTATCGCGGCCGATGGTCCGTCAGCGTACTTTGACAGACACGTTGCATGTGACCGTTCGCGTATCACCACTCGCCGGGCTCACCCGACTACCACACTGCACGAACAGCATTGCGAAGTGCCGGATCACGTGTGATGACCGGCACTCCATAGCGGGTCGCTGTGGCTGCGATGATCCTGTCGTGCAAATCGAGCCCGCCTCCAATTCGTACTAGTTCCGCGAAGACCATCAGGTCGAACGAGTACACTACCACGCCCGTGTTACTGATCATCCAATCAAGAACCCTCGGCATGGCCAATGGCGCTCTCTTCTTCTCGACGATCGTCAGTAGTTCGGCGAGGACGATCGTGGGAATTGCTATTGTCAGATCGCCATGCTCGCTGCGCTCGATAATTGAAGCAGCCTGCTCGGACAGCTTCGCGTCGTCGGTAAGGTACCAGACGAGAGCATGCGTATCGATGATGTAGGTGTCAGACGTTGTCGTCATAGGATGCCCTGAATAGGGAATGCTTCGCCTCTTCGATTTCGTCCTCGCTCACGTCCAACCCACGCAAGAGACCCCGGGCACTCCAGGAGGTGACATCGTCCTTTGCGAGAAGTGTCGCCGCGATTGCAGCCTCCTCGAATTCGTCCGCCTCCTTCCGAAGCTCGGCTGCACGGGCACGGGTCGCTTCGATCCAATCCCGTAGCCCTAGGCGCGCGGCCTCGTCATCGTTCAGGTTCAGCGGTGGCAACTGCTCCATCGACTTAGCCTGTAACCGGAGCAGTCCGATAACGCGGCGGGCCTCAGCGGCAACGGTCTCCCGAGGTACAGACCTATTGCGGAGGAGTTCATCCAGGAGTACCCGCATTTCCCCTTCGCGCGGTCCACAGGCGATCAGCAACAAGTCATCAGTAAGGCTCTGCGTGCTCATTCCTAGCCTCCTTCTTCATCATAATCCTACTCCCTCGGCGCGGGGAGCCTGCGGTCGCGCATGCGCTGCACCTCGCGGCGGAGGTTTTCCATCTCCGCCTCCATCTGGAGGATGCGGTCGCGCATGCGGAAGATAACGTCGACGCCGGCGAGGTTCACGCCCAGGTCGCTGATCAGGCGCTGGATGTCGCGCAGCCGGGCGATGTCCGCCGGCGAGTAGAGACGCCGCTGGCCCAGCGAGCGCGTCGGGCGTAAGAGCCCCATGCGCTCGTAAGCGCGAAGGGTCTGCGCGTGCATGCCCACCATCCGCGACGCGACGCTGATCACGAAGCAGGGCTCGTCGTCCACCGAGATGTCGCGGTCATCCATGTGCCTTGCGCTTCTCCACTCGTTCCTTGTCCCCTCCGCCTCGTTCCTTGTTGCTCGTTCCCTGTTCCTTCGCGGCCCGGATCTCCTCGAACAGCTCCCGCTCGCGGTCGGTCAACTGCTCCGGCAGCTTGACGCGCAGGCGAGCGTGGAGGTTGCCGCGACCCTCCGCATTCAGACGGGGCATCCCCTGGCCGGCCAGGCGAAACGTCTTGCCGTTCTGACTCAGCGGCGGCACCGTCAGCATCACGCGACCCGTCAGCGTCGGCACCTCCACCTCACCGCCGAGGACGGCGTCGGTGACCGGCGCGTCGATGTCGACGTAGAGCTCGTCGCCCTTGCGCTCGAAGCGCTCGTGCGGCCGGACCGAGACGATCAGGTACAGGTCGCCGCGCTGGGCGCCCATGCCCGCCTGGCCCTCGCCCGCGACGCGTACCCGCGAGCCCGTGGCGACGCCGGGCGGGATCTTCACCTCGAGGCGGCGGGCCTTCAGCGTGACGCCGGCGCCGTTGCAGACGTGGCAGGTCGCTCCGGCGATCTCGCCGGTGCCGCCGCAGGTCGCGCACGGCTCTTCCGCCGCGAGCTGGAGCGTTCGGCTCGTCCCGCGGAACGCCTCCTCGAGCGTGATCTCAACCGGCTGCTGGACGTTGGCGACGCGACGCGGCGCCCGCGAGCGTCCGCCGCCGCCGAAGAAGCTCTCGAAGACACCGCCGAGGTCGCCCAGGTCGCCGAAGTCGTATCGGACGCCACCGCCATCACCACCGAAGCGCTGCGGGCGGGCGCCGCCTGACGTTCGGTGCATCTCCTCGATCTGGTCGGCGTACTGCCACTGGTCGCCGTACTTGTCGTACTTTTTGCGCTTCTCCTTGTCGGAGAGCACCTCGTACGCGGCGTTGACCTCCTTGAAGAGGGTCTCGCTCGCCTTGTCGCCCGGGTTCACGTCAGGGTGGTGCTGCCGGGCGAGGCGTCGATACGCCTGCCGGATGTCCTTCTGAGTCGCGCCTTTCGGCACCCCAAGAGTGGCGTAATAGTCCTTGCTGGCCATGACTGTTCAGTCTTAGTATATGAAAGGAACCGCGTGATGTCAAAGGAGCAACAGGAGAAAAGTTGATAGCAAGAGCATCAAGAGTCTTGACATCATAGGAGAGTAGCCGTATAATCGAGAGTGGAATCGCTGGGGGCAGCCGGCCCGGCGCCAAATATACAATGGAGGTACAGAAGAGATGGCTGACATTACACGGTGGGACCCGTTCCGCGAGATGACCGACCTCCGGGACACGATGGACAGGCTGTTCGAGCGCGGCTTCAGCCGCCCCTGGCGCCTGATCACCTGGGAGAACGGCGAAGCGACCGTCCCAGTCGACCTGCTGGAGACCGACGAGGAGATCGTCGTCAAGGCCTCCCTCCCGGGCGTAAAGCCGGAGGAGGTCGAGATCTCGGTCACCGGCGACACGCTCACGATCAAGGGCGAGAGCAAGTCCGAGCACGAGGAGACGAAGCCGAACTACTACCGCAAGGAGCTGCGTCAGGGCTCGTTCCAGCGCGCGCTGACGCTGCCCGTCCGCGTCGAGGCGGACAAGGCCGACGCCGTCTTCGAGCACGGCGTGCTGACGCTCCACCTGCCCAAGGCCGCCGAGATGCGACCGAAGACCATCGCCGTCAAGGCCAAGAGCGTCATCGAGAGCAAGAAGGAGTGAGACCCGCCTGACGGCCGGCTGCCCGTAGGCTCAGCGCCCCGATCGCTCGGGGCGCTGTTGGTGTCGTTCGCCGCCGCTGAACGTAACAGGCGGCGCGACTCCGCATCCGCGCCGCCTGGGGAGCGACGCCTAGCTGGTGGATGCGCGCTCCCTTACTCAACATACGGCCCGCAGTCGAGGCCGGATTGCCCTCGCGCGGGCCCATCTCTGCTAGACTGACGTCACCAGGGAAGAGACGAAGCGATGCGCGTCGCCGGAGCAGGAACGCTGGTGCGCTGCGATATCTGCAGCGGTGAGGGCAACCTGAGCATGCCCGGCAGCGACAGCATCGTCATCGAGTGCCCCGACTGCGGCGGCAGCGGCCAGCGCCGCAAGGCTGGACCACCGCCCCAGCTCGTCTAGTCGACACAAGTTAGTGTACGTGATACACTAACTCTCGATGCGCCGCAGCTACATCAACTCAACTTCCAGCCCTCGGCCTCGACCCTGTGAGGCGCAGGCCAAGCACGCACCCCTCTCCCCGAGGGAGAGGGGACGGGGGTGAGGGATGCGCTACGACTACATCATCGTCGGCTCCGGCATCGCCGGCCTCTACGCCGCCCTCCTCGCCCGCGAGCACGGCTCCGTCCTCATCCTCACCAAGGGCTCCATCGACGAGTGCAATACCCGCTACGCGCAGGGCGGCATCGCCGCCGCCGTCGGCCCGGACGACTCGCCTGAGCTGCATCTGCGCGACACGATCGAGGCGGGCGCCGGCCTGGTCGACGAAGAGGCTGCGCGCATCCTCGTCACCGAGGCGGCGGAGCGCATCCGCGACCTCGTGCGCTTCGGCGTGCCCTTCGACAGCGTTGACGGCGAGGTGGCGCTGGGCCGCGAGGGCGCCCACAGCCGGCCGCGCATCATCCACGCTGGCGGCGACGCCACCGGCGCTCACATCGAGCTGTCGCTCTCGTCGCTCGCGCGCATGTCGCGCATCGCGATCAAGGAGTACTGCCTCGTCGAGGACGTGCTGGTCGAAGGCGAGCGCGCGACCGGCGTCGCCACGCTCGACGCGCGCACGAACGCGCGCCAGACCTTCGAGGGCCGCGCGGTGGTGCTCGCGACGGGCGGCTGCGGCCAGCTCTACCGCGTCAGCACGAACCCGGCGGTCGCCACGGGCGACGGCGTCGCGCTCGGCTACCGCGCGGGCGCCGAGATCGCGGACATGGAGTTCATCCAGTTCCACCCGACGGCCCTCTGCCTGCCCGGCGTGCCCGTGTTCCTCATCTCCGAGGCGGTGCGCGGCGAGGGCGGCATCCTGCGCGACGCGAACGGGCGTCGCTTCATGCCGGAGTACGACGAGCGCGCCGAGCTCGCCCCGCGCGACATCGTCGCGCGCCCGATCCATACCGCGCTGGCGCAGTCCGGCGCGGACCGCGTCTACCTGGACGTGACGCACCTGGAGCCGGACCGCGTCAGCGCGCGCTTCCCGCAGATCTACCATCACTGCCTGGAGCACGGCGTCGACATGACGAAGGAGCCCGTGCCCGTCTCGCCGGCCGCGCACTACATGATGGGTGGCGTCCGCACCAACGTCTGGGGCGAAACGACCGTCGCCGGGCTGTACGCCTGCGGCGAGTGCGCCTGCACCGGCGTCCACGGCGCGAACCGCCTCGCCTCGAACTCCCTGCTCGAAACCGTCGTCTTCGCGCGACGCGTCGTCGAGCGCGCGCTCGCGACCGGCGACGCCCCCACGCCCGCGTCCCCCACGCCCGACGCCTTCGCCCTGTCGACCGCCCAGCGCACCGAAGCGCCGCCGCTCAGCCGCTCGGCGCTGCAGGCGCTGATGTGGGAGCAGGTGGGCATCGTCCGCGACGGCGACCCACTCCAGCGCGCCTGCGACACGCTCTCGGCGTGGCAGGCGTCGCTCACGCGCCCGGCCGACCGCCCCGCCGACGAGCTCGCGAACATGGTGCTCGGCGGCCGGCTGGTGGCCGAATCGGCGCTCCGGCGCGAAGAGAGCCGCGGCGCGCATTACCGTACCGACTTCCCCGAGCCTCTGGAGGCGTGGCGGCGGCACATCGTCTTCCGGCAAGAGGCGTAACACATTCGTGCTTGCTCAAACTCCAGCGCCGACGCACAATGACTGGGCAATGCCGGAGGTACGCCCACCCCCGCTCGATCCGATGCTCCTGCGCCGCGTCGTCGAAATGGCGCTGGAGGAGGACGCGGCCCGTCGGGACATCACCACGCAAGCCCTGGTACCGCCCGAGCAGCGCGGTATCGCGACGATCACCGTCAAGGGCCAGGGCGTGCTCGCGGGCCTGCCCGTCGCCGCCACCGTCTTCGCCGCCCTCGATCAGTCCCTTCGTCTGGAGGCGCTCCTGCCCGAAGGCGCGAGCGTCGGCCCGGCCACCCCCGTCGCCCGCATCGAGGGCGCGCTGGCGCCCGTCTTGAGCGGCGAGCGGGTCGCGCTGAACTTCCTCCAGCGCCTCTCAGGCGTCGCGACGGCCACCCGCCAGCTCGTCGAAGCGACCGCCGGCGCCGGCTTCACCGGCCGCGTCCGCATCGTCGACACGCGCAAGACGACGCCCGGCCTGCGGACGCTGGAGCGTTACGCGGTGCGCGTCGGCGGCGGGCGCAACCACCGCTTCAACCTGGCTGACGGTGTGCTGATCAAAGACAACCACATCGCGGTCATCCGCGCCCGCGGCGACACCATCGCGCAGGCGATCCAGCAGATGCGCCTGGCCGCGCCCCACGTCATGCGCGTCGAGATCGAGGTAACGACGGTCGATCAGGCCATCGAGGCGCTCACAGCGGGCGCCGACGTGCTCCTGCTCGACAACATGCCGGTCGACGAGATGCGCCGCGCCGTCGAAGCCGCGCGCGGCCGCGCCCTCACCGAGGCCTCGGGCGGCGTGACGCTGGAGAACGTGCGCGCCATTGCGGAGACCGGCGTCGACGTCATCTCGGTCGGCGGCATCACCCACTCCGCCCCCGCCCTCGACATGAGCCTGACCGTCGAGGGGTAGACGGCAGGGGCCGAGCCGCCGTTCCCACCCTTGCTTCCCAAGCAGGGGGGGTCCGAGATCCGAGGTTGATCCTGCTCGCGAGCAGATCGCCTTCAGCCGACTGCTCCGTGCAGCCAAGCGCGGGTCCACGTGTATTCGCCCTTGCGCATGGATTCTGCAACGGATGGGTCCTCCTCGCGGATCACCCGCACAAGCTCTCGGTAGCAATTAGCGCACAGCATCTCTTCAGGCTCGTGACATTTCTTGATCGCGAAGACTCCGGTCACGACATCCCTGATGCGATCCGCCCCATGCGGATGCATCTTTGCCCACAAGGCACCAGCCTCTACCACCGAATGCTCGTATACCATCGGCATGCCGTCCTCCTTCGCAATGCCACCATGATACCGAAGCCGCGCCGCAACGCCGGGCCGCTCGGGCGCCATCATCGGGCCAGACCGGCCTCAGATGGCCCGCCAAACGGCCTATTCTCTACGTCGGGTTGGCCCTGCCTGGATAGCGTGGCGCCAGGCTATGATGCTCGTAGCGAGTGGCTCTTCTAATGATGGCTCCACTCGCTCCTGGAGAGAAGAAGCCATGTGCCGACACCCTGAGCACGCAGAAGGACTTGGTTCCCGGCATAGCAGGCGCCCGCCCCGCCGGTTCATGCTGCTGATGCCCTTGCTCGTGTTTACTCCGATCATCTGGACAGTCCTGACGTGGCGGAGGTTGAAACGACTGGAGAGAGACCTTGGCGCTCTACAGCGCCAGCTAGCGGCGGAAGGCGCCCCGGGCCCCGCCTGGGACTGAGAAGAGGCAGTAGAGCGTGGCCAACATCGTCGGCAAGCGATACGTGTGCAAACACTGCGGGTCCGAGTTCATCGTTACGAAGGGCGGTGAGGGTACGCTGCATTGTTGCGGGAACCCGATGACCTTGAAGCAATAGACGCGCGGCCGATGAGCCCCACCGGTTAGAGATTCCAGAAGGAGGGGCCGCAATGAAGGAGTACAAGGCTTACAATCTCCGGACCCGGAAGGAATGCACGATCATGAATTCGGAGGTCGTGACCATGAAGAACGGCCGTAAGGCGGTTCGCGGTATCGCCAGTGATGACGGCACGACGAAGGTCTTTCGCATCCTCGGCGCGAAGGAGGCAGCGGAGCTTGCGGATGACTAGCATCGGTGCGCAGGATATCCGGAGACGGGAGGTAAGATGACCCAGGCAGTCATGCGCTATGAGCTGCAGGCGGAGAACACCGGCCCCGGTGTCTCCGAAGCGAGATGTAAGCAGACCCGGATTACGTTCGACAGCGGGCCGTCACCAAGCCAGCAGCTGGCGGGGCCGGCCGAGTTGCTGGCGGCGGCCTTCGCTGCCTGCGTGTTGAAGAATGTCTCCCGCTTCGCCGAGATACTCCCATTCCGCTACGACCACGCCGCCATCGATGTCGTGGCAGAGCGTGAAGACGCCCCGCCTCGCATCGCACGCGTGCGGTATGTACTGCGGCTCGTGACGGACGAACCGCCGCAGCGGGTCGAGAACCTGCGCAAGAACATCGAGAAGTTCGGCACGATCTACAACACGCTTGCCGCTGTTTCCGACGTGTCGGGTGAGATCGCAGTTGAGCCACCTGGGGCGCAAACGCCCGCGTAGACGGGGAAGGAACCAAGGAAAGCAGCATGCCTCGACTATTCATCCGCCACCGCGTGTCCGAGTATGACGCCTGGCGCAGGGCCTACGCCGACTTTGAACCGACCCGCCGCCACATGGGAGTCCTCGGCGACGCCATCTATCGCAGCGTCGCGGACGCAAACGATGTCACCGTGACCCACGACTTCGGGACAGCCGATGGCGCGAACGCCTTCATCGAGAGCGCCGAGCTCCGAGACGCTATGGCGAAGGCCGGCGTGGT
This sequence comes from Dehalococcoidia bacterium, assembly GCA_040882355.1. Classification (GTDB taxonomy): domain Bacteria; phylum Chloroflexota; class Dehalococcoidia; order DSTF01; family RBG-16-68-14; genus JBBEBM01. The sequence continues at coordinate 32,000 of JBBEBM010000060.1, read as the reverse complement.
AGGTGAGCCACAGGTTTGGATCACCGAGCCTGCGTAGGGAGAGAGCGTCAGAGCCGATAGAACGCTGTTCACGTACGCACCATGAAGCGCGTCCTCATCACCGGCATGTCCGGCACCGGCAAGTCGACGCTGGTGCGCGGGCTCGCTGCGCGCGGCTGCCGGGCCATCGACGTGGACGAGCCGGGGTGGTCGGAGGCGGCGCCGGACGGCGAGTGGGTGTGGCGCGCGGACGGCGTCCGCGAGCTGCTCGCGACGGAGGACGCCGAGGTGATCTTAGTCGCTGGCTGCGCGTCGAACCAGGTGCAGTTCTATCGCCAGTTCGAGATCATCGTGCTCAGCGCGCCCGCGAACGTTATCAGAGAACGGTTGGCCACCAGGACGACCACCCCGTTCGGCGAGCGCCCTGACGAGCTGGCGCAGGTCCACAGCGACCTCGAGCACACGGAACCCAAGCTGCGCGGCGTCGCCGGCCATGAGACCGACACCACGGCTCCCTTAGACGAAATCGTAGCGGCCGTCCTCAGGATCGCGCACTCAACGGCATAACGTATGTCTCGTCGCGACGCCTTTGGGCCTCGAGGAGGTTCTCTTCGGGGCTGTGGGGCCACGCAATCTGGCATGCGCTACCATAGGCGAAGCCGGAGGAGCGATGGACGCCCAGACGAAGTACGCCAGGAGTGGAGATGTTCACATCGCCTACCGGGTCTTCGGCAACGGCCCGCGCGATATCGTGCTGATTCCAGGAACGACGTCGCACGTGGAGCTCTACTGGGAGTTCCCGCCGAACGAGTACATGCTGAAGAGGCTTGGGGCGTTCTCCCGGGTCATCGTCTTCGACAAACGCGGCCAGGGGCTCTCCGATCGCGTCGGGGAGCAAACGCTGGAAGAACGCACCGGCGACGTGATAGCCGTGATAGACGCGGCGGGGTCCGAGGTCGCCACCATCTACGGCTGGTCGGAGGGCGGCGCGATGTCGCTGATGTTCGCCGCCACCTACCCCGAGCGAACCGCGGGCCTCGTCCTGTTTGGCGCCTTTGCGTCGATGCGGGAACCGCCCTGGGCGCTGACCCGAGAGGTCTTCGCGGCCGCGGTCGACCTCATCGAGAGGCGCTGGGGCCAGGGCATCCTCGTCGCACTCAATGCCCCGAGCCGCGCCAAGGACGAAGCCTTCGTCCGCTGGTGGGCCGGCCTGGAGCGGGCCGCGGCGAGTCCGGGGGCCATCGTGGCGCTCATGCGAGCCAACTACGAGATCGACGTCCGCCACATTCTGCCTTCAATCCAGGCGCCGACCCTCATCTTCCACCGTGTGGGCGATGCGCTCGTGCCGGTCGAATCCGGGCGCTATCTGGCCGAGCACATTCCGGGTGCGAAGTACGTCGAACTCCCCGGCGAGGACCACCTGATCCAAGCGCTCGACGAGGACGTCCTGGACCACCTTCTCGACGAGATGGAGGAGTTCATCACCGGCACGCGCCAGCGCCCGGAGCCGGACCGCGTGCTCGCCACCTTAATGTTCACAGATGTTGTGGGCTCCACGGAGCGCGCCGCTGAGCTGGGCGACCGGCAATGGCGCGAGCTGCTCGGTAACTTCTACGCGGCCGTCCGCAAGGAGCTCGCGGTCTTCGACGGGCGCGATGTGAACACGACCGGCGACGGCTTGCTCGCGACCTTCAACGGGCCCGCGCGCGCGATACGGTGCGCCAATTCGATCCGCGAACGAGTGCGCCCGCTGGGACTTCAGGTGCGTACGGGGCTCCACACGGGCGAGTGTGAGTTGATCGGTGACGACGTTGGAGGCATCGCAGTTCATATCGCCGCCCGGGTGGCGACCGCCGCCGGCCCGGACGAGGTGCTCGTCTCCAGCACCGTGAAGGATCTGGTGGCGGGATCGCAGATCCGTTTCGCTGATCGCGGGGCGCATCGCCTCAAGGGCGTGCCGGACGAATGGCGCCTGTACGCCGTTCAATAGGCGATGGTTCTGATCCGGGCGTCCCCTAGCCGAGCACAGGCCGGATCTCGATCGTCTCCATCATCCCCGGCCACGTGCTCACCACCTCGACCGCCGCCTGAGCGCCATGGTGGCGCTCCTTCGGCCCGAACGTTGGTCCATCTAGACCATCGCGAATCTGTGTTTCATCTGTGTTCATCTGTGGCTAATCGAACAGGGCGCGTTCCTCCTTCCTCGTTCCTCCCCGTACAATGACCAACGATGGACGAACCAGCACCGCCCGGCCAGATCGTCATCCTCAACGGCGCCCCTCGCGCGGGGAAGTCGAGCATCGTCAAGGTCGTCCAGGACACCTTCGAGGGCGTCTGGATGAACCTCGGCGTCGACGTCTTCGCGATAGGCGTCACGCCGAAGCGATACCAGCCCGGAATCGGCCTCCGGCCGGGCCCGGGCCCGGCACTCGGCGGCGACCGCCCTGAACTCGAGCCGCTCGTGCCAACGCTCTACGCCGCGTTCTACGAGTCGATCGCGGCGCACAGCAGGCTCGGCCTCAACGTCGTCGCCGACGTCGGACATCACGGCGCGATCCACCCAGGCCTGCTCGGTGATTGCGCGCGACGGCTCGCGGGGCTGCCCGTGCTGTTCGTCGGCGTGCGCTGCCCGATCGAGGAGGTCATGAAGCGCCGCAACGAGTCTCCACCCGGGCACTACACCGTGAGCACTGCCGACGACCCCGTGCCCGCACCTGTGCGTCTCTGGCAGGACGAGGTGCACAAGCCTGGCGTCTACGACATGGAGGTCGATACGTCCCTGCTCAGCCCGCAGGCCTGCGCGGAGGAGATCCGCCAGCGGCTGGCGAACGGGCCGCCGGGCACCGCATTCCAGCAGCTCGCTGAACGGGCATAAGCCGGCTTGGTCGCGCCACGTCGCACTACGCGCTCTTCCGCCCGGCCCTTACCCTAGGCTCGACAACTCGCCGAGGGGATGCAGCGCTCAGTGTCTGGGCGCCAGACTCGCGCGCTGGAGGTGGATCGAGGTGTTACGCCCGCAAAGTGCCATTTTGCAAATCCTAATGCCACGTTTCGCGCAACCGGTCCTGGCCGGCGGGAACGTCCCCTCTCCCCAGGGGAGAGGGTCGGCCGAAGGCCGGGGTGAGGGCAAATCCTAATGACACGTTTCGCGCGACGAGGACGCTGCCGGGGAGGAGCGGGTGCTGAGCTCGATGTTCGAGGCTCGAACATCGAGCTTCGAGACCCAGTAGAATAGCCTTCGGGAGCACCGTCTCATGCCCAACCAGCTCGTCATCCTCTCCGGCCCGCCCAACGCCGGCAAGTCCGCGACGGCCGAGGCGCTCTGCCAGCGCTACGACCGCATGCTGCACATCGAGGTGCGCGCGCTGCGTGACTCGATCCGGATGGGACGCCTGCGGCCGTGGGATGAATCGCCTGCTGGGCGCGCGCAACGCGCGCTGCTGATCGCGTCCGTGTGCGACACCGCCCGCCGGTTCCTGGACGCGGGCTACGGCGTGATCATCGACGATGTAGTGACGCCGGAAGACCTGCCCCTCTATCGCGCCGCGCTCGCCGGCTGCGGCCACGCCGTGCACCTCGTCGTCCTGCTACCGCCGCTCGGCGTCGTGCTAGAACGTGAGCGGGAGCGCCCGACCGAATGGCATCGCGGCGGCCGCCTCGACGCGCTGTACGAACGGCTCGCGTCGTGGGGCGGCGTCGCGAAGGTCGACCCTGACGTTCTCGCGCCCGAGCTCGTCGCCGACCGGGTAATGGCACTCGCCGCGGACGGCCACGCTCTGCTCAGCGACGGGTCGGCCTAGCGCGCGAAGTAGACGATCACGAAGACGCCCACCACGAGCCGGTAGATGACGAACGGCAGATAGCTCCGCGCCTGGACGTAACGTAGCAGGAAACCAATCACCAGCCAGCCAGTCACGGCGGCCACAACAGCCCCCACGAGCATCAGCCCCAGGTCGTTTCGCGAGATGCCCTCGTTCAGCGCTTCGAGCATCTTCAGGCCGCCCGCGCCGACGATCACCGGCGTCGCGAGGAAGAACGAGAAGCGGGCCGCATCGTAGCGAGTGTAATCGCGGGCCAGCGCCGCCGAGATCGTGACGCCGGAGCGAGAGACGCCCGGTATCAGCGACACGGCCTGCGCGCAGCCGATCCAGACCGCGTCGCGCCAGGTACTGCTCGCGAGGTCACGCCGCCCCCTGCCGAGGCGCTCGGCCAGGAAGAGGACGCCTCCGAAGACCATCAGCATCACCCCCACCACGACCGGCGAGCGGATATGCTCCTCGATGTAGTCTCCGAAGAGGAAACCGACGAGCGCCGCGGGCACCGAGCCGATCACCAGCAGCAGGAGCAGTCCATGGTTGAACACAGGATCGCTTCCGTGCTCGCGCCCGCCGCTTGTCGCCCAGCTTAACGAGCTTCCGAGCATGAGCAGCCACTCGCGCCAGAAGAACGCAAGCACCGCGACGGTTGTTCCCAGGTGAAGGGCGAGATCGAACGTGAGGTCGTTGCTGAACTCCCAGCCGAAGAGCTCGCGGACGAGGATCAGGTGGCCGGAGGAGGAGATGGGGAGGAACTCGGTCAGGCCCTGGACGATGCCCAGGACGATGATGCGGAAGAGTTCCTCCATCTCGTCCCGAGTCTACTGCCATCCGCTCCTCCGAGACAGACGATATACTGCGTAGTGTCTCGCCCAATATCTCGGGATCGACGCGTGCGCATCGGTGTCCAGATCTGGATCGCCGGAGCGCTCCTGTTCGCACTGCTGGCGGCAGCCGCCGCTATCTTCGACCGCTTCCCCGGCGACGAGCGGAGCGCCCGCGCCGTCCAGGACATCGACGTGCCCGCCTTCGGTGGCTTCGTCGACACGATCAACTGGCTGGGCGGCACGTGGCCGTTGGCGGCGCTGATCGTCATGCTCGCCGGCGCCTTCCTGTTGCGAAGGGCGCCGCTGGCGGCGGGCCTGGTGCTGCTCACCTTCGTCGCCAGGTGGCTGAACAGCGCCCTCCAGGAGCTGATCGGCAGGCCGCGCCCATCGCCGGACCTGATCGACGTGACGAAGCAGATCGACGCAGGCAGCTTCCCCAGCGGCCACACCGTGGCGCTCTCCGTACTCTTCGGCCTCCTGTTCTTCCTGGCGCCGGCGCTGGTCCCGTGGCCTCTCGGCCGCTGGGCGCTGCGGGCCGTCTGCCTGCTCGTCATCGCGGCGGCCGGCCCGGCGCGAGTCTACATCGGCGTCCACTGGCCGAGCGACGTATTCGGCGGCTACCTGCTGGCGCTGCTCTTTCTGGCGCCGGTGATCTCCCTTTATGTCGAGTTGTTTCGTAGGGAGAATGTGGATAGTCGCGCTTGACGGGGCATGCTAGACTACGCCAAACGGTCGATACTAGTAATGGAGAGAACGCGGTCTAGCCACCGCCCTGTGGAAAGGAGCCCTTAGGCGTGCCCCACCGCACATCACGCCTGGAAGTAGATCGACCGCTCAAGCGAGCGCGCCGTCAGCTTGTGGCCCCATCCGAAAGGGGGCCGCTATGAACTGGCTGGACGGTGTGATCATCGCATTCGTCTTGTTCCTCACCATCAGCGCGTTCCAGGTGGGGTTCATCCGCGAGACGGTGACGCTGATCTCCGCCCTGATCGGCGTCGTGGTCGCGGGCCTGTTCTACGAACAGCTCGCGGACGATGTACTGCTCTTCATCAACAACGAGGCCGCGTCGCGCATCATCGCGTTTGGCATCCTGTTCGCCGCGGTGGCGCTCGCCGGTCAGATGCTGGCGCTGTTCCTCAAGCCGACCACCGCCATGGTGCAGCTCGGCGTCTTCGACCAGCTCCTGGGCGCCGGCTTCGGCTTCCTGAAGGCGCTGGTCATCATCCAGGTCTTCCTCATCGTCTTCGTCACCTACCCCAGGTGGGGCATGGGTGGCGCTATCCACGACTCCTTCATCGGCGCGCTGATGGTGGACGACGGCGCCGTCCTCGTCCAGGTCCTGCCCGAGGAGTTCGAGTCCGCCACCAACAACTTCGAGAGCGGCATCCAGATCGAACCCGAAGAGAGCATCCCGGAGAACTAGCGCCCGCCCTGGTCGCGAGGAGGCCGGCGGCGGCTCCCGCCGTCGTAACGACCGTCGCGTGGCGGGCTTGCCGGTTCCGCCTGGCGGTCTGGGCACTCCCGCTCCACCAACTCAACCGACAACCGTCTCCTCACGCGGCCACGTCTGCACGCGTGCTAAGCTGTCAGAACCGTGGGAGACGATCTGCGAGACGACACCGGCCCCTCGATAGGCGGCATCAAGGAGCTGGCGGACCGCCTTCGCGAGAACATCGGCCGGGTGATCGTGGGACGGGGCGACAGCGTCGAGCTGGCTCTCGTGGCGCTCCTGGCGGACGGACACGTGCTCATCGAAGACGTGCCGGGTGTCGGGAAAACATCGTTGGCGAAGGCGATCGCTCGCAGCATCGGCTGCTCCTTCAAGCGCATCCAGTTTACGCCGGACCTGATGCCGTCCGACGTGACAGGTATCCACTACTACAACCAGGCGTCCGGTGAGTTCGAGTTTCGACCGGGTCCAATCATGGCCAACGTCGTGCTCGCCGACGAGATCAATCGAGCTACGCCACGCACGCAGAGCGCGCTGCTTGAAGCGATGGAGGAGCGCCAGGTCACGATGGATGGCGTCACGATGCCGCTGCCTGCACCGTTCCTGGTGCTGGCCACCCAGAACCCGATCGAGCTGGAAGGTACCTTCCCGCTGCCGGAAGCTCAGCTCGACCGGTTCCTGATGCGAGTCGCCATCGGTTACCCGTCCGAAGCGGAAGAAGGGGAGATGCTCCTGCGCTTCGAAGCGGCGAGTCCGCTCGAGGCATTGACGCCTGTGGTGTCGGCGGACGAGCTGCTCCGGGCGCGCGCCATGGTTCCGAAGGTGCGCTGCGAGCCCTCGGTGCGACGATACCTGCTCGATATCGTCCGGGCGACTCGGAAGCACGCCGCGCTCGACCTGGGCGCGAGCCCTCGCGCCAGCCTGCTCCTATTCCGCGCGTCGCGGGCACTAGCGGCGATGCAGGACCGCGACTACGTCTTGCCGGACGATGTCAAGTTCCTCGCTCCCTCCGTGCTGCCTCATCGACTCATCCTCAGCTCGCAGAGCCGCCTGCGAGGCCGCAATGTCGGCGACGTCCTCGAAGAGGTGCTGGCTGACGTGCCTGCGCCGGTTGAGGGGTAGCAATGCTTCTGCGTGGATCCTGGTTGCCTCTGGGGATCGCCCTGGTCGTTGTTGGCGTGCTAGCACGGTCCGGCCCGTTGGTCGGCCTGGGTGTGTTCGTCCTGCTGGCAGGAGGGCTCGCGCGCGCATGGGCGGACCGGGCGCTGGACCGGGTCTCGCTTGAGCGGCTGCTGCCGGAATCGCGAGCCTTTCCCGGCGAGCACGTCCGGCTGACGTACCGCCTGACGAACCACAAGCTCATCCCGCTGCCACGGATCGAGATGCGCGACCAGATCCCGGAAGCGCTGACACCGCCGGACCTGGAGCTGCCGCCATCCAGCGCGACTCGCACGAACGCCTACACGCGCGCGGCCCACCTTGGGTGGAACGAGCGGATCACCTGGTCGCTGGAGCTGCCGTGCGAAACGCGTGGCTACTACAGGCTGGGCCCGGCCCGTCTGCGCTCCGGCGACGGCTTCGGCCTCTTCATCACCGAACGAGCTGACCAGGGGACCGCCAGCGTCGTGGTGTACCCTCGCACCCTCTCGATGCCAGACCTGGGGCTGCCCAGCGCGCGCCCGCTCGGCGAGCGAAAGGGACGCGAGCGCATCTTCGAAGACCCGGTCCGCGTCGCCGGCGTGCGGGCCTACCAGCCGGGCGACGCGCTCCGGCGCATCGACTGGAAGGCGACAGCCCGCTCCGGCCAGCTCCAGTCGCGGGTGTACGAACCCTCTACGACACAGCATCTCCTGGTCGCCCTCAACGTCGATACGATGGAACATTCGTGGGAGGGTTACGTGCCGGAGCGGCTTGAGGCAAACATCGTTGTCGCGGCCTCGATCGCGCGTTGGGCGTTCGAGTCGGGGTACGCGGTCGGCTTGCTGGCCAACGGCAGCCTGCGGGAGTCGTTGCTGCCGATGAGCGTCGCGCCGGGGCGCGCGCCCGCCCAGCTCCTCCACATCCTGGAATCGCTGGGCGGCATCGAGCCGATGACGATGGTCTCGCTCGCCGAGCTGCTGGAGCGCGCGGGCGAGCGACTGCCGCAGGGCGCCACACTGGCGGTGGTGACGGCCCAGATGCCCGAGGCCCTGGCGACCGCGCTCCGCAGGCGTCACGATGCCGGCCAGCAGGTTGTCGTCCTCCAGGCCGTCGACGAGGACTGGTCAGAATTGCTGGGCGAAATCGCGGTCCGGCGCCTCACGCTCGATGCGGCGACCGAGCCACGCGGCTCCTTGTCATGAACGCGCGCAGCGCCGGCGCGTCGCTCGCGTTCCTGGCAGCCGCAGCGCTGTGCGCGTACGGCGGCGTCGCGTTTGCCGTCGCCATCGTCGCTGACGGCGAGTCGGTTTCGTTCGCTGCGCCGGCGGCGGTGGTCGCGCTCTCGTACACCGTCGGCCGCCTCCTGGGGCGGACCACAGCCAGCGACGATGCCACGCGGCCGTGGGCGATCGTCGGGTCGCTCGTGTTGCTCGCTCTCATCCTGCAGATCGAAATCGCCGGCGTGGCGCACTTCTGGGGCTTGCCTCCGCTACTCGATCTGCTGCTCGACCCAACGGAGGCCCTTGGGGGGCACGCCGGCGACCTGACTGAGGTCGCGTTGCTCGGGGCCGTCTGGGCGTGGGGGTTCCGGCGCGGCCTGCGCGAATCGACGCCTGATGAGCTGATGGCCGAGGCGGGCATCGGACTCGGCGTGGTGGTGGTGGTCGCCGCGCTCGCCGGGTCGACCAGCGCCCCGGATGGGCTGCGCTGGCTGCCCGCGCCGTACATGTTCGCCGTGTTCTTGGCGCTCGCCCTGGCCAACCTGCGTTCGACGGGGACCGGTGCTTCCGAACCCTTCTTGCCCTTCTACGCGATGTGGACCGCCGGCGCGTTGGCGGCGATCGCGGGCCTCTCTCTCCTCGCATCGCTGGTTGAGCCACCTACGCTTGATGGCGCTGGCCGGGCGCTGGAGTTCGTTGCGGGCGCCGTCGCGGCGGCAGTGGCCCTGGTGTTCGCGCCGTTCATCCTGGCCATTGCGTGGACGGTACAACACCTCGTCGGCTGGCTACCGAGCCGGAACGAATTGCCGGAGCCGCCGGTTACCGGCCCGTTCGACCGGGTCGAACCCGATGAATCGAACCCGCCAGCCTGGGCGCAGGTCCTCGGCTATGTCGTCCGCTCGGGCCTCGTCGCGCTGCTGATCGCGTTCGCGCTGGCGCTGTTCTGGTCCGCCATGCGACGGCGAAGGCGCCATGGCGTCGACGAGCCGGACGTGCGAGAGAGCGTTGAGCCCGTGCCGAACCAGCCGCTGAGCAACCTGCGGGCCCTCCTTGCCGGCGCACTGGGGCGCCTGCCCGGACGCTCAGGACAGGGGCCTCGCGATGCCATCGGCAGGCTCTACGTGAGCGTCCTGCGTCAGTCAGCGGTACAGGGCCTGGCGCGGCCGCAGTCCGCGACAGCGCTCGAGTTTGCGGCGGAGCTGAGGGCGCACTGGGGCTCGCCCGTGGTCGAGGCGATCAGTCATGCCTACTCGGAAGCGCGCTACGGGCGGCTGCAGCGCCCACGCGAGGAGGTCGAGAACCTGCGCAGCGGCTGGGAGGAGCTTCTGCGACGCACCCCTCGGATGACGTGATCGGCGTGGCGCGGCGCACTGGTCGCCGCTGCGAGCCATTCGGTATGCTCACGACCTGATGGAGCCAACGCGCCCGCGCGTCATCGTCGTTGGCGGAGGGATCGCCGGCCTCACAGCCGCGTACACGCTGCAGAAGCAGGCCATCGAGCTCCTCGTGCTCGAGCGCGATTCGACGGCGGGCGGCCGGATGCGCACGGAGCGCCACGGCGATTTCGTCGTCGACCGCGGGGCGCAGTTCGTCGCCGGCAGTTACCGGAACATGCGCGCGCTGGTCGACGCGCTGGGGCTGCGCCCGCAGGTGCGCCGCCTGGCCACCGGGCGAGGCGCGACGCTGCGCAACGGTCGGTTCGTCACGTCGAGCTACGCCGGGCTGAAGGCGATCTGGTCGGCCCGCGACCTTACCCTCGGCAGCAAGCTGCGCCTGCCGCGTCTGCTGCTGGAGCTGCGCCGCCACCGGGCGCTGCTCGACTTCTACGAGATCGAGCGGGCCGCGCCGCTCGACGACCAGTCGGCGCGCGACTGGGCGCTGTCGCGCTTCGGTCGCGAGGTGCTCGACTACATCATCGAGCCGCCCTTCGCCTCGACGTTCACCGTGCTGCCGGAGAACCTCTCGCGCGCCTTCGTCCTCGCGACGATCAACTACATGTTCACGTCCGGCTTCCGGCTCCACGCCTTCGTCGGCGGTAATGGGCTGCTCACGCAGACGCTCGCGTCGAAGCTGAACGTGCGTACGGACGCCGAGGTCGCGCGTGTGACGCAGTCGCCGGAAGGCGTGACGGTCCGGCTCGCGACCGGCGAGTCGCTCAGCGCGGATGCGGCGGTCGTCGCGACGCCGGGCAACCACGTCGCGCGCCTCTGCCCCGACCTAACGGACGAGGAGCGCCGCTTCTTCGAGGGCGTGCGCTACGCGTCGAGCATCATCGTCTTCGTGATGACGTCGACACAGGAGGCGGACCCGGGCGTCTACGGCGTGGGCATCGGCCGGCGCGAGGGCGTGCGCCTCTACGGCATGGCGCTGGAGAACCCCAAGGAGGGCGCCGTCCCGCCCGGCAAGACGATGTTCAACTGCGCCTTCAGCGAGGAGTACGCCGCCGAGCTGCTCGACCGCCCGGACGGCGACGTGATCGAGGCGCTCCGCGGCGAGCTGGCGAAGCTGCCGCTGCTTGGACTCGACAAGACGGAGGGCTACGCCGTGCACCGCTGGCCGGAGCTGGTTCCGCAGTTCTACCCCGGCTACATCCGGGCGCTGGCGTCGTTCAAGGCGCGCCGCCACCGCAGCGAGCGCCTCTTCTTCGCCGGCGACTACCTCGCCGGGCCGTACACAGAGGCCGCCCTCACCTCCGGCCTGCGGGCGGCGGCGGACGTGGCGGCGCGGCTGCGGGGCTAGGCGCTCGTACGCCCGTTTGCCGGTAGCGAGGGCTGCCGATTCGTCACGAGATTGACGATAACTACGGTGGAGGGGCGGATTGGACCTCCGATTCGCCGGACCCCAGTGATGACTCGTCCATCTCTCTCCTACGTCCTGCTGTCGATGACCGTCCTAGCGTTGCTGGCGGGCGCCGCATGCGTCAAAGGTGAGTCTCGGGCGGATGAGGCGCCGGCAGGAGAGAGCCTCACCGCAGGCGAGGTGATGGCCTTGTCACGCGAGGCCTTCGCTCAGGTCGATGCGGTCCTTGCCACCTTCGAGATCACCGGGGCGAGTCTCGGCGGGGCCGTAACAGGCGCCGGTGGTTACCAGGCCAACGAGCTGGTCTTCAACAGGATCCAATTCGACCCGGACGCCGCGGTCGATGACGGCGTACAGGAGATGCGGTTCATCCCTCCCGACCTCTACCTTCAGCAAACCGACGGGGCTTGGGTGGTGATGAGTCCGTGGTATCAGGGCATCCCGCCGGACGAGCAACAGGACTTCCTCCTGGACGATCCGGTGTTGGACTACGACGCGTTCACCCTAGCGCTGGACGAGGTCGAGCAGCAGGCCAATGAAACCGTACACGACGAGCCGTACGCGCGCTACAGCGCGACGATCGACCTCAGCGACCTCACCTCTCTGGCAGGCAGTGCAGTGGATGGCAGCGCCCATGCGGAGCTGTGGCTTCGGCCGGACGACAATCTCCCCTACAGAGTGGAGATCGCACAGGGCAGCGGCCGCGACGCGGTCACCTTCGCAGTGGAGTTCGTACTGGATGGCGCCACCATCGCGCCGCTGGACCGCCCGGCCGACGCGCGACCGTTCCGTGACGTGCAACTGCCCGACGCTCCGTGCACCGGCTCCCGACTCGAAGGGTGCTTGCCCGCGCAGGCCGCCCTTTCGGCGAGTGCGCAACCCGCTTGCGACGGGAGCGGCCGCCGCGCCTGCCTTGTACCCCTTGGCCAGGTGCCGCCGGAACTCGTGAAGTACCTGGTGGCCTACTATCAAGAACAGTACGGCCTCGCTGTCAGCGTCTTGACGCCGCTCGCCGTGCCCGCGGACATCGCAGACCCGCTGCGCGATCAAGTCGATGCAGCCAGATTGATCGACTACATGGGAAGCTCCTTCCCCGATGCATACGCCGATCCGCAGGCCGTCCTGATCGGGCTGACACCGCTAGACCTATACAACTCGAACAACCACTTCCGGTACGTCTTCGGAACAAAGGGCACCTACGCCGATCCGAAGGCGATCGTCTCTATCCTCCGCATGAATCCTGAAACGTACAGCCAGCCTGCGGACAACGACCTGCTTTTTTCGCGCTCGCGAAAGCTCCTCACCAAGTATGTTGGCCTGCTGTACTACGGTCTCCCAGGGAGCACCGACCCTCGCAGCCCCTTGTATGACTCGATCATGGGCCCTGACGACCTCGATGCGATGGGCGAACACCTGCCCGTGGACTGATCCCGCCACATCTCCCTCAGCCATCACTTCTCAGCCTGGCTTCGCGGCGGAGTCCAAGAAGCATCCGTGAGCCACGGTAGCGGCGACAAGATCAGCCAGAGTCCCGCCAGGTTGATCCCGACGGCGGAGATGAGGAGTCCGGCCTTCACTCCGACGAATCCAGCGGCCACCCCGGCGATGAGCGCTCCGATCGGCCGCAGACCCTGGCTGGCGAGAAGGAAGAACGCGTTCACTCGGCCCAACCGCTCGTCAGGCGTGATCGACTGCCGCATGCTCATCGCGTGGATGTTGTGGATCGTCCAGAACGCGTCGCCCACGCACTGCTCCGTGAGCAGCATCATGAACGCGAGCCACACCGGTCCCCCGGCGAGCGGCGTGAGGAACAGGAGTGCGGCTGCCACGATGTACGTCGCAACGATACTGCGGCCGAGGCCGAGGCTGCGCGCTGTCGGCCCGGCGAGCCATGCGCCAACGACGGCTCCGATGCCACCCGAAGCGAGCAGAACGCCAAGCGTGAACGCGGAGAAGCCCAGTCCGTCGATCACCCACAAGCCGTAGAGCGTGACGATGAAGCCTCCGAAGAAGCTGTACGTCGCGACCATTCCGAAGACCGCGCGCAGGACCGGCTGATGAACGACCGCCCTCAATCCCTCGAACGCCTCAGCAAGCGCGGAACGCCGCTTCGGTCGCTCACCGCCAGCCGGGCTCCCGATTCTGCTGACGAGCAGTCCCGATATGAGAAACGTGGTGGCGTCGATCAGGACCGCGACCGGTCCGCCCACGCCCTGCGCGATGCCACCTCCGATCGCCGGGCTGGCGCTGGCAGCCACCGATTCGCTCATGCCGAGCGTGCTGTTAGCGTCCACGACACGGTCACGCGGCACCAGGACGGGCAGCACTGAGCGGAACGCCAGGTTGAACATGACGTTCAGGCAACCGGCAACGAACGAGACGGCATAGATCTGCTCGATCCGCAGGTGCCCGGCGGCCGCAGCGACGGGTACCGTCATCAGTGCCGCGAACCTGCCGAGATCGGCCGCGACCATTACCGGAACGCGCGGCAAGCGGTCCACCCAGACGCCCGCGACCAGGGCGAAGAGGAGGACCGGCATGCTCGTAGCCGCCGCGAGCACCCCCATCTCCGCCGGCGATGCGTCCAGATAGATAAGGGCAGTCAGTGACAGGGCGCCGAACAGCGTGCCGAAGCTGGAGATGGTGTTCGCCGCCCAGAGGTTGCGAAAGGTCGGGTTGTGCAGAATTCTCATCGGGCACCTCGAAGAACGAAAAAGCCACGGGTCGCTTGCCCGTGGCTCAGGTGCGCCGGATGATCAGCTTAGTGCTCAGGTACTCCGACCAGCAAGGCCAGCGGGCATGCGCTGTGCAGGGCTCGAGATGACCAAGCACAGCATGCGATGGCGACCTCCCTGGCTGCTGGTTCGTGCCACGGCGCTTGTGCCAGTCGCGCCGCGCGTGTGCATAGAGTAAACGACACGCCGCTTGCTGCCGTCAAGCGGGCATCGCCGGCAGGCCGGATTGCGTCAGTTAGCCTGCGCTCTTGTATGTTCGGAGGGTGCTGTCGAAGGGGACGTCCGGGCCAACCTCGTCCATCGCGGCCGCGACGGCGTCATCGGCCGGGAGATCGCCGTCGATAAGGTGGCGGAGCAGGCTAAGCGTGGCGGCGTCCGTATGAACGGCGGAGACCGCTTCGTCCCAGCCGACCACCGCGGCGGCGCCCTTGTCCATGAACGCCTGCGCGGTCGACCCGGTGCTCAGGCCGTTGCAGCCCATCAGGATCACCGTCGCGCCATTGAAGTCGCCCCGCATGCTCCCGGTGATGAACTCCGGCGTGATGCCGAAGTATTGGCGCTGTTCCGGGTCGTCGAAGTAGGAGACGACGCCCAGGCGGCCCGATTGCTGCTCCTCCGCATGGTCGGCGAGACTGTACCCCTCTGACGTGAAGATCTCCACCAGGTCCTTCTGCTCGCCCTGCCAGGAGCCCTGGTAGCGAGCTGAGTGCGCCCGCATCAGCACGATGTCGTAGCCGCGCGCCGGCAGCTCTCGATAGAAATCGACCGTTACCTCCTCGCCCGGGTAGTAGTCGACCTCGAACCCGGCCTTCTCAAGGACGCTCGTCGCATCCCTCGCGAAGGCCGGGTTCGGGTACGTGAGGTCGAGCTGGTCCACAATAACGGCCGAGGGCCGGTTCGAGCCGCCTCCGAACGATGAGGACGAGATCAGGAAGACGGCGGCGGCCACAGCCGCGCCCAAGAGCGCGGCCGTGGCCAAGAACGCCAGTCTGGTTCTTCTGTTCATGCGGTCGCCTGGCGATGCGCGGCGACTAGTCGCGCGAACGCCCCTTAGCGTACCAGACGCTGCCGCCGAATACGACGACAGCAACCCCAGCGGCGGCCGCGAGCGATGCGATGAGCCAGGAGTTACCGTCTGAGTTCGCACCGGCCTTGAGGGGCGATGCCGCAGCGTCTGGCGGTTCGGCGATGCCGCCTACCGGCGCGAAGAGCACCTGGCCGCGGATCTCGCCGCCGCCGCACATGGCTGTGTGATAGTTGGTGTACCACAGCTCGTTCCGCAGCTGGGTTTCTTGCGTCTCGGTGATCGTCATGCTGCCCACGCTGGGCGACGTGATGTCTGTGATGGTGACCTGGATACCGGCGTCAACAAGAGGCGCGGCCGGGCCGTGGAAGTGCGCGACCGTGACGGCCCCGGAGAGATTGCTGAACATGATATTCCATGTCAGCAGGTTCGTGTCGGTATCGTAGGTCATCGTGCCGCTTCCCGTAGCCGGTGACCCGCCCGGACACGTGGAGATCGCCTGGGCCGCGTCCAGCGTCGACCGGAAGTTTATGACCTCCGCCCGAGCCGGAGTCGCCTGATAGGCCAGCGCCAGGAGCACCCCCAGACTCACCGCCATCGATCCTGTCAACCGTAGTAGCCATCTTGTATTCATGCGTTTCCTCCTCCTTGCTTGACTTGACTATGTGCTGCCGGCGCACAGGACGCGCCGCGATGTCCCAACGGTTAACGCCGCTTGAAGAACAGTATGCCCCCGGCCAGTGTCACGGCAACAGCAGCGACCGTGGCGAGGACGACCAGCCCTCCGTAGCTCGTCCCTTCGTCGCGGCTGGCCTGGGCCGCTGTCCCCGCGATGTCGGGCGGTCTGACGACGCCTCCGACTGCCGAGGGCAACTGCAACACTATTCTGGCGTTATTTCGCGGGGTGCCTAGATCGGTCTTGAGGTTGCCACTTGGCACGCTGTAGGTCGTGCTCGACGCGAGCTGCAGCGAGTACTCGGTCGCGTTGTTCGATGGCTTGAGCGTCAGTGTGCCTAACCTCAGCACGGTGTTGCCCGGATTGGCCAGTCCCGGGGCCGGTCCCGTTCCGAAGTCGATCGGCCCCGTGTAGGCGCCGTAGCCCACAGAGTCGACGGGCGGCGGGTTGAAGTTGCAGTCGAAGTCCCCCACCTCGCCGGCGAACACGACCTTGCCGCCGGGCGACTGGACCGGGTGGAGCGGGTCGCCGCCATTGCTACCGACGGTGTTCGCCATGGAGAATGTGAAATCGGCGTCGCCCCCGGCGGTCGCAGCGTTGAACTCCTGCGTGCCGATCAGGATCGACTCGCCGTTCAGGGCGTTCGCGAAGAGGTTGCCGGGAAACGTGAAGGTCGCCTTCAGTACGTTGCTTGCGTCGTAGAAGCGGATCTTGTGCCCGCCGATGAAGTTCTGGGCCAGCAGCGACATGCGCAGCTCCACATACTGGACGTTGCTGCCGGCTGCAGCGCTTCCCATCACCGCGTGGATGCGCATGCAATGAAAGTCCGCGAACGCAGGGCGCGGCTGCTGGGCCAGGAGCCCGCCAAGCATAAGGGCGACGATCAGAAAGGCGGCTCGTACGAAGCTCATTGTGGTCTCATTGCAGGCCGCTAGAGCGCCCGCCGCCTCCTCCCGTACCAGACGCTTGCGCCGAGCGCAGCCGCCGTACCCGCAATGCCCAGGGCAATCCACGTCGCCGTGCCAGACCCGTCACCTGAGCTATCGCTCGCTCCGGCCGCGCTTGGGTCGAGGTCCGGCGCCCCGGCCACCCCGCCGAGGGGAATGGGCGTGACGGTGGGCGTAGGGGTGATGGTCGGCGTCGGTGTGGGATTCGTTCCGAGCTGCAGCACGACCCTGCCGTTGTTTCGCGGGGTCGTAAAGTCGGTCGCCAGACTACCCGGCGATACGCTGAACGTGGTCGCCGAGGCCGCTTGCAGCGAGTACTCCGTCGAGTTGTTCGTCGCCTCGACCCCGAGGTTCGAGAGGCGCAGCGCGCGGTTGTCGCTTGGGCTGGGCAGCGCGACCGCGGAGGACCCGTAGGACGTACTGCCGCCGCCGTAGCCGACGGTGTCGACCTCACCCGGGCTCGCTGTGATGTCGACGTCGCAGTTGTCGAATCCCGGGGCGAACTCGATCCGGCCTCCAGTAGACTGGACAGGGTGGAGCGGATCGCCGCCATTCAGTCCCGTCGTGTTCGCCATCGAAAACGTGAAGTCGGCGTCGCCGCCCAGGGTGGCCGCGTTGAACTCGCTCGTGCCGATCAGGATAGAGTCGCCGGTGGAGCCGTTGCTGATGAAACCAGGGATGGTGAACGTGGCCTTGTGCGTGCCGGCCGAGTCGTAGAAGCGCACCTCGTGGCCGCTCACAGCGGTCTGCCCGCCCGTGTTCATTCGCAGCTCGACGTACTGGATACTGTTGTTTGTGTTGAAGCCCGCCATCACCGCGTGAATGCGCATGCAATGGAAGGCTGCGAACGCGCTTCGCTCTTGAACGAACATCGTGCCGATGGCGAGCAGAACCGCGACGAGACCGATCTGTGCAATCCTCATGATTGCCTCCTTCCTAGCTTTGGGTCCGTGGACCTGGCCCGTCTACGCGCCAACCAGAGAGCGCAGCCAAACGCTCCGGCTGCCAGAACAGCGCCGCGAGGTGCGGCGCCGCCTCCGGTGATCCCCGAAGTGCCTCTCGATGAAGCAGCGCCCTGATCCTGTGCCGCAAGCATGGCGGCAGCCGGTCCGGCGATGCCGCCGACGGCGGATGTCGTGCCGCAGTTGATCGTGAGCAGCTCGTTTCCCTCTTTGTCCAGAGGAAGGTTGCCATGGCCGTCGTTGTGGATATAGCTGCCGGCGTCGTCCATGGTGACGGTTTGCGGACCGGGCGCCGAGCACTCGTAGGTCACTTCAACCACCTTGCCAAGGAACAGGGACTCCGCCCCCGACGAGAAGCAGACGATGTCGTACGTCTGTCCCGACAAGGCATCGCCACGACCGTTACCACAGACCGGCCAGAACGGGCCCGGGAAGCCCAACTCCGTGTCCGTGCCGGGCGGGTTATTCAGCGTGAGGCCCGGTGTGTGCTGGAGGCGAAACTGGAAGCCCGCGTAGCCCATCTGCGTGTCGCCATCGATGTCGGGGAGCCCGGCCGCGCTGTCCACGTTACCCTTGACCACGAACTGCTCACCTAGATCGATGGCGCAGGTCGCGCCCGTGGACGTGCCAGACCGTGTGTCACAGTCGTCCCCGCCTCCATCCGCGTCGATCGCGAGGGAGATGTCGGGCCCGCCGCTGGCGGCCTCGCCCGGCCGATGGCCAAGCGCCAGGGCGCCAAGGGCGATAGCAACGGCAAGGCTCCAGGTGTGCGACGCCCTCAGAGCGCCGACCATCGATCGACGAACGCTGTCTACGCGAATCGTGAACCCCCTCCCGCAAAGGTCCACGGCAGGCTGCTTGGGTTCACCTGCCACCAGATGTCTCATAGCGTAGTACGTCGGTCGGACTTGTCAGGGATTCGGGAGGAGAGAAGGTTTCTCGGGAGCCGGCTTCGGCCCGGACGTGAGCCTGGTTCACTCGCCAGCGAGCACCGACCCGCCAGGGAGTTCCCCAACCTCTGCGCAGCCAGATGAGCAAGTGGCCCGTCGCTCTGGCACGCACCCGAAGCGACCGGCGCAGGCGGCACTCCAAGAGCAGATCTGCCGCAACGCCTCGGCAGGCGCAGGACACAGTCCAGCGACGCCCTCCGGGCGTGGTTGCCGACCGCGCGCGTCGGGCTGCAGTTGACGCTCAGCCCTTCGCGTTCAAGGAATGCCGTACAACTTAGCTGGAGCGGCGTCCCCGGGCGTACCAAAACGCGCCGCCGAAGGCGATGCCGCCCGCCGCCGCAGCAGCGAGCATAGCCGTCAGCCACCCCGCGGGACCCGATTGATCGCGGCTCGCCTGCAGGGGTGATCGCGCGACGTCGGGTGGCCCGGCGACTCCGCCCACCGCAGCTCCGGTGACACACTCGATCGTGAGCACCTCGTCACCATCCACGTCCGGCGGTGTGTTGCCGTGGCTCTGGTTGTGCACGTACGTCCCGGCATCTTGCATCGTGATGGTCCGCGTACCCAGTGTGGCGCAGGTGAAGTCCACTTCCACCAGCGTGCCGGTATACGAAGACTTGGTCCCTGGCCCCCAGCAGTCAACATAGTAGCTGCCAGCGCCATCGACCTCGCTGTTCGGGGCGCATGGTATGTCCGAGCCAGCGTTCATGTTCTTCCAGAACGTCGGGACGCCCGCGCCTGCGTCGGGGCCGACTTCCATGGAGCCGGTCCTGTTGTTTCGGGTCAGCCCGGGGTTCGTATACAGGAACTGGAACTGGAAGACGATATAGCCCCCGGTGCCGGGTAGCCCGGCAACCTTATCGATGTTGCCCTTCAAGGTAAACATGTTGCCGACGGTCACGGTGCAGGTTGTGCCGATCGACGCCGTGCTCGACCTTGTGTCGCAGTCGTCGCCGCCGCCGTCATGGTCGATGGTCATCGCAAGGTCGGGCGCGCTGAGCGCCGCCTCCGCTCGCCGCGCGTCGTGGCTGCTTCCGATCAGCGCGAAAGCCAGCGCCAGCCCTAATAACAACGTCAGGACCGTAAACCTTAGCCTAAGCGTGCCGTTCATCATGAACCTCCCTCCCCGCAGGTAGTTCGCAGCAGACTCTGAAGGGTGCTGCCACCAGATGTCTCATAGCATAGTACGTTGGTCGGACTTGTCAAGGATTCAGGCGTCAAAGTCTTCTAGGAAAGCCGTTTTGCGCGCACCCGGAGCACCCGGCGCGTCTTCGGCGTCAGCCTCGCCCACTCGGCCGGGCGCAGCCCGACGACCCACGCGATGCCGCGCTCGCCGCAGACGAGCGGCACGCCGTCGCGTTCCGAACGTGGCACGTGGGCGTCGACGAAGAAGTCCTGCAGCTTCTTCGGGCTGCCCAGCCCCAGCGACTGGAAGCGGTCGCCGGGCCGGCGTGTTCGAATCGACAGCGAGGCCCCGCAAGCGTCCGCGTCCAGATAGGCAGTGAGCGGGTCGTCGGGTAGCCGAGAGGGCGCCCTATGGAGCAGCTCGGCCTCGATGCGCCACAGCCCGAAGCTGACGATACCCGGGACGGGCAGCGCCAGCTCGTTCGCCGGCAGCGCTTCGGGCGCTGCTCGCGGCGAGATGACGACGCTGGCCCGCCGCACTTCTACGCACAGGCCGCGCGGCAGGTCGAGCCGCGTGCCGGCAGGCCCTTCAGCAGCGCGGAGCACGGCCTGAACGTGGCGGTCGCTCAGGTTGCGCCTGTCGCCCAGCAACCGGGCGACGGCCAGCCGCACGGCGTGGCGGCCGAGCGCCTCCGGCAGCGCCGCGAGCCGCTTGCGGTCGAGCCGTACCGTGCCATCACGCGCAGCCTCGCCCGCCAGCGCTTCGGCAGCGAGCGCCTCCAGCGCCTCAATGTCGCTCGAAGCGGCGCCGGCGAGGCGGACGAGCGCGTCCTCGATGCGCGGGTTGTAGTCGCGGAGCAGGGGGAGCAGCTCGCTTCGGACGCGATTGCGCAGGTGCGCCTGCGAGCGGTTCGACGGATCATGCAGCGGTTCGACGCCCGCCTCCCGACAGCATGCCTCGGTGTCGTCGCGCGAGAGCGCAAGGAGCGGGCGCACGAGGCGGGGCGTGTTGCGCCCACGGCCGGTGGGCCAGGCGCTCGCGGCCGCCATCGCCGCCAGGCCTCTGAGACCGCTGCCCCGCACGATGTGGAGGAGCACCGTCTCTGCCTGATCGTCGCGCGTGTGGCCAACGGCGACAATGGCGCAACCGCCGTCGCGCGCGGCCTGCGCCAGGAAGCGATAACGCAGCTCGCGCGCTGCCTCTTCCACGGACTGGTGGTACCCGCGGGCGTGCGCGCGCACGTCGCCGGCGCCGCTGACCAGCGGCGCCGCGAGCGCCTGGCACAGCGAGCGCACGAAGCGTTCTTCTCGCTCGGCGGCGCGCGGTCCGCGGAGCTGGTGGTCGAAGTGCGCGACGTGCAGGTCGAAGCCAAGCGAGCGGCGCAGCGCCGCGAGCGTCAACAGCAAGCACGTCGAGTCGGGCCCGCCGGAGACGCCGGCCAGCACCCGGTCGCCCGGGCGAATGAGAGCGCCCTCGCGGATGAAGCGTCGCACCCGCGCGACGAGCGCGCGCGGCGGCGCGAGAGAGGCGCCCGCGCTGAACAAGGCGGCTCGTTTACTCTGAGACATATCGAACACACACAGGCACTCCGGTCATACGCGGATACTCGCCCCCATGATAATCCCTTGGGGGATGCATCGCAGGACGCTAGCCTGACCGGCGTGGACAAGAGGCTCCGGATGCTAACAGGGGCGCTGAGGGAGGGGAGTGCAGAGGGGCGCTGCCCC
>JBBEBM010000060.1:0-10613 GCA_040882355.1 Dehalococcoidia bacterium | reverse complement strand
CCCAATTTCCTTCCTGGGCGGGCGGGTGGGAAGGGTAGGCGTGAGTGCTTTCGGCACCCTGCTAGTGCAGTGGCGGTGCGCCCGGTACCTCGCGGGCGGGCTCTTCCTGGTCCTGTCTGGTGAAGCGCCCGCCGGCGGCGGCCTCCGCCCGCGTGGTACTACGGCCCGTCCGTCTCCTCCCACCAGGGGCGCGCCTCGTCGTCGCCGGTCGATGGCGTGGCGGTGGGCGTGGGCGTGACGCTCGATGAGACGATGACGAGCGTCTCGCCCGGCCGCACCAGGCCAAGCACGCGCCGAGCGACGCCCTCGACGTAGCTGTCGCTCTGGAGCCGCTCGCGCATGACGGTCAGCTCCCGTTCCTGGCGTTCGAGCTCGGCGATCTGGTTCCGAGTGTGTTGCTCCTCGGCGCTGAGGCGGTTCGAGAGGAGGACGTCGCCTGCGAGAGAGAAAAGCAGATAGCCCACCACCATCGCTGCCGCCAGCATGGTGAGCCGAGTCAGCGAGAGCCGAGGAAGTTTACGCAATCCATGCTCCCGGTTCCCACCTCGCTCCAGGTGCGGCAACCATAGCATGGAGTCTTCCTTATGGCAAGGAGCGCAGCTACGCCACGAATCGCCCGCGCCTGCGCCATGCGTATCGGGCGGGCGAGACCTCGGTGAGGACGAGACGCTCGCGATGAACGCTCGCGGGCGCGGGCAGGCCGAGCGCCAGCACGACCTGTTCCGGCCGGCCGACGCCCGCGCTTTCGCAGCGAAGGCGCATGCGAAGCCGCGTGACCTCGCCCGCCCGCTCGACGACGATCGTCTGCACCAGCGCTCGCAGGTCGTAGCGCCGAGTCTTCTCGCCGCGCGTATCCTCCCACGGAAGTTCGTTGGCGGCGAGCAACCTCGCGACACGCTCGTCTACGTCAGCCGCGCTCTCCGCGGGCAGATCGACCTGGTAGTCGGCCCAACGCGCGAGCGACGGGAGCGAGTGCAGCCCCATGCCCACCTCGAAGGCCTCGCGCAGGTCGATGCCGGCGGGCAGGTGCGGCTGGACCCGCGACGCCACTTCGGCCGGTGAGACGAGCTCCGCCAGGATCACGTCCAGTAGCTCGCCCTCGCTTGTGGCGTCGCCGGGCAGCCCGGACGCGAACGTGATGCGCGGTCGCGGGTGGCGCCCTTCGGAGTACGAGACCGTGATGCCCGCCTCCTGGAACGCCCGCTCCCAGACACGGGCGATGTCCAGGTGGCCAACGTTGCGCGCTTCGGCGCCCCGAGCGAACCGGATGCGCAGCCGTTGCGCCTTCGCCGAGGACACGCACGCTGGCGGTTCGATCTCACTCATGGGCTACCGTCTTCTTCGGATGCGGTGGCTTCCGCGGGCAGCCGCGTGACGACGACCTGCTCGATCTTGCGGCCCTTCATCTCGACCACCGTGATGCGGTAGCCGTCGCCCTGAACGGTCTCGCCCGCCTTCGGGATGTGGCCCAGCGTGTCGAGCACGTAGCCGGCGACGGTTTCGTAGTCGCCGTCAGGGATCGGCAGGGTCAGCTCCTCGCGCGCTTCGTGGACGCTCATGCCGCCGTCGACGCGCACCGTGCGCTCGTCGATCGTCTGGAACTCTTCTCCAGGGCGGCCCAGCTCGTCGACGACCCGTCCCACCATCTCCTCGAGCAGCAGCTCGAGCGTCACAATGCCCGCCGTTCCGCCGTACTCGTCGACGATCACGGCAATCTGCTGCCGGCGCTCCTGCATCTCCACGAAAAGGGCGCCGATCAGCTTCGTCTCGGGGGCAAAGTAGGCGGCCCGCATCAGCCCATCGATCGGCGTGTCAGGGCTGGCCCGATTCTGCGCAACGGCGCGCAGCACGTCTTTGATGTTCACGGTGCCCACGACGTTATCGATCGTGTCGCGATAGACGGGAAAGCGCGAGTGGGGCGTCGCGTCGAAGACCCCGTAGAACTCCGCGATGGACGTGCCTGCCTCCAGCCAGACGACCTCTGTCCGCGGCACCAGCACCTCGTTGGCGCGTCGGTCGTAGAAGCGGAAGACGCGCTCCATCAGCTCCGCTTCCTCCTCACCCACCGCCTCCTCCTCGGCGGCGATGTCGATGAGCATGCGCAGCTCTGCCTCTGAGACCGTGGGCGTCACCCTCGCGTCGGTGCCGAAGAGCAGCCTGCTTAGCAGGTTGGGCGCGGCTGAGAAGACGGCGGTGATCGGCCGGAGCACCGCTGTTACCATCTCCGTCGGCCTTGCCACCGCGAGCGCAATCCGGTCGGCCGCTCTCACCGCCAGCAGCTTCGGCGTCACTTCTCCGAAGAGCGCCAGGCCGGCGGTGACGATGACAGTCGAGAGGATGAGCCCCCAGCCACCGGCGATGTCCACCGCGAGCAGTCCCGCCATGGTTGACGCGATGACGACGAACAGGTTCTGGAACAGGACGATAGCTGTGAAGAAGCGGTCCTCACGAGCGCGGATGCGCTCCAGCGACTGCGCACTGCGTTTGCCCTGCTCTGCCAGATGTCGGGTGCGGATGCGGCTCGCGCCGACGATGGCGATCTCAACGCCGTTCACCAGCGCGTAGCCAAGCACGCTGACAACGAGGAGGCCGACGCTCCAGGGGACGCTGAGACCGCCTCCAACGGTCTCAGCTTGAGCCAGGACGGAGAGGGACAGCGGAGCTAAGGACGATATCTCGATGGCCAACTCTCGGCCCGTCGGCCCCGCGATGGGCAGGGTCTCCCGGCGAGCCTACGAACGATCATAGGCGGACGGCGCTGGGGTGTCAAAGGGTGGTTATGCGGCCGCGGTGCGCAGCGGGGCGGCGAGCGCCGCCGCCGCGCGGGCCGCCTTGATCAGCGATTCCGCGTCCTTGCCGTCGACGCCGTAGGTGCCGACGCCGCCGGCCACGCCCACAATCGCGGCGCCCCCGGCCAGTCCCGGCAGCTCGACCGTCACTGCTGTGCGCAGCCGGTCTAGAAGTCCGTCGCGTTCCGCCCGGTCGGCCTGGTTCGTCACGACCACAAGCTCGCTTCCGCTCAGCAGGGCGACCAGATCTCCCAGGTGCGTGAGCGGGTTGACGATCTCGGCGATCTGCTGCAAGGCGGTGGTTGACAGGCTCGGCGCCGGACCCGCCCGCCGGGCCGTCAGGCGGATGTGCAGGAGAAGCACCGAGAAGGTGGTGCTGGTGCGCTCCGCCCGCTCGCACTCCAGGGAAAGCCGGTCGTACAAGTACGTGCGGTGGTGAAGCCCGGTCGCCTCGTCGTACACGGCGGACCAGGCGACCAGCGTTTCGCGTTGCCGCCACGCGCGTTCGCGCAGCGCGAGCGTGGCGATGCCCATGAAGCCGACAGCGCTCAGGAGATAGATCGTGAATGACACCGCCGGAGTGTAGTCTTTCGGGTCCATCCCGCTCGGGATCCACGGGATGAGCCAGAACCCGATCGCAGCGGCCAGCAGCAGAAAGACGCCCATGAAGAGCCGGCTCAGTCGCAGCCAGCGATAGTAGCTGCGATAGATCTTGCTCGTCTCGCGGACTCGCTCTGGAAGGGGCGTCTCAGCCTGAGGCGCCCCCCGGGAGGTCTGGCCGCTTGGAGTGATCTGTCCGTCTCCGATTCGTTCTGCCATGGACGTGGCGGCCCCCTTGCGCCTACTCCAGTATCGACACAACAGGGCAAAGCCGCTATCCGCCGAAGGGCGCAGGGGCCATGTCTGTTGCTGTAGGAGCGGCGGAACGTGCAGAATGGGGCGGTGTTGCGCCGAATGGGGCGCGCGCCACGAAGGGAGCCACTGATGGAGCTGAAGGACAGTGTCGCAATCGTCACGGGAGGGGCGCGAGGCATCGGTCGCGGCGTTGCCTTGTCGCTCGCCCGCGAAGGCGCCCGCGTCGTCGTGGCCGACCTGCCCTCGCTACGCGCCGAGGTGGAGGAGACGCGCGCGCTCGCGGAGGCCGAAGGCGTTCAATCGCTCGCCATCGACTGCGACGTGACGGACTGGGCGCAGGTCTCCGCGCTGGCGCAGGCGGCGCACGACCGTTTCGGCCGCATCGACATCCTCGTCGCGAACGCCGGTGTCATCTCCGTCGCGCCCGTCGTCGCGATGAGCGAGGAGCAGTGGGACCGCGTCGTCGACGTGAACCTGAAGGGCACGTTCCTCTGCTGCAAAGCCGTCATCGGCCACATGATGGAGCGCCGCTCCGGGCGCATCGTCACCATGTCATCGCAAGCGGGCCGGCGGGGCGCGCCCGCGCTCGCGCACTACTGCACCACGAAGTGGGGCGTGATCGGCTTCACGCAGTCGCTCGCCCTGGAGCTGGCGCCGTTCAACGTCACCGTCAACGCCGTCTGCCCGGGCGAGGTCGACACCGCCATGTGGCGCGAGGTCCTTCTCCCCGCCCTCGCAGGCGCGCAGGGCGGCTCGCAGGACGAGGCGTGGGAGCGCTACGTGCGCGAGCGCGTGCCGCTCGGCCGCCCTCAGTCGCCGGAGGACATCGGCCAGGCCGTCGTCTTCCTCTGCCGCGCCGACAACATCACCGGCGAAGCCTTGAACGTAACCGGCGGCAGCGAATTAAGATAGCTGTCTTGGCCTGGAGCACTTCGATCTGAGGAGCCTGCCCTGAGCGCAGCGAAGGGTCACCGGCGGCAGTGAGCTGCGCTGACGGAACGAGTCGAGGGTGACCTGTAGGGGCGACCATCTGGTCGCCCCTGCGACCGCAGGTCGCCGCCCCCGGCCGCTGTGCGACGACCAGGCTGCGCTGACCCTGGCGATGAGGCGCTGCCGGTAGCGAGCTGAGCTGAGCCCCTCAGCTCCTGAGAAGTGCGCTAAAGTCCTTGTGCCATGCCTATTCGACACGCCATCTGGAAAGTCCTGCCTCGCCCAGAGCCGCTTGCCGAGTCGTGGCTCGCGAAAGAGCAACTGCTGGAGGACATGATCGTCGCCGCCCCGCAGATGCTCTCCGAAGAGTGGATGCTCATTGGTCGTCAGGTGGACACAGGCTTCGGTGGCCGCATAGACCTGTTGGCCATCGCGCCGGACGGCGCACTCACACTCATCGAACTCAAGCGCGACCGCACGCCTCGCGAGGTGGTGGCGCAGGCACTGGATTAAGCCAGTTGGGTTGAGAAACTCCGTGCCGAAGACATCGTCGCCATTTACGAACGTTTCGCCCCGGAGCACAACCTAAGCGAGGACTTCCGCACGCGGTTCGGCCTGGACCTCGAGGAAGACTCGCTGAACCAGAGTCACCAAATCATCGTCGTTGCCTCGTCCTTGGACGCCAGCACGGAGCGGATCGTAGCCTACCTCAGTGAGCGCGGCATCCCAATCAACGTGCTGTTCTTCCAGGTATTCACGCATGGTGAGGAGCAGTTACTTAGTCGCGCGTGGCTGCTGGATCCCGTGCACGCTCAGGTTAGCGCGACGGTACCTGACGGTCCCAAGGAACCATGGAATGGGGAGTTCTACGCCTCGTTTGGACACGGCAAACAGCGGTCCTGGGCAGACGCCGTTCAGTACGGGTTCATCTCTGGTGGAGGAGGGCCATGGTACACCAGAACGCTGCAGCTCCTATCGCCCGGGGACCGCGTATGGGTGAAAGTCCCAGGATACGGATTTGTCGGAGTCGGACGGGTGGCTGGCAGCGCCCAACCCGCTAACACGTTCAAGGTGGAGACTCCCGAAGGGGAACTGCCAGTTCTAGATATTGCCCAAGGCGGCAGCTATCATCGAGATTTTGCTGATGATGAAGAACGGTGCGAGTACTTCGTACCCGTCAAGTGGCTCCAGACTGCGCCGCTCGAAGGTGCTGTGCAAGAGATCGGCCTGTTCGGCAACCAGAACACTGTCTGCAAACCGACCGCGCCCAAATGGCGAACCACAGTGGACCGCCTCAAGATGAGGTTCTCCAACTTCGACAAGACGTAGAGGGCGGGTGTAGCGGGTGTAGGGGCGACCGCAGGTCGCCGGGGTCTTACACCGGGCCGGGCCCCATCGAGGCGGCCGATGTGGCCCGCGACTCCGCCCCGGCTGACCGAGGCGTCGCTACGCGGGTCGGCGAGCCGGAATATCGCTAGGGCTGCAGGGCGCCGCACTTAACTCGAGCTTCGAACGGCGAGCCTCAAGCCTCCGGTACCAGGCAGCTCCCGAACGTGAACGCGTACAGCGCCAGGCCGTCGCTGGAGATGACGAGCGTCAGGTCGTACGTGTCGATCTCGCGGTTGTTGACGAGGCGGTACATGCGCGGCGTGTCCACTGTGACGAA
Organism: Dehalococcoidia bacterium; assembly: GCA_040882355.1. Taxonomy (GTDB): domain Bacteria; phylum Chloroflexota; class Dehalococcoidia; order DSTF01; family RBG-16-68-14; genus JBBEBM01. The sequence continues at coordinate 4,373 of JBBEBM010000060.1, read as the reverse complement.
GGCGCGGCTTTCTTCGATGCGCGCATCGTCGCCGGCGTCCTCGATCGCCAGGGGTGAGGGAGCCTGCCCTGAGCTTGTCGAAGGGGACTGGAGCAGCTCCACGCGGCCCTCGCCGCCGCCGTAAGGCGGGATCATCACGAGGTTGACCTCCTTCGCCATGTAACGCACGTGCAGCCGGCTGTCGCCGATCGCCCCGATCGGTCGGGCTGCGCTCTCCCCGCCCAGCAGCCAGTCGCCCTCCAGGAAGAAGTAGCCCTCGGCGTGCTTGGGGATGTCCTTGTACGTGGCGGGCTTGTCGGGCACGAGGCCCGCCGTGTTGCCGATGCGCCCGCGCTGGTAGCCAAGATACAGCTCGGGCGTCACGCGATAGCAGACCGCGCCGGGCGCGTCCGTCTCTCGTAGCGGCGTCATCAGGTTGGGCAGCACGATCTGCGGGAACGACTCGCGCAGCAGCGTCTGGATCGCGGTTTCCGTCTCGTCGTAGGCGCCTTCGCCGAAGTGGTAGTAGCGCAGGTAGCCCTCGCCATCGACGAGGTACTTCGCCGGCCAGTAGCGATTGGCGTAAGCCTGCCAGATCGCGTAGTCGTTGTCGAGAACGATCGGGTACGGCAGCCCGTGCGCGGCGACCGCGCGTCGCACGTGGTCGGCGTTGTGCGCGAACGAGAACTCCGGCGCGTGCACCCCGACGACCGTCAGGCCGAGGCTGCTATACCGTCGATGCCACTCTTTCACGTAAGGCAGCGTGTGCAGGCAGTTGAGGCAGGTGAAGTCCCAGAAGTCGAGCAGCACCGGCCGCCCGCGCAGGTCGGCGAGCGTCAGCGGGCCGCCCTGGAGCCAGGTGACGTTGCTCGGGAACTCGGGCGCGTGGACAGGGCCTGGCTCTTGCTGGCTCATAGCGGGGGCATTGTAGCGACCGGTAGTCGGTGTTGACAGGCGATGCAGTGGTCTTCCTGCACCGACGCACTAGTCAGCCCCTGCCAGGTCCAGGGCCTCCTCAAGGTGCCGCAGCACAGTCACCTGATACTCGGCGTCCTTCCCCGTATCGGTCATCCACGTCGCGCAACTGCTCGCGAACCACTCTGCCGTCCAGACTCGGTGCCACAAGAGCGCCCACCTCTCCGCCGGCAAGCCTGCCCGCGGGGCCCGCGCCTCTGGCGCTCCGCCTTCGGCAACGTAACCCTCGATGAGCGCGCGGCAGGCGGCGGGGTCGGGCGTGAGTACGGTTCCGCTATAGGAAGCAAGGTCCAGCAGTCCCGGCCCCACGAAGGCCCTCGCCCAGTCGACGAGTCCGATGCGCTTGCTGCCAATATGCAGGCTGAGGGGATGGAACTCGCTGTGGCAGAGACCGAACGGGGGCAACTCCGCCCCCTCGCTCAGCCGCTCGGCAACCGGCTCCAAGCGAAGGAGCGTCGATCGCACTCCAGCGGCATCCTGCCAGCGGCCGGCTCGCTCGAGTCGATCGAGCGCTTCGAGCGTGCGCGACGGCAGCCCAGCCAGCGCGCCGGCATCGAGCACTTGCAGCCGAGGAGGAGGAGACGCGGCATGCGTCCTCACCGCCGCGCTCGCCGCTTCCTGAAACGTGGCCTCTCGGACCGCCGGCCCCAGGTCCTCCAGGACCATCGTCAGGATGCCGTCCCTGCCCCACGAGAGGTACAGCTTGGGCAGCGGAATGTTGCTTCGGCCGAGGTGCCGAAGGATGCGGCCCTCGTCGATCATCGGGCGCCGCGATCGCTTTACGACCAGGCTCTTGCCCCTATCTAGGTGCACTCGTTCGACGCGTGACAGCGGCCATTCCCACAGGACCTCGCGACGGACATAGTCCCTCGCTCCGCCGACGCTGTTCATGATTCCGCGCAGCTCACGGTCGCTGGCTGCGAGGCCCATAGTCCCTCCGGAGCCCGATGCGCCGACCACACTCAGCGTTAGCGTGGGCGCACTCCCAGAAGTCGAGCAGCCCCGGCCCCCCGCGCAGGCCGCGGAGCGTCAGCGGGCCGTCCTGGCGCCAGGCGACGTTGCTCGGAAACTCGGGCGCGTGGGCAGGGCCGGGCTCTTGCTGGCTCATGGCTCGCGCATTGTAGCGAGCAGGTGAGTCCGCTGACAGCGCTCAAGCCGCCCTGCTAGACTGCGTTCGATGTCCGCGTACCACATCGCGCAGTACAACGTCGCGCGCATGCGGGCGCCGCTCGACGACCCGCTCATGCATGGCTTCGCGGCGCGCCTGGACGAGCTCAACCACCTGGGCGACCGCTCGCCCGGCTTCGTCTGGCGCCTCCACACCGAAGACGACACATCGACGTCGATCCGGCCCTACCCGGACGACCCCCTCGTCATCATCAACATGACGGTCTGGGAGTCGATCGAGGCGCTCCACGAGTTCACCTACCGCAGCGATCACGGACCGATGTACGCAGCCCGCCATACGTGGTTCGAGCCGATGGACGGCCAGACGCTCGTCCTCTGGTGGGTGCCGGCCGGCGACATCCCGGACGCCCCGCAGGGCAAGATCCGCCTGGAGCTGCTCCACCGTCGCGGCCCCTCCCCGCAGGCGTTCACTATGAAGCAGCGCTTCCCACCGCCCGATTGAGCGCGAGTCGTTGACAGCCGCGTCGGTGCTGGGTAGGGTGGAGCCGTTGTGCTTCGCTCCCGACGCCTGATCCTCGGCACGTTCGCCATCGCAAGTCTCGCCCTCCTCGCGTTCGCCTGCGACGGCGACGACGAAGCTGCCGTGCCCACCCCAACCGCCACGCAGGTCGCGTCAGCGGCGCCGGGCCCAGCGACATTCGAGGTGACTGCGGGCGCGGCCGAGGGCGCGTTCGACATCGAGCAGTTCATGCCCGCGACGGTTCGCGTCCGCACGGGAGACACAGTCCACTGGCGCGGCAGCGGGCATGAGGGCCACACGATCACGTTCATCCCCCCCGAGATGACCCTCAGCGACGTCGTGCCGGGCGGCTACCTGCTTCCCGCGCCCGACCAGCCCGAGGCGCTGGAGTTCAACCAGAACGTCACCCTCTCATCCGCGGCTCAGGGCACCTACGACGGCGCCGCCTACACGAACTCCGGCATCTTTGGTGTGCCCGCCGAGGGCGAGTACTCGCTCAGCTTCCCGGAGGAGGGCGTCTACCCGTATCTCTGCATGATCCATCCGTTCCACATGCGCGGCGTCGTGGTCGTCGATGCCGCTGACGCCGCGGTGTCCGCGCCGGAAGCCGTCGTCGCCCAGGGCGACCGCGACCGCGAACGCTACGTCGAAGAAGCCCGGGTAGCGGCGGAAACGATGGAGAGGGAGCGCCTCGCCGCGAGCGATGTCACCGCGAATGGGCGCTCATGGGAGGTCGGCGTTGGCGTCGACACGCCTCACGCCCAGGTGCTCACCTTCATGCCCGCCAGCCTCGACATCGACACGGGCGATACCGTCGTCTTCTGGAATAGCGAGCGCGACTTCCACAACGTCGTCTTCACACCTGAGGGCCAGGACCCGCCGCCGTTCCCGATCATTAAGCCCGTCGAAGGTCGTGACGGGTTCCGCCTGCTGATCAACCCGGACGCCCAGCGCGAGACACCGCCGCCAGCCGGCTTCGGCCCCGATGACTTCTTCAGCTCCGGCATGATGGGCATCACCCTGCCGCGTCTTTACTACGAGGTGACGTTTACCCAGCCCGGGACCTATCGCTACGCCTGCACCATCCACGCGCTCGCCGGCATGGCCGGCGTGGTCGACGTGAACCCGCCGGAAGGACGCTGAACGCGCCTCGTAGGGGCCCTGAGCGGAGTCGAAGGGGCTGGTCGCCCTGGGCGACCGCAGGTCGCTGTAACGAAGGAGGGGATCGAGATGCCGAAGAGAGAGAAGGGCGCGCCGCCCCAGATCAAGCCGAAGCGCCTCGGCGACTACCTGGAGATCATGAGCAAGTCGGTCTTCCAGAGTGGCATGTCATGGGACGTCGTCGAAGCGAAGTGGCCCGGCACCCGCGAGGCCTTCGGCGGCTTCGACGCTGAGGCCGTCGCCCGCATGAGCGACCGCGAGATCGACACGCTGGCGACGGATACGCGCGTCATCCGCAACCGGCGCAAGATCGCCGCGGTCGTCGAGAACGCGAACCGCATGATCGCCCTGGACGCCGAGTACAAGGGCTTTCGCAAGTACCTGCGCTCGTTCGACGGCGACTACTACGCGCTCGTGAAGGACCTTCGCAAACAGTTCAAGTTCTTGGGCGACTCGGGCTGCTACATCTTCCTCTACGTCGTCGGCGAGCCGGTACCCGAGTACCACGCCTGGCGCGAAGCGCAGGGCGCGCCTCACCGGTAGGCGACCCTACAGCCCGGCGCTGAGGCGCTCGAGGGCGACGATCGCCTCGCCGTTGAGACGCAGCTCC
>JBBEBM010000059.1:58320-77298 GCA_040882355.1 Dehalococcoidia bacterium | reverse complement strand
ACCCGCCCAGTTGTGTTTGGGTGAGTCTGGGGGGACACCCCCCAGACCCCCGGCAGGGGGCAAGCCCCCTGCACCCCGTCTCTCAGCGCCTTGTTAGGCGGTCATATCGACAGGCGCTTCCTCAGGCTGCGGCACGTGGTCCGGCGTCTGCTCCAGAGTCTGCACGCCAGAGCGCACGCTCGACATGAAGGCGTCGAGTTGCTGCTCCAGCTTGCGTAGCATCTCCAGCGCGTAGCGGTCGGCCTCGTCCATCTGCTCCCCGGCCAGCCGTTCGCCCTCCGCCTGCTTCGAGTCGGCCTGCTTCTGCGCCTCCTCCAGCAGCCGCTCCGCCTCCGCCTGCGCCTGCCCGATCACCTGCTCGGCGCGCACTTCGGCGGCCTTGAAGATTTCCGAGTCGCTTGTCTTGCGATCGACCTCCTCGTCGGCGCGCGCGAGGCGAAGGGCGACCTCCTGGTCGGCCTGCGCCAGCACCTCCGCGGTGCGGTCGAGGATCTCCTGCGCTTCCCGCACCTCCGCGGGCACGGCGGCGCGCAACTGGTCGACGAGGTCGAGCAGGCGGCGCCGGTCGATGACGACTCCGGTGCCGATGGGCAGGCGGCGCGCTTCGCCGATCAACTCTTCCAGCCGGTCGATGAGGTGTAACAGATCGATGGCGACGTCCCTCCTTTCCGGCGTTGGTGCTACTTGAACTTTCCGCGCAGCGCCTCGGCCACGCGGCGAGGCACCAGGTTGGTCACATCATACCCCAAGCTGGCCACCTCGCGTATGCGGCTGCCGCTGATGAATAGGTGCTCCAGGTTGGTCATGAGGTAGACCGACTCGATCTCCGGCGCCATCTGCTTGTTCATGAGCGCCATGTCGAACTCCGCCTCGAAGTCGGTCACCGCGCGGATGCCCCGCACCAGCACGGTCGCATTCTCCCGGCGCGCCAGGTCGATCGTCAGCCCTCGATACGCCTTCACCGTCACATTCTTCTTGTCCTCGACGGCGCTCGCGAAGAGCTCGACCCGCTCCTCGGTGCTGAAGAGCGTCCCCGACGGCAAGTCGAGCACGGCAACGACCAGCACGTCGAACAGGCTCGCCGCGCGCGACACGATGTCGACGTGGCCGTTGGTGACCGGATCGAACCGGCCCGGGTAGACTGCTCCGGTCACGTTTCTGCCTCCCCTCGCTCGCTACCTCGTCGGTAGATCGAGACCTCCGTATCGCCGTAGCGACGGCTCCACACGCGCTCGAGCGCTCCGATCCGCTCCGGCGCGCCGCTCCTGCTGCTGTGCTCCAGTACGAGCGTCGTCGCCTCAGTCACGAGCGGTGACCCAGCGACGCGTTCGATCGCCCCGATCGCCGTCTCATCTTCGTACGGCGGGTCGGCGAGCACGAGCGTGTACGACCCTTCGAGCCGCTCGGGCGCCCGTTCGACGTCGATCTTGTGCGCGTGCCCATCTCCCTCAAGGCCCGTCAACTGGAGGTTCTCCTTAATCAGCGCAACTGTCGCCGCGCCGCGCTCGACGAAGTCGCAGCGGCCTCCGCCGCGGCTCATCGCCTCGATCCCCAGCGCGCCGCTGCCCGCATAAAGGTCCAGCACTCGCGAGAAGTCGGCGCCGTGCGCCTCCAGCGCATCGAAGATGGCGCCGCGCACGAGGTCCGACGTCGGCCGCACGCCCTTCGGCGGGCTCTTGAGACGGCGGCCTTTGGCTGATCCACCAACGACCCGCACCGTTACGGGGCCACCGCGGCCGCCTGCGCCACCGGCACGCGCAGCTCCTGTCCCATGCGCACGACGCCGTCGCTCACGACGAGCGTCAGCGTGTAGTCGCCCGGCTCCGCGGGCGCCTGCCAGTCGACCTGGGGGCCCGCGTCGCTGGCGAAGGTGCCGCCGGACGCCAGCCAGCGCGGCGTGAGCAGGTCGCCATTCGGCACGGCCAGCGACACCTCGCCCGCTTCGGCGAACGCCTGCACCGCAGGCCAGATGTCGGCCTCGCCGGCCGCGCTCGAAACGTCCTCAACAACGACGCCCGCGAGCTGATAGCGCTTCGCCAGGTCCAGCTTGAAGGTCTCGCTGAAGGCGTTCGCCAGCCAGACCGTGTGCTCGCCGCCTGCGCCCGTGTAGCGGAACATCACCGCCTTCGAGGCGTCGTCCCAGGCGAGGCCGCTGCCGCCGAGCTCCGGCGAAAGGTTCTGCGCGGACGCCCGCAACGTGGCGCCCGGCGCGATCGCCGTGTCGGTCTGGGCCACCGGCGTGCTCGCCAGCGCGAGCGCGTCGCTGAGCCAGAGCGTGCGCCGGCCGTCGCTGGCGCGTTCGTGGCTGAGCGGGCTCACCGAGAGCAGCAGCTTACCGCCTCCGACCCGCGCAACGAGGAACGCCACCGCCTCCTCAAGCTGCTGGTAGGGGCGCTCGGGGTCGGGCGCCAGCTTCAGCGCGTCGGCCTGGGCGCCCAGCGCCGTCCAGTCGAAGCCGCCCGTGTCCCACGTCTCGCCCTGCTGCACGGGCAGGGGCAGCGTCAGGCTCAGCGACCGCCCCTCCTGCTGCAGGCCCGCCGCCAGCTCCTGCACGAACGACGAGAAGTCCGCGCGCAGCGACGTGTCGAGCGCGCGGTAGTCGAGGTCGATGCCGGGGACGCTGCGGTCGCGCGCCAGGCCGACCAGCGCCTGTACGTGCGCCGAACGCAGCTCCGGCGATGCCATGATCGCGTTCAGGGCGTCGATCTGCTCCTGGGTGAACGTGCCGACCGTCGGCGCGACGCGCGCCTGCAGGCCGGCCGGGAGCAGGAGCGAGCCGCCCATCACGCCGCCATCGGCCACCGGCGCGAAGCCGGTCACGTTCAGTGTCGTCAGCGAGGCCAACGCGCGCTGGTCAATCTCCGTCCCATTCGCCAGGCTGCCGTAGACCTGTCGCACCTGCCCGGTCGCGCGGAACACGGCAACGTTGTCCGGCAGGAAAGAGAGCTCGCTCGTCACGAGTCGCTGGCCGGACGCCTGGCCCGTGCCGACCTCGCGCCAGTCGTCTCCGTCATGCGTGTAGAGCACGAGCCGCTCGCCGGCCGCGACGTCCGTCGAAGCGAGCAGCGACACGCTCCGAACGCTCACGTCGCCGGTGGTCGACACGTCGTAAAGCGGGCTTACCGCCTCGAAGCCGGCAGGCGCGGGCGGCGACTCGTCGCTCTTCGTCGTGACGATCGTACCACTGATCCCGCCGCCGCCGTCCCCGTCGTCGAGGATCGAGACCGGCGGGAGCACGAGCACGAGCAGGAGCGCGCCAAGCACGATCGCGGCGGCGACGACGACGATCGCCGCGCGGTCCCGTTGCTGGGGCGGCGGTTCGGACTTGAGAATGTGGTCGAAGGGGCCTTGCTGTTGCTCGTCCATGCGATGGGTCCGGCCGAATACGGCTCCCTCCGTCCTTCGCCAGGCGGGAGAGCGGGCGTCAGATTCGGTGGCTGGCCCTAGGCGGGCGCGCCCATTGTAGCACGGCCCTTCCCTCGCGCAACCGGCCCTTGCGCGCGTGCAGCGGCCCGACCGGCGAGACGGGCCGTCTCCGCTCGACCGGGCTGTTGGCCGGATCAGTCAGCGACGTGTTCGAACCGTTCGTTGAGCGCTGCCTCAAGCTTGGCGAGGCCCGTGTAGGCGATCTCTTCCTGTGAGGCCATGGCAACCCCGAACGGCGCCTGCTGGCGCATCCACTCCGCGCGCTCCTGCGCCTGCGCGCGGGCCCGGTCCCAGGCAAAGTTGCCGAAAACGTCGACGACACCGCTGCTAAACCTGCCGTCGCCGTTCACCGACAAGGCAAGGCAGCTCACGATCGGCAGACAGTAGGCGCCCGCTACTTCAGTCCGAATCGGCACAGGCATCAGCGGCATGGTATGGCTGCCACGGGTGTCTCCCGTGATGAGCGGCACGAGCCGAAACGGATCGACGACCTCCTCGAGCGCGGGAAAGATGCGCTGGTTCCGGACGATCATCACCGGATCGTCCTTCCCTTGATAGGTGCCGGTGATGTTGTGCAGGCGGTCGGTGCTGGCCGCGACGCCGATCTCGCCCGGAAAAGCGCGGCTTTCGATGCGTGCTACGCCGTAGCGATCGATCTGACGGAGGAGGGCCAGGATGCTGATGTTGTCTTCGGGCGAGTTGAGCCGCACCTGCCGGTGCGTGGGAGATGCCCCCTTCTCAACCTTGTGGTCCATGTCCTCGATCACGAACGTGTAGCCTTTGCCGACGTCAGGACTGAGCAGGAAGCCGGACGAACGCGCGGCGTCGGCGAAGGCGTAGTAGAGCGCCTGATTGTAGGCGCCAGGACCACACTTGTCCGCAGCGAAGACGGCGATTGACTCTGCCGGACGATGCTCGGGTAGCAGGTCAAATGTGATCTCGGCGAGTCCGGGACCTGTGCCACGCACGTTGCCGCTGGGCGCGGCTGGGAAGAGATCTTGGCCCGCGCCGTAATTGCCTTCATCCTTGGCAACTTGGGCAGCGTCATCGAACGCGGCGCGGCACGCCTTGTGGACGATCGGCGCGTTCGACCCCTGGGTGTGCGTGGTGATGATCGCGATGTCGTCGCCGGTGAACGTCACGATGTGGTCGATCACCCAGGACTCGCCGGCGATCTTCTCCTCCACGACTTCCACCATGCGTGGAGACGGGCGCGTGTGCCCGCCGATGGAACCGCAGTCCGCCTTGATCACGCTGAATGTCAACTTGTCGATGGACATAGAGCCTCCTGTCTTCGTCTTACTGATAGCTGCTAGTTTCGACTACCTTCGGTCTAACCCATCTCGGAGAACGCAAGTCCGGGGTTCTCCCTTTGGCAGAATTCCAGGTCCCAGGCTGAGCGGAACAATAGCACGGAACGTCCGGCGCGGTCCGCGCAACGGAGCGTGCCACGGCTTGAGGAAACCAGGCGTTCGAGCGCGTCCTCCGAGCCGCTGACCCAGCGTGCGCACGTGAATGGCAGCCGCTCGAGCTGTGCCTCCACGCCGTACTCATCTTTCAAACGCGCCAACACAACGTCGAACTGGAGTTCGCCGACCGCTCCGAGGATGGAGTCGCGCCGGGCTCCGCCCGCGTTGTACAGCACTTGAACGGCACCCTCCTCTTCGAGCTGCGCCAGGCCTCTGTGAAACTGCTTGTAACGACCGATGTCCTTGTTGACGATCGTGGCGAAGTGCTCAAGCGGGAAGCGCGGGATCGCCGGATACTGCGCGGCTTCGCCCGCGGTGATGGTGTCTCCGATGGCGAAGACACCGGGGTTGATGACGCCGATCACGTCGCCGGGGAAGGCTTCCTCAATCGGTTCGCGATCTCTTGCAAACAGGCGGTAGGCGCGAGAGAGACGCACGGGACGCCCACGGCGCGGGTTGAGGACTGTCATGTCCTTCTGAAAGCGGCCGGAGCAGACACGCAGAAAGGCCATCCGGTCCCGATGCCGCGGGTCCATGTTGGCCTGGATCTTGAAGATGAACCCGGAGAAGGCCTCTTCGATGGGGGCAATGGGGCCGCGATCGGTGTCGCGAGCGGACGGCGCGGGTGCGAGGGTCAGGAGCGCCTCGAGGAACGGCTCTACACCAAAGTTGTTCAGGGCGCTGCCGAAAAAGACCGGCGTGAGGTCGCCGGTCAGAAAGCGCGCTTCGCCGAACGCGCTGCCGGCGCCAGCCAGAAGGTCCGCGTCCTCTCGGAGCTTTTGGGCTGCGTGCTCCCCAAGCAGCGAGGGGAGCTTCGGGTCGTCAAGCCCCGCTATCTTTACGGATGTCCGACCCCGCACGTGCTCGGCCCGCTGAAAACGCAAGACTTCGCGGCGGCCGAGATCGTACACACCCTGAAACCAGGCGCCGTCCCCGATGGGCCAGTTCACCGGTGCGGGCGCGATCCCGAGTACCCGCTCGATCTCATCGAGCAGATCCAGCGGGTCGCGACCGGGGTGGTCCAACTTGTTGATGAACGTTAGGATGGGGATCCGCCGCATGCGGCAGGCGTGGAACAGCTTTACGGTCTGTGACTCGATACCCTTGGCGCTGTCCAGCACCATGACCGCGCTGTCCGCTGCCGTCAGCGTCCGGTATGTGTCCTCGCTAAAGTCTTGGTGCCCCGGCGTGTCGAGGAGGTTCAAGCGAAAGCCGCGATACTCCATTTCCAGCGCCGAGGCGGTGACGGAGATACCCCGCTCTTGCTCCATGGCCATCCAGTCGGACGTCGTGTGTCGCTGGTTCCGGCGCGCCCGGACAGCTCCGGCCATCTCAATAGCTCCGGCATAGAGCAGCAGCTTTTCGGTCAGCGTGGTCTTGCCGGCGTCGGGATGTGAGATGATCGCGAAGGTGCGCCTTCGCGCCACTTCGCGCGCAAGGTCCGTCTTCGTCGGATCGGCGGTAGGCGCTGTGATTGACACGTCTGCTCCTGCTACTCCTCGTAACCAGCGACTAGTGAGTAAAGCGCGGCGAGACGATGGCAATCTTCGCCGCCTCCGAACCGGAATTCTCCCACAGATGGGGTGTCTCGGAGGAGAAGCTGACTGAATCGCCCCGCTCCAAGTGATGCACGTCTTCGCCCAGCGTGAAGGACACGGTGCCCTCGAACACCAGGCCGAACTCCTCTCCGGGGTGGTTCGTTGGGTCTCTACCACTGCGTCCGCCAGCTGCGATGGTGATCATGACGGCCTCCTGCTTGGTCGAGCCGCCCAGGGCTTCGATCCGAGCCCTTGACCACGAGCTGGCGAGTCGCTGCCGGTCCGAGGCCCGCACGACGGCGCCCGGGTTTCGCGCCGACGGAGCGAGCAGGCCAGCGAGCGTTACACCAAGGACGGCTGCGATCCGCTCCAGCGAGGCTATCGACGGAGAGACCTGATTGTGCTCCATCTGAGAGATGAAGCTAGGCGAGAACTCTGCCCGCGCGGCAAGCGTTCGCACGGACATGCCGAGAGCCGTTCGCAAGCGCCGGACCTCCTCGCCGATCTGGAGCTGCTTCGTCTTCATCGCCGTTTCCATTGACCCACCCCACTGAACACATGTACAGTATTGCTTAACAGCCAGTATAAGACAGGCTTGCCTGAATGCCAACCAGATGCCGTACCGATGCACGGCATCACCCGCCGGAGCAGCTCCTGCGGACCGGACAGTTGGACGACCGAAGGTCAGGTGTCCGCGCGTGATCATGAAGGCTCTAAGAACGTTTCCCGAAACTTCGAACTGAGGCACATGGCAAGGGACGGCAAGAAGAAGCTCCGCGTAATCCCGCTCGGCGGGCTCGGCGAGATCGGCAAGAACATGATGCTCCTCGAATACGGGGACGCGATCATCGCCGTCGACGCCGGGCTGATGTTCCCAGAGGAAGACATGCTCGGGATCGATCTCGTAATCCCGAACATCAGCTACGTCACCGAAGGCCGCAAGCGGCTTAACGCGATCTTCCTCACCCACGGCCACGAGGACCACATCGGCGCCCTGCCGTACATCCTGCATCAGATTAACGTGCCGGTGTACTGCTCGCCGCTCACGGCGGGTCTTGTACGGGTCAAGCTCACGGAAGCCAAGATCAAGAACGCCCGGGTGCATGTGATCAACCCGGGCGACTCCGTACGCGAGGGGCCGTTCACCGTCGAGCCGTTCAGCGTGGCGCACAGCGTACCCGACTCGACCGGTCTCGCCATCACGACGCCCGTCGGCGTTGTCATCCACACGGGCGACTTCAAGCTGGACCATACGCCGGTGATGTCGCAGCGGACGGATCTGCCCAAGCTCGCCGAGTACGGCCGGCAGGGCGTCCTGCTGCTCCTCGGCGACTCCACGTATTCGGAGATCCCCGGCTTCACACCATCAGAGCAGCTCGTCGGGGAGGCGCTGCGCAACATCATGGCGACCGCCTCGGGGCGCGTCATCGTCACAACGTTCGCGTCGCTCATTTCGCGCATCCAGCAGGTGATCGACGGCGCGGCAGCGACGGGGCGGCGGGTCTTCGTGACCGGACGCAGCATGGAAAACAACGTCAAGATGGCGTTCGAGATGGGGTACCTGCAGGCGCCGAAAGACATGATGGTGGGCCTCCGCGAGCTTGCCAAGATCCCACACAACAAGCTTACCATCGTTACGACGGGCAGCCAGGGCGAGCCGACGTCGGCGCTAACCCGCATGGCGAACCAGGACCACCGCCAAGTGACGATTGTTCCCGGTGATACCGTTGTCTACTCCGCAAGCGCGGTGCCGGGTAACGAATCGCTCGTCTACCGCACCGTCGACAATCTATTCAAGCTGGGCGCCAGTGTGCTCTACAACCGGATCGCCAATGTGCATGTGCGCGGTCACGCGGCCCAGGAGGAGTTGAAGATCGTTCACTCCCTCGTGCGGCCAACGTATTTCGTGCCGATCCACGGCGAGTACCGGCACATGGTCCTCCACGCTGATCTGGCGAAGACGATGGGCATGCCCGATGAGAACATCTTTGTGATGGTTGACGGCGACGTGCTCGAACTCGACCAGCGGAGCGCCCGCCTGGCAGGACACGTCCCGGCCGACTACGTATATGTTGACGGCCTCGGCGTCGGAGACATCGACCACCTGATTTTGCGCGACCGGCACCATCTGGCCACCGACGGCATGGTCGTGGTCATCCTGGCCATCGAGAAGAAGACCGGGCGGCTTGTGGGTCAGCCGGAAGTACTATCCCGTGGGTTCGTAGACATCGAGGAGTCGGAAGATCTCATGCAGACGACCCGGGATATGGTGATCGCGGCGCTGAAAGGCGCCGATCACATCGCAGAGTGGGGTGTCGTTAACACGAAGGTGAAGGACGCCATCGCGCAGTTCCTCTACAACGAGACGCACCGCCGACCGATGGTGCTGCCGGTGACGGTTGAGGTGTAGGGGCTGGCGCAGGTGCGCCTCCGACGTGCGCGTCATACCAGCAACCCGCCTCAAGCCGCGCGCCGCTACACGAGCCGCTCCACTCCTCACGCATGCCGACGCGCCGGCGAACCGGAAGTCGCCGGCCACAGCGAGCAGCGGTGCCCGGCGCACTCCGCCCATCGCATGGAACACCTGTACTGCTGCCTCACTCGCGCCACCCGCACCTCCTCGACCGCGAGGGCGCAACTGAGCACGGCCGGCGTCGATGTCGCGGTGGTGGGCGCGGGGCCGCCGTCAACCAGGGACAGGAGTGGCCGTCGGCTCGGGTGTGGCCGTCGCCGTCGGCCCGGGAGGAGTTGGCGTCGGCGTCACGGTGACCGGCGTGCTGAGCGGATCGGTGGGGTCCGAGCCGACCGTTCCCTCTTCGCCGTCCGAGTAGCCGTCGTCATCCGTGTCCGTATCGGCTGGATCCGAGCCGTAGTAGCCCAGCTCCGCCAGGTCGGACGCGCCATCACCATCCGTATCCGTTTCCAGTGGATCGCCCGGCGTCAGGTCGCGTCCGGCGAGACCAGGAAAGTCCGGAGCATAGCGATACGCTCGAAACACTACGTTGTCGGCCCGGACGCCGTTGTCATGCGGCACCTGGCCTTGCACCAGCGGCCCCTTTGGGCCAACCGGGCTGATGTACTCCCAGACGATGTCGCCGTCCTCCGTCACTTCGAAGAACGTCCCCGTCGCGCCTTCGTCGATGAAGGTGTTGCCGTTCGGCAATCGCCGCGCGCTCGAGATGAAGCGCGCGTAGAAGTCGGTGCGGTTGGGCGCCTCGTAAGACCACGTCGGCTCCACAGGCCCGTACGCCTCGCCCTCCTCAAGCGTGTAGTTGCCGTCATCATCCACCGGAGGGGTGATCTGCGTGACCGTCGAGTACGCGCTGTCCAGGCGCGGTCCGTTGTTGTAGAAGAGGATGTCGCCCGAGCCGTCCAGGCCGTCCGCGATCCAGTGGGCGTCATGCTGGTAGAACGACTGTTGGTCCGAGGCCGTACCCGCCCGGTAAGCCGCTGGGTTGCCCCAGCGGTAGAGCAGGTCGCCGCCTTTGTCGGACCGGCCCGCGGCATGGCCGGTAGCCTCGGCGGTCGTTGTGCTGTGGTCGATCATCCAGAGCTCACTCGTGTGGCGAATACTCATCGCGATCTGATCGAGTTCCGGGTTATACGCGACCGAGTTCGCGTGCAGCCAGTCCCGCTCGCCGGGCTGGCCGGGATCCGTGAAGTTGATGTCCACGAGCTCGGGGTGCTCGCCTACGACGCCGTAGTTGCTCTTGGTGGCGTCGAAGTCCTGGATGAGGTGGTCCCACACGTCCCACTTCCACACGATGTCACCCGAGGTGGCGCCGGTGTGCGCCACCTCGATGATCGTCTCAGTGAGCAGGACGTCCTCGTCCAGCAGCGCGGGGTCCCTTCCGGCCGCGATCGCTTGCTCGGCCGTCTTCACTTCGAAGGCGAGCATCAGCACGTTCCCGTTGGGCAGCACCGTCGCGTCGTGGTGGAGGCGGTGCCCGGCGTCCGAGTACTCGTACCGCCAGAGGACTGTCCCGTCCCAGTCGTAGGTCGTGACGGCGCCCGTTCCGCCGCCGATGAACAGGTCGTCGCTCGGTGCGTCGATCTCTGTAGTCGTTACGAGCGTGCCATCCTCCTGGAGCACGCCGCTCAGGGCGTCCGGGGTCTCCCAGGAGTGAACGAGCTGGCCTTCGTTGTCCAGCAGGTAGGTCTCGCCGTACTCCAGTGGCGTGAAAAGCGTATAGCCCCGGAACGAATCGGAGTCGTTCTCGAAGAGACCGACCGTCTGCCCGCTGTCCGCGGGCGTGCCGGACCCAGCCTCCTCGGTAGCGTCGGACGAGTCGGAGTCGCCTCCGCACGCCAGCGCGATGAGCGCAGCGAGGGCGAAGATCAGGAGGAGCGGTGCGCTGCGGAGCGGCGCACGGCCGGGCCGGCGGAGCGTGCTCATGGAGCGAATCCTACCACGCGGGCGACGACAAACTGCAAGTCGAGATGTGACAGCACGCCCCTGAACGGTCGCCGCCGGCATCGGAGCCGCGATCACCAACCCCCGCCCGCCACGCCCACGCCAAGCGCGACCGCGACGCCGGCGCCGCAGTGAGGGAGGGCACGGGACCGCGGGAGCCGTCTAGACTACACATCAAACGTCGTCCTCCGACTTATGCCGGGCCGCCTGCCAGGCTTGCCGGTTAGGGTTCCAATGCGAGTCATCCGCCACTGTCTGGGCAAGAACAGGATCAAGGAATGCTCCGGCCTGCCCATACCCGACGGCCACGTCCAGATCCAGCCCAACTTCGGCGGCCATCCGGCGATACGCGGTCCGCCACTCGTGCGGCGGAGGAGGGAGCTTTGCGGGCACGGGATGGCTCGCGCGCGCGTCAAAGGTCGCTTGGAGCGCTAGGCGAAGACGACCGGCCAGGAAGTCGAATGATGACTCGATCATGACGAGGTCGATCAGGTCTTTGACACGAGTGCTGGCCTCGCCGACGCCGTAGGTGCGCGTATACGCGTGAACCTTCTCAGCAACGTGCTGCTCCAACGGCAACGATGGAACCTCAACCGGCGGGATACCCGCGAAACCCAACAGATCGAGCCCTCTCACGAGGTCTGGTTGAGCGCCCGGCGGGTCACCGAAGGAAACATCCACCGAAATCTCTTCGAAAGGGCGTCCAGCGAGTTCGGCCGTCGCATGGTAGCGCACGGCCGTGCCCTCAATCGTAGTGTCGAGTCGACCCGTGCGCCGGATATCGAATCCGAAGTGGTCGCCGAGGTCAATCGCTGGCGCTGCGAGGAAGTCGGCATTCGCTGCCTCCTCATTGTCTTGCCGCCCGAGGTCGACGTCCTTCGTGGTTCGGAACCCGGCTCCGACGCGCAGGTGCAGCGCGACCGCTCCCTTGAGAACGAACCGATCCGGCGCGACGGCGATGAGGCGCGCGAGCAGGCGATCGAAGACTACCAGCTTGCGCAGGCGAAGGAGCGGAACACCCGTCTCCCGCGCAAGGTTCGCCAATCGCTGCTCAAGCGCAGTACGGAAAGCGCCCGCTGTTGCGTACTTCACCGCTTTGCCTGACCCAGCGACCGCTCTATCAGCTTGGCTGTCCGGCGACCGCGCTCCTGCGCGCCTTGGCGTAACTGCTGCGTGGTGGCGAGACCTGCGTCGATCGCCTGGACGACCGCTTGCTCGATCTGCTCCGGCGCCATGCCGGCATCGGCCGCGTCCAGGATGCTGCGTGTCGCGGCCGTGACAACGATGCCCCCGCGAGTAACGCGGTCGGTACGCCGCAGAGGCCGCGATGTCGTGTGGACCCGCACGCCGTTGAGCGATGGCAGGTTGCGCCGTGAACGAGGCACGGTGAGGTGCACAGCGTCGGGGATGACGTCGCTGAGCTCCAGCAGCTCGAGCGCGCTTTCGTGGGAGACCACTGCGCTGTCCTTCCCAATAGCAAGCCAGGCGGCGAGGACGTGCTCGCGAGGGGACGAGGGGTACTCGCGGAGGCGATAGAGGCCACGCCGGACTCGAGTGAACCGACCGCTCTTGACGTGGTGCGAGAGGAGCGAACGACTAAAGCCAGAGGCCCCGGCCTGGCGGGTCGAGAAGTAGCCTGCTTGCTCTGAGGCGATCTCAAAGAGCCGGCCGCGATCGGGCCGCAGGGAGGCCGGTGGTCGCGACTGCGGACTGGCCATCGTGTCACCCATACGTCAAAGTATACTTGACATGCGGGTGACACGTAAAGTGCTCTCTGCGACCGGACCACCTACGCCTAAATGGAAGCCATCCGCCTCCACCCGCATGTCCTCGACCGCGCGGGCGCCCCCGTGCCCGCCGGCCCGGACGCCGCCCGGCGCATCACCGCCGCGATCACCAACCCCTGCCCGCCCGCCACCCCCACGCCCACCACAAGCGCAACTGCGACGCCGGCGCCGGGTTGAGGGGGCAGGCCCCCGGCTGTCTAATTGGGTGCGAGAAACGTATCATCGCCACCGAGCGGCATCTGCACAGTCCTTCCGTTTTCTGCTTCCGACTTGACCGTGAGATGGACAGACGATAGCCCTAGTGAGCAGACCTTGCGCGTGGCTCGAATCTCTTCATAGATCGCAGCGGCGACTTCCGGCGGGAGGTACTGCTTCAGCCTGTGAACATGCCTGTGCCCACGAGGTTTCCGAGACTCGCCGCCATCAATTTCAGGTGCATCCCGCAATTCCCCTATGCCGTCGTAGGTCACATGCCCCTTCATTGGCCCAATCAGGATGCTATGCACACCACCGTTGTAGAGTTCCAGCCCCAACTCGATCCATGGTCGGGGTATCTCCGAGCGCAAGTCCATGGTGACGATGGTTCTGGACAGGACGATCAAGTGATTTGCTGGGCTGGTTGCGTCATTGCGGGCTATATCGAGTATCCATTGATGCGGCGAAGGAGCATTCTGTCGATAGAGAGGCCATCGCCAACCCCAAGCGGATCGCACAGGCCCGGTCACGTGCCAGCACTCATAGGCTACTACTAAGAAGGCCATGCTGCCCGTCAAGACCATGAGCGCGACCAAGCTCGCGGCCAGAAGGTCGGGCATGGTCCAACCTTGTGCCTGGAAGATCTCCAGCGTGATGTACGAAGTGAAGGAGACGACCGCAGCAGCGACGCCGAGCCTGCCGTATCCCATGCTACTCCTTTGCCACTATCTCCGGATGAAAGTGATAGGTCCCGCGGGTTCTTGACCCCAGCACATATCACTCCAGGGAGCCGCGCTGACTTCAGCTTGGCAGGATAGAGTAGTCGATCCTGTCGTTACCTCTGTAGCGGATTCTCAGCGTGATGCGCGTTGTCGGAAGCCCCGTTTCTTCGGAGCCCAAGTCCACTTCTACCTGATAGAGTCCTGGCGGAAGCGGACGGAAGCACGTAACCGTTAAGTCCTCTCCGTGTGGAATCGCGTGGCAGAATGTGTTCGACCTCCTTGGTACGAAACCAAGATCGAGAACCCGACTTGCTCCACCAGGGATTGTGAGGAGACGCTCCGCCTTCATGGTCGGGCTGCTATGGGTACTCCACGTGTAGTGGAACGTCTGTGGCGGGCAGTCGATTCCTAATGCATCGCCAATCGGGGTATATGTCCAGACGGCGCCAAAGCACCTCGGTGCCGCCATTCTGTTAGGATTATGCACGAGAAGGCCAAGAAAGACAGAGTCCTTGTTGGAATCGTCCGGTGCGTTGTATTGAGCCTCTAATGGACGCCAGTCAACATAGCGGTCTAACTCAGCAAAGGAGCGGTAGAGTGCTGTCATTGCGAATCCAAATAGGAGCCCAAGGACCATTGCTATGCCGCCAGCAGTTCCAGCGGTGGCATTTACCAGTTGGGCGATGCCAAAACCGCCGCCGGCGGATATACCGCAAGCGACCAACACAACGATTACTAGTTGGGCTACGTCTGGCGCATCGGCCAGAGCGCGGAGCGGCACCAACAAGGAAACCCAAGGCCGGAGCCATTTCGGGCGTAGGCGTAACACTGGACTACACTACCATTTCCGCATAAGGTGTTTCGTCGCAGAGTAATCTCCCGCCTCCCAGCATCCCCGCCCCCTAGACGAACCGCTCCACCACGGTGTCCCGACCGTTCTTGTGCAGTACGTAGCCCGTCGGGAAGAGGGTGCGGTCGCGGAAGTCCTCCTGGTGCGAGACGACGATCACCCGGTCGAGCACGCCCGACAGGTTGTGCAGCTCGTCGATCATCTCCTGGCGCCCCGCCGTGTCCAGGCTGCCGAACCCCTCGTCGATGATCAGCGCCCGGATCGTCCCCGCGCCGCGCCCGGCCGACTGGCCGATCGCCGCCGCCAGCGCCACCGACGCGCGGAACTTCTGGCTGCCCGACAGGAACTGCACGTCCATCGGTTCGTCGCTGTAGGTGAGGTCGCTCGCCTGGATCACGATCTCCTCCTCGCCACGTGAGTTCTGCTGGCGCTCCAGGTGGAGCTGGAGCTGGCC
Source organism: Dehalococcoidia bacterium (assembly GCA_040882355.1). Classification (GTDB taxonomy): domain Bacteria; phylum Chloroflexota; class Dehalococcoidia; order DSTF01; family RBG-16-68-14; genus JBBEBM01. Next base: position 62,443 of record JBBEBM010000059.1, on the reverse strand, counting down.
GCCCGAGATGCGGGCCAGCGTCTCGTTCGCCAGCACGGCGATGTCCCCCACCGCCGCGTCGACGAGGTGCGCCTGCAGCCCGCCCCGGCCGAGCAGGTCGGCGAGCCGGTCGTAGAGCGCCCGCCGCCGCTGCGCCTCCCCAGCCTCCTTCTCGAGCGTGCAGCGCCGCGCGCCCTGCTCTTCGAACCGCCGCAGCGTCGCGATGGCACCGTCGCGCGCGCGCTGCGCCGCCGACGCCTCGTCCCGCGCGGCCCGCCCAAGCGCCTCCGCGTCGTCCGACGACAGGCGGTGCTCCGCCGCGATGCCCTCGATGCCGCGCTCGATCTCGTCGATCCGCAGCGAGAGCCGCTCGCGCTCCGCCGCCGCCTCCTGCAGCGCGCCGTGTCGCGCTTCGATGCCGTCCAGCGCCTCGAAGCGCGTCTCCAGCGCATCGAGGAAGCCGGCGTCCCGGGCCAGCGCGCGCTCGCGCCACTCCGCCGCGACGTCGGCCAGGCGCACGTCCGCCTGCTCGCGCAGCGCCTGCGCCCGCTCATCGTGCAGCCGCGCCTCGCCATCGAGGCGCTGGCGCTCCTGGGCGGCGCCTTGCAGCGCCTCCTGCGCCTGTCGCGCCTGCTTGCGCGCCTCGCCCTCGGCCCGCTCAGCGTTCGCGAGCTCCTTCTTCAGCGCGGCGAGCTGGCTGGCGCTCGATTCGTACGACTGCTCCGCCTCGCCCAGCGCCCCCTCGACAACCCCGACTCGCAGCATCTCCGGCACGTCATCGACTGCGTCCAGCGCGTCGCTCATCGCGTTCGTGGCGCGCTCGCGCTCCTGCGCGGCGCGTTCGGCGTTCGCGAGCGCGTCCGTGGCGTCGCGGACGGTCTGCTCGGCAGCTCCGACCTGCGACGACGTGTCTTTCAGCGTATGCGTGGATTGCTTGAGGGCAGCGTCCGCGTCATTGAGCGACGCCTTCGCCGTCGCGACGGCGTGCTGCGCCTCCGTCAGCTCGCGACGGATGTGCTCCGCGTCGACGCGCTGGCCGCAGTGCGAGCAGACCGCCTCGCCCTTCGCCTCGCGTCGCGCGCCAAGCTGCGCCTCGGCCTGACGCAGCGCCGCCTCGGCGGTCGCGCGCGCTTCGAGCGCCTGCGTCCGGGTCGCCTCAACGTCGCCCTGCTGCGTCCGCTGCGCAGCCAGCGCTGCGGTCGCTGCGCCGAGCGCGGCCTGCCGCGCCTCCGGCGTTCCGGCGTCGGTCAGCGCGCGCTCGCGCTCTTCGAGGTCGCGGCGGCGGTGGAGCACCTCGCGCAGCGGCGGCAGCGCCGCACCAAGCGAGTCGTGGTCGCCGCGTAGCCGGCAGAGCGCCTGCGCGGCGTCGCGCTCCCGCTCGTCCGCTTGCGTCGCGGCGCATTCCAGCGCTCCGAGATCGTGATTCGCGACAGCGACGCGCGCCTGCTCCGCCTGCGCCGCGCGTTCGTCTGCCTGCGCGAGGTCGTTCGCGGCGCCGCGCAGCTTCGGCAGGTGGTCCGACAGGCAGCGCCATTCGTGGTATTCGCAGCGGATGCGCTCGGCGTCGCAGAGCAGCCGTTGTGTGTCGTCCAACGAGCGATTCGCGGCGCAGAGGTCGCCCTGCAGGCCGGCGAATCGGCGTGCTTCGCTCACGATCAGCTCGGCCCGCGTCGCGACCTGCTGCGCGGCGTCGAGCGCGCTCTCGCTTTCGTCGACGGCGTGGCGCGCCTTCGCGATCTCCGCCGCGTCGACGGCCGGCAGGTGTGAGAGCTGGTCCTCGCGCGACTTCGCGTCGGCCTTGGCCTGGCGCTCGCGGTCTTTGGCGAGCGTCTCGAGCCGCTTGTACGCCTCCAGCTCCAGCAGGCCGCCGAGGATGTCGAAGCGCTTGCGCGGCTCGGCCAGGATGAGCTGGTCGCTCTGGCCTTGCAGAAGCAGCACCGACGCGACGAACGTCTCGTAGCCCAGGCCCAGCTTCTGACGCACCCAGCGGTCGAACCACGCCTGGCGGTCCGTGTCGGGAACCGGCTGCCAGTCCTGCGCCTCTGGGTCGAACCACGCCGCCTGCCACGTCTTCGGCTCCTGGCCCGACTTGCGCGGGCGGCCGACCGTGCGCCGGACGCGGTAGCGCTCGCCGTCCAGCTCGAACTCGAACGACACCTCGCACTCCGTCGCGCCCTTGTGGATCAGGCGCGCGTCGCGCTGGGCGCCGCCTCGGTGCTTGCCGTAGAGCGCGTACGTGATCGCGTCGAAGATCGCGCTCTTGCCCGCGCCGTTGTCGCCGGAGATGCTCCACAGCCGCGAGTTCTCGAAGTCGAACTCGATCGGCCCGCCGCCGTCCGCCTCGCCGTAGCAGAGGAAGTTGCGCACCTGCACCCGGCTCGGGATCATGCTGTCGGCGCCTCCGCTCGCTCAGACGACGCGTCGACCTCGGCGAGCAGCTCCTCCGCCAGCGCCACGAGCGCCCCGGCCTCCTTGTCGTCGGTCAGCGTCTGCTGCAGGTACGAACGCACCGTGCCGCGCACGTCGCGCCGGTCGTGCGCGAACTGCGCTCGCTCCGGCGAACGCGCGTCCTGCCAGCGAATGTCGGGCGGCGCGTAGAGCCGAGGGAAGAGCTGCCGTGCGCGCGCCAGCAACGGGCTCAGCCGCTGCTCGCGCCGCAGCTTCAGCGTGAGCGAGACAAGGGTGCGCTCGGGCTCGCTCATCGACTCCGCCGCGCGCTCCAGCTCCTCCTCGGACGACGCCTCGATGTGGCGGAACGGCGTCGCGTTCAGCGGCAACTCGCGGATGTCGCGCAGGCCCGTCTTGCTCAGCTCGACGAGCAACGCCTGTTTGGCATCGCGCGCCTCGCCGCGGTCCATGCGGTCCAGGCTGCCGCAGTAGCGGATGTAGTGCGCGCCGACCTGCTGCGGCTTGTGGATGTGGCCGAGCGCGATGTAGGCGTAGCTGGGCAGATCGCTCGGCTCGACAGGCACGTCCTCCTGCTCGCTGAGCTGGTACATGCCCTCCTTCACGCCGCGCACCAGGAAGTGGCCGCAGAGCACCACCGGCACACCCTTCGTCGCGTCGCGCCCCAGCTCCTGGATCGACGCGCGCACGGCCGCGGCCAGCGTCTTGCGCTTCTCCTCCGGGCTCGGCCAGCGCTGGTCGGCGAGGGCGTAGCGAATCGGTGTCGGGTAGGGCAGCAGCATCAGTTGCGCGGCCTCGCCGCTGCGCGACGTCACCGGCAGCATGCGCGGCCGGTCGGCGAAGACGACGCGCTGTTCATGATCGGGCGCGACGAGCTCCTGCAGGCCGCTGAGCAGCGGGAAGACGTGCTCGCGGTCGTGGTTACCCGCGACGAAGACGCACGTCAGCCCGGCTTCGATGCGCGGCGTCAGCAGCTTGCCGAGACGCCCGACGATGCGAGCCAGCGCCTCCGCCCGGTGCTCGTCGAAGACGTCGCCCGCGACGAGCAGCAGGTCGACCTGTTCCCTGTCGATGTAGTCGCACAGCTCCTGCAGCCGCGCGAACGTGTCGTCCAGCCGGTCCTGCGAGCCCAGGCGCGCGCCCAGGTGCCAGTCGCTGGTGTGGAGAATGCGCACTACGGGATCTCCCCGTAGGAGCGCGGCGGCAGACGCTTCGGCCCTGCGACCGTCGCGGCGCTCGCCTCGCGCAGGAACGCCGGCGGCTCCGGCGACGCCTCCGCGCGGCGCATCGCCCAGGGCGGCCGCGGCACGCGCACGTGCATCGGCTCCCGGAAGCTCGGCTGGTGGACGACCTTGTCCGATCCGCCGAGCTGCTCGACGTAGTCGCGGATGCTCTCGTCCAGGAAGCTGAACACCTCGTGGCGCAGCTCGTGGCCGCCCGTGCGCCCGAGCACGCGTATCGCGCTGTTCTCGACCACACGCGGCGAGACGAGCGACGCCTGCTGCTGCGCGCCGAGCAGGATCACCCCACGCGAGCGCATCTCGGCGGCGACGGTCTCGATGAGCTGGGTGATTGGATCGCTGTGGCCCTTCGGCGCGAAGCGGTTCAGCTCGTCGAGCACGAAGAGGTAGTGCATGCCCTGCAGCGCGACGTGCGTCCGATCATCGATCGCCTGCCTCAACAGGGCCGCGACGACGAAGCGCTGCAAGTGGCGGTCGGGCAGCCGGTCGATGTCGAT
>JBBEBM010000059.1:49797-58310 GCA_040882355.1 Dehalococcoidia bacterium | reverse complement strand
GCCCCCCCCGGCTCGATCGACGTGATGTCGAGCGGGTGGCTGCCAGCGCCGTCGAGCCGGAAGATGCCCGCGCTCTCGTAGACGACGCGCCGCAACCTCCGGTAGAAGCGGCGAACGGTGCCCGGATGATGGACTGACTCGAGGCGCATGAAGAGCGCGTCGGCGGGGAAGGGCTCGCCCTTGTCCTCGCCGGTCTCGCGCTGCAGCCCGCGCTCGAACCAGTCGAACAGCTCCTGGAACGTCTTCGCGATCGTGTCGCGGCGCATCTCGCGCACCGGCGTCCCGTCCGGCTGGCGTCGCTCGCGGCTGAGCAGCCGCTCGATATCGGCCACCAGCAGCGCGAAGTTGTCGTCCTCGCGGTCGCTGTCGTTGAACAGGTAGACGAACAGGCCGCTCGCCAGGATGTCCTCCAGCGACCAGCTATACGGCTGCACGTCGCTCCGGCCGGGCACCGTCACCGACAGGCTGTCGCTCTCCGGACGCTGCGGCGCGAAGAACGCCACGTCCATCGGCCGCGGCTCCTCCCAGCCCATCTGGCGCCAGAACGCCAGGTCCTCCTCCGTGAACTCCTTCGACCAGTGGTCGAGCCAGAAGAGGTCGAAGCCCTTCACGTTCAGGATCACCGGGCGCACCTGCGTCTTCTCGCCGTTCTCCGGGTGCTCCTGGGCCTCGCGTTGGCAGTAGCGCAGCACCTGGCTCAGGACCGCCGTCAGGAAGCTCGACTTCGTGCCGACGCCGGCGATGCCCGTGACGTTCATGTGCCCGCCCTGCGCGCCCAGCAGGTAGTCCAAGTCGATGTACGCCGGCCCGATCACCTGGTCGCCGCCATTGCGCACGAGCCCGATCGCGACCGACTTCTCCATCTCGCCGAAGCCGTACGCGACTCGCACGTCCGCCTCGGACGCCGGGTAGACGACGCTCTCTTCTCGAGGCGAGGTGAACACCGCGTGTCCAGCCTCCGTCTGCGAGGCGAGCACGCGCACCTGCGCGTAGGTCACGCCCCGGCTCTCGACCGGCACCTCTTCCTCCGGCCGCCCGTCGAAGCGGTCCGATTCCTCCAGCATGTCGATGCGCCGCGAGCGCCGGAAGACCTCGCTTACCAGGCCGTAGAAGTGCGCCGGCTTCGGACCGGCCGGGCTCTCCACGTAGACGAGCTGCGTCTTCTCGACCAGGCGGTCGTCGGGCGCCCAGAAGTAGAACTCCTCGCTCGTCGCCTCCGCGTCCTTGGGCGCCCCAACCCGCCCGAGCGCCGTCGCCCCCGCCGGTCGCGCGCCGTTGCTCTGCCCGTTTGTCGACTCTGCCATGGTTCGCCTCCTCAGACGCCGAGCGCCCGGTGCAATCGAGCCGTCGCCTGCTTGATGTCGGGCAGGACCGCGTGCAGCTCGTCCTCAACCCGCACGATCGGCTCCAGCGAGATGCCCATGCGGGCGTAGCTACCCTGCCGGTGTCGTAGACCGCAAATGTACTGCGAAAGCGCCGATATCTCCGACCAGCGCTCGTCCGGGCGCGGAAAACGGTGCTCCAGGTAGTCCTGAGGCGACGTCAGCCGCACGATGCCGTAGCTGGGCGAGACTGTTTCGGCCGAGGAGAGACGCAGGTACCAGCTTACGAAGCCGGCGTTCTTCGTCTCGATGAGGAAAGCCGGGCTGCGTTCGGCAGGCTGCAGCCCGTAGAGCAGGTTCAAGTGGCCCTCCTCCACGTACTGCTTGTGGTGGGTCTTCACCATCCCGACCGACGGCATCTCCTGCGAAGCCGCCGTCACCACGCGCCGCTCCAGCAGGCCGTCAACGAGCGCCGGCACGTTTGGCTGGTCGAAGAGCACGGCCTGCTCCGCCTCCTCCATCCGCTGCTTGGCGAGGTCCCAGGTGCGCCGTCGCAGCACCTCGAAGTCAGCCGCAAGCTCTACCGTTTCCGAAGCCAAAAACGCGATTTCGAGCCGTTCTAACCCATCAGCGAGCCCCTGGAGGTCGCCGTCCGGTATGCCGTTGCTGAGCAGACAGAGCACCGTCTCCGCCCTCAGACTGCCCTCTGAACGTATGAGCCGCCTCCCGTCGAGTTCGAGCGCCAGCGCGCCCAGGCAGGCCAGGATGGCTGGCCGGCGGCGCCCGTCCACCGTCAGCACAGCTACGGTGCGTGAGAAGACGCTGCCGTCGATGAAGCGCCGGGGCGGCTCGCTAGGTTCGCCGGAGCACTGGATGGGCCGCCATTCGCCGGCAGGCAGCTCGTAGGAGAGCTGGCGGGTGCGGATGCGCAACGCGTCCTCGTCGTCCTCTAGCGTCTGGTCTCCCAGCGGCAGCGCGCCGAACGGGACGTCGTCTATCGCCTGAACGCCGTATCGTTGCGCCAGCGAACGTAGATCAGCGCTCGTAGCGCCTTCGACCGATGCTCCCAAGGTGGTCCCTCACCTCGCGTCTCCGAACGGATGTTTCCCCCATCATACTACCACTGGCCCAAGCAGGCAAGCGCCTACTCGATTTGGTATTGGGCGAATCGCCATTATGTCACCTTGGGCTCGTCGCTGGCTCACGCTGAACTCTGCGGAGAATCTGGCCGGTTACCGCCGGCCGGATAGCAGCTACCACGTCGACGTGAATCTAGATCCGGGGTCCGTGGGGTTTACCCGCTTGACGGGCGGGTGTATACTACCACGGATTTTGGGCCGAAAGTAGGTAGTAGCAAGATAGGGGGAAGCGCGTATTCTGTCTGACCAAGGCGACCCCGCCTTTCGCGTCGCTGGTCGCAGCCCAACAGGGCTGCTGGACCGGCGACTTCCGCGTCAGCCCTCGATGCAGGCGATGGCCCGGCGACGCAGGCCGCTCTTACACGGCTTCGTCCTCGGCCTGATCGCCTTCGGCGTCTTCTCCTCCGTCTTCGTCTCCAAGACCTTCCCCTTCCAGCTCGACAACTCAGCCACGGTCACCAACCTCTCGCTGCCCAGCCTGGGCGCCGCCCCACCCGAAGAGGCCGTGCTCACGTCGGGCATCGTGCCCGACACCATGCGCCGCCAGGACCTTGAGCGTTACGTCGCCGCCGTCTCCGGAACGGAGCTGCCACCTGCGCCGGGCGCCGAAGCGGCCACCGCGGCCCCGACCGCCGCCCCACGACCGCTCTTCGTCAGCTACACCGTCCAGTCCGGCGACACCGCCAGCTCCATCGCGGAGCGTTTCGGCGTCACGCTGCAGTACCTACTCTGGAACAACCCTGAGCTGCGTGACGGCGACGTCCTCTCGGTCGGCAACGTCGTCTTCATCCCGACCGGCAACGGCATCCTGCACTACGTCAGCCTGGGCGAGACGATCAGCAGCATCGCGAGCCACTTCGGCGTCAACGTCGACGACATCGTCGGCTTCGCCGGCAACAACCTCTCCTCGCCCGACCAGGTGATCGAGGGTCAGCTCGTCTTCGTCCCGAGCGGCGTGCCGCCGTCGTCCGTTGCGCCCGACCCAACGGAGGAGCCGGTGCTCGTCACCGGGGCGACGCCTGTCCCGCGCCCGGACGCGCCGCCGGAATCCACGTCCCCGCCACAAGCCAGCTCCGGCCTGATCTGGCCGTTCAGCGGTAACATCAGTTCGTACTTCGGCGACGGACGCGGCCACCGGGGTATCGATATCGATGGCATCGGCAGGGACGGCGCGGCCGTCGTGGCAGCGGCGTCCGGAACGGTGACCTTCGCCGGCGGCGGCGGCACGGGCTACGGGCTCTACGTCATCGTTCGTCACTCGAACGGACTCGAGACGCTGTACGCGCACCTTCAGTACGTCTCAGCCTCCATCGGGCAGAGCGTATCGCAGGGGCAGACAGTCGGCGGCGTCGGACGCACCGGCAACGCCTCGGGGACACACCTTCACTTCGAGGTCCACTCAGGCGGCGTGGCGGTCGACCCGATGGCCTACTTGCCCTAGCCCCTTGCCACCCGGACGCGCCCCGGACCCGGTACTCCCACGCAGCCCGGCTCGCTCTGGATTCGCATCGGCTCAACCCTGACTAGATTCGAGGGGTTGACCCTCCTGACGGGCGGGTGTAGACTACGACGGATTTTGGGCCGAAGGTAGGTAGTAGCAAGATAGGGGGAAGCGCGTATTCTGTCTGACCAAGGCGACCCCGCCTTTCGCGTCGCTGGTCGCAGCCCAACAGGGCTGCTGGACCGGCGACTTCCGCGTCAGCCCTCGATGCAGGCGATGGCCCGGCGACGCAGGCCGCTCTTACACGGCTTCGTCCTCGGCCTGATCGCCTTCGGCGTCTTCTCCTCCGTCTTCGTCTCCAAGACCTTCCCCTTCCAGCTCGACAACTCAGCCACGGTCACCAACCTCTCGCTGCCCAGCCTGGGCGCCGCCCCACCCGAAGAGGCCGTGCTCACGTCGGGCATCGTGCCCGACACCATGCGCCGCCAGGACCTTGAGCGTTACGTCGCCGCCGTCTCCGGAACGGAGCTGCCACCTGCGCCGGGCGCCGAAGCGGCCACCGCGGCCCCGACCGCCGCCCCACGACCGCTCTTCGTCAGCTACACCGTCCAGTCCGGCGACACCGCCAGCTCCATCGCGGAGCGTTTCGGCGTCACGCTGCAGTACCTACTCTGGAACAACCCTGAGCTGCGTGACGGCGACGTCCTCTCGGTCGGCAACGTCGTCTTCATCCCGACCGGCAACGGCATCCTGCACTACGTCAGCCTGGGCGAGACGATCAGCAGCATCGCGAGCCACTTCGGCGTCAACGTCGACGACATCGTCGGCTTCGCCGGCAACAACCTCTCCTCGCCCGACCAGGTGATCGAGGGTCAGCTCGTCTTCGTCCCGAACGGCGTGCCGGCTTCGTCCGTCGCCCCAGAGCCAACGGAGGAGCCCGTCCTGGTCGCCGCCGCCACGCCTGTGCCGCGCCCGGACGCGCCATCCGAACCGTCGGGGCCTTCCTCGCCTCCACCAGTCTCGACGCCGCCCCCGCAGGCCAGCTCCGGGTCCGGCCTGATCTGGCCGTTTGTGGCGCCACTCTCACGCGGCTTCGGCGGCGGCCACGCGGGGATCGACATCGACGGCTACTGCTGCCCGAACGCCGCCATCGTCGCCGCCCACGGCGGTGTCGTGACCTTCGCCGGCGGCGGAGGCAACGGCTACGGCCTCTACGTCGATGTGCGGCGCTCAGACGGCCTGCTGACGCGATACGCCCACCTCTCGCGTATCAGCGTCTCGCAAGGCCAGTCGGTCTCGCAGGGCCAGCAACTCGGCATCATCGGCGCGACCGGCAACGCGACCGGCATCCACCTCCACTTCGAGGTGCGGATTAACGGCTCGCCGGTGAACCCGATGAACTACCTCCCGTAAGCCGCGTCCCCACCGCCTCGCTATAATCGAGGCAGATGTTGCTCCGCCTCCTTCTGCCTGACATCACCGGCGCCTACCTCATCCAGGGCGATGAGCAGCTCGACATCACCGCCATCGCGTACGACTCCCGCAAGGTCGGGCGCGGCGCGCTCTTCGTCGCCGTCCCCGGTTTCGAGACGGACGGCCACGAGTACCTCGCTCAGGCGCTCGAACGCGGCGCGGCCGGCCTGCTCGTGCAGGAGGACCGACGGGCAGCGTGGGAGACGGCACTTGCGGACAGGGCAGTCGCCGTCATCGCCGTACCCGACACGCGGCGCGCGCTCGCCGACGCCTCAGCCGCGTTCTACGGCCACCCGGCGCGGGCGCTCCGCATCGTCGCCGTCACCGGCACGAAAGGCAAGACCACGACGAGCTACCTCGCGACAGCCCTGCTGGAGGCGGGCGGCCAGCCCACCGGCCTGATCTCGAGCGTCGAGTTCAAGGTCGGCGACCGCTTCGTCGCGAATAGCTCGCAGACGACGACGCCGGAGTCGCTCGAAGTGCAGTCGCTGCTCGCGCAGATGCGCGACGCCGGCGCGCGCTACGCCGTCGTCGAAGGGACGTCGCACGCGCTGGCGCTGCACCGGCTGGCGCGCCTGGAGCCCGACGTCGCGGTCTTCACAAACCTCTACCCGGACCACCTCGACTTCCACCCGGACATGGAGCACTACCGCGCGTCGAAGGCGCGCCTCTTCGCCATGCTCGACGATGCCGCCCACAAGGGAATCGAGAAGCTCGCTGTGCTCAACGCCGACGACCCCGCCAGCGCCGCGATGCGTTCGAGCACGAAGAAGGCGCGCGTTCTCACCTACGGCGTCGAGTCGCCCGCCGACGTGCGCGCGGTCGACGTGCAGCTCTCGGAGAAGGGGTCGCGCTTCCGCCTGATCGCGCCGCAGGGCGAGATCGAGGCCGGCGTCCCGCTCCTCGGCCTGTTCAGCGTCTACAACAGCCTCGGCGCGGCGACCGTCGCGCTCAGCCAGGGCGTGTCGCTGGAACAGGTCGTTGAGGGCCTCGCAGCATTCCGAGGCGTGCCCGGCCGGCTGGAGCCGGTCGACTGCGGTCAGCCCTTCGGCGTCGTCGTCGACTTCGCCCACACCGGCGATTCGCTTCGTTCGATCCTGCAGGCGCTGCGTCCCGTCGCCTCGGGCCGGCTCATCGCCGTCTTCGGCGCGGGCGGCGACCGCGATCCCGGCCGGCGCACCGGCATGGGCGCCGCCGCAGCCGAGCTCGCCGACTTCACAGTGCTCTGCAACGACAACCCGCGCACCGAAGACCCGGCGCGCATCCTCGATCAGATCGCGCAGTCGATGCTCGCCGCGGCCGCCGCCGAGGGCGGCGGCTTCGTGCGCATCCCCGACCGGCGCGAGGCGATGCGCCACGCGTTCGGCCTCGCCCGCGAGGGCGATGTCGTGCTCGTTGCAGGCAAGGGCCACGAGCCCTACCTCATCGTCGGCACGGAGTACCTGCCCTGGGACGACCGCGAAGTCGCCCGCGAGGAGCTGCGGGCGCTCCAGGTGGCGCGCTAGTCTCCTACCTGGTAGGTCGCGCCTTCCTGCCCGGCCTCAACGGGGAACGGCAGGCCTGCCGCTTGCGCCTCTTCAACGAAGCAATCGATGTCAGTGTCTGAGTGCGCTGGGTCGTGATGGAAGGTGACGAGTCGCGCGACGTCCGCCGCCCTGGCGAATGCCAGCATGTGGCTCATTGCGCTGTGGCCCCACCCGACGTGGTCCGAATATTCGGCGACGGTGTACTGCGCATCGTGAATGAGCAGGTCGGCCCCGTGCGCAAGGTCGAATCCCGAGATCCACTCTGGACTACCGGGAAACTCGCGCGCCCCCAGGGCCGGCTCGTGGTCCGGTAGGTAGGCCAGCGATGCGCCGTTCTCCCTGATCCGGTAGCCCACCGTCGGCCCCGGATGAAGGACCAGGTCCGCCGTCACTTCGAAGCCAGGGATGGAGAAGACGCCACGCTCTACATCGTGCAGCTTCAGGTCGCAGGGCAGGTCGCGCAGCCGGACAGGGAAGAGCGGCCGCGACAGGTAGTACCGCGCGAGGCGCGTGCCCAGGTCGTGCCCCGCGGAGGGCGGGCCCCAGATGTGCACCTCCAGCCCCTCTTGGTAGAGCGGCGCGAAGAAGCCGAGCCCGAGAATGTGGTCCATGTGCAGGTGCGTCAGGAGGATGTCGATCCTGCCGACCTCGGGACCGATCACCGTGCCGAGCCGGCGCACACCCGACCCGGCATCGAGGATGAGGAGCGAGCCGTCGGCGCCGCGCACCTCCACGCAAGCGGTGTTCCCGCCGTAGCGAACGTTCTCGGGGCCCGGGCTCGGCACCGATCCGCGCGTGCCCCAGAGCGTCACCTTCACTCGGCCGCCTCCTCTTCCTTCCTCTCCCAGAAGATCGCGACCGCCCCGAGCTGCCGGCCGCCTTGCCCGTCCAGAGGGATGGCTGTCAGGTCAATGGTCCGCGAAACGCCGTCCAGCGATCGGAAACGAACGGGCTGGTGTACCGGCCGCCGCTCCCTCAGCGCGATCACGATCGGCAACTGGCTGGAGGGCAGGCGCTTGCCTTCTTCCGTCTTCGTCCGGAACAGCGCCGCGAGCCGGTCCGGCGGCATGGGCGCGGCGTCGTCGAACGAGATCCCGATAAGCTTCTCCGCCGCCTCGTTGAAGTAGAGCAGGTCCTCGTCAGGGCCGTAGAGAAAGATGGGCATGGTGAGGTGGCTCGCCAACTGGCGCATGAGGATCAGCTCGATCTCCATCTGGGCCATGGTGTGATTCGCTCCGGCGCCGGGAGGCAAGGCACCCATCCCACCCGGCTCCTTGTGCGGCAAAGCATAGCGTCCTGCGGTCGCCGCCGTCAAAGAGAGTCACGGGCGGGTCTAAGACCCGCCCGTGATCGAACTTCGAGCGTCGAGCCTCGAGACGTCAGCCCCGGTAGTCCAGCACCATCACCTTCGTCTCGTGCGGCAGGGTGCTCTTCGTCACCGCGAGCTTGGGCTGCTTCTCGTCCAGCGCCGACGGCGCCCCGATCTCCTTCAGGAAGCGGTCTAGCGGCTCCAGATCGTCCTTCGTCGCGGGCGTCTTGTAATGCATCGGGATCACCAGCTTCGGCTCGATCATGCTCACGATCTCAGCGGCGGCGGCGCCGGGGGGGCGGG
>JBBEBM010000059.1:0-49787 GCA_040882355.1 Dehalococcoidia bacterium | reverse complement strand
CGATCGTCGTGCCGCCGCCGACCGGCGCCAGCAGCACGTCGACGCCGCTCATCTCCTCCACCTGCGCCGCAGTGGGCACGTGACCGATGTCGCCCAGGTGACAGACCAGCACGTCGTCCAGCTCGAAGATGAAGGCCGTGTTCTTGCCCAGCTTCTCGCCCTTCTCCGCGTCGTGGTACGTGCTCACGCCCATGATCAGCACGCCGGCCATCTCGAACTCGCCCGGCCCCTGCACGACGCGCGGCGAACCGGGCACCGCCGCGACGTTGTTGTGCGCCGGGTGGTCGTGGCTCACGGTCACGATGTCCGCCGTCGGCTTGCCGATGTTGTAGCCGGTCGTCTTCGCGCAGGGATCGGTCAGCACCGTCGCGTCCTTTCCCCTCAGGCGAAAGCACGAGTGCCCGAGCCACGTGATCTCCATGCAATCCCCTCCTGTGCTGCCTCGGGCGCTCCGTAGGGACAGACCTTCAGGTCTGTCCGGCCCCTTCGATAACCTCAGCCTACGGCGCGGAGAAGCAGAGCGCCACGTGGTGCCCGCCGAAACCGATAGCGTAGCTCAGCGCGTGCCGCACCTGCTGCTGTCGAGCCTCGTTCGGCGTGTAGTCAAGGTCGCAGCCCTCCGCCGCTCGCTCGAAGTTGATCGTCGGCGGGACCACGCCCGTCTCGATCGCCTTCGCGCAGACGATCGCCTCGAACGCCCCGCCCGCGCCCAACGCATGCCCGAGCATCGACTTAGGCGCGCTGATCGTCAGCTTCGACGCCGTCAGCTCGCCGAAGATGCGCTTGATCGCCTCCGTCTCCAGCCGGTCGAGCTGCGGCGTCCCCGGCGCGTAGGCGCAGAAGTAGTCGATCTCACTTTGCAGGAGCGCCGGCTCGCGCAGCGCCGCCTGCAACGCGCGGCCCGCCTCAGGCGCGGTCGGCAGCAGCACGCCCGGCTCGGTGATCGACGCCGCGCCTGAGAGGCGCGCGTAGACGCGCGCGCCCCGTTCGCGCGCCAGCTCCTCGTTCTCCAGCACCAGCATGCCCGCGCCTTCGCCCAGCGCAAAGCCGTCGCCTTCCGCGTCAAAGGGGCGGCAGGCTCGCGGAGGGTCGTCGTTGTGCTCGGTCAGCAGCGTCATCGCGCAGAATGCCGCGAGCGCGGGCGGTGTGATCGCCGCGTCCGCCCCGCCGGCGATCGCGACCTCGACCTCGCCGCGACGCACCATGTTCGCGGCTAGCGCCAGCGCGGCATCGCCGGACGCGCCGCCCGCTGACACGGCGATCGTCGGGCCACGCGCACCGATAGCGGACGCCGCCTGGATCGCCGACGAGTTTGCCAGCGTCCGCCCGATGTAGCCGCCCGTGAGCGCCTGCGGCCCTTGCTCGCGGAATGCGCGCTGCCCCTGCCAGACGCTCGACTCGCCAGGCCGCGCGGAGCCGACGACGGCGCCTACCTGAACGGCGTTCTCGGGCGTGAGCGGCAGGCCGGAGTCGGCAAGCGCCTGGAGCGCCGCATCGACAGCGAAGAGCGCGCCCCGGTCGAGCCGCGCCGCCAGCTCCGGCGGCACGTCCGGATGCGGCTCGTAGCCGCGCACCTCGCCGGCGACCTGGCAAGCGTAGGGCGCGGGATCGAAGCCGCTGATCCGGGCGATCGTGCTCCGGCCCGCCACCAGCCCGTCCCACAGTATGTCGACGCCACGGCCGTAGGCGCTGACCGCGCCCATGCCCGTGATCACGACCTCTCGTTCGTCTGTCAAGCGTTACTCTCACAAGAGACCGCCCCGAACGGGGAGGTCGTGTCGCGCGTCATGCCCGCGCTGCTAGCTTCCCGCGACAACTTCCGCCGTCTGCTGAGGGTCGGGCACCGGCCCGACGGGTGCCCACTCGAGCACCATCGCGCCCCAGGCCAGCCCGCCGCCGAAGCCGACGAGCACCAGGCGGTCGCCGTCGTGCAGACGGCCCTGCTCCCACGCCTCGCGCAGCGCGATCGGGATCGACGCTGACGAGGTGTTGCCGTAACGGTCGACGTTCACCATCGCCTTCTCCGCCGGCAGGCCGAGCGCCCTCGCCGTCGCGTTGATGATGCGTAGGTTCGCCTGGTGGGGGATCAGCAGGTCGACGTCGTCCAGGCCCAGGCCCGCCGATCTCAACGCCTCACGTGTAGCGGACTCCATCGCGTGAACGGCGAACTTGAACACCTGCGGCCCGTCCATCTCGACGAAGTAGCGTCCGGGGTCAGCCGACCCGGGTGGCCCGCAGGGGCCGGGCGCGTGCAGGACCTGCGCGCCCCCGCCGTCGCTGTGCAGGACGAAGGAGAGCGGCCCGCCCCGTTCCGATGCCTCCAGCACGACAGCGCCCGCGCCGTCGGCGAAGAGGACGCACGTTGAGCGGTCTTCCCAGTCGATGATGCGCGAGAGCACGTCGCTGCCAACGACGAGCACCCGGCGATAGACGCCGCTGGCGATGAACTGCGAAGCGGTCGCGACACCTGTCACGAAGCCAACGCAGGCCGCGTTGATGTCGAACGCGGCCGCCCGCTTCGCCCCGAGGCCGTGCTGGATCAGCGACGCGACCGAAGGGAACATGCCGTCGGGCGTTGTCGTCGCCGCGATGACGAGGTCGATGTCTGAAGGATCGATCGCCGCCTGATCGAGCGCCTGGCGCCCCGCCTCGATGCCCATCGAGCTGGCGGTCTCGTTGTCGGCCGCCATGTGCCGCTCGACGATTCCCGTGCGGTCGCGGATCCACTCGTCCGAGGTCTCGACCAACCGCTCCAGGTCGTGGTTCGTGAGCACCCGCTCCGGCAAGTATTTGCCGAGACCGGCGACCCGCGCGCGATGCGTCAACGAAGCTGGCTCCATTCGAGGTGAGCGTCCTGCCCTAGATGTCGGAAGTATACCACGTTCCTTTGATCCGACCGAACGGCCCGGGTCGCGCGAGTTCGGGCGAATCCGCGCGACCCGCGCGGAATAGGCGTAACAACCCCCTCGCTTAGGGCGCTTTGGCAGGGGCCAGGGCGCGGGCACCGAACGTAAAGTGACGGTGTGCCCTTGTTAGTGGCTGGCGCTGCCCGGTGCCAACAGGCCCGCCAGCCGGCCGGAGGTGGATGATGAGCGAAGACCGGATCGCGCAGGTGATGGACGAGATGCCCTACGGGCTGTATATCATCGGCTCGCAGTTGGGCGGTGAAGTGAACGGCATGATGGCGGACTGGGTGATGCAGGTCTCGTTTCAGCCGCGGCTCGTGGCTGTGGCATTCGAGAATGATGCTCACACGTTGAGGAACATCCGCGACAATGGCGGGTTCACGGTCAACGCACTCTCTCAGGACCATGACAGCATGGAGCTGGCAGCCAGGTTCGCCCAGCCGTACTATGGCGCCAAGGTCAAAGGCCGCACCCGGACGGCTGCAGGCGAGGTCCACCACAAGCTCCAGGGCATCGGCCACACGCTGACCGCTGGTGGCTGTCCCGTCCTCGATACCGCTATGGCCTGGCTCGGTTGCGAGTCGCAGCAGTTCGTCGCCACAGGTGATCACACACTCGTCATCGCCAGGGTGACCGATGGCAACCTGCTGCGCGATTCGCAGCCCCTCACGTCTTCGTACACGGGCTGGAACTACAGCGGCTAGGCGCCGCCCGCCCGCTCACCTTGACACCCTCCCGTTCTGAACGCTAGACTGATATCGATTAGCACTCTTGCCTTGAGAGTGCTAATCGCCTATATGGAGGCTGTTGATGCTGACTGAACGTCAGTCCCGCATTCTCGACATCGTCGTCCGGGAGCACGTGGACACGGCGCAGCCCGTCGGGTCGCAGTCGATCACGCGCAAGTACCGGCTGGGCGTTTCGTCCGCCACCGTGAGGAACGAGATGGCCGAGCTCGAGGAGCAGGGCTTCCTCGGCCACCCACACACGTCGGCCGGCCGGGTGCCCACCGAGCAGGGCTATCGCTTCTACGTCGAGTGGCTCATGGGCGAGGAAGAGCTGCCCGCCGAGGCGCAGGAGACGATCCGCCACCAGTTTCACCAGCTCGAGGGCGGTCAGGAGGGCTGGGTGCACCTGGGCGCCTCTATCCTGGCCCAGGTCGTCGAAAACGCCGCTGTCGTCACCGCGCCGCGAACGACCGCCTGCCGTCTCAAGCACCTGGAGCTCGTCAGCCTGAACGACACCGCCGCGCTGCTCGTCCTGGTGCTCGACCAGGCGCGCCTCAAGCAGCAGGTCGTCTCGCTCGATGCCGCAGCCACGCAAGAGGAGCTGAGCGCCACCGCCGCGAAGCTGAACCATCCCGTCGAGGGCCTCACCGCTCACGAGATCGCCGGTGTCGCTGAGCGCGCGGCCATCCTGACGCCCGTGGAGCGTCAGGTGCTCGACATCGTCGAGTCGACGATGCGCGCCGTGGACGAGGGCAGCGCCGACGAGACGTATCTGGAGGGGATCCGCCACATCCTTGCACAGCCCGAGTTCGCCGACAGCGCCCGCGTGCTGGAGCTGCTCGATCTGCTCGACCAGGGCAACCTCGCCCGCACCATTCCCCTGCACGCGCTTGCGCAGGAGGGCGTCACCGTGATTATCGGCGCCGACAACCCGCGTCTCGGCTCGGCGAGCGAGGCGATGCGCGAGTGCAGCGTCATCCTCGGCTCGTACGGCTCGCAGGGCGTCGCCTCCGGCGTGATCGCGGTGCTCGGCCCGATGCGCATGCGCTACCCGCGCACGATCTCGACCGTCCGCTACCTGGCGAACGTGATGAGCGACCTGCTCGCGCAGTACTACCCATAAGACCAAACGAGGGCGATCAAGGATGACGCAGGAACGAGAATCGGAGGCGACCCAGGAGGAGCCGGCGGCGCCCAAGCCGCCCGCCGACGAGCCCGACGACGTCGCGGGCCTGCGCGCGCGCCTCGAAGAGGAGAAGCAGAAGGCCCAGGACTACCTCTCGAGCTGGCAGCGCGCCGCCGCCGACTACCAGAACTTCAAGCGTCGCGTCGAGCAGGAGCGCAGTGAAGTCGGCCGGCTCGCCAACGCCGCCGTCATCTTCAACCTCCTTCCGCTCGTCGACGACCTCGAGCGCGCCCTGCGCAACGTCGACACGAAGCTCGCCGGGCTCACCTGGATCGACGGCATCTGGCTCATCTACCGCAAGTTCCAGAACGTGCTGGAGAGCGCCGGCGTCAAAGAGATCCAGGCCGAGGGCCAGCCCTTCGACCCGAACGTCCACGAAGCGATCAGCGAAGCGCCCGGCGAGGAGGGCAAGGTCGTCTCCGTCGTCCAGAAGGGCTACACGCTCGGCGACCGCGTCATCCGCCCGGCCATGGTCGTCGTGGGCCGCGGCACGCCGCCTGCCGCAGACGGCACGTCAGACGAGACGCGGGACGCGGGAGACGACACAACGAGAATAGATGCGGAGGGACAAGCATGAGTTGTGGAATCGTAGATGAGGAGAGCGTACGAAGCATCGCCGCCATCCGAGAGGATGTGCCTTGGCATAACCAGGAAAACGTGAAGGTCGAATGGAAGAGGCACGGCAACCGGCACTACTACGTTATCCTGCACTACGCCCTGGGTAGGGATCTGCCGCCTGTAGTGCACTCTGCATGGCGAACCAAGGCGGCCGTTTCGACCTATCTCAGGGTGAATCCCGGCGCCGAACAGGAACCGGCGACCGTCTGAAGAATACAACACACCCGTAAGAGAGGAACGGACCATGGCTAAAGTAGTAGGAATCGACCTGGGCACGACGAATAGCTGCGTCGCCGTCATGGAGGCGGGCGAGCCCGTCGTCATCCCCAACTCGGAGGGCGGGCGCGTCACGCCGTCCGTCGTCGCCGTCAGCAAATCGGGCGAGCGCCTCGTCGGCACCGTCGCCAAGCGGCAGGCGGTGACCAACCCGGAGAACACCGTCTACTCGATCAAGCGCCTGATGGGCCGCAAGTTCGAGGACGTCGAGGTGCAGCGCGACACGACCCTGCTCTCCTACAAGATCGAGAAGGCGCCGAACAGCGATGTCCAGGTCGCGATGGGTGGGAAGTCCTACTCCGCCGCCGAAGTCTCGGCGATGATCCTGCAGAAGCTGAAGACCGACGCCGAGGCCTACCTGGGCGAGCCGGTCACCGAGGCGGTGATCACCGTGCCCGCCTACTTCAACGACAGCCAGCGCCAGGCGACGAAGGACGCCGGCACCATCGCCGGCCTCGAAGTGCTCCGCATCATCAACGAGCCCACCGCCGCCGCGCTCGCCTACGGGCTCGACAAGAAGGGCGAGGAGACGATCGCGGTCTACGACCTCGGCGGCGGTACCTTCGACATCTCGATCCTCGAGCTGGGCGAGGGCACCTTCCAGGTGAAGTCGACCAGCGGCGACACTCACCTCGGCGGCGACGACTTCGACCAGCGCGTCATCGATTGGCTCGTCGACGAGTTCAAGCGCGACCAGGGCATCGACCTGAAGCAGGACCGCATGGCCCTCCAGCGCCTGAAGGAGGCGGCGGAGAAGGCGAAGATCGAGCTGTCGACGGTGATCCAGACGGAGGTTAACCTCCCCTTCATCACCGCCGACGCCGCCGGCCCCAAGCACCTCACCATCACCCTCACCCGCGCCAAGCTGGAGCAGCTCGTCGGCGACCTCGTCGAGAAGACGCTCGAGCCGTGCAAGCAGGCGCTTAGCGACGCGAACCTCAGCGGCGCCCAGGTCGACGAGGTCGTCCTCGTGGGCGGGCAGACGCGCATGCCGCTCGTGCAGGAGACCGTGCGCGGCTTCTTCGGCAAGGAGCCGCACAAGGGCGTCAACCCGGACGAGGTCGTCGCCATCGGCGCCGGCATCCAGGCCGGCGTGCTCAAGGGCGAGGTGCGCGACGTGCTCCTGCTCGACGTGACGCCGCTGACGCTCGGCATCGAGACGCTGGGCGGCGTCGCCACGCCGATCATCCCGCGCAACACCACGATCCCCACCAGCAAGGGCCAGAGCTTCTCGACCGCCGCCGACAACCAGACGAGCGTCGAGATCCACGTCCTCCAGGGCGAACGCGCCATGGCGGGCGACAACAAGTCGCTCGGGCGCTTCATCCTCGACGGCATCCCGCCCGCGCCGCGCGGCCTCCCACAGGTCGAGGTAACGTTCGACATCGACGCGAACGGCATCCTCAACGTCAGCGCCCAGGACAAGGCGACAGGCCGCGAGCAGAAGATCACGATCACCGCTGGCTCAGGCCTGAGCAAGGACGAGGTCGAGAAGCTGCGCGTGGACGCCGAGTCCCACGCCGAGGAGGACCTGCGCCGCCGCGAGGAGATCGAGGTGCGCAACCAGGCCGACTCGCTCGCCTACACCGCCGAGAAGACGTTGCGCGAGCTAGGCGACAAGGTGCCAGCCGACGTGAAGTCGGAGGTCGAGGCGAAGGTGCTCGCCGTGCGCAGCGCCCTCCAGGGCCCCGATACCGAGGCCGTTCGCGCTGCGATGACCGAGCTCAGCGAGTCGATCCAGAAGATCGGCGCCGCCATGTACGGCCAGGAGCCCGGCGCTGCCCCCAACGGCGAAGCGCCCGCCGACGGCGAGGCTCAGCCCGAGGAGGGCACCGTCGAGGGCGAGTACCGCGAGGTCTAGGGAGACTCCCTGCGCCGCCAACTCCTAACGCGCGGCTGAAGAGCAGGGGTGCAGGGGGCGCAGCGCCCTGCCGGGGGCCTGGGGGGTGTCCCCCCAGATTCACCAATACTCCCCTGGGCGGGCGGGTGGGAACGAATGACATTGTTTCTTGGGGTTTTCAGCACCGTGCTAGAATAGGGCCATGAGCTGGCAAGACCGCATCAGCGTCGACGCCAAGATCATGCGCGGCAGGCCCGTCATCCAGGGGACGCGTGTGCCCGTTCAGGCCATCATCGCCGCCCTTGCCGGCGGCGATGACGTCGCCCGCGTGTGCGACCAGTTCGTGATTACGGAAGCGGACGTGCGCGCGGCGTTAGCCTACGCGGCCGAAGTCCTCGGCGACGAGCGCGTCTATGCGCTTCCTGCTTGACGAGAACGTCCCACGAGATGCAGCTCTGGCCCTCCGCAATGAGGGCCACGATGTTGTTTGGGTGCCGCACAGCGACCTGCGCGGGTCGGATGACGAGGCGCTGTGGGCCTTGGCGGTCCGGGAGGAGCGAATCTTCGTGACCGCTGACCTTGGCTTCCCTCATCCGAAGCCGACGCCTATCGCAGTGATGCTCCTCCGTGGCTTCGATCGAGTCTCGACAGCCACCGAGGCTGGGTTTTTGGCGGACGCCGTCCGCGAGCTGGGCGACGAAATCGCCGGGAAGCTCCTCGTCTTGACGCCTGGACGAATGCGAGTGCGACGGCTGGAGTAGGCCTACTTCGCCGCCGTCGTCTGGTCCTTCACGTAGAAGGTCATGCTCTGGAGCGCCAGCACCGGGTCGATGTCCTTGACGTGCACGTCCGGCGGCACCTGCGCCGCGATCGGCGCGTAGTTCAGGATCGCCTTCACGCCCGCCGCCACCAGCTTATCGATCACCTCCTGCGCGTTCGCTCCCGGCACCGCCACGATGCCGATGTCGACCTGCTGGTCGCGCAGCGCGCTCTCCAGGGCGTCGACCGGCTTCACGATCAGGCCGTCCACGTCGCTGCCGACGATCGCCGGGTCGCTGTCGAACACCGCGACGATGCGATAGCCCTGCGGCGCGAAGCCGGCGTAGCCGACGATCGCGCGCCCCAGCCGCCCGACGCCTACCAGCACCATCGACCAGTCGCGCGTCAGGCCCAGGATCTGGCGCAGCTCAGCGAGCAGCCGCCCGACGTTATAGCCGCGGCCCTGCTTGCCGAAGCGGCCGAAGTAGCTCAGGTCTTTCCGGATCTGCGCAGGTGTAACACCGAGCTGCTCGCCCAACTCCTGAGAGCTGACCACGTCCCGTCCC
Source organism: Dehalococcoidia bacterium (assembly GCA_040882355.1). GTDB lineage: Bacteria > Chloroflexota > Dehalococcoidia > DSTF01 > RBG-16-68-14 > JBBEBM01. Next base: position 40,908 of record JBBEBM010000059.1, on the reverse strand, counting down.
TGGCGCTCAAGCAGCGCGAGAGCGCGAGCGTAGACGGGGAGCCGGTCGATGACCACCTCCGGGATCGCGATAGGCATCCGTTACTCCTCGAGATGCTCCCCCGCGTGTGGCCACTTTGTGATTGCGCACGCGGGCACAATGTAGCACCGGCCCGGGGGACGATCAACCGCCGCCCGGCGTCCTCGAATGCCTCCGCCGCCCATGTCAGGCGCTCCGCTCCGCCAGCCAGCCGAGGGCCGGAAGCTGGTACCAATCACCGCGGGCCGCCCGGTAGATTAGCCAGAGCCACACCCCTACCGCGACGAACCCCAGCGCCGCGCTCACCGCCCACAGCCCGGCCAGCATCGCCGCCGTGAGGCCGGCTGCGACGACGCTCGAGAACAGGATCGACTGCAGGGCGTGGAAGCGCACGAACCGACTCTCGCGTTCGATCGTCAGCAGCAGCATGCCCCCGATGACCCAGAGCAGATACGCCAGCACGGCCGCGAGCCGTGGCTCCTGCCGGGTGTAGCTGTTCCCAAGCACCTTGCGTCGCATCGCTGTCCTGCGCCCGTCCGCCGTTGGCGGGCCCGCCCGTCCGCCTTTGGCGGATCACGTAAGTATCGACCTTTGTGAAGAGGCGCTGCATCCGGCATAGCAGAAGGCCCGCTTTGCAGCGGGCCTTCTGAAGCGGTGTTCGGATTCACGTAGCTACGCGTGCTGCTCCGGGTCGAGCTTGATCGTCGCCTGCCCGCCGTACGCGAGGCCCGGTTTGCCCATCTGCGGCTTGGGCGTCTCCGGCGTCTCGGTCGTCTCCGTCGCTTCCGGCTCCTCGGCCTTCGGCTCGCCGGCGGGCGGCTCCGTCGGGCTGGGCGGCGGCGCCTGGCCGACCGGCGCCTTGAGCAAGTTCGTCAGGTCGTCGCCCTCCATCGTCTCCTCTTCGAGCACCCGCAGGACGACCTCGTCCAGCTTCTCGCGATGCTCGGTGAGCACCTGTTTGGCCGTCTGGTACGCCCGGTCGATGATGTGGCGCACCTCCTCGTCGATCTCCTCGGCGACCTTCTCGCTGTAGTCGCGCTGCTCCGAGATCTCACGGCCCAGGAAGACGAGCTCTTCCTTGCGGCCGAAGGAGCGCGGGCCCAGCCGTTCGCTCATGCCCCACTGCGTCACCATCCGGCGGGCGATCCCTGTCGCCTTGCCGATGTCGTTCTCAGGGCCGGTCGTCATCTCGCCCAGCACCATCTCCTCGGCGACGTGCCCGCCCAGCATGGCGGCCAGCGTGTCCTGAAACTGCGAGCGAGTCATCAGGTGGCGGTCTTCGTCCGGCAGGTAGCGGGTGAAGCCGCCGGCCATGCCGCGCGCGACGATGCTGATCTTGTACGGATTGTCTGCGTTCGGCAGGAACCAGCCCACAAGCGCGTGGCCCGCCTCGTGGTAGGCGATGACCTTCTTCTCCTTCTCGCTGATCACGCGGCTCTTTCGCTCGGGCCCCGCAATCACGCGGTCGATCGCCTCGTTGAACTCGTCGAGTGAGATCTTCTTCTTGTTGCGACGGGCGGCCAGGATCGCCGCCTCGTTCACAAGGTTTGCGATGTCGGCGCCGGAGAAGCCCGGCGTCTGCTTGGCCAGCACCCTCAGGTCGATCTCGTCCTCCAGCGGCTTGCCCTTGATGTGCACGTCCAGGATCGCCTGCCGGCCGCGGATGTCGGGCCGGTCGAGCACCACCTGGCGGTCGAAGCGGCCCGGCCGCAGCAGCGCCGGGTCCAGAATGTCGGGTCGGTTGGTCGCGGCGACGACGATCACGTTCGTATTCGTGTCGAAGCCGTCCATCTCCACCAGGATCTGGTTCAGCGTCTGCTCGCGCTCGTCGTGGCTGCCGCCCAGGCCCGCGCCTCGCTGGCGCCCGACGGCATCGATCTCGTCCACGAAGACGATGCACGGCGCGTTGCGCTTCGCCTGATCGAACAGGTCGCGCACGCGCGAAGCGCCCACGCCCACGAACATCTCGACGAACTCCGAGCCGCTGATCGAGAAGAACGGCACGCCCGCCTCCCCCGCGACAGCGCGCGAGAGCAGCGTCTTGCCGGTGCCGGGCGGGCCCAGCAGCAGGACGCCGCGCGGGATGCGCGCGCCCAGCGCCGCGAACTTCTCAGGGAACTTCAGGAACTCGACGACCTCCTGCAGCTCCTCCTTCGCTTCGTCCACGCCCGCCACGTCGGCGAAGGTCACTGTGGGCCGGTTGCCCGCGAAGGCGCGCGCCCGGCTCTTGCCGAAGTTCATCGCCTGCGCGTTCGATCCCTGCGCCTGGCGCATGAAGAAGATGATGATCGCGCCGAAGAAGATCAGCGGCAGGAAGCTGATCAGGATGCTGAACCAGTTGCCGAACTTGCTCGGCTGGTTCACCTGAATGTTGACCTCGTTCAACTTTTCCTGGGACACGCCGGAGTCCTTCAGCACCTCGTAGATGCTGGACCCCTCTTCCTTGCGCGACTTGAACTTCTCGCCGTCCGTCATGATCTCGGTGATCGAGTTGCCGCTCACCTGCAGCGTCTGGACGTTCCCCGCCTTCACGTCGTTCACGACCGCGCTCAGGTCCTTGCCCTTCGTGCCCTCGGAGCGCCCGAAGAACGAGAAGACGATCGCGACGACCGCCACCAGGATCAGGAGGTAGATGAAACCGTTCCGGAGCCACCGGGAACTCATGCTATGCGCACCTGCTTTCTGTGCCGTCGCTCGAGCTTCGACCAGGCAGGGAAGCCAAATCTGAGCATCGGACTCATTATATCAGAGCGGAAGGCGCTTGTGAACGAGCCCCGGCCTTCGATTCTGAGGCCTCCGGCGATAGTATCGACCTGCGACAGGGCACGGTTCACTCGTCCTCCGAAGCCAGCCTGCCCGCCTGCGCCCAATCGTCCTTCGCCACGTCCTGGAAGACGACGATCGTCGCCTCCGGCGTCGTATGGGCGATGTTGCAGACAGCCTCCGTGATCGCGCGGGCGAGCTCCCGCTTCTGGGCCTGCGTCCGGCCCGGCCACATCTCCACTCGAACGATGGGCATCGTAAACCTCCAGCGTAGATAGAAACGACCTCGTAGCCGAATCATACCATCTCAGCGCGAATCTGCCCGCCACCGCGATGCCCGTTATGCGCCCGTCCGCCGCCCTATTAACCACCGCGTGCTCGAAGCACCTCGTGCGAGGCCCCCTCCCCAGGCGGTACCAGCGACCAGCGACAAGCAACCAGCGCCTGCCCTTGAGCGCAGCGAAGGGACCAGCACGTTGACCGTTCCGCCTGGGCGGCGTAGCATCGCCCTGAGAGTCGCTTGTGGGGCTGTTTCGCGCCATCCCAACGCTGAGCGAGGAGATCCGCGCCTGGCGCGCGGGCCATCGACACGTCGCCGGCGTGGACGAGGCCGGGCGCGGCCCCATGGCCGGCCCCGTCGTCGCGGGCGCCGCCGTCCTCGACCCGCAGGCCGCCGTCGACTGGTGGTCGGACCTGCGCGACTGCAAGCTGCTCACCGCACCCCAGCGCGAGCGCCTCGCCGTCCGCCTGCGCGACAGCGCCGCCGTCGCCTCCGGCGTCGCCAGCAGCGACGAGATCGATACCGCCGGCCTCATGGAAGCGACGCGACGCGCCATGCGCCGCGCCCTCGACGCCCTGCCCTGCGCGCCCGACCTCCTGCTGCTCGACGCGATGACCCTGCCGCGCGACCGCCGCCCGCAGCGGTCGATCATCCACGGCGACGCGCTCAGCGCATCGATCGCCGCCGCCTCGATCATCGCCAAGGTGGAGCGCGACCGGCTCATGGACGGGTTCCACGAGACCTACCCGCCCTACGGCTTCGACCACAATCGCGGCTACTGCACGCCCGACCACCAGCGCGCCCTGCAGCAGCACGGCCCCTGCGCCATCCACCGCCGCTCCTTCGCCCCCGTCCGCGCACGTATCGAGGGCGAACAGCTCGCGCTGGCGGTTGGGTGATGGGCGGTGCCTTCGGCGCGTCCTACTGGGCGCCGCCCATGGCCGACACGCGCTGATGTAAGATAGGGTCGCCATGGAGCCGCGCATCCAGTACGCGAAGACCGACGACGGCGTCCAGATCGCCTACACGGTGTTCGGCGAAGGGCCGCCACTGGTAATCCCGCCCAGCCTGATCGCAAGTCACCTGCAGTTCGAGTGGAGCCTGCCCGGAAGGCGGGCATTCTACGAGCGGCTGGCGGAACGGGCAACCGTCGTGCGTTACGACCCTCGTGGTATGGGCATGTCCCCACACGACGTGATCGACTTCACGGTCGAGGCCGGCACTCGTGACCTTGAGGCCGTTCTCGACTCGCTCGGTCTCGATCAGGTCGCTCTGTTCTGGCGCGCCCCGGCTGGCGACCTGCCGCTGGCGTACGCCGTGCGGCGCCCGGACCGCGTCACCCAGCTCGTGCTCAGCGGCCGGCTCGGCGTGACACGCGATACGTCCTGGTTCCGCGTCACGGCATCGGTCTTGCCCCTCCTCGATGACGAGTGGGAAGTGTATACCAACCTCCTTTCGCGGCTGAATGCGGGATGGGACTCGCCGGACGCAACGCCTCTCGCAGCGCTGGTCCGCGCCTCTCATTCCAACCAAACGTTCCGTGCGGCGTATGACGTCTTGGCGCTTCATGAGCCGCTTGCGCTGGCGCCTCAAGTCCGCGTCCCCACACTGATCCTACATCAGTTGGGAAACGACGCGAGTGCCGCCGCCGCGAGGAGCCTGGCCGCCGCCGTCGTCGGCGCCCAGATGGCGGCCATTCCAGGCGAGTTTAGCCTTGCTTACCCCAACGCCGCGGGCATTGCCGTGATCCATGACTTCATCACAACGCGCGCCGGCGCTGGCCGGCCGCTCTCCGCGCCCGAGCTGGACACCGGCGTCTTTCGGACGATCCTCTTCACCGACATCGTCGCGCACACGGCGATGATGGAGCGCCTTGGCGACGCCAAGGGCCGCGACGTTCTCCGCGAGCACGAGCGCATCACGCGCGACGCGCTGCGCGCGCACGGCGGCTCGGAGATCAAGACGATCGGTGACAGCTTCATGACGTCGTTCACGTCGGCGCAGAAGGCGGTCGAGTGCGCGATCGCACTGCAGCGCGCGTTCTCGTCGCAAGAGGTCTGCGGTGAGCAAGTCCGCATCAGGGCGGGCATCAACGCAGGGGAGCCGATTACGGAGGGCGACGACCTGTTCGGCGCGTCGGTGATCCTGGCGGCGCGGTCGAAGGAGAGCGCAGGCGAGGGCGAGATCGTCGTGACGGACGTCGTGCGCCAGCTCGTGACGGGCAAGGGCTTCCTGTTCGCGGAGCGCGGCTCGGTGGCCCTCCGAGGCTTCGAGGATCCGGTGCGCCTCTACGAAGTGCGCTGGCGGGACGGGGAATAGGCGGCGACGCGCAGTGCGAGGATTCAGGCGTCGCGCCTCAGTCGCCCACCAGCGCGCCCTCGCCGAGCACGGCCCCCTGCGCCATCCACCGCCGCTCCTTCGCCCCCGCCCGCGCCCGCATCGAGGGCGAGCAGCTCGCGCTGGCCGGCGGGTGAGGGACGGGGCCTTCGGTGACCTCGGCGATTGGCGGCCCTTTCCGCGTCAGTTTCCATGCCACCTTGTAGAACGCCCGTCCTAGCCCATATAATGCTAGCCATGCCTCTCACCGCCCAGGAAGAGCGTGTCATTCGGCTCGTGTTGCCAACCCTTGATGCCGTAATCGGCGCGAAGTGGCAGCCGCCGGACGGCAGCACCCTGGCGGAGAGGTACCCTTGGAAGCCAACGCCGGAGTGCATGGTCACGAACGGCGTCACGACAGCGGCCATCGAGGTGAAGCGACTTGTGGGCGATGCTGCGACCCGCGCGTATTCGACGAGCAATGAGTCGCTGTTCCGGCGGCTCGTGCCCTCCTACGGCGGGAGCTACTCACTTTGGCCCTGCCCTGGGTTTCGACTGCCGATGCCGCCCCCGCTCATCCCGAGGGTCAAGAGGGAACTTGAGAGGGTGGGCAAGACCATTCGCCCCGGCGGAGAGGGCGCGATCCGCATTTCACGATCAGGCGAGATGACGTGCATCTCCAAGTCCGACGGACCATTCGTCAACTGCTGGCATGCTCATCGGACAGACGAGGTTGTGCGTGAAATCGGAAACTCTGTTACTGGCATTTATTACTTCAACGATGGCGACGCCGCGAATCGCTGGCACCACTCCTTCATCACAGACGCTGCCCGCCGCGATTTCCAGACCAGCCTAATTGAAGCCTGCCACCGAAGCGAAAAAGGCCAGCCTGCTGCCGTCGAGTGGGAAGAGGAGTGGAAGCTTACCCGATTTGCGACGAGCACCAGAGACGGTGTACACGTCTCCGCTATGCATTTCGGCTGGGCCGAGCCAGGATTGCGTGAAGAGCTACAGGAAGCGCTGGACAAGGCGGCTGTCAAGTTTCGAGAACGATGGGCGGAGAATCATGTCGTGATTTTGGAACGAATAGGCTATTCCAACGCAGTAGCCGAGGACGCGAAGCGGGTGTTTCCAACGCTCAATCTCCCAGCCAACATTGACCTGGTCCTCCTCGTTGACGGAGATTGCGTCACAACCCTTGCGGACGCGTCCGCAGCCGGGCGAACGATCGCCAGTTCCGGGACGAAGCTGATTGTGACGTGAACGCCCGCCGCGCCCTGGATGACTTGAGTGAACGTGTCGCGAAGGCGCACCTATGCGCGATCGGAGGGTGCCTAAGGTGATTCCTCCTCGCGCCTCGGCCGGCGCGATAGCACTCCTCTTAGGAGGGACATGTCATGGATGAGGTGCTAAGGACGCTGGTGCCGTTGGTCAGTGGAGTCGTCGTTGCCCTGATCGGCTTCTACGCGGTCCACGAACAGAACCGGACGCAACGCGAGACTCTGGACAAGACGACGACGGCGCAGGGCGACCACCAGCGCAGGGAGCGGTTGACGGCGTGGCGACGAGAACGCTATGGCGAACTACTCGCTGCCTTCGGCGAGTTCCACGCCGCAGTGAGGAGGATGAACCTTGCGCTCTCAGGCGGCACGGATCGCGCAGCGCAGGATCGCATGGTCGCCGCCGCGCAGCACTTCCTGGACGTCAATCTGAGCAGCCGAATCCTTGAGACGTCGATGCAGGTGGCGGACAAGCAGGTCGCGGAACTGGCCCAGAAGCTCGCGGACGACTACTACAATTCGAGCCGCCAGCTATTCGCCCTGGGAATCACGGCCCAGCTGCCGCGCGACGAGAAAGTGCTGCGCGAGGCATATGACGCGACTAGGAAGCAATTCGATGAATCGAGCGAGCGCCGGTACGACCTGAACCGGCGGATCGAGAACGTGATAAGCGCAGGGGACTAATGGGCGGTAGGCTTACTCGTAAAGAGGCAGCGGCGCGAGGCCGCATGACCCTTCGAGTTGGGCATTGGCCTCCCGCAGCGCGTCATTGAGCGACACCCGGAGTTCCTCGGCTCGCCTGTACGATGCCACGCGCTGCTCACTAGAAGCCGACGATCCTGTACTGGTCAGGCCTTCATAGAGGCTCAGTTCAGACAGCCACTGCTCCTCCAGACGCACGGCCTCTCGGAGGTTCGCTCGCAGCTCCTCTTCCTGCTCTCCATCAGCTGGGGGCAGCGCTAACCGGGCGGAGTCTACAAACAGGTCTTGAGTGGTTTGAAGGCGAGGTTCCTCAAGACTGCGGGGTTCGTTCACCCGTTTCAAGAATGCAGACTGCGTGGCATGCCAGTCGCCTAAATCGTCACACAAGGACTGCCGGACCTCCTCGCTGCCCGCCCAGAGAGCACCGCTGATCCAGAGGATGAAGATGGCAAAGCCTGCGCCGGCCAGCAACAGAGCGCCAGCTGCCAGTACCACAAGAGCGCGTCGCATCGCAGCCGAGATGGTACCACAGCCGCTACCACGCTCCGATGCGACACACGCTCAAGCCGCCCCCGCCAGCGCCTCGCTGACTTCGACAAGCGCGACGCCGCTGCGCACCTATGCGCCACCTGCGCCTTGGCGATCTCGCCGCGCGGCCTTACCCTCGTGCTACACAACCCGTCGTGGGAAGGCACGCTTCGGGGCCGCGCTCGCAGACTCGGCGCAGGAAGGGAGGACCGCCGCACTCCGGCGAAAAAGGCGATTTTGCAAAACGTACTGACATGAAACGCTCACCCGCCGGAGGAGGCCTTGTCGAGCCTGACCCGGCCTCGCGGCCCCGTCCGAAACCGGCGATCGAGGTATCATGAGCCTCGCGAACTCGCGCGACAGGAGGACCGCCGCATGATCCGCACCAAGGGCCTGCGCCACATCCAGTTCGTCGTCCGCGACGGCGAGCGCTCGCTCGCGTTCTGGCAGCGCCTGCTGGGTGTCGAAGAGCAGTTCCGCGAGGGCGACCTCATCTTCGTCAGCGTGCCCGGCGGCGGCGACCTGATCACCCTGCACCAGTCGCCCGATGGCCCGGCCGGCGCCCCTGGCGGCGTCGTCCACTTCGGATTCGCGCTCGAATCGGGCGTCGATATCGCCGCCGCGGTCGCGGAGATCGAGGCCGCCGGCGGTACCGTGCTCCGCACCGGCGCCCACGGCGAGGGCCAGCCGTTCATCTACTTCACCGACCTCGACGGCTACGAGATCGAGCTGTACACGCCGTGACCGCGGCGGATAGCGAGTCGACCTCCCGCCCACGTCCTCGGTAACTCCGACCCGCGCGTCGGGCGAGCCACCCACCGCTTGGCGCTCTCGCCACGCGGCCTTACCCTCATGCTCGACAAGACGTCGTGGGAACCCGCGCCGTCGGGCCGCGTTGCCAGACTCGGCGCAGGAAGAGAGGATCGCCGTGTTCCGGCGAAAAAGGCGATTTTGCAAAACGTACTGACATGAAACGCTTGTAGGCATGGAGTGCGACTCGCTCTATTCGCCGAAATGAGTCAGCCACGGGTGGTCGAGGAGTGAGATCGCGCTCCGGAGCCAGTCGCGCTGCCCATCGGTGAGCTGAGGGAGAAGGGCGAGGAAGTCCAGCTTGTCGCGGCGGCGCGGTTCCTGGGCCTTGTAGAGGAGGACGGCTTCCGGGGCCAGTGTGGGCAGACCCCAGCCGGACCGCCGGACACATTGGCGTAGCGGTATGGTGATGCGGGGCTCGCGGCTCATGATCCAGTCCCCGCCGGAGTGCTCGTTGATCTGGATATCCAGCTCGAAGCCCTGCTGCGCGGGGTCGTCCAGGCGGTCCGAGAGCCGGTCGCCAGCTTCCGACGAGCGAGCGTGGATGTGGGCGGGGAGATCAAGGGAGCGCCCGTCCCAGGGTTCGGAAGTGTTGTCCGGGACGTTCGGGTCGTGGGCGATGAGGTGCCAGCCGGCCATGTGATCGAAGAAGGCGCTCAGGTCGTCTTGAAAGATGGCGAAGTCGACGTCACCGTGGTCGCGAGTCAGGCGGCCGAGCCAGGCATCGACGGCCCAGCCGCCGCACAGGCACCACGTGGGGCCGTAGGAGGACATGATGTCGGCGACGCGGGCGACCGGTTCCGGCACGGGCGTCGTCGGTTGATGTGAGACAGAGGTAGACAAGAGATGCTCCTTGTGGTGGGGCGCCGCGTCCACGGCCGGAGCCGGCGTGGGATGGCGCGCGATACGAAACGACAGTCGGGCAGGAGCGCACCCGATGTCGAGCGGAGGTTGCCTTGGCTAGGCCGCTCGGACCTCGGGGCGCAGGAGCGTTGTTGTTCTCATGGTTGGACCTCCTTCTTCCGTATCAACGTTGTGCGGAGTATAGCACGCCGCAGGGCGCAGCCTACCACGGCTGCTATGCGTGTATCATGCGCCCATGACCGACCGCCGCGACCTCGGTGACTTCGGCGAGCGCGTCGCGAAGGCGCACCGTCTAGGAGACAACCATGACCGAGGACCGTGACGCCCTGCTGCAACACTACCGCGAGACCCGCGAGGCGTTGCTAGCCACCATCGACGGCCTCAGCGACGAGCTGCTGACGGAGCGCTCGGTCGATGGCTGGTCGGTCAAAGACCACCTGGGGCACATCGCCTTCTGGGACGACATCCGCGCGAGCGAGGTCGAACGCATCTCCGCCGGCTACGACTCCGCCTGGCGCATGCGCCCCGAGCAGGACGAGGCGCTCAACGAGATCGTGTACGACGAGCGCCGCGACCTCTCGCTCGAGCAGGTACGGTGGGAGCTGGCGACGTCCCGGCAACGCCTGCTCGACGCCATCGCCTCGGCGACCGACCGCGGCCTCGACACCTCGCTCTACGGCGAGGCCGGTCTCGTCAGCAGCCACGAGGCGCAGCACACCGCCTGGATCGCGCGCTGGCGCCAAGACCGAGGCTCCTAGGTGCAACGAGACGGCGAACGCACCGCGGCCGAACAGAACGGCAGGCTAGACTGAACGTCGTGAGCGACATCGTTGTTCGGCGAGTGGAGGATTCGGACGGTGCGCTCCTGAAGCGGATCCGGCTGCGCGCGCTTGTTACCGACCCCGCTTCATTCGGCTCGACCTACGAACGGGAAGCCGCCTTTCCTGATGAGACATGGGCCGGGCGGGCGGCGCGCAGCGCGGCGGGAGACGACGCGATGACGCTGTTAGCGATGCGCGGTGACGAGTCGGTAGGCCTCTTCACGGCGATCCGTGACGGATCACAGCGCGAGCTCTTCCACGGGGTTGAGATGTTTGTGGCGCCGGAAGCTCGCCGCCGCGGGATCGCCAGGAGGCTCCTGAGCGACATCGAGGGATGGATCGCCGCTTGCGGCGGCACCATTGTACGACTGTCCGTGACCAGCACAGCTACCGCCGCAAGGCAGCTCTACGAAAGTGCAGGATACGCGCCAGACGGCAGCTCGGCCGGGTCGAGACATACGTCCGGGTTGATCGAGATCAGTCTTCGCAAGGAGCTCGGCACGTAACCCATGACCTCCCGCCGCGCCCTCGGTGATTTCGGCGAGCGCGTCGCGAAGGCGCACCGATGCGCGGCCGGACAGACCTACGATGACTCCGCTGGGGTGCAAGATCGCCTATGAACGGCTCCCGCGCCGGTGGCCCGGGCGGTGGTGGCGATGTGGCCAGGGTATCCGGCGGTATGATCAGAAGCCGAGGAGCCGCGGCGATGGGCTGGCATTCATTTCCTGCCCATCGCTCCTTCGGGGGTTAGGGAGGCTTTCCGATGACAAGGGCCATCTATCCTGGTTCGTTCGATCCGCCGACCAACGGCCACATCGACATAGTCGAGCGAGCCAGTCGCCACTTTGAGTCGGTTGTGATCGCCGTGGTGACGAACGCCGCGAAGGCGCCACTGTTTAGCATTGATGAACGTGTCTCTCTCCTGAAGGGTGTACTATCGCATGTAGGCAACGTCGAGGTCGTGCCACACGCTGGCCTGACGGTCGATCTCGCCAAGAAGCACGGCATCCGAGTAATCGTAAAAGGCTTGAGAGCGGCCTCTGACCTTGAGTATGAACTCCAGCAAGCGCAGATGAATTCCAGCCTCGCCCCAGACGTCGACACATTCTTCATCGCAACGAATCCCCAGTGGAGCTTCATCTCGTCGAGCCTGATAAAGGATGTTGCGCGGCACGGAGGCAGCGTCGAGGACTATGTTCCGCCTGCGGTCACAGAGGCACTCCGCCGGCACAGCCGCTGAGCTTCACCACCAGCGGTTGCGGCGATCCTCCGGCAAAGGCCGGACCGACCGACGCGCGGCAGGCTACCGGCGGGGCTGCCGTGTATGATGCGCCCATGGCCGCACGCCGCGATCTCGGTGACTTCGGTGAGCGCGTCGCCAAGGCGCACCTGGAGGCGAAGGGGTACCGCATCCTCGCCACCAAGTTCCGTGTGCGCGAAGGCGAGGTCGACATCGTCGCGCAGCAGGGCGAGACCGTCGCCTTCGTCGAGGTGAAGACGCGCCGTGGCAACGCCATGGGCTCCGCCCTCGAAGCGATCGACGCCCGCAAGGCGCAGCGCCTGCTGCTCGTCGCCGAGGCGTTCGGCGTCCAGCACCCGGACCTGCCCGAAGGCCGCCGCATCGACCTCATCGCCATCGACCTCGACACGAGCGGCCGCGTCCTCTCCGTCCAGCACATCGAGAGCGCGGTCGAGGGCGAGTGAGACAGCTTCGAGCTACCATGCCGAACCCCGCTTGCCGCACCCTCGCGGACGCTCGGTATACTGTGCTCGCCATGCCGATCTACGAGTACCGCTGCGGCAAGTGCGGCAAGCGCACCAGCGTCTTCGTGCGCAGCATGAGCACCGCGGTCCAGGCCAAGTGCGAGCACTGCGGCAGCAAGCGCCTCAGCCGCCTCATGTCGCGCGTCACCGTCGTGCGCTCCGCCGGCGGTTCGTCCGACGACTTCGACGACCGCATGCTCGCCGACGTGGACGAGAACGACCCGCGCAGCGTCGCGCGCTGGGCCCGTCGCATGAAGGACGAGATGGGCGACGACCTGGGCTCCGACTTCGACGAGGCGATCGACCAGATGGAGGCCGGCGGCTTCCCCGAGGAGGACGGCGACGACTGGTCGCCGGACGGCTAACATGCCCATCTACGAGTACACCTGCGGCGCGTGCGGCCGTCTCACCAGCGTCTTCGTGAAGTCGATGGGCGCTGCTACGAAGCCGGCGTGCGGCCACTGCGGCAGCAAGAAGCTCTCACGCGCTCTCTCCCGCTTCGCCTACCACAAGTCGGGGCAGCGCGTGCTGGAGGAGTACGGCGCCGAACCCCGGAGCCTGGACGAGTACAAGGACCCCCGTCAGATCGGGCGCTGGGTCGAGCGCAAGTTCGACGAGTACGGCATGGACCTTCCCGGCGAAGCCCGCGAGATGATTGACGCCGCCCGTGATGGCGAGTTCCCGAAGCCCGTCGATGAGTTGTAGCAGCATGTCTCGCTGGTTGGTTCTCGCCGGGCTGGGCATCGTGTTGATGGTCGGGCTATCCGCCTGCAGCAGCGATGACGGCGACCCGGAGGACTTCGCCGAGTTCGCCGCGAAAGTCGCTCAGGCCGCCGAAGACGGCGACGTCGACTTCTTCGCCGGCCGCGTGGCGGGCACGCCGCACACCTGCACCGCGGACGAGGTCGCCGAGAGCACCGGCCCGGACGCCCCCGCCGACCCGATCTGCCTGGAGGAGGGCTTCGAGTTCAACCAGGTCTACATCGTCAACTACGGCGCGCCCGGCAACACCACCACCGAAGACGACCTGATCAACGAAATCGGGCTCTTCTTCCAGGGAGCGCTACCGGACGAAGTGGACGACTACGGCCCGGGCTCTGTGCGTCTCTATGCCACGGCCCGACCGGCCGAGTCGCCCACCGACGGCGGCGATGTCCACACCGCGCTCATCACGGCGGTCCACAACCGCGAAAACGTCGTCGGGCGCGCGGTCCGCGGCATCGACTTCCAGCTCGTGGACGGCCGCTGGGTGATCCCCGGCGAGACGGCCGCCAGCTTCCCAACCGCCGTCGACCTGATCGAGCCCTCAAGCGCGGTCATCCTCTACCAGGACTGGGTGAAGTACGAGTGATGGACACCGTCGGAGAGCAGCTCGAACCGATCATGGACGGCGTTCGGGCGCTCTACGCCGATAAGCACGTGGCGCGCGAGCGGGCGCTCCCCCTCTGCCGCGAGGCGCTGCGCCACTCCGCGAACGCCATTCGCGCCGTCCACCGCGAGGGGTTCGCGGAGGCCGACGAGCTCATCGCGCGCGCCGGCGGGCTGCTGCGCCAGGCGAAGGAGAGTTTGGGCGGCCACCCGGACATCTACCACGCCGGCTTCGTCCACGATGCGCAGAAGGAATATGTGGAGGCCTGCGCCACCCAGGCCATCATCGCGGGCCGCGCGCTGCCTGCGCCCGAAGCCCTGGGCGTCGAGCTGCCCGCCTACCTGAACGGCCTGGGTGAGGCCGTCGGCGAGCTGCGCCGTCACCTGCTGGACAAGCTGCGGGCCGGCGACGTCGAGCACTGCGAAAACGTCCTCACCGCCATGGACGACGTCTACAGCGTGCTCGTCACCCTGGACTACCCGGACGCCATGACCGGCGGCCTCCGTCGCACGACCGACGCCGTCCGGGGCATCCTGGAACGCACCCGCGGCGACTTCACGGTCTCCGTCCGCCAGCGCGAGCTGGAGAAGCGCCTGGCGGAGTTCCAGCAGCGCCTCAGCTAAGATTCCAGTCGCGCTACCGCCTCCAGTGAAAGCTCGGTCTGGTACTGTTCCATGAGCCGGGCAAGCAGACGGATCAGGCAGACGCCCGGGCTCATGGGGGGCGTGACTCCCGCCGCGAGCAGGGAGCGCAGGGCCGCGCCATAGAGCACCAGCACCTCAAGCGGCGCGGAGCCTCGCCCAACCAGCATCCGAATGAGCTGGTTCTCCGCTGCCCTCGGCGTGTCCGGATACACGCGAAACGCCTCATCAACGTATCGAAGGAGCGCCTCTAGAGCGCCGGTCCAGAGATCGTCGTTGTACCGCCCACCCGTCAGCCTGCCTGAGAAGGTGGCGTCTCCAGAGAACGACTCCAGCAACCAGTCCAGGTTGGTGATCGCGCTCTCCAGCACGTGGCTGCTTTCGGGAGCGGCCAGCCGCTCCTCCTTCTCCGCGTCGCGCGCCCGCAGGAGTGCCTGCAACGAACGGATGATACCGGACGTGAGCAGGTCGTCCTTGCACAGGAAGTCCACCGCGCCGGCCTTCATGGCGGAAACCACTAGGTGCTCGTCTCGCACACCCGTCACCACAACCAACCGCGTATTGGGTTGTAGCTCTCGGATTCGTTCCAGCAGGGTCAGGCCGTCCATGCCCGGCAGGTTGTAGTCGACGAGGACAATGTCGCGCGGCTCCTTGGCTAGCACGTCAAGCGCCTGCTCGGCGGTCTCCACCGCGTGGATCTGCTTGATGCCGAAGCGCTCCAGCGCTCTCGCTTCCAGCAGGGTGTCGTTCGGATCGTCCTCAACGATGAGGACTGTTGTCGCTCCGGGGTGTAAGGGCCTCAAGACCATGGCGCCCTCCCTTCTTCAACTCTCCAGGTGCCTTCGCCAGCCGCCTCCAGTAGTTCGTCACGGACGCGACAA
Organism: Dehalococcoidia bacterium; assembly: GCA_040882355.1. Taxonomy (GTDB): domain Bacteria; phylum Chloroflexota; class Dehalococcoidia; order DSTF01; family RBG-16-68-14; genus JBBEBM01. The sequence continues at coordinate 25,871 of JBBEBM010000059.1, read as the reverse complement.
TCCAGGTGAAGTCGCCTTGGCTCATCGGCTTCAGGATGTGTCCCTTCGCGCCTAGCTCCTGTCCCAGGCGGATGTCCTGCACGTCTTCGGAGCCCGTGAGCATCACCACGGGAACGTCCCGCAGCGCAACGTCCGAGGCCAGCCGCTGCAGCACCTCGACGCCGTCCAGGACGGGCAGGTGGATGTCCAGCAGGATCAGCTCCGCCGCCGATGCGTCGTCGTCGTGGCGGTGTACTCGCTCCAGCGCCTCCTGCCCATCGGTCGCCACCATCAGGGTGACCGGCACGGAGCTGGTCGCCGTCAAGCGGGCCACGGCCGCCACGTCGTCAGGGTTGTCCTCAATCAGCAGCATTCTCAAGGCTCTCCTCCCCTAGTGCGTCCGCCGATGAACTTCGCGATTACCTTCCAGTACGTCTCGACCGTCGTGAGGGCGGCCAGCGCGTCCTCCATCGTCATCGGCTTTTCGAAGTACATGTTGGCGCCGGCGGCCATGCACTCCAACATCGGCCGTTCGCCTGAGACACCCGTGAGCATCGCCACGGGGATGGTGTAGAGACGGGGGCTCCGCTTGATGCGGCGCAGCAGCTCAATGCCGTCCATGTCCGGCAGACGCAGATCGAGCAGGATGAGCTTCGGCAGGTTGCCTTCTGCACGGGGTCGAGCGCCTTCACGCCGGAGGAGCAGCTCCAGCGCCTCGCGGCCGTCTCGCGCGACGTCGAGCGAAACCGAGAGGCGGCTGGTCACGAGCATGCGCTTCAGCACCTCCATATCCACCTCGCTGTCCTCGACGACCAGAATGCGCATGTTGGTGTTCAGTACGTTCGTCCGGGTCATGCTCGGCCTCCCCGCGCGTCAAGCGAGTCCAGGAAGACGCGCACGATGCGCGGGTCCCATTGCGTTCCCGCGCCCTGCGATAGGCGCGACTTGACCTCCGTCGGCGGCAGCGCCAGCCGGTACGGACGGTCGGTCGACATGGCATCGTAGGCGTCCGCGACGCTGATGATTCGCGCGAGAAACGGGATGGCATCTCCCTTCAGCGCATCGACGTAGCCGCCCCCGTCCCAACGCTCGTGGTGATGCCGGACGATGGGACCGATCTCTCGCCCCAGCGTCAGCGGCGCGCACATCCGCTCGCCCACGATGGGATGCTGCCTGATCTCGTCCCACTCGTCGCTCGTCAGCTTGCCTGGCTTGCGCAGCATGGCCTGGTCCACCATCAGCTTCCCGATGTCATGCAGCAACGCCCCGTAGCGCAGCAGCGTCAGGTCGCGGTCGTCCAGCCCCAATTCCTGGCCGACCCGGACGGCGTAATACGCGATCCGCCGGAGGTGGCCGCCGCTGGTCGAATCCTTGCGCTCCGCCGTAGCCGCCAGCGCAAACACGATCTGCTCGTCATAGCGACGCAGGTCCTCTTCTTCGCGGAAACGCCGCACAGCCCGGTAGATGGCTTCGCCAAGCAATTGGGGCGAGACTGCGCTCTTTGGGAAGTAATCGAAGGCTCCCTCGCGGATCGCTTCGACCGCGATCCGTTCGTCGCCCTGCCCGGTCAGGATGATCACCGGCGGCGCGTCGTGGCGGGCCGTCAGCCGCCGAAGGAAGGTCAGCCCATCTTCGCCGGGCAGGCCATAGTCCAGCAGCAGCAGATCAATGCCGTTCCGCCGCAGCCGTTGCACGCACTCCTTCGTGGAGGTGGCATGCTGCATCTTGAGTTCCGAGTACTTGAAGGCTGCGAGCATCCGTCCGATGATCGCTACATCATCGGCGTTGTCCTCAACCAGCAGTACCTGAACCGCTTCTTCAGACACCGCGATCCTCTCTCCTCACCCCGCCTTCGGTGGCAACTTGGCCACCTCAAACCAATATTCCCCCAGTACCTCGAGCACGCGAACGAACTGCTTGAACTCCACGGGCTTCTGCACGTACGTGTTGGCGCCCAACCGGTAAGCGCGCGTCACGTCCTCGTTACGCGCGGAGACGGTGAGCATCACCACCGGCAGGGTGCACAGCTCATCGTCTTCCTTGATACGCTGGAGCACCTCAAGTCCGCTGAGGCGGGGCGTGTTGATGTCCAGCAGCACCAGGTCCGGGCGGGGCGCCGCGCGCCCTTCAGCGTCATGCCCCGTGAACAGGAGATTGACGGCTTCCTCGCCGTCCCGCACCAGGTGCAGCTCGCTGGGGACTTGAGCCCGGTCCAGCGCCCGGCGTAGGATGGTCACATCGTCCAAGTTGTCCTCCACCAGGAGGATCTGAATTGGCCGGTACTCCTGCACAACATTCCCTTCCCTTAGGCGGCCATCGCCGTCGTCAGGTGCGCAGTCGTCTCTGTCCAGAGCGGCAACGAGAAAAGGAACACCGCACCCGCGCCGGCTTGTGACTCCACCCAGACCCGCCCTCCCATCGCCTCGACGGCCCGCCTCGCAATCGTCAAGCCGGCGCCGGTACCGTCGTACTGCTCGCGGCGGTGGAGGCGCTGGAATACCCCGAAGATCCGCTCGTGGTACTCCGGGTCGATTCCTATGCCGTTGTCGCGCACGTAGAACGTTGCGGTCTTGGGCGTCATGTCGCGCACACCTATCTGCACGAACGGCTCCTCACTCTCGTTGAACTTCAGCGCGTTGCTGATCAGGTTGCCCACGATCTGCTGGATCCAGACCTCATCGCCTTGCACGTCGGGCAGTTCGTTCTCCACCACGACGCGCGCCTTCCGCTGATCGAGCACGAAGCGCATGCCCTCCAGTGTCTCCGCCACGGCGTGGCTCACGCTCACGCGCCCTTCCGCAGCCGGCTGTCTATCGATCGCGGAGAGCGTCAGCAGCTCCTCGATCTGGCGCTTCATGCGCGCGCTGGCCTGGGTCAGGCGCTGCAAGTAGTCGCGGCCTTGCTCGTCAAGCCGGTCCGCCGAGTCCTCAAGCAAGAACTGGCTGAACGCCTCAATCGTTCGCAGCGGTTCTTTCAGGTCGTGGGAGACGCTGTAGGTGAACGATTCCAGTAGCTCCGTCTTTCGCTCCAGCTCAGCGATCGCCCGCCTCAGGTCCTCCTCTACCTGCTTACGCTCAATGGCGTAGCGGATAGCTCGTGCCAGCGGGCTGCTTTCGATCTCTCCTTTCACCAGGTAGTCCTGGGCGCCGGCATGCACCGCATCCAGCGCAACGACTTCGTCATCCAGACCGGTCAGCACCACGATCGGGACGCCGGGCGCCTGCTGCTGCGTGCGGATCACCGTCTCCAGCCCGTTGCCGTCGGGCAGCCCGAGGTCAAGCAAGACCACATCGACGTGATCGGACTTGAGGCGATCGAGGCCGGTCTCCAGCCTGTCCACCTCCTCCAGCGATAGGTCAATTCCGCGCGCATCGCCCAACATCTCACGGATCAGGCGGGCGTCTCCGGGATTGTCCTCGACGAGCAGGACGCGAATCGCGTTACTTTCCATTGGCACCCTCCAAAGGCAGTTTGACGATGCACAGCCAGAAGTCCTCGATGGACTGCACGACGTCGATGAACTGCTCGAAGTCGACCGGCTTTGTGATGTAGCAGTTGGCATGCAGGCGGTAGCTCTTGAGCACGTCTTCCTCTGCCTTCGAGGTCGTCAAGATCACCACCGGGATCTTCCGCAACCATTCATCGGCCTTCAGTTCGGCCAGCACTTCACGACCGTCCTTCCTCGGCAGGTTCAGGTCCAGCAGGATTAAGTCCGGCTTAGGCGCTTCCGCGAAGCCTCCTTCGCGGCGAACAAAGGCCAGCGCCTCCACGCCGTCGCGCGCAACGCTCAGCCGGTTGCTTACCTTGCTCTCCCTCAACGCCTCCTCGGTCAGCCGGACGTCGCCCAGGTTGTCTTCCACCAGCAGGATCTCCGCCGGCCTGCCAAGCATTGCCACTGTCGTCATCGCTCCTCCCCTGCCCCCTAAGCGGCGGCTAGCTCAGCGACCTCGTGTCTCGCCGGCACCGTGAAAGCGAATGTTGCGCCGCCGTCCGGCGCCGGCTCCACCCAGATGCGCCCGCCATGCCGCTCCACAACCTTCTTGCAGACGGAGAGGCCAATGCCGGTGCCCGGGTACTCTTCGCGCCCGTGCAGCCGCTGGAAGATCACGAACACCCGCTCCGCATACTCTGGATCGATACCAATGCCGTTGTCCGTCACCGCAAAGAGCCACTCCTGGGCCTGCTGCTTCGCCGAGATGTGGACTCGCGGCGGCTCCACGCCTCGAAACTTGATCGCGTTCGTGATCAGGTTCTGAAAGACCTGACCCACCTGCACGCCGTCCGCCGGGATGGTGGGCAGCGCATCGTGCGTCACCGTCGCGCCTGCCCCCTCGATGGACGGTCTCAGGTTGTCGAGCGTCCGCTCCAGCACCGCTTCGCAGTCCGTCGGAGCGAACTCCTTCCCTCGAGTGCCAACGCGCGAGAAGGCGAGCAGGTCATCGATCAACTGCTGCATGCGCGTGGCGCCGTCCGCCGCATAGGCGATGAACTCGTGTGCTGCTTCGTCGAGCTGGTCCCCGTAGCGGCGCGCCAGGAGCTGCGTGTAGTTCGATACCATGCGCAGAGGCTCCTGCAGGTCGTGCGAGGCCACGTAGGCGAACTGTTCCAGCTCCATATTCGAGCGGGTCAGCTCATCCATCGCCCTCTGGAGCTGGTCCTCCGCCTCCTTTCGCTGTGTCATGTCCGTCACCGTGGCGGCTACCAGCGGACCATCGCCTGTTTCGAGCGGTGTCAGGCTAATCGCGACGGGAAACTCGCTGCCGTCCTTGCGACGCCCGCGCAGGTCAAGCCCGGTACCCATCGGACGCGGAGTCCGTTCTCCCATGTACCCATTGCGGTGCGCGACATGGGCCTGGCCCGCCTGTTCCGGCAACAGGAGCTCGATTGGTTGGCCCAGGACCTCGTCGGAATCGTAGCCAAACATCCCCTGGGCTGCCGCATTCATCATGGTGATGCTGCCCTCGCGATCGACAGCCACCAGCCCGTCGGCGAGCTGCTCCACAAGCGAACGAAAACGCTCTTCGCTCTTGCGCAAGGCCTGGCCCGCTTCCGCCCGTTCGCGTTCGCGGACCTCCAGGTTTCCTGCCATGTCGTTGAAGGCGAGCGCCAGTTGGCCAAGCTCTCCCGTCCTGTGCGGCCGCATCGCGCGCGCTGTCAGGTCTCCCGCGCCCAGGCGCGCCGCTGCCGCGATGAGGCCGCGAATGTTCCGCACGATGAACAGGTCGCCCACCGCCCAGGCTGCCATCAGCGCAAGCACCGCGACGCCGGCCAGCGCGATCAGGTTGCGCAGGAGCACGCTGTTCGCATTCGCAAACGCCGCATCCGTCGAGATACCAACGCTCACGTATGCGCCCGCCTGCGACGCGTCACCCAGGGGAGCGAAAGCGTAGAGCCGTTCGACTCCGTCGATGCCCGACGCCTGTGTTGTGCCCGTCCCCTCAGCCAGAATGGCCTGAGCGAGCGGCGTTACCGGAAGGGGCCGTCCCACAACGCTGTCCAATTCCGGGTAGCGGGCAAGCACAGTCCCTTGCCCATCGATGATCGTCAGCGCCGCCCCGTCAGGCAGGTCCACCTCAGCAGCCAGGTCGTTCAACCAGGCCAAGTCCACTGACGCAACCAAGAAGGTCTTCAGGCCGCCATCAGCGTCGAATATGGGATAGCCAAGACCGAGGGTTGGCTTGCCCGAGGCCCGACCGATGACGTACTCGCCCACCGCGAAGTCCTTCGACTGCATGGCGCGCTGGAAGTACAGGCGGTCGGAGATGTTCACGGGCGCCGGCGCGGGCGGCGCGATACAGAAGGCGTCGCCGTTTGCATCGGCCGCAGCCAGGCCGCTGTATCGCGGCTCTTCGGCTACCAACTGACTCAACAGCGCGGCGCAGCCAGCCGCGTCGTGACTGCGAATCTCAGGTATCAGGGCAAGGCCGGAGAGCAGTTGCCGTCCGCCCTCAATGAACTGCCCCTCCTGCGCGGCGGTCAGCTCCACCAATCGCAGGGCGTCCTGCTCCGCCTTGTCCCGGTCATTGGCGCGTTGCTCAATACCGGTATAGAGGATTACCGCGAAGGCTGGTACCACCGCGATCAGCACGAGCGCCACCAGGCGCGCGCGTAGACTAGAAAACACAGCGTTGCTCATTCCCAGCCGCAAGCCCTTTCGTCTTTGATAGTCGGAACGCTGACGCCAATCGGCATTCGCCTGAAGGCGGAAAGCCCATCTCCCAACAGGTCGATGCGAAGCAGGCGCGCACGGCGACGCGCGGCGCAGTGGCATCCGCCGCACCACAACCGTTGGGCGTGGTATCCTGGAGCGCGCTCGAGGCGGATATGGGGTCTCAATCTGCCAGCGAGAGCTTAGACAGCGGCCAGCAGGGTTCCGGAAACGTCTGGACGCCTAACACAACAAGCGGGCACGCTGGAGGAGCGACGCGGTCCAATGACTGAGCGGCCGGGCGGTACAGTCACCTTCCTCTTCACCGATCTGGTCGGCTCTACCACCCTGCTCGACCGGCTGGGCGACGATCAGTACGAGCAGTTGCGCCGCACACACTTCCGGCTGCTCCGGAAGGCGATGGCCGCGACCAGCGGCCACGAGGTCAAGACGATGGGCGATGGCGTAATGGCAGTCTTCTCCGGCGCGGTCGACGCCGTCGGTTGCGCCGTTGCGATGCAGCAGGCCGTCTTTCGCCACAACGAGGAGCAGCCGGAAGACCAGCGTCTCCACGTGCGGATCGGCCTCCACGTCGGCGACCCGATCCGGGACGAGGAAGACTACTTCGGGAAGCCTCCCGTCATCGCGCGGCGATTGTGCGACAGCGCGGAGGGCGGGCAGATCCTGGCCTCTGAGCTGGTGCGAGCGCTGGTCGGCGCGCGCGGAGGCCACGCGTACCGCGCGCTCGGCCCGCTCTCGCTCAAGGGCCTCGCCGAGCCGGTCGCCGCCTGCGAGGTAGCCTGGCAGCCCGCGGTCGAGCGTGACGCCGCGCGGCCACCCCTCCCGGCGCCGCTCGATCGTGCGACCTGGATCCGCTTCGTCGGCCGCGAGCGGGAGCTCGACCGGCTCGGGGACGCGTGGGAACTGGCGCGGGCAGGCCGCCGCAGTCTCCTCGCACTCACCGGCGACGACGGCATCGGCAAGACCCGCCTCGCCGCGGAGTTCGCGCGACGCCAACACGACCGCGGCGCCGCCGTCCTGTACGCCCGGTGCCATGAGCGGCCCCTCGACGACCGGGAACCTCTGCTCCAGGCACTCGGATCCTACGTCTCGGCCTGCCCGGCGAACCGGCTGCAGGCGCTGGCCCGCGCGGGTGACGAGGAGCTGGGCCGGCTTATCTCTGAGCTAACCGGCCGCCTGCCCGAGTCGACGACAGCGCGGCCGCCTACTGCGGGCGGCGACGCGCAGCAGGTGTTCGCCGGCGTGTCCGGCCTGATCGCAGCGATCTGCGGGGACAGCCCATGCCTGCTCGTACTGGACGACCTCCACTGGGCCGCCAAAGAGACCCTGCTCCTGCTGCGCCGGCTGCTCCTCGCCCCCGAGCCTCTTCCGATGCTCGTGCTCGTGACCTGTCGCGAACCAGACCTTCGCTCTGGAATGCTGCCGGACGTGCTCGCGGACCTGCGCCGGGACCATGTCGTCGAACGGCTCACACTTGGCAGGCTTGACGAGGCGGAAGTGCGCGCGCTGATCAGCTCCTGGGCAGCGCAGGAGGCGAGTCGCTCGCTGGTGAGCGTAGTCCACCAGCAGACCGAAGGGAATCCCTTCTTCATCATCGAGCTTCTACGCGACCTCGCGGATCTGGGCGCTCTCAACCAGCGGGATGGCCGCCTTTCCACGGACCTCGCGGAGGACCAGATAGCGGTGCCAGAGAGCGTGCGAGAGGTCATGCGCGTCCGGCTGTCGGCGCTGTCAGGCCAGTGCGCGCGGCTCCTCGCGGTCGCCGCCGTCCTCGGCCGCGAGTTCGATCTCGAGACGCTGGAGCGAGCCTCAGGGTCGACGCATACCGAGGCGCTGGAGCTCATGGAGGAGGCGGTCCGCGTCCAAGTCCTATCGGAGATACCCGGAGCCGCGGGCCGATACGGGTTCCGCCAGCGCCTCCTCCGCGAATCGCTCTACAGCGACCACACGGAAGCGCGAAGGCTCCACCTGCATCAACAATCGCTCCGCTATGCCGAGAGCGGCGAGGTGAAGCTGGCCTACGAGGTGCTGGGATCGACCGGACCGTACCTCATGGCGGTGGGTCTGACCAACTGCCCGGCGGTCGCCTTCCGCCAGCGCAACGTTGCCGCGGCCTGGGAACGCATGAGCAGGCGCTGCCGCGTCGCGCTCTACGACAGGCGGGGCGTTGGCTCCTCCGACGCCCCGGAACGAGGTTACAGCCTGACCGGCAGCGTCGAGGACATACGAGCCGTCCTCGACGCTGCCGGCGCGGATCAAGCGGTAGTGTGGGGCGCCAGTGACGGAGGCCCGCTTGCCATCACCTTCGCCGCCCAGTATCCGGAACGCGTGGCCGGGCTCGTGCTCGTAGGCACGACGCCCAAGCTGGTCAGCTCAAGCGACTTCGCCTTCGGCATCAACCCCCAGGCCCTCGAACCCTTCCTCCGCATCGACGCCCTCGACCGCGAGCGGGCGGCGTCGCAGCTCGCCGGCACCAGACACGACCCTGACGAGGCGCGGGCGATCGCGGAAGTGCTGCGCCGCGTGCCGCAGCCGGTCTGGTCGAAGATCCTGGGCGCCTTCGCCGCAGCGGACGCCCGATCGGTCCTCGGACGCGTTGGCGTCCCCACACTCATCGTCCACGATCCGGATAACACTTATATCCCGGTCGAAGCGGCGAACCTGCTCCACGACCAGATCACTGCTAGCAGGTTGCTGATCACCGAAGGCAGCGCGGGCGCGCTATTCGCAGAGGAGGTCTATCAAGCGATCGAAGCCTTCATCGAGGACGTCATGGGCGGGTCATCCAGGCGTTAGCCGGTCCCGGATGCGGCAAGGCGGCTGGAGCGATCCGGGCAGATAAGGAGGGAGCAGTCATGCCGACACACAGTTCGATGCGCACGTTCTTGCAAGCGGTCCGAACGGGCAAGACCGATACCACAGAAGCTCTGGACATCATCTTCGCCACACCCGGCGAGCTCGCCGACCATCCGAACTTCGAGGAGTTCGCTCAATCCGGCGCGCTCGATACGCTCCCGGTGTGGGCGCGCAGGGAGCTACGCAAGGTCGGCCTCGGCTCGGCCGAGATCAATCATCTCGACGAGTGGCCCAACGACCAGAAGGAGCAGGTGCGGGAAGCGCTTGTCCAGGCCATAGAGGAGGACCAGTCAGTTGGCTTCTACTGGACGGTCCACGACGGCGCGGACGAAGAGACGGAGATTAGCAGCGGACAGGATACCGTGTCCATCGCCTTCGTCTTCCGGAGCCCGGAGCGAAGGGTCCGCGCAATCGGGCCCGACAACATCACCGTGGATGTCGGGGCGTAGCCGAGCAGGCGCGCCTCACGCGACGCCGTAGCGTTGCTCCAGCTCCCGCCAGTCCGGCACGCCGATGATCTCTTCGAATTCCTCGAACGAGACCAGCTCGCCCTGGCGCGAGGCCGTCGTCTTCTCCTCGAACAGCGCGCGGTACGTCGCCTCCACGGCTTTCGCCGCCGAGAAGAGCGCGGAGAGCGGGTAGACGACCATCTTGTAGCCGAGCTCCTGCAGCTCCGCGGAGCTCAGCAGCGGCGTCTTGCCGCCCTCAATCATGTTCGCGAACAGCGGCGCGTCCGGGATCGCCCGCGCCACCTCTCGCAGCTCGTCGACCGACCGCGGCGCCTCGACGAAGACGACGTCGGCGCCAGCGTCGCGGTAGAGCTTGCCACGCCGGATCGCCTCGTCCAGGCCAAGCGGCTGGCGGGCGTCCGTGCGCCCGATGATCACCAGGTCGTCCTCACCGCGCGCGTCGGCGGCGGCGCGCAGCTTCGCCACCTGCTCCTCCGCCGGGATCACCCGCTTGCCCTCGAAGTGGCCGCATTTTTTCGGCCACTCCTGGTCCTCCAGGATGATCCCACCTACGCCCAGCGACACGCACTCGCGCACCGTCCGGACGACGTTGAGCGGGTTGCCATAGCCCGTGTCCATGTCGGCCACCAGCGGCACGTTCAGCGCCCGCGCGACATGACGTACGCGCTCCATCGTCTCCGACATCGTTAGCAGACCGAAGTCCGGCATCCCGAGCACCGTCGCCGCGAAGCCGAAGCCCGTCGTGAACACCGCCCGAAAGCCGGCGCGCTCCGCGAGCCGCGCTGTCAGCGCATCGTAAGCGCCGGGCAGCACGATGATCTCCGGCTCGTCGAGCATCCGGCGCAGAGTGGTCGAAGGGCGCATCGGGGGTCTCCTCTCGTCACAGGTGTGCTTGGGCAGCGATAGTCTAGCACGAGCGCACGATGCGGGCGCTGTCGAGCCAAACGGGCGCTGCCGACACTCAGGAAAGACTGCTTTTCATAATCGTCGCGCCCCTTGTTACACTGATTGACACAAAGATGCCGGAACTCCCCCCAGAGCGCTTCCCTGAGTCAGAACCGACCCCACAGGGGCCGTTCGCGCCTCGCCCTGCCGACATGCCCGACCCGTTCGTCCGGCCAGCGGCCGGCGCATGGTCAGCCGCCGGCGACGCGCCGCCGCCACCTGCCCCTCGCTCGTCACCGGAGCCGGCTGCGCCCGACGCCTGGGCCCTCGACGATCCGTACGCATGGGCGGTCGCGCAACCCCGCGACGTGACCGACGCTGCCCTGCTCTCGTCGCCGCAGCCTTCCTACGGCGCACCGTACTACGGGCCGTACGGCGGCATCGCGACCGCGCCGCCCGGTGCGCGGCGGCGCGGCCACACGTTCGGCCGCCTGCTCCGCGAGGCGGCGGAGACCGTCATCCTGGCCGTGCTCATCTTCCTCTTCGTGCGCGCCGTCGTGCAAAACTTCCAGGTGGAAGGCCAGAGCATGCAGCCGACGCTCCAGAGCGGCTGGTACCTTCTGGTGAACAAGGCGATCTACTTCGAGATCAACCTTGAGAACGTCCACAAGTTCGTCCCCTTCGTCGACCCCGGTGACGATCCCACCCGCTATCTCTTCCGCAGCCCCCAGCGCGGCGACGTCATCGTCTTCCGCAACCCCAACCTGCCGGACGGCGCGGCGGAACAGGATTTCATCAAGCGCGTCATTGGCGAGCCCGGCGACGTTGTCGAAGTGCGCGACCGGACCGTCTTCATCAACGGCCGGCCGCTGGACGAACCCTACATCGCAGACCCGCCGGACTACACGTGCCCTCCACGGCGTGTTCCGGACGGCCACTATTTTGTCTTGGGAGACAACCGCAACCAGAGCTCCGACTCCCACGCCTGGGGACCCGTGCCCAAGGAGAACATCATCGGCATGGCCTTCATCAACTACTGGCCGTCCGACATCTTCGGCCTGATCGACCACAATGATGCAAAGCTCGGCGAAGGGTCGCTGCAAGGGAACAAGCAAGACGTGCCCTTCCTCAAACCCCCGCCCAGCGGATGCGACGCATAGCTCCTTCCTGCCTTGCGCCGCACCATTTGAGTCCACGCCCCTGCACCCGCCGACGACGCGACCGAGCGCCCCTGTTATACTGATACACACATAATGCCGGAACTCCCCCCCGACCGTTTCCCTGACCAAGAGCCGTCCCCGGAAGGGCCGTTCGCGTCGCCGTTCGCGGACGCGCACCGCCCTCTAGGCGGATCAGGCGCCGCGCCAAGCGCCTGGTCGGCGCCAAGCGAACCGCCTCGACCTGCGGTCGTGCCCACGATACCCGAGCCCCAGCCGGCCGCGCCGGACGCCTGGGCGCTCGACGATCCCTTCGCCTGGGCGCTCGCCCAACCGCGCGACGTGACCGACCCCGCGCTGCTCTCGTCGCCGCAGCCGGCCTACGGCGCACCGTACTACGGACCGTACGGCGGCGTGGCCGCCGCGCCACCCGCCGAGCGGCGCCGCGGCCACGCCTTCGGACGCGTGCTCCGCGAGGCGGCGGAGACCGTCATCCTGGCCGTGCTCATCTTCCTTTTCGTGCGCGCCGTCGTGCAGAACTTCCAGGTGGAAGGCTCCAGCATGCAGCCGACGCTGCAGAACGGCTGGTACCTGCTCGTGAACAAGGCTATCTACTTCGAGATCAACCTGGAGAACGTCCACAAGTTCGTCCCCTTCGTCGACCCCGGCGACGACCCCACGCGCTACCTCTTCCGCGGCCCGCAGCGCGGCGACGTCATCGTCTTCCGCGACCCGGCCATCGCCCAGGGCCAGCCGGAACGGGACTTCATCAAACGGATCATCGGTGAGCCGGGCGACGTCGTCGAGGTGCGGGACCAGACCGTCTTCATCAACGGGCGCCCGCTGGACGAGCCGTACATTTTCGAGAAGCCGAGCTATACCTGCGCGCCCGAGCGCATACCCGAAGGGCACTACTTCGTCCTCGGCGACAACCGGAACAACAGCTCCGACTCGCACCTCTGGGGGCCCGTCCCCAGGGAGAACATCATCGGCATGGCGTGGGTCTCCTACTGGCCGTTTGATGTCTTCGGCCTGATCGGCAACGACTCGTCTAACCTCGGCGACGGATCGCTGGAGACAAACAAAGACCAGATCCCGCTGGCGCGGTCGGGCATCGGCTGCAACGGCGCCTAGCGGTAGCCGCACCTACGCATCATGGCAGCGATTCTCGTCACCGGGCGCGCGGGCGCCGGCAAGAGCACACTGCTGCGCGCCGTGCTCGAAACGCTGCCGTCGGCTGCCGGCGGCTTCTTCAGCCCGGAGGTGCGCGACGCCTCCGGTCGGCGCACCGGCTTCGACGTCGTGACGCTGGACGGGCAGACCGTTCCGCTCGCGCGCGTCGGCGCGAAGGGCACCCACCATCTCGGCCGCTACGGCGTCGACATCGCCGCGCTCGACCGCGTCGGCGTGCCCGCGATAGAGCGGGCCGTCGAGGCCGGCCGGCTCGTAGTCATCGACGAGATCGGCAAGATGGAGCTGTTCTCGGCCGCATTCCAGGGCGCCGTCATCGAAGTCCTTCGCCGCCACCGGCCACTCCTCGCCACGATCATGCTCGCTGCGCACCCCTTCGCCGACGAGCTCAAGGCCCAGCCCGACACGACGCTCTTCGAGCTGACCGAGGCCAATCGCGACGACGTGCGCGGCCTCGTCGAGGCGAACGTGCGCGCCGCCCTCGGCCAATTCAGCGTCTGACGCACACGGCGATCCCCTTCTCCGCGGGACAGGCTTTAGCCTGTCGGAACCGGCGCGCCACCGAGGCCCCACGACCGCGCCTTGGTGTAGGCGAGGCCTTCAGCCTGGCCGGACGGCCGGGCCTTCAGCCCGGCCCAACCTCTCGGCGACCGGCGATCCCGTTCTCCGCGGGACAGGCTTCAGCCTGTCAGAACCTGCGCGCCACCGAGCCCCCACGAGCGCCGCCAAGGCGCGCCTGTGCTAGGATCATCTCCGACATCCGCAAGGAGGACCCTTCGTGAAGCCCGACCTGAAGCCCGGCGTCAGCGATGAGCAGACGATCACCACCACGCCCGAGATGGGCATCACCCACCTCGGCCCGGACGCGCCATCGATGTACTCCACGCCGTCGATGGTCGCCCTCATCGAGGACGCCTGCGTCCGGCTCCTCTCGCGCTACGTCGAGCCCGGTGAGCAGTCCGTCGGCTTTCACGTCGACGTCCGTCACCTCGCACCGACGCCGGTGGGAAAGCAGGTGACGGCGAAGGTCGTCCTGCGCGAGATCAACGGGCGCCGCTTCCTCTTCGACGTGGAGTGCTGGAACGAGGACGGCGTCAAGATCGGCGAAGGGATCCACGAGCGCGCCCTGATCGACATCGCCCGCTTCGCCGGAACATCGTAGCGGCAGCTCGCGAGCTGCCCATCCTCTTCCGAAGGCCAGGCTGAAGCCTGGCGAAAAGCTTAGCGGTCGCGGTTTCCTCGCTGGTCCACCACTACCTCGAAGGTCCGGCCGGCGGCGGCGGCAACGATCCCGTCCGTGTTCACTGAGACGATCGCCTCGCCTCGCATGAAGTGCGCGATCAGCACGGTCCCTCTGCGCTCTCCCGTCCCCCCGACTACGATCGGGATCTCTTCGAAGCGGACCTCCCACCCGCCCGCGAGACGCTCAGCGTAGAAGTCGATGACTTGCTGCGCCGTCGCGTCAGGCGGGGCCTCATAGACCACGTTCGTCGTGTAGCCGATGACCTCATATGGAGGTGCGCCGCTGCCTTCTGGTTCGTCATAAGGGTTGGAGGTGAGCCGTTCTACGACGGCCCCCGGAAACACGGGAAGCTCCTCAAGAATGCGTTCGTTCTCCCGGACGTAATCGTCCTTGTCGGCGCCGCAGGCCAAGGTGAACGCGACGGCCAGGGCAGCGAACAGCGCCAGCGATTTCATCACCTGCCTGCCAGCGCCTCCCGGATCGCCGCCGCTTGCCGGTCCAGCTCCGCCCGCGGCGGCCGGTCGCGGCTGGGCGGCGTGAAGCGCATCAGGCCGTCCTCGCGCCAGCGCGGCAGCACGTGGACGTGGAGGTGGAACACCTCCTGCCACGGCGCCCGGTTCGACTGCCAGATCGTCACGCCGTGCGGCGAGAAGGCGGCGTCCACGCCTCGCGCCACTCGCGCCGTCGCGGCCATCACCGCGGCGCCCGTCTCGTCGTCCAGCTCGAAGATGTCTCGGACGTGGCGCTTGGGCACGACCAGCGTGTGTCCCTGCGCGAACTGGCTGAGGTCCATGAACGCGAGCGTCGCCTCGTCCTCGTAGGCGACGCTCACCTCGACCTCGCCGGCGACGATGCCGCAGAAGACGCAGTCGTCAGTCACTTGGCAGCGCCGAAACGTACTCGATGTCCGCGTCCTGAGGCGACCAAAGCAGATCCGCGTTCGACTCGTTCATGCTCAGGTACCTGGTGAGCAGGCGCAGAAAGAGCCCTGTCGTGATCGAGCTAGGCGACGTGCCGCCTTCCGGCCCGCGCAGGCGCAGCCGGGGCAGCGTCCGCTGCATGTCGTCGGCGGCCCACTCGCCCGCGTTACCCTCGATCGCCTGCAGCTCGCCGGCGAACGGGCGCAGGTCGATGCGCGGCGGCGGTTGACGACTCTGGAGCTCCACCCAGCTCTCGTAGCGGTAGCGCACCTGGTAGCGGAAGCCCTCCAGCACCAGCGCGACGCGCGTGCACTGCGTCTGCTCGTAGAGGGCCATGTCGTGGACTTCGCGCGGCAGCTCAAAGACGGCGAGGTCCAGCTCCGCGACCTCTTGCACCGTCGCCTCGCCCCTCGCGAAAAGCTCGCGGCCCGCCTCCACCTTCGCATACTCGTCGCGCCAGTACTCCTCGAACCGCTCAGGCGTATCGAGCAGCTCCTGCACCAGCGGCAGCGCTTCGCGGTAGAGGTACGCGGTGCGCTCCAGGTAGTCACGGATGCCCGCGAGCCCCTGCCGGATGGGCGACGACGGCAGCGACTCGAGCCCGTAGAGCGCGCACGTCACCTTCGTCGCACGCTCGCCCGACCAGCGGTCGAAGTCGCCACACTCACCGCAGGCGACGAGCAGGTCGGCCCGCTCGAGCGCAGCGTCCGGATTGAGCACCGCCCACAGCGACATTAGGCCATCGACGTCATAGTGGTTGTTCGACGCCGCCTCGGCGCCCTGGCGATACGCCTCGCGCTTTGGCGAGCGGAGGTAGTTGATCACGATCTCGGTGCTGCTGTCCGCCTTCAGCTCGAGCGGCGTCTGATTGCGCGGCCAGTGGCTCAGCGTGAGCACTGTCGCCGGATTCCCGCGCCCGTCGACGACGATGTTCGGAACGCGCTCCAACTCGGGGCCGTAGGGCACGTACTGCATGGGCATCGCCATTGTAACAGAGCGGCTGATCCGTGCTCGGAAGCTGCAGCGGGTCGAATATCCACCGAAACCCCGATACGACAAGCCCTCCCGGCCGAAGGTAAGACGATCAGGAGCCATGCATGTTCTTCAAGCGCGCTCGGAGCGCAGCCGCGCCGTCGACGTCCGCCGGACCGCAAGCAAGTGCCGCGGACGGCCTTCGCGACGAGCTGGGACTGGACCAGCCCTGGTACTTCGAGGCCCGTCTGCGCGACGAGCTGGCGCGCGCCTCTCGCAGCCAGGGCGTCTTCTCGCTCGTCGCCTGGCGCCTCCACCTCCTGCCCGGGCGAGCAGCCTGACGCGCTCGTCGTAGAGCGCGCGGCGGAGCTGATCGCCTCCCACCTCCGTTCCTACGACATCGCCGCCCGCGCCGATGACGGGCGCTTCGTCGCCCTCGTCTTCGACACGGACCAGCCGAGCATCGCGACGGTGGGCTATCGCATCAAGGGCGACCTCCAGACCCGCGTCCAGACGCTCGGCAGGTGGCAGGCGGGCGTCGCCACGTTCGGCCGCGACAGCCTCGACGCCGACGCGCTACTCCAGGCCGCCCTCCGCCGCCTCGAAGACGACTCGCCGGGCTAGCCCGCCCGCACTCGCCTCAAGATTCCCGCCATCGGGGTCGATACTCATCTGGTTAGCCCCTAAGCGCGACGAGCGCACATCCGGGCGGCCCTGGAGTATCGTGGAGCAACCGCCCGAAGCTGAACAGCCGCAGCGCCCCGGCCCGCTGGCCAGCCTCTTCCGCCACCTGAACCGCTGGGGCCTGGCGCGCGTCGCGCTCATCTCTGGCGGCGCGTCCCTCGTCGCCGTCGCTTCCGCCTTCTTCCTGGCGACCGATTGGAGCGACGAGCCCCCATCCAGCGCTGCCGCCTCGATCGACGGCACCGACCCGGGCGTATCCGACGAGAACCCGCCACTCAGCGTCAGCGCCGCCTTCGGCCGGCTCGACCAGGACGCGCTCCTCGGCGGGCTGCTGCACATGGTCGCCGACTTCCAGCCCACGCCGACGCCCACGCCCACACCCCAGCCAACCCCGACGCCCCAGCCGGCGCCTTCGTACAACCCGCCCTCGGCGCCGCCCGCGTCGAACGACGACAACAACAACCCGCCGCCACCGCCGCCGCCCTCGTCGGGAGGCTGCCCGTCAGCCTCGATGAACGGCATGGCGCAGGCGCTCTTCAGCGCCACCAACAGCGCCCGCGCTCAGAACGGCATGGGAGCGCTGAGCGCGTCCGGCTGCGTGACGTATGTCGCCCAGATCCGGTCGGCGGACATGGCCGCGAACAACTACTTCTCGCACACCAGCCCGAACGGCAGCACGGCCTTCACGCTGATGGACCAGTACAACGTGCCCTACGGCTGGGCCGGCGAGAACCTGGCCCGCAACAACTACCCCTCCAACGAGGCTGTCAGCGTTGCCATCCGTGACCTGATGAACAGCCCGGGCCACCGCGCCAACATCCTCAGCGGCAACTACACCAGCATGGGCATCGGCTACGCCGTGGACGGCAGCGGCATGCACTACTTCACGATGGTCTTCACCGGCCCTCCGTAGGGCGCGAGCCCGGTCACACGTCACCAAGCCGGGGCGTGCTTCCTGGCTTTCGGAACAACGTTCATCTCCGCTCGCCCATCGGCGAGTTGACAGCCTTTCTCGATCAGGCGACAATGAGATCGAGGACGGAAGGCAGCTACGATGATCTCCAAGAACGGAAGAAACGACGGCCTCAAGGTAATGACAGCCGAGGAAGGGCGCAAGCTCCTCGACCGACAGGCACGACGCTACCTGGGCATGTCCGGCAAGGAGTTCATCCGCAAGTGGCATGCTGGCGAGTTCGAGGATCCTGACCAGCCCGACGTAATGCGCGTCGCCATGCTTCTCCCTTTGGGCGCATAGCCCGCGCGAGACAGGCTGGTGGCTGGCGCGACGCCTGCAGAAGCCGTTCAGAGCTACATCGATCCCATCAGGAAGGCTCTCCTCTGTGTTACAGCCGCCGTCCTGCACGTACGGGCCGGCTACTACTCAGCCGGCGAGCCGCACGTCCTCACCCTCGCGGGCGGAGCGCCAGTCAGACTGAAAGGGCCAAGCCGCATCACCCTGTCGGTCTTCCAGCACTATCGCGTTGTCGAAGCCGCGGGCACTCGCGGACCCTGGCGTGTGTCCACAGCAGGCTACTACTACGCCCTCGAAGAATACGGAGGTAACGAGATTGTCGCGTACCACTGGCACCCATCCAGCGGCGTCAGGTTCCCTCACCTCCACCTGCTGGCCGGTTCTCGCATCGGCCGTGAGGAGCTGCAGAAGGCGCACCTACCCACGGGCCGAATCGCCATCGAACAGGTGCTTCGCTTCGCAATTGCCGAGTTCAATACCGTCCCCTTGCGGGCTGATTGGTCTGACGTGCTCGCAGAGACGGAGGCAAGCTTCGAAGCGCAACGCTCGTGGGAGTAGCGATGTCACAGCCTGCTAACCTCCCGCACCCGGCGCCCGCTCCATCGCCTCTGTGTGCGGCGGAGAGTGCAGGAAACGCCTCCTCGACGTGAGCGCTGGCTACTCGAACCGGTAGCGGAGGACCTCGGCGACGGCCCGGTAGCCGATGCGGCGGTAGATCGAGTTCGATACGGGGTTGCCCAGGTCGGTGTAGAGCATGCACCGGCGCCCGCCCTCCAGCATCAGCCTCGATAGCTCGCCGACGCAGGCGCCGGCGTAGCCGCGGTTGCGATTCGCGGGCGGCGTGTAGACCGCCTGCACCCGCGCGACACCCTCCACCGGCTCCGTGCTGCCAGCCATCGAGACAGGCCTGCCGTCATCCCACAGCCAGTACTGCCGGCGGTCCACGATCAGCTCGGGGTCGCTGCCGCCCCCCTCGCCAACCTCCTCCTGGAACTCGCGCAGCCACGAGACGATGAGGTCCCGGTTCTCGCGGAGCCCCTTGCGAAATTGCCCTGACACCAGCGCCCCCTCCGCGACGTTTTCGATCTCGTAGACGCGCTGCCCGTCGAGCGGCCTTGCGGCCGACTTGCGGCGCTCGGTCCACTGACCCGCGAACCGCGCCGCGGTCGCCGCCTCGCCGATCACGCCCGGCAGCGCGACGCCTTCCTCCGAGATCGCATCCACCATCGCCTCGATCACCTCCGGCGTCATGCAGGCGAGGCTCGCGAAGAACGTGAGCGGCGACTGGAAGACCAGGCCGGCCGGTGCCCCGGCCTCCGTCGCCAGCCAGTAGCGACCGGGCTCGCCATGCGCTTCGCGCTCGTGCAGGAGCGTGAGGATGACGTTGTGGAGCACCGGCTCCGCGTTGAGAAACGTCGCGCCGTGTTCCAGGACCCAGCCCGGGTCGTCGCTGCGCACGACCTTGATCGTCACGAAGCCATCCTACCACCGTCGCACAACGGCATGGCGGCGCCGCCGCGAACGCGAGCCGGGCGCACAGCAGAGCCCCGTGGCGTTCGCCCCGGGGCTCTGCTGTCTCCTCAGTGAAGGGTTGGTGCTAGTTCGCCTCTTCAGCGTCCACGAAGTAGGACGTGCAGGCCAGGTCAATCCATTCCGAAGCCAGCTTCGGCTCCTCGTCGTAGAAACGGGTCATGTCCAGCAGCAGGTCGATGATGTCGCGGGGGTGGCAGCCCTTGAAGTCGCGGCTCTGCCCGTAATAGAACGTCTCTATCAGGTAGCGGGCGCCCTCGTCCGCGTACTGCACGTGCTTCTGGTCGCACACGCGGCGCAGGATCTGCAGGAACTCGTCCTCGTCCGGGTTCGGGATCTCCACCTTGTGCCGGATGCGACGGAAGAACGCCTCGTCGCCCAGCATCGCCGGCGCGATGTTCGTCGAGAAGATCAGTAGCACCTCGAAGGGGAGCTCCAGCGTATCGCCTGAATGGAGCGAGAGGTGGTCCACGCCCTGCTCCATCGGTACGATCCAGCGGTTGAGCAGGTCTTGCGGCGCGATCCGCTGCCGGCCAAAGTCGTCGACCACCAGCACGCCGCAGTTCGCCTTCCACTGCAACGGCGCCACATAGAACTTGGAAACGGGCGAGTAACGCAGCTCCAGGTCCTCCAGCACCAGCTCGCCGCCAATCGTCACCAGCGGGCGCCGGCAGACCACCCAGCGCTTGTCGCGTCGGCGCTCCCGGCTCTCGGACTGCGAGGAGAGGATGCTCTGGCGGCGGTCGTCGTCCGCAATATCGTCCAGCTCCTGCTGGTGGAGACGCGGGTCGAACACCTTGATGATCTGTCCGTGCACCTCCACGGCGTGCGGGATGAGCACCAGGCCGGGCAGCATCTTGCCCACAGCCGTCGTAATCGTGCTCTTGCCGTTGCCCGCGCCGCCGTACACCATCAGCGAACGCGCCGAGTTGATCGCCGGGCCAAGCGCAGCCAGCACGCGACGGCTCAGCACCAGGTGCGAGAGGCCGTCCAGGAATTTGTCGCGGTCGATCTCGATTGTGCTCACCGCCTGCTCCTTCACGATCTTCACGTACTGATCGAAGGGCACGGGCGCCGGGCCCACGTACTGATTGCGTTCCAGCGCCTCTTCCGCCTTCTGGACGCCGCGGGCCGTCAGCGCGTACTGATAGCCCTGCTCGCCCATGCCGGAGCTGCCCACGATCTCCAGCGCCTGGGCCTGGCGCAGGAAGGCGATCAGCTCCTCGACCACCGAGTACGCCAGGGCCAGGTGCGCCGCGAGCTGACGGCCCGTGGGCCGGCCCGTAAAGTACGTCGACTTCACAGCCATGTCGACGAGCAGCGACAGGTCCAGGCCGGTCTCCTCGATCGTGTTCGCCTGCGAGACGAAGGGAGACATCGGACCTTCGTCCTCGGGCGCCTCCAGACGGGTAATTACGGGCATGGTCTCAGTCGTCATAACTCACCTCTAAAGACATCTTCGTCCAAACAGTGGCGGTAGTTTTGTTATCGGCCTTGTTCTCGCTAGATCTCCTCCGTCAAGAGCTCGCGAGTCAGATCGCCCCAACTGAACAGCACCGCCGAGAGCCGGTCGCCGGGTGGCCAGGAGCGCAGCGTTTCGCGCACCTGGACCTCCACCTTGCTCGCATCGTAGAAATCGACCGGTCGAAACGCATCGTACGTCGCGCTCGCCCCTCGTTCGCCTTCGGCATCCAGCAACGCAACCGCCAGCGTCACGTAGTCCAGGCCGTAGGGGCGGCGCATCTGGGCGAGCATCTGGCGGCACCAATCGACCACCTCGTCCGCGAGATCGACGGCGCTCCGGTCGATCCGCCAGGTCGTGTGATAGAGGCCGATGCCGCCCTCCAGCGCCCGCCGCACGTCGGCGCGGAACGATCGACGCTTCAGCAACGTCGCGAACGGATGGGACACGAGTACCTCCGGGAGGCCGTCCCCCCGGCAAGGCCTCACGGAGAATATCGGCAGAAGCGGGCAGTAGCTGGAACGGAGGCTATGCGGCGCGTCCGGGGCCCAGGCGAAGGCCAGCGTGGATCAGGGCCAGGCCCGCGAGAGCCAGCGCCAGCCCGGCAATCTTGGACGTGGGAACCACGCCGCGAATACCGTCGACGCCGCCGGTAGCGGGCAGCGCGGCGGCCGGGCGGGGCGCGATGCTGACGGCCGGGGCCAGCTCGGATATGTAGGTGGGCGTGGGCTGCGCCGCCAGGGCCGCCGACGGCGTCTCGCTCATCGCCGGCCTCGCTGCGGGTAGCCAGAACGTCAGGGCGCCCAGGGCGATGCCCAGCAGGAGCGTGACGAAGATCGATCGCCTGACCAGTTCCCTCATCGAAGACTCCTCAATAGAAAAAGCCGCCGGCTCCAGCGCGAAGGCGGCGACTGAAGACCTCCGAAACGATTCCCTCTTCGGCAGCTCGGCCGCCCTCCCCAAAGCTGGGGTGGACCCGGAGCTTTGCGCCCCGCGCACCGCGGGGGGCCATTTGGCCTGGCGCGATTACCCGCGCCGCGCCCTTTCGGAGGCTATTCGGTTGTGAGAGGGGCCAGGAGATGCTAGCCAGGCCCCGCCTCCTGAACGCGCATCCCCTGGGCCCGTAGCCCGATCTCGCAGCCCGTCCCGAAGGTTGGACTGTGGATCGCCCAGAAAATGGGAGGCTCCCCGCTTGGGCGCCTCGTCCGCGCGCTAGCGCGCCCTCCTGGCGCCGGTGGCGAAACTCCAAGTCCGGGCGTCCTTGCCCTGAACGGTCGCGTCGTCCGTCCGATACTACCTTTGGATGCCTGACCCGGCAGCCAACCAGCGTGCGGTCTGCGCCGCATCTGTCGGGTCGCGCCGAATTCTGCCACAGGAAGCATCTTCCTGTCAAGAGGGTCACAGACGATTTCGTCTGATTAAACGGGAGGGTCGTTCGCGGTGTTACAACAGCAAGGAATCCGGCAACGCCCGTCCGGGTGGGCCGCGCTGACGCGCCTGGGCCTGGTCCTGGCGGCCGTGCTGCTCACAACCAGGATCGTCTCAGCTCAAGAAGATTCGCTCACTGTAGACGTAGTGAACTTCGCCGCCGCCCAGGACGGGTCCGCTCAGGCCGTCGTCACTGCCCTGGACCAGGACGAGCGTCCCCTATCGGGTCTTACTCAGGACAACTTCCACGCGCGCGTGAACGGGACCGATGTGCCGCTCACCAGCGTCACGCAGGGCGTCAACAGTGAGCTTGGGATCAGCATCGTGCTAACCCTGGACACCAGCAGCAGCATGCAAGGCGCCTTCCTTGAGCAGGCGAAGGCGGCCGCCAAGCAGTTCCTGCAGGGTCTCAGGCCGCAGGACTCGGTCGCCATCGTCAAGTTCTCGACCGGCGTGCAGACGGTGCTGCCTTTCACGCAAGACAAGGCCGCGGCCGCCGCAGCGATCGACACGCTCGTGGCCGACGGCGCCACCACGCTCTACCAGGCCACGGTTGACAGCACCAGCATCGCCGCCGCCTCGGGCGGCACGCGGCGCGCCGTGGTCCTCCTGAGCGACGGGCTCGACTTCGGTAGCCAGGTCTCCCGCGAGGACGGGCTCGCCGACGTGGGCACGACGGGCGTGCCGGTCTTCGTCATCGGGCTGGGCACGGAGCTCGACCGGGCGTACTTGAACGAGCTGGCGGACGCAAGCGGCGGGCAGTTCGCCGAGACGCCGACTCCTGAAGGACTCACCCTCCTCTATCAGTCCGTCAGCGAGCTGCTGCGCGGCCAGTACATCCTCACCCTGGACGCGACCGCCCTCGAGCTCGAGGCGGACCAACCGACAGCGATCGTCGTCGACGTGATCGCGGGCGAAAGGACCGGCAGCGGCGAACGCACGCTCTGCCCTCAGCTCTGCGTGGTCCTGGACGGCGTGAACGCCGGCGACCGGCTGGCAGGCGCCCTCAGCGTCACGGCTCACGTCGCATCACCGGAACCAGTCACCTCCGTCGTCGTCTCGATCGACGGGCAGCAGGTGCGAGAGCTCACCACGCCCCCATACCAGTTCAACATCGACCCGACCACCCTTGAAGACGGGAATCACGCCCTCGCGGTGAGCGTCACGACAGGCTCCGGCGCGACCACCGCAACCGAGATCGCGATCAGCACCGGCCCGGCAGCCGGCGGCCTCAGCTCCAAACTGAAGCTGCTCGGGGGAGCCGTCATCGCCGTCATCGTTGCGGTGGCGGGCTGGCTCGGCCTGCGCCTTCTGAAGCGGCGCCGCGGCCCGCGCACCGGCAGTCGCCTCGCCGGACCGCTGGCGCCTGTGCCCATCGATCCGCGACGCCTGCATGCCTTCGAAGGTAAGCCTCTGCGCTGGCCCGATGACCCAGCTCCCCCTCAGCCCGTGGTGCCTGAGGATCCCTTGGGCCGCCTGATCGTCGTGTCGGGGCCCCTTCAGGGGCAGTCCTTCTCCATCAGCGACGCTCCCGCAGCCATCGGCTCCGGCCATCGCTGCGTGGTGCGCCTCCCGGAAGAGATAGGCGGCGAAGAGACCCCACCCGAGCTCGCGCGTGTCTGGATTCGCGAAGGTCACCTCATGGTGCATGAGGTGAGCCGCCTCACCGTCACCGGCTCCACCGGAGGAAATTGGGCGATCCTCAATGCCGGGGACACGTTCCCGATCGGACCCTGCACCTTCCGCTTCGAGCTGCTGGCCGAAGGCGCGGACTCGACGCCCGCAATACCCAACATCCTGCGAGATCCCGCGGCCCAGCCTGACCCGCAGCCGGCTGAGCGTCCGGAGTACCCGGGTCAGTTGCCGGACCAGCCGTCGCCTCAGGTCCTGCCCTATCCCATCAGCCAGGCGCCGCTCCAAGGCCAGCCCTTCCCCGCCGGTCAGGCTCAGCGGCCGGAGTACACGCCTCAGCCGCCGGAGTACGCGCCGCAGGCGCCCGGGCAGAGCACGGCTCAGGCCCACCCCGACCCCTTTTCGGGCGAGCCACCGATAACCGCCCCAACACCGCCAGAACAGCCTGCGTTGCAGTGGTACAGCCCACCGCCGCCCCAGCCCGGTTCGCCGTTGGGGGGCGAACCACCGAAGGCGAGTGCCGGCCAGCAAGACCGCCCGGACCCGATGTACAGCCCGCTGCCAGCGCAGCCAGACGTCCCGGACGGGCATCCAACCAAT
Organism: Dehalococcoidia bacterium; assembly: GCA_040882355.1. Lineage (GTDB taxonomy): Bacteria > Chloroflexota > Dehalococcoidia > DSTF01 > RBG-16-68-14 > JBBEBM01. The sequence continues at coordinate 1,441 of JBBEBM010000059.1, read as the reverse complement.
ACCGTTCCGGCCCAGCCCGAACCGGCCGAGGAACAGCCGCCAAACCCGGGGCAGCCAGCGTTCGGCCACCCCGCGCCGGAGCCGTTCAGGCCGCCTGAGAGGCCGGCAAAGCGCGACGACGGCGGTAACCGCGTGCCCAGGCCGCCGTGGCAATCGCTGCCGCAAGGCGACGAATAACGCTGGAGCGCCACTCCAGCATCGCTTCCATGGTGCCGATCCTGCATGCAGAACGCTCTGACGCCAGGCCCTTCTTTGTGACCAGCCGCGGGACCCCGGGGTCTCGCCCCAGGCAAGGATGACGCGAACAAATGCTCGAAGCCCCCGCCCTGCAGGAACTGGATGAACGGACGCTCGTGACCCGCGCCATTGGCCGCGACCGCGAAGCCTTCGGCGCCCTCTACGACCGTCACGTCGTCCGCGTCTACCGCCATATCTACTACATGGTGGGCAACGCCGCCGAAGCCGAAGACCTAGCCGCCCAGGCCTTTCTTCAGGCCTGGGAAGCTATCGAACGCTACGAGATTCGCGGCGCTCCCTTCGTTTCCTGGCTCCTGCGCATCGCTCACAACCTTGGCGTCAGCTACCTGCGATCTCGCAAGGAAGGCGCCCAACTGCCGGAGACCCTGGTGGACCACGGCAGCCAACGCAACCCGGAAGAGGCCGTCCAGCAGCAACTGGAGGGCGAACGAGTCCGGGAGGCGATATTGGGCCTCCGAGATGAGCAACGCCAGGTCATCATTCTACGTTTTGTAGAAGATCTGGACTATCGGGAGGTCGCGGAGATCGTAGGTAAGAGCGTCGCAGCGGTGCGCGTAATTCAGCACCGCGCCCTGAACGCCCTGCGCAAGCAGATGCAGCGCGAGGAATCACAGGGGGTGGCCGCCAATGGCTGAAGCCGCCTTGATTGAGGCGCTCGCGAACTGCCTGGACGCCCAGCACCAAGGCGAGGCCTCGCTCCGGGCCTGCCTGGAGCGTTACCCCGAGTTCCGCGTTGAGCTGGAGGAGCTGCTGGCGATCGTCCGCCTCATCCCCAGGCTACCGGACCAGACCGCGCCCTCGCCGGCCTTCCGCGAACGCACCCGGCGGCGCCTCCTCGGCCGCCCGAATGGCCGGCCTTCGCCCGCTGACCTCGGTTGGCGCACCGATTCCCCGTCCTAAGCGCCGCCGTCTCCTGCGCGCGCACCAGAACCGCGGCTCCCTGCCGATGATAGCAGTGAACGCACTCCATCGTGAGAGCGCCTCGCCAGGGGCGAGAGCCTGAGGGAAGGAGACAACCAAATGCGTATTCTCAACGAAGCGCTGCTCCGCGTACTGACTGGCTGGCAGAACCTCCAGGCTCGCGTCACCGACGAAGAGGGCCAGACCTTGGCCGAGTACGGCGTGCTGCTCGCCGTCGTCGCCGCCTTCATCGCCGCCGGCGTCCTGATCGTGTTCCGTGGCG
>JBBEBM010000058.1:0-16136 GCA_040882355.1 Dehalococcoidia bacterium | reverse complement strand
TCGGCTGCGACGACAGCGAGCTGACGATCCGCTGGCTGGAAGGCGACGTGAACGGTGACTGCGCCGTGGACGTGCGCGACGAGCAACTGCTCGCCTTCCGCTGGGGCACCAAGCTCGGCGCGCTCCTCTACAACGACCGCTTCGACCTGGAGCCGTCCGGTCAGATCAACAGTGACGGCGACATCGACATCAAGGATGTGCAGTTCGTCTACGGCCGCCACGGTTCGACCTGTGCCATGCCGCACCCGGACCAACCGCCGCGCAACGGGAAGCTGGCAGAGCCATAGCGCCGGTGGCGTCGCTAGGTCACGAGATTCGTCGGGCGCGCCGGCCTCTCGCGATGTCTTTCGTTCGGCGGGTGACGTTTTAGGTGCTGGCTGATGGCCACATCGGCAGCCAGTCCTCACGCTGGTCGACCGAGCCGGCGACGATGGCGAGGCACTCCTCCGCGCTGCCCCAGGCGAGCGCTCGCTCCTTGCCGCGCAGGCTGAAGAAGTAGAGGTCGTACTCCTCCACGATGCCGATGCCGCCGTGGAGCTGGTGCGCCTGCATCGTCACTTCGGCGACGGAGCGCGACGCCCACGCCTTCGCGAGGGCGACCTGCTCGTCGCTGGCGAGGTCGTGGTCGACGGCCCAGACGGCCTCGTAGGCGAGGAAGCGGGCGGACTCGACCATCGTCGCCATGTTCGCGCAGTGGTGCTGCACGGCCTGAAACGAGCCGATCGGCTGGCCGAACTGCACGCGCCGCGACACGTAGTCGACGGTCATGTCGAGCGCTTGCTGCGCGCAGCCGAGGCACTGCACCGCCGCCAGCGCGCGCCCGAGCCGGACGAGGTAGCGATAGCCGTCGCCGCCGCAGACCGGCGTAGCCGTGGCGCCGTCGTACGTCACGCGCGCTTGCGGCGCGCGCCCGATGGTGTGGAGCGGCTCGACCTTCACCCCCGGGTCGTCACGCGCGACGAGGTAAAGCGCGATCTCGCCGTCGCGCAACGCCGCGACGAGATGATGTGTCGCGTCGGCGCCGTAGTCGACGAAGTACTTCTCTCCGCTGAGCCGTCCGCCGTCGATCGCCATGCGCACGTCGTCGAAGCGGTCGTTCGCCTCGAGGACAGCGGGCACGACGATCGCGCCGCCCGCGAGCACGGCAGCGACCGTCTCACGCGCCGCGTTGTCGCCGAAGCGCTGGATGGTGAGCGCGGCGACCATCGTCTCGAGGATGGGGATGATCGCGGCCCGCTTCGCGAGCTCCTCGATCAGCACGGCGAGGTCGGCGATCGAGCCGCCCGAGCCGCGGATCGCTTCGGGGAACGGCAGGCCGAGCCAGCCGAGCTGCTGGAGCGAGCGCCACAGTTCGACATCGTAGCTGCCGGAGCGCTCGACTTCACGGATGCGGTCGAAGGGCACCTCGCGCGCCAGGTAATCCCGCACGGAGTCGCGGACGAGCTGTTGGGTCTCCGAGAGCGCGAGGTCCATCGTTAGCGGCTCATCGCGGCAGGCCGAGGCCGCGCTGCGCGATGATCGAGCGCTGGATCTCGTTCGTGCCGCCGCCGAAGCGTAGGATGGGCGACGTGCGATAAATCATCTCCAGCCGGCCGTTCGCGGGCGCAAGATCGCCGGACTCGCGCGTCAACCCGCCGTAGCGGCCGAGCAGGTCCATGGCGAGGCTGTGCAGTCGGTGGCGCAGCTCGCTGCTCCAGACCTTCGCCATCGAAGCCTCCATCGTCGGCGTGCCGCCGTTCGCGATGATCGAACCGTTCGTCGTTGCCAGGGCGCGCTGGACGTGGACCTCCATCCGCATCTCGGCGAGTCGCATTCTCACCTGCGGGTCCTCGAGCGCCTCGGGGCGTCGTTCGCGCAGGTACTGCACCAGCGCATCGAAGCTGCGGCCGAGGCCGCCCGTCGGCGCGAGGCCAACGCGCTCGTGGTTGAGCGCATGCGCGACGATGTACCAGCCGCGGTTCTCCTCGCCGACGAGGGCGTCGCTGGAGACGCGCACGTCGTCGTAGAACGTCTGGTTCGTGCGCAGGCCGGACATCGTGTACATCGGCGTGATCGTGACGCCGGGCGCGTCGATCGGCACGATGAACATCGAGATGCCGCGATGCTTGGGCGCGTCGGAATCGGTGCGCGCCGCGAGCCAGACGTGCGTCGCCGAATGCGCCCCTGATGTGAAGATCTTCTGGCCGTTGATCACCCAGTCGTCGCCGTCGCGGACGGCGCGCGTCTGCAGCGACGCGAGGTCGGTGCCGGCTTCGGGCTCCGTGTAACCGATGGCGAAGCTGACCGAGCCGTCCCAGATGCCGGGCATGTACCGCTTCTTCTGCTCGTCGCTGCCGTAGGCCATGATTGCGGGCGCTACCGACGTGACGCTGAGCAGGCCGTACGGCATGGCGCGGTACTCCAACTCCTCGATGAGAATGAACTGGTACCACGGCGACTTGCCTTCGCCGCCGTACTCCACGGGCCAGCACATGCGGAGCCAGCCGCGCCCGTCGAGCGCCTTGCGAAAGGCCGCCGTGCGCGGGCCGCGCCGGTCCTCTTGCGAGTACTCGAGGTGGATCTCCGGCGAGTCGTGCTCGTCGACGAGGGCGCGCACCTTTTCTCTGAAGTCGACGTACTCCTGCGCCCAGCCGTAGTCCATCGCTAGTCAACTGCGACGAGGATCTCGCCGGCGTCGTTGACTACGACCCGATAGGTGCGAAGCGGCTCGTCGGGCGGCTCGCTCACGACTTCGCCGGTGCGGACGTCGAACTGGCCCGAGTGGAGCGGGCAGGTCGCGATCGCGCCTTCGAGCATGCCCTGGGAGAGACGGCCTGCCATGTGCGTGCAGGTGTCGCTCACGGCGTAGATCGCGCCGTCGACGTTCGCGAGCGCGACTTCCTCGCCGTTGAGGTCGACGAGCACCATCTCGCCGGACGGCACCTCCGCCAGGTCAGCGACCTTCACGAAGTCCGACATTCGCGCCGTTACGCGGGCACCCTGGCGGGCGTGAACTTCACCGGCAGGTGCTTGACGCCGTTGATGAAGTTGGAGCGGAGGCGGGCGGCCGGTCCGGTCTGCTCCAGGTCCGGCATGCGGCGGAGCAGCTCCTCGAACATCACCTTGATCTCGAGACGCGCGAGATTGAGGCCCAGGCAGTTGTGCGGCCCGCCGCCGCCGAACGCGATGTGCATGTTCGGGCTGCGGCCGACGTCGAACTGATCGGCGTGTGGGAAGACTTCTTCGTCGCGGTTGCCGGAGATATACCAGAGCGACACCTTGTCGCCCTCCTTGATCTGCTGGCCCTGCACCTCCATGTCATGCGTCGAGGTGCGGCGAAAGTACATTACCGGCGTCACCCAGCGCAGCATCTCCTCGACGGCGCTGGTGCAGAGCGACGGGTCATCGAGGAGGCGCTGCCACTGATCGGGGCTTTCGAACAGCGCGATCATCCCGCCGGCGATCAAGTTGCGCGTCGTCTCATTGCCGGCGACGGCGAGGAGGAGGAAGAAGACGTCGATCTCCAGCGGCGTGAGCTGCTCGCCGTCGACCTCGGCGCCCAGGAGCACGCTGATCAGATCGTCTCGCGGTTCTGTGCGGCGCTTCGTGGCGAGCTCCTCCGCGTAGGCGAACATCTCCATGCTCGCCTGGAGCGGGCCGCCGCCGGCCGAGTGGAACTCCTCGTCGGCGCTGCCGATCATCCGGTTGCTCCAGTCGAAGACCTTGTGCCGGTCCTCCTGCGGGATGCCCATCAGCTCGGCGATCACCTGCAGCGGCAGCTCGGCGGCGATGGTGGTGACGAAGTCGCACTCGCCGCGGTCCGCGACCCTGTCGAGGATCTCCGTCGTCACCTTGCGCACCGCCTCCTCGAGCCTGTTGATGCGGGCCATCGTGAAGCCGGTGTTGACGAGCTTTCGCAGCTTCGTGTGCTTCGGTGGGTCCATGTTGAGCATCATGAGCTGGGCGCCCTCTGCGGCAGGCCCGCCCGCTTCGGGGTCGGCGTCGTCGCCGCCGTACTGGCGCTCGGCGCGCGAGAGGCCGACGACGCCCTGCGCGGACGAGTACGTCGCCCAGTCCTGCGAGACGGTGACGATGTCGTGGTACGTGGTGATCACCCAAAACCCCGGCCCGCCGTCGGGCTCGGGATGCAGGTAGACCGGCGCTTCGGCCCGGAGCAGCGCGAACTCCTCGAAGGGGACGCCCTCGACGAAGCGGTCCAGGTCGAGCAGGTTTATCTCTTCCAGCTTCAACTATCCATCCCTCGCTTCCGGCTTGCGCCGCGTTTCGCGCTCTCGACATCGCGAATTGGCGGCGGGTATCATGGTACGCTTGCCTACTTGCGAAGTCAACGGGACGCGATTCTGGCGCTCAGCCCGCGAGTTGAGCGCGTAAGAGGAGGAGACGCCGCATGCTAGAGGGGAAGGTCGCGATCGTCACGGGAGCTGGCCGAGGGCTCGGCCGGGTGGAGGCGTTGCAGCTCGCCAAGCTGGGCGCCCGGGTCGTGGTGAACGACCTGGGAGTCGAGGCGGACGGCTCGGGAAGCAGCGAGAGCCCGGCCCAGCAGGTCGTCGACGAGATCGCCGGCGCCGGAGGCGAGGCGATCGCTCACTACGGCGACGTTGCCAACTGGGACGACTCCGAGAAGCTGATCAACACCGCCCTGGACACCTTCGGCGACCTCCACATCCTCGTCAACAACGCCGGCTTCCTGCGCGACCGGATGGTCTTCACGATGTCGGAGGAGGAGTGGGACGGCGTCATTCGCGTGCACCTGAAGGGCCACTTCTGCACCACGCGCTGGGCGACCGCCTACTGGCGAGACCGCGCCAAGGAGCAGAACGGGCCGGTCTACGGCCGGATCGTGAACACGGCGTCCGAGGCGTTCCTGCTCGGCTCGGCGGGCCAGCCGAACTACGCGGCGGCGAAGGCCGGCATCGCTGCGCTGACGATGGCGACGGCGCAGGCCTGCCAGCGTTACGGCGTCACCGCCAACGCGATCTGCCCGCGAGCGCGCACCCGCATGACCGAGGCCATCGGCGGCGGCATGTTCAATAAGCCGGAGGAGGGCTTCGACGCGTTCGCGCCTGAGAACGTCGCGCCGCTGGTCGGCTTCCTCGCGTCGCGGGCGGCGGAGCGAGTCTCCGGCCAGGTGTTCATCATCTACGGCAACCGCGCGTCCGTGCTCGCCGGCCCAACCGTCGCGCAGAGCTTCGACGCCGAGGGTGCGTGGACCGTAGATGGGCTCGTGGAGGCGATGGGGCCGTTCTTCGAACAGCGCGAGCCGATCAAGGACGGCTTCGTTATGGGGTTCCAGTAGGCGGGACGTGGTTGCCCAGCAACGCGACATGGAGACGATCCGCGCGAGCCTGTCCGAGTGGCTCGTGGGCAAGCTGCCGGACGCCGATGACGTTCGCCTGTCGTCGCTGACCAAGCCGGGCGCCGGCTTCTCGAACGAGACGTTGCTCGCCGACCTCGCGTGGCGGGAGCGCGGCGAGGAGCGCGCGGAGCGCCTGGTGTTCCGGCTGGAGCCGCGCGACGTGCGCGTCTTCCCCGAGTACGACCTCGCCAGGCAAGTCCGCGTGATGCGATGTCTGATCGACACAGGCATCGCCGTCCCCACGGTGCGCTGGCTCGAAGAGGACCAAGGCGTGGTCGGCAGAGCGTTCTACGTGATGGACCGTATCGAAGGCGAGGTGCCACCCGATGTCCCCTTCTACCACACGACGGGCGTCCTGGCCGACGCCACGCCCGATGCGCGCGAGGAGATGTGGTGGCGCGGCGTCGAGACGCTTGCGCGCATCCACTCCGTCGACTGGCAGGCGCTGGGCCTGTCCTTCCTCCGCGTACCGGGCGCCGGGACCGACCCGCTGGATCGGCAGATCGACTACTACGAGAGCTTCCTGCGCTGGGCGCAGCAAGACGAGCCCGAGCCGGTCCTCGACGCCGCCCTGCGCTGGCTTCGAGAGCATCGCTTCACGCCAGCGCGCGTCGCCCTCTGCTGGGGCGATGCGCGCCTGCCCAACATCATCTTCCGCGACAACGACGTCGCCGGCGCGCTCGACTGGGAGATGGCGTTCCTTGGCGACCCGGAGGCCGACCTGGCGTGGTGGCTCTTCCTCGACTGGCACCACAGCGAGGGCCACGGCGTCGCTCGCCTGCCAGGGCTCCCCGATCGAAACGAAACCGTGTGCCGCTACGAGGAGCTTACCGCCCGCAAGACGGAGCACCTCTTCTACCACGAGGTGATGGCGGGCTTGCGGTTCGGCGTGATCATGGTCAGCCTCTACCGTCAGTTGCGACGCTTGAGCGCGCCCGCGCAATCGCCGGGCAACGGACTGGACAGCCCGATCACGCGACGGCTGGCCGCGTTGCTCGACATCCCGTTCCAGGCAAGCTGAGAGGAGGGATCGATGGCGAGCGCCGTGCACATGGCCACGATCGAAGACGACCGCCGGCACCTACCCGGCTCCGACAGGCGGCCGCTCTGGAACGAGAGCTTCTGGTTCGCCTTCTACGACCCCCAGGTCGAGATCGGGGTGACGGTGAGGATCGGGAACTATCCGAACAGCGACCACGCGAACATCTACTTGCATCTCGTGCGCCAGGGCGAGATCGTCCACAGCCTGATCGACCAGCACGCGCCGCTTCCGCCGATGGAAGACCGGCGCCTCGCGCTCGGCGCGATGGAGATCGTCTGGGAGGAGCCGCTCGCGGGCTTCCGGCTGCGCTACGCGCACGGTGCCCACAAGATGGACGTGACCTGGCAGGGCATGAGTCCCACCTACCTCTATCCGAACCATGCGCCGCAGCCGGAAGCGGAAGCGCTCCGACCCGCAGGTCACATCGAGCACGCGGGCGTGGTGACGGGCACGATGACGCTCGGCGGCGCGACGTACCCGCTTGACTGCTTCGGCCACCGCGACCACACCTGGGGCGACGAGCGAGACTGGTCGCGCCTGCCGCGCTGGGACTATCTGAGCGGAGAGTTCGGCAGGGACTTCTGGTTCAACGCGGTGCGCGTCACGCTCGGCGAGACGAAGATCTTCATCGGCGGCCTCTGGGACGGGCACGAGGTGATGGACCTGGCAGAGGTGCGCATGGACGTGCGGGCGACGGACGGCGGCACCCGCCAGACCGGCGTCGAGCTGCACCTGGTCGACGAGCGGCAGCGGGAGCACCACATCATCGGCGAAGAGGTACTCGCGATCGCGCCGACGCGGTTCGGCCAGACGTGGTGCAAGGACGGCTTCGCCCGCTACCGCTCTGGCGATCGCGTCGGCTACGGGATCATCGAGCTCGGCTACATCGAGAGGGCGTAAGCCGGATTGGGGTTAGGAACGTGATCGGACGCCTCCCCCTTGCCATCGTCGCGGTGCCGTTCCTCGCAATCGCCTGTCTCTTGAACGCCGCGTGCGACTTGGGCGGCGGTTCGGGCGACGGCGAGAGCGATTTTTTCGGCGATCCCGGCGGGACCGGGCCGTACGCCGTCGGCGTGACGAAGATGACTTCCACGCGGCCGTCCACCGCCGACGCCACCCCGCGCGCGATGGAGACCTGGATCTGGTATCCGGCGGAGGGCGCAGCCGGCGCCGTCACCGACGAGGCGCCTGCGACCGACGACGGGCCGTTCCCGCTGGTGATCTTCTCGCACGGCAGCGGTGGCATGCTGGAGAACCAGAGCTTCTTCACGGGGCACCTTGCCTCCTGGGGCTTCGTCGTCGCGTCGCCGCCGCATCCCGGTAACACCACAGACGATTGTGTGCTGTGCGACGCGCAGAACATCGCCGCGTCCGCGCAGGAGCGGCCGGGCGATGTCGCGTTCATTCTCGACGAGATGGTGACGCTGCACGATGACGGGACCGAGCCCCTCGGCCCTCTCGTCGACCCGGAGCGCACCGCCATCGCCGGCCACTCGTTCGGCGGCTGGACGGCCGTGTCTGTCGCGCCAGACGGGCAGTTCGACGCCGCGGTGTCGCTGGCGCCCGGCCTCCCGGAGTCGCTGATCCCAGTGGCGGCAGACGTCCGAGCGCCGGTGATGGTCATCGCCGGTAGCAAGGACGAGATCGTGCCGAAGGACGAGGTCGACAACCTGTACGACGCGCTAGCCGTCGCGACGATCACCCACTACGTGCTGCTGCCGGAGGGCCACCACCTCTCGTTCATCGACCACTGCCTCGGCTGCACGGACGCGCTGCCCGAGGCTCGCGGGCACGAGCTGATCAATCGCTACGGGACCGTGTTCCTGAAGGTGCACGTCACCGGCGACGATCGCTTCGCGGAGTCCCTGGTACCCGACCCGCCGGACGCGGAGCTCGTGGGTACTGACTGACCTTGGGGGGCCCGGAGGGGCTCGAACCCTCAACCGTCGGATTAAAAGTCCGCTGCTCTGCCATTGAGCTACGGGCCCACGAGATACGATTCTACCCGATTTCTCGATCAGTCCCGCCAGCCGTTGCGAACGCAGTCCGCCTCCGGCCCTACGAGTCTCCTCGCCCGCTGCGTTTGAGAAGCGCTAGCCCGGCAGGTGTCACATTGACGATCACGTCGGAGCCGCCGCGATGCTCGCATGCCACGAACCCATGGTCGAGCGTGTCCTCCCAGATCGACAGACGGGGGCACGATGTCCGCCAGGCGTCTATCGTGTCGGCGTAGGTCCGCGGCCTCTCGGCGATCCACTCGACCAGGTCGAGCACGAGCGCCTCGTTCTCGATGGCCAACGCCGGTCCATTCACAGAGGTCACGACCGCAGTATACCAGCGTCGCCGGCGTCGCTGCCCTTCGGAACCAGCGATCTGCCGGAATCAGCACCTCGAACTTGCCGTCAGCGAGGGGCGAATCGCCCGGGGTTCGTTCTCAGCCATCCTGGGTCGATGATCGGTAAAGAGGGTGCTGCCTTGGGCAAGGGGCCGCGAATGCTCGGGTGCCATGCCTGGGTTACATCCAGACCGGTTATGTCGTTCTCTTGACAGAGGTGGTAGAATAGACGCAACCGACACGAGCGTAGGGGAGCGTACCCGGCGAAAGCCGGGGGCGGGAGGTTAGGTCATGTCCTGTACACGACGCGGATTCCTGACGACACTGGGAGCAGCTATGGTCGGCCTGGGGCTGACCCGCATGGCACCGCTCCGCAGCTTCGCCGCCTCTTCTGCGGGCTCGCTCGCGGGTGGCCAGGCGGGAGGCGGGCCGGCCGAAGGCCCGTACAGCATCGATAGCCTGCGCACGCGCGCCGTCGATGCCGCCCGTTGGGCGGGCGATAGCGGGCTCGCGCACGAGCTGAGCGAGGTCTGCTGCTGGGCGCCGGCCGCCGCCGCCATCCGCAGCCGGCCGCTGGCCGTGCAGGAAGCGGGCGCGGAGTTCTTCTTCCGCGACTACCCCGGGGGCGACCAGCTCGCCCAGGTCCTGCTCTACTCCAACAACACGGCCTGGCGCTTCCCACGCTTCCAGTTCGACCCTGAAGGGCTGCTCAAGCAGCACTACGACCTGACGAAGCGACCGGACACCGGCCTGCGCACCGAGGTGCTCACGCCCTCCAAGCTGAACGGCGCCGGCTCCCACGCGATGCTCAACCTCATGCTCGACCGCGAGACCGGCGACCGCCTGGCGCTGGCCGCCGACCGCGCCGAGCCGATGTGGGCCTCGCTCTCGATCCTGTCCGGCACGCTGCTCGACCCGACCGAAGACCTGTCGCGGCGCCTGAGCCCCACGCTCTCGCTCACCCGCGCCGCCGACCGCTCCTTCGCCCGCACGGCGACGGTGCGCTACAACCAGATCGTCATCGGCGCGGCGCAGCGGGCCGTCTGGTCCGACATGCTCGATGGCGCCAACCCCGCCCTACCGCTCCTGCAGCTCAGCGCCGCCGGCTACCTTCCCCTCGGCGAGGAGGACGGTCGCTTCTACCTGCTGCAGGTCGCCGGAAGCGGGAGCCACCTGACCGGCTACCGGTCGGCGAGCGCGTAGGCGTCGAGGCGGGCGGAGGGATCATGTCGTACCCGATCGAAGCGCTGTCGCAGCCCCACATCCAGCTCTTCTTGCGGCTGGTGCTGGGGGGCGTCTTGCTCCTTGCCGGCGTATCGAAGCTCGTCGATCGAGCGAGCTTCCGCCAGGCCGTCGCCGAGTACGAGGTCTTGCCCGCGACGCTCGCCCGGCCCTTCGCGGCCGCCGTGCCCTGGATCGAGACCGCACTCGGCGTGCTGTTGCTCGTCGGGTTCGGCACAGGCGTCGCCGCCGGCATCGCCGTGCCGCTCTTCCTCAGCTTCACCTTCGCCATTGGCGTCAACCTTCAGCGCGGCCGCGAGCTCGACTGCCACTGCTTCGGCGCGGTGCAGGCCGACCCGATCGGCGCGACGGCGCTCCTGCGATCGCTGATCTTCGCCAGCATGGCGCTCGTCGTCGCGCTGGGCGCCAGCCGCTTCGGCTCGCTCGAGTACGCGCTCTTTGGCTCCAGCGCCGACCTGCCGCCGGTCAGCGAAGTCATCCCCGTCGTGCTGATCGCCGGCGTCGTCTTCGACGCGCTGATCCTGCTGCCGGAGGCCGCGGCCTTCCGCGCGATCTTCTCGCAAACGCAGCGCACGCAGGTCACCGGCCACAACCACAGCAGCAACGGGCACCGCCCGACCGCCCACATCGACGAGACGACGATCGAGATGGAGCGCACGGCATGAGCGGTCCATGGCTGATCAGCTACATCGTCCTGTGGGGGATCGTCTTCCTCCAGGGCGCAGTCGTCTTCTTGCTGCTGCGTCAGCTCGGCATGATGTACCTGGGTACCGCGCAGGGCGTTGCGCGCGACGGCCTCGCGCCGGGCACGGCCGCCCCTGAGTTCGCCGTCCAGGCGCTCGACGGTCGCGGACTCTCGCTCGCGGACTTCCGCGGGCTGCCGCTGCTCCTGGTCTTCGGCTCGCCCTCGTGCGCGCCGTGCAAGGCGCTCATCCCGGACCTGAACGCCTTCGCCCAGGAGTACGCCGGCGACCTGCGGGTGCTCTTCCTGAGCCGCGGCGAGCTCGAGCTCACGCAGCGCTTCGCCGAGGAGAACGCCGTAGAAGTCACCGTCGCCGTCCACCCGGACGAGTCGCTACCCGACCAGTTCAAGGTACGGGTCACGCCCTTCGCCCACATGCTCGACGCTGAGGGCGTGGTCCAGGCCAAGGGCCTCGCGAACAACCGCCAGCATCTCGATATGCTGCTTAGTGCAGCGAAGCTCGGCGATCACACGAACGGCGCGAAGGCGCGCCGCCTGCCCGCCGGAGGCGGGGAGCCCGTAGCAACCGAAGGCCATTAGGAGACGAGGAGGCGCACCATGGACCTACTACAACGCGTCAGTGAGGGACTCGCCCGCAAGACCAGCCGCCGCGGCTTCTTCGGCCGGGGCGCGGAGGTCGCGACTGGCGCCCTGATCGGCGCCGCGGCCGGCGCGGTAACCCAGGCGGACCGCGTGGGAGCGAGGCATATCTACAACACAGTCTGCTCCTTTCCCGGCCCCGGCTGCCACTGCGACGGCTGCAACAACGGCGTTTGCAAGAAGCCGTGCATCATCATGACGGTCTACTACGCCTCGGGCTGTTGGGTCGTAGGAAATGTCACCTGCTGCGACTGCGACTGCAACGGCTTTGGTGGCTACGACATCTGCGGTTGCGGCACCGATTACCACAACGACCCGCACAACTGCATCAAGCCGTAATCGATGGAGGTTCTGCGCCGCGTCAGTGAGGGACTCGCCCGCAGGACCAGCCGTCGGGGGCTGTTCGGGCGGGGCGTAACGGTGGCCACCGGCGCGCTGCTCGGCGCCGCGGCAGGCTCCCTGGCCCAAACGAACCCGGCGAGCGCCGGACTCACCACGTTCTGCCAGTTCCCCGGTCCGCCCTGCCCCTGCAACAACTGCAGCTCGGGCGGCGTCTGCGCGAAGCCATGCATGATCTTGACCGAGTACTATGCCTCCGGTTGCTGGGTCGTGTTCAACACAGACCTGAATGCTCTCGTCACCTGCTGCGACTGCGTCTGTCCCGCGGTCGCGGGGGACGGCTGGTGCGGCTGTGGAGGCGACTACCACAACAACCCCCTGTTCTGCCCGTAGGGCGCGAGCAATCAGTGTTCGCCCGTGAGCCTGCTCCAACGCGCTAGCGAAGGCCTCGCCCGCCACACGACCCGTCGCGGCCTATTCGGGCGCGGCGCGCAGACGGCGATGGGCGCTCTCCTCGGCGCCGCGGCGGGCGTGGCGACGCAGGGGCGCCCGGCCAGCGCCGGCAGCTTTCCCACCGTCTGCGATTTCCCGAGCCTGCCCTGCGCCTGCGAACGCTGTAGCTCCGGCGGCGTCTGCGCCAAGCCCTGCATGTTCTGGGTCGGTTACGCCTCCGGCTGTTGGGTGACGGACACCGTCACCTGCTGCGACTGCGTCTGCCCGGAAGGCATCTGCGGCTGCGGCAGCGACTACCACAACAACCCCCAGTTCTGCCCGGGCTGAGGAGCCGTAGCAGCGGGGCCACGGCCTCGCCGGAACGGCTACACTGAGACTATGATCCGAGCGGAACAGCTCACCAACGCCAGGCACGCCCTCTTGCTCGCGCTCGGGCTGGCGCTGGGCCTGGCGCTCGCCGCCGCGACAGCCGGACTGTCGTGGGAGGCGGGCGCCGCCGGCCTCGGCCTCGCCCTTGCCGCGCTGGTCGGCCTGGCCCAGACCTGCAGCGCCTGAGGCCACAACGCGATCTTTACGATCGCTCCCTTCGTGGAAGGGACTCAGACCTACCGGCGCTGGCTGCAGCGCGCAACCGTCTACGCCCTCGCGATGACGGTGGCGGGCATGACCACCGGCGTCCTCGTCGCGACAGCCGGCTGGGGCGTCGAGGCCCTCTGGCCGGACGCGACGGTACCGCTCGCGATCGCGCTGGGCGCTGTCTCGCTCGTCTACGCCGCCCACGAGCTTGGCTTCCTGCGCCTGCCGGTACCCGGCCGCGACTGGCAGGTCCCCGCGAGCTGGGTGCACGGCACGTTTTATCGGAGCGCGGTCATCTTCGGCGGGACCGTCGGCTTCGGCGTCTTCACAAGGGTGCCCTACGCCAGCTTCCCGATCATGCTCGCCTGGCTCTTCGTCTCCGGCAACGTCGTCTACGGAGCGCTCGCCGGCCTGGTCTACGGCGCAACACGCGCCTTCGCGATCTACAGCAGCGCCAACTGCAAAGAGCCCGGCGACGTCGCGGACCTCAACCAGCGGCTGATCGCACTCGCGCCGCACGTCCACCAGGTGACCGGAGTCGCCCTCGGCGCGTTCGCCGCCTACCTCCTCGTCGCTCCGCTCCTCTCGTAAAACCCGGCGTTATACTGAGACGATGAGATCGCAGATACGGACCGCTCTCCTGCTCGCCGCGACGCTCCTCGCCCTCACGGTCGCCGTCGCGTGCGACGATCACGAGCCAGCCAGCGAGGCCGCGGTGACGCCGACCGAAGCGGTCAGCGTCACCATCGTCTCGCCAACGGCAAGCGAGACAGACCCGACGTCCGGCAACTCGCTCGACCTGCCGTACGAGACGGGCGAAGACCCCATCTTCTGGCGCACGAGCGACCAGTTCGCGTCGGTGCAAACGGACCAGTCCTACAAGCTCGTCCTCCGCGTCACGAACGGCTATCAGCAGGAATCGCTTCCGCTGAGAGCGGAGCGAGGCGGCGCGTCGGTCGAATTCGAGGCCCGGCGCGCGACTCCCACCGGCGAGGACGACGCCGGTAGCTACTACGTCGTCAACCTCGTCTTCCCGCAGGCCGGGAGCTGGCAGCTCACAGCCAGCGCGGGGGCCGACGAGGCGACCGTGCCGGTCGACGTAGCGCCCGCCGGCGGGGCCACGGGCTAGCGCCTCGCCTGCGCGACGGGTTCTCGCCGTTCCGCCCCGCACTCACCATAGGCGAGGCTGGAAGCCTCGCCTGCATGCCGCCGACTCCAGCCGGCGGTCGACCTCTGCCTTCTGCGGGACAGGCTTCAGCCTGTTGGAAGGGGCTCGGCTACGGCGTCACGGGCGCGGGCCCCGCGTACAGATCGTCGTAGTACACGTCCGCCGCGGACGCCGGCGCGTCCGGAGCGCGCTCGTCCCAGCGCGCCTCGAAAAGGATGCGGATGAAGTCGTGCCCCTCCGGCACCGAGCCCCAGAGCTGTTCGAAGTCCTCTCGGATGTTGCGCTCGAAGCGCACCCACTCGCCCTGCTTCGGTGCGCCGGTGCCGACCATGACGAAACGAGCGTTGGTGATCGCGATCGGCGGCGAGTCGACGCCGGCCAGAATGTAGCGGATCTGGTGATTCGTCGCCGGCGCCGCCTCCGCCGGAATGTTGTCGGCGCCGAACACGATCACGACGAACTGCATGTACTGCTTCGGCGTGCCCGGCTCCCAGCGGTCGACGTAGTAGTAGCCGGAGACCACGTCCGGAAACTCGTCGGGCGTCACTTCCTGTACGACGCCGAACACGCGCGCCGGCTGGTCTTCGGCGCCCTCGCTACGCAGCTCGAGGAACGCGCTATGCCCGCCTGAGTGCGCGACGTCGTCGCTGACGGCGAACTGCGTGCCCCACGACTCCAGCGAGACCCAGGGCGCCTCCCCCTCCTCGAAGCTCGCGTTGGCGAACAGACTGCCCTCCAGTGGCGGCCCACCCGGCGACGCGGTTGGCGCGACACTGCCATCGGCCTCGCCGCCATCGTCGCCGCACGATGCGAAGAGTGCGAGCGCGACGACGAGCAGCCACGGAACGGCGGACCGGAGCAGGCGCTTCGCTCGCTGGCTGAGATCGTTCGTTATGTTCACTATGCTACGACGCCTGTCCCGGCGATACCTCCGGCTCGAAGGTTACCGCGTCACCCACCTGCACGCCGGCGCCGTCCACCAGGCCCGCGTTGATCTCGAGCACGTAGAGCACCGGCTCGCTCGGACGAAAGCTCGCAGGCTCGCCGTTCGCCTCGTCCGGCGGCGGGACGTCGCGTGAGAGGTCCACCACCCGCATGTCCGGCCCTATCCAGACGAAATCGAGCGGGAAGCGCATGCCGCACATGCAAAACGTGTGCTCGTCGGGCTCCTGAAAGACGAAGAGCATGCCGGCGCCGCTGGCCAGCGAGTCGCGCTGGCCCAGGCCTAACGTCCGTTGCGCGGGCGTCAGCGCCAGCTCCGCCCTGATTGCCAGCCCGTCGCCGACCCGCACCGTAGTGCCGCCGTCATCGACCGTCGGCGACGCGTCCGACGAAGCGTTGTCGCACGCCGCCAACCCGACGGCGGCCGCAGCCGAGAGCGCAAGGAGGAACACAGGCAGGACGCGTCGGAGCATGGTACTAAGCTGAGCCTACGGCCAGCCTGAACCGCCGTCAAGCGACGGCGCACATGCGCACCTTGCCGCCGTCTTCGCGCCGGCGGAGGCGTCGGCTTGTTCACGCGCCGGGCCTCGGCTAGGCTGAAACGTCGCTCATGACCCGACCCCAAGCACCCTCGCGACATCGCTTTGGGCGGCCGCTCCTCCTGGGCGCCCTTCTCGCGACCGTGCTGGTCGCCGCAGGCTGCGGCGTCGACTTCTCGCCGGAGTCCGAGGAGAGCGAGATCTTCAGGGGCCTCTCGATCACAGGCGACTTCAGGCCCAGCGGCACCCTTTCGCTCACGTTGGAGTACCAGCAGCCATACCCTGTGCTGATGACGGTGGCCTGCGACCTGCTCCGCGATGGCGTAGGGAAGCGCGACGACCGGCTGGTGGCCCGCATTTTCGAGCTGCCGCTCAACGTCAACGAGAATGGGGGGCCCGTTGGAGAGTCGGAGCCTCTTTTGGGCGACCTCAAACAGGACTTCAGGGCGCCGGAGCAGGCGGGCCGTTACGAGGTCGACTGCTTTACGACGGCGGAGGAGGACAACGACATCGGTCGCATCATCACCGTCGCGATACCGACTAGCACTCCAACTCCCGAGCCACAAGGCACGCCGACCCCTTGACATCCTCGCGCCGGTGCCCTATACCGTGAGCGACTGGTGGCCCTGAGCGCCCTGTAGCCCAGCCCCCGCCCCACCGCTACGCCTACAGGAGGCGAAGCATGCCCGGCAGCACGGTATTGCCACGGCGACTCCTCGTTTGGGCGCTGATCGTCCTCACGCTGGCCGGCGTCGGCCTCACGGCGGCGCTCGCCCTGGGCAGCGGCGGTGCGCGCGACGCG
>JBBEBM010000057.1:0-79958 GCA_040882355.1 Dehalococcoidia bacterium | reverse complement strand
CCGGTCATGCCGGCGAGCTTGTCGTAGAGGCGGAAGTAGTTCTGGAGCGTGATCGTCGCGTAGGTGAGCGACTCCTGGCGGACCTTGACGCCCTCCTTCGCCTCGACGGCCTGGTGCAGGCCGTCCGACCAGCGCCGGCCCGGCATGAGCCGTCCGGTGAACTCGTCGACGATGATCACCTCGCCGTCCTTGACGACGTAGTGGTGGTCGCGCCGGTACAGCGCGTTCGCCTTGAGGGCCGCCTCCAGGTAGCGGGTGAGGCGGAAGTTCTCGGGCGAGTAGAGGTTGGGTATGCCGAGCGCCTTCTCGACCTTGAGGACGCCGTCCTCGGTGAGTGTCACCGAGCGCTGCTTGTGGTCGATGGTGTAGTCGGCCTCATCCATCAGGCGCGGCACCAGGCGCGCGAACGTAACGTAGGTCTGCGTGCTGTCCTGAGCCGGGCCGCTGATGATCAGCGGCGTCCGCGCTTCATCGATGAGGATGTTGTCAACCTCGTCGACGATCGCGTAGTGCAGCTCGCGCTGAACGCAGCGGTTGATGTCCACGGACATGTTGTCGCGCAGGTAGTCGAAGCCGAACTCATGGTTCGTGCCGTACGTGATGTCGGCGCGGTACGCCGCCTGCCTCGTGCAGGGCGTGAGGTGCTCCATGTTCAGCGTGTCGCTCACCTTCTCGCCCGAGTAGAGGAACGATGCGTCGTGCTGCAGCACGCCGAGGCTCAGGCCGAGCGAGTGGAAGATCGGGCCCATCCACTGGGCGTCGCGCTTCGCAAGGTAGTCGTTCACCGTGATCAAGTGCGCGCCCTGGCCATTGAGGGCGTTGAGGTAGAGCGGCAGGCTGGCAACCAGCGTCTTGCCTTCACCCGTCTTCATCTCGGAGATCTTGCCCTGATGGAGCACCGCCCCGCCGATGAGCTGGACGTCGAAGTGGCGCAGGCCGGTGTGCCGGCGCGAGGCCTCGCGCACGGCGGCGTACGCCTCGGGCAAGATGTCGTCCAGCGTCTCGCCAGCGGCGAGGCGCTCGCGGAACTCGTCAGTCTTGGCGCGGAGCTCGTCGTCGGGGAGCGCCGCCATCTGAGGCTCGAGCTCGTTGACCTCCTCAACGAGCGGGTCCAGCCGCCGCACCTCCTTCTCGTTCGAGTCACCCAGGATGTTGGTCAGGAACTTAAGCATGATGCCCTACCAGTGGAACAGCTCGCCGACGCTGCGGCCGGTGTGGATGCGGCTGATCGCCTCGCCGATGAGCGGGGCGATGCTCAGCACAGTCATCTGCGGGAGCATCTTCTCGGGCGCGATCGGGACCGTGTCGGTCACGATCAGCTCGTCGATGGGCCCTGCCTTGATGCGCTCGATTGCCTTGCCGGTAAGCAGGGCGTGCGTGACGCCCGCGTAGACGGCGGTCGCCCCGCGCTGCTTCAGAAGCTGGGCGCCTTCGACGAGCGTGCCGCCCGTCAGCGCTTCGTCGTCGACCATAATCGCCTGCTTGCCATCCACGTCACCGATGACGTTCAGCGCCTCCGCGACCTCGTCGTTACTCACCCGGCGCTTCTCGATGATGGCGAGAGGCGCCGAGAGATACTGGGCGACGTTTCGCGAACGCTTGGAGGCGCCTTCGTCGGCAGAGACGACCACCGGGTTGCTCAGCTCCTTCTCCTTGAAGTATCGACTGATCAGGTAGAGGGCGGTGAGCTCGTCTACCGGGATGTTGAAGAAGCCCTGGATCTGGCCGGCGTGCAGGTCGATGCTGACGATGCGGTCGGCGCCGGCGGTCTCGATCAGGTTCGCCAGCAGGCGGGCCGTGATCGGCACGCGAGGCTGGTCCTTCTTGTCGCTGCGGCCGTAGGCGTAGTATGGGATCACCGCGGTCACGCGCCCTGCCGATGCGCGCTTCATCGCGTCAATCATGATCAGCAGCTCCATGATGCGCGTGTTCACGGGCGCGCACATCGGCTGGACCACGAAGACGTCCCGTTCGCGCACGTTCTCCGACACCTTGACAAAGATGTTCTCGTTGCTGAACTCGAAGACCTCACATTCGCCCATGGGCGTCTCGAGGTAGTTGCAGATCGACCGCGCCAGGTCCGGGTGCGCGTTGCCGCTGAAGATGCGCAGCTCCTGATACAACGTGCCCTCCATAGACTGTTCCTTCCCGACTCCCTCGGGGACTCGACGCGGTGACGCTGATGGGACAAGGGCCGGACGAGGGCCTTGCCCTCCACCGGCCCGCGCCCTGCTCCTGGAGCGTCTGCCTGGTAGACCGACTCAACTATAGCACAGGTACGGAGCCAGATTCGATGCAGGCTTCCCTGCCATGCCGTGGGACAGGCTTCAGCCTGTCCTACGGCATGGACCTTCGGCCTGAACTCGGGCAATCCACAGGCTCGCTCTAGCGGTTGTAGTAGTCGTAGACCGCCCGGGAGACGCGGGCGATGGGCGTGGCGCCGTCGTCGCTGAAGCCGAAGTCGCTCAGGACGACGATGACGTAGGTAGCGCGCGGCGAGAAGACGATGCCGGCGTCGTGGGTCGCGTTCTCCCAGTCGCCCGTCTTGTGCGCAACGCGCGTGCCTGCCGGGAGCAGCGCCGGCAGGCGGTCGTTGTAGGTCTCGCTGGCGAGGAGCGCCAGCATCTCATCGCTGGCGGCCGGGCTGAGCGCCTGACGGCGGGCGATCGCCTCCAGGAGCAGCGCCGTGTCGCTTGCGTTCAGCGGCAGCGAACCGCCGCCGGCGAAGGTGGAGACCTGGAGGCCCATCCCGCGCAGGGCCCGGCGGACGTTCTCAGCGTTGACCCGGTCGAGCAGCATGTTCGCCGCCACGTTGTCGCTGATGCGCATCATGGACAGCAGCATCTCCCGCACGCTTGCGTCCTGGCACGCCTGAAGCTGGCCGGCCGTCAGGCCGTACTCGGCGTAGTAGTCGGTGACCGTGTAGCGTTCGTCGAAGCCGAGCACGCGCGCCTCGCGCTGGTGGAACGCCTCCAGCATCACCCAGGTCTTGAAGAGGCTGGCGGCATAATAGACGCGGTCCGGCGCCAGCGCGACCCCTCGCCCGTCCGCCAGGTTCTTGATCACGATGCCGAAACGTCCCGCGTCCGCGCCCAGCGTGTCGCGGACGATGCCTACCAGCACGGGGTCGCTGGCGAAGGGCATCGGCTGGTAGCGCGAGGGCGGCGCCGGGTAACCCGTCGAGCGGATGGTGATGGGCTCGCCGGGCTCAGGGGTGTAGGGGGCGCCTTGCGGGTACGGATCGATACAGCCCGACGTGGCCGGTCCGGCGACCGTCGGCTCGGGCGTTAGTCCGCCGCCCGGAGGCGCGATGGGCGTCGCTGTCTCGCCTCGTCGCGCTGGCGATGGGGTGGCCTCGGCGGTGCGGGACCGCGTCGCCGTCTGCGTGGTGTCGCTATCGGACGAGCCGTCCGCGCAGGCGGCGAACAGCAGCGCGAGCAGCAAGAAGGTGTGGAGCGCTGGGTGGTGAGGCATGGCGATGACTGGAGGGCAAGCGTGACCGGAACGCCGCTAGACGGTGGCGTGACCCTTCCAGTCTATGAGGGTGCGACGCAACAGCGCCAGCGCGGTCGTGACGGCTCGCCGCTTCACCGCTTCGCGGCCCTGCGCGAAGTGGTAGCTCACGCTTTGCGGCACGGCGAACCCGGCGTCGAGGCCGATGTGAATGGTGCCGGGCGGGTGCCCTTCCTGCGGGTCGGGTCCCGCGACACCCGTGATACCGATGGCGATGTCCGCGTTGAGGCGTTCGCGGGCGGCACGCGCCATTTCGCGCGCGCACTCGGCGCTGATCACGCCGTGCTGCGCAATCACCTCCGAGTCGACGCCCCACTCGATCTTCAGCTCGGTGGCGTAGGAGACGAGGCCCCCCCGGAAGTAGCCCGAGCTGCCGGGTACGTTCGTGATCGTGTTCGCCAGCAGGCCGCCGGTGCATGACTCCATTGTCGCCAGCGTCAGGTCGTGCTGACGCAGCATGTCGCCCAGCGCGCCCTCCAGCGTATCGTCGTCTGCGCCCCAGATGACATTGCCCAGGATGCGGCGCACCTCCTCTTCGACCGGCTGGATGAGGCGCCACGCCTCCTCCTGCGAAGGCGCTTTCGCGGCGATGCGGAGCTGTACCCCATCGGCCCGCGCGTAGACGCCGATGCTGGGATTGGTGGACTTCAGAAGCGGGCTGATCATCTCGTCGAGGTGGCCTTCGCCCACCCCAACCGTCTTCAGTGTGCGGGCGACGAGGACGGCGCCTGGGCGGCGGCGCTCCAGCTCCGGCGCGACCTCCTGCTCCCACATGCGTTCCATCTCGGATGGCGGGCCGGGCATGGCGACGATGATCCGCCCGGCGCGCTCCACCCACCAGCCAGGGGCGGTGCCGCGCGGGTTGGGGATCGCGCGGGCTGACGGAATGAGGGTCACCTGCTTCAGATTCCGCTCCGGCATCGAAGCGCCTCGCCTCTCGAAGAACTCGCGCAATTGGCGCTCCAGATCAGCATCGATCGTCATCTCCTCGCCCAGGACGCGCGCGATCGCTTCCCGGGTGAGGTCGTCCTCCGTGGGCCCGAGTCCACCGGTGGCGATAACGAGGTCTGAGCGGTCCCAGGCGCGGCCGACCACTTCGGACAAGCGTTCTAGGTTGTCGCCTACCTGGGACATGTAGTAGAGGTCGATGCCCAGGGCCGGGAGGCGGGAAGCGATGTACTGAGCATTCGTATCCAGGATCTCGCCCAGGAGAATCTCGGTGCCGATGGAGCAGATCTCTGCCTTCATGAGCGAGGGCAGCATAGGGCACGGCCAGAAGGCGGTCAAGGCACCCGCCTTCGAATCTGACCCGAAGGCGCCCATCCCTGCACTGGGTCTTCTGGAATACCGAAACTAACGTAGATAACCATCTATAGCGGGGAGCATGGCTAACCAGGCGCACGCGTTCGACCGGCTGAGCCTCAAGCGCGCAGAGCAAACTCCACAGGCGCTCGCGCGGCTGGTGGTCGTTACCCTGTTCATCGGGCTTTGGTTCGGGCTCTGGGTGGCGCGCATCCCCATGCCGCTCCTTTTCTTGTATGTCCTTTGCGCTGAGGCGATCTTCTTCGTCGGCTACTGGCGGGTCGTCTTCCTGCTCCCGAGCGCCCGCGCCATTTCAGCGGCGCACTACTCCATGCTCGCCGCCGAGATCCTCTTTCACACGACGATGGTGTACCTGCTCGGTGGTATCACCTGGCTCGGCCCGCTGGCGTACATCTTTGGCCTCATCTTCACGAACACGTTTCTCGATCTGCGACGCGGCTTCGTCTACACGACCGGCGTCGCAGCGGCCATCACCGCTCTCGTCCTCCTCGAAGCGAACGGCGTGATCGCGCACAGGGTCTATCTGGAGCAGGGGCCGTTCCGGTACACGGACGCCCGGTTTGTCGCGACGTCCATCATTGGCGGCTGGGGCGTCTTCTTTAGCATCTATGCCTGGGTGAACTGGGTGGGCAGCCAGCTCCGTCGCGAGCGTGACGCGGCGGTGCGTACCCACGACGATCTGCTGACGGCGCGCGCCGAGCTGCAGCAGGCGAACGCGGATCTGGAGGAGCGCGTCCGGGAACGCACAGCGGAATTGGAGGGAGCGTACAGCGCTCTGCGAGAGAGCCAGGAACGGCTGACCACCATCGTCTCAAACGCGCCGGTCGTCCTCTTTGCCGTCGATAAGGACGGCGTGTTCTCGCTGTCGGAGGGCAAGGGTCTGGAGGCGTTGGGGCTGAAGTCGGAGGAGGTGGTCGGGCGCACTATCGCGGAGGCATTCCCCAATTCTCCAGAAGTCCTATCGAATGTTCGCCGGGCACTCGCCGGTGAGGCATTCACGGCGACCGTCAAGATCA
This sequence comes from Dehalococcoidia bacterium, assembly GCA_040882355.1. Classification (GTDB taxonomy): domain Bacteria; phylum Chloroflexota; class Dehalococcoidia; order DSTF01; family RBG-16-68-14; genus JBBEBM01. The sequence continues at coordinate 74,106 of JBBEBM010000057.1, read as the reverse complement.
GGGGCCTGTCTTTCGAAACGCATCACCAGCCGCTTCGCGCTCCGGACGGCAGCGTCACGGGCTTCATTGGCGTCGGCGTCGACAACACGGAAAGCGCGCGCGCCGAGCGAGCGCGCCAGGAGAGCGAGGAGCGTCTGCGCACCGTTGTCGGCAACGTCCCGATGGTGCTGTTTGCGCTCGATCGCGACGGCGTGTTCACGCTGTCGGAAGGCAAGGGCCTTGACGCGCTCGGCTTGAAACCGGGTCAGGTTGTCGGGTTCTCTGTGTTCGACTTCTACCGCGAGATGCCCGAGGTCCTGCGGCACGTGCGCAACGCCCTGGCAGGTGACGCGCTGACATCCACCGTTGAGGTGGCGGGGGTCTTCTTCGAGACGCACTACGAGCCGCTGCGCGATGAGCAGGGCGAGCCGGCCGGCACGATCGGCGTCGCGATCGACGTGACGGAACGCGTCCGCGCGGAGCGAGCACGCCAGGAGAGCGAAGAGATCCTGCGCGCAACGTTGGAGTCGACTGCCGACGGCATCCTGGTCGTGGACAACGAAGGCAAGGTCGATTACGCGAACCCCCTGTTCGCCCAGCTCTGGCGCATCCCGCCGGAGGTGCTGGAAACGCGCGACGACGAGCAGTTGCTGGCGTTTGTGCTGGACCAACTCGATGACCCGGAGGCGTTTCTCTCGAAGGTCCGCGATCTCTACCAGCAAGCAGACGAGAGCTTCGATTCGCTTCGCTTCCAGGACGGTCGCGTCTTCGAGCGTTACTCGCGCCCGCTCTTCCGTGAGGGCGCCGTGGCCGGCCGCGTCTGGAGCTTTCGCGATGTCACAGAGCGCAGGCGCGCCGAGGAGGCGCTGAGGGAGAGCGAGCAGCAGCTTAACCGCGTCGTGGAGACCTCCCCGGACCTCATCGCGATCCAGGAGCTGGACGGCACCTTCCGCTTTGCCAACTCCGCCTACAAGAGCGTGCTCGGCTACGAGCCGGGCGATCTCCCGCGCGTGGTGCCGGAGACCCTCGTGCATCCGGACGACCAGAACGCCACGGTCGAATCGTTTGTGCGGATCGCGCGAGATGGCCTGCCCACCACGGCCACATTCCGCATCCGCCACGCGGACGGTCGCTGGCTGATCATGGAGGCGCATGGCCAGGCCCTGCTCGACGCTGACGGAAAGCCCGCGGCCGTCGTCACGGTCTCGCGCGATGTAACTGAGCGAGCGCGGGCTGAGGAGGCGCTCAGGGAGAGCGAAGCGAAGTTCCGCTCGCTGGCGGAAACGGTAGCGGCGGCCGCGTTCATCTACCAGGGCACGCAGATGGTCTACGTCAACTCGGCCGCCGAGGCCCTGACGGGTCACTCCCGCGACGAGCTCCTCAAGATGTCGTTTTGGGACATGATCCACCCCGACTTCCAAGACTTCGTGCGCGAGCGGGGCCTGGCGCGCCAGCGCGGCGAGCAGGTGCCCTCCCGCTATGAAGTCATGCTGCTGACCAAAGCCGGTGAGGAGCGCTGGCTCGATTTCATGGCCCGCGGGATCGAGTACGAGGGGCAGCCAGCCGTCCTGGGCACCGCCTTCGACATCACGGAGCGAAAGCGCGCCGAGGAAGCCCTGCGCGAGCAGGCCCGTCGCGACCCCCTGACCGGCGTGCTCAATCACGCCGCCATTGTTGACGAGTTGCGTTCCCTGGCCAGCGCCGCCACGCCCCACGCTGTGGCAATGATGGATGTTGATGGGCTGAAGGCGGTGAACGACACGTACGGTCACCAGGTAGGAGATCAGGTACTCGTCGCGGCAGCCTCTGCGCTCTCGCGGCGCGGCGCGCTGGCCGGCCGCTACGGAGGCGACGAGTTCGTGGCGGTCCTCCCTCACGCGGATCGCGACACGGCCGAGCGCTACAGGGAAGAGGTGTCGGTGGCCCTGGCGAATGCGGGGCTGCGCGATTCGGAGACGGGCGCCAGCATTCCGGTCGTGGCGACCATGGGGCTCGCCGTCTACCCGGAGGAGGCCGAATCGGTTGAGGACCTGATCCGTCTCTCCGACAGCGCGATGTACTCGGCCAAGCGGCAGCGCCCGGTGGGCGCAACCGGCTTCGCCTCTGCCCGGCCACTGGGCGACGAGCGAGCGGCGCGTGTCGTGGGCGAGATCGTGCCGTTGCTGACGCACCCCGGCGACTTGAACGAAAAACTCCGGTTGGTGGGGCACCGGCTATCCGTCGGCGCCGGTTACGACGCGGTGAACTTCGTCCTCTTTGCTCCGCTCACGGACCGCCTTGCCGCGAAGACGACCTTCGCTCGCGTGCCGAACGAGATCGTCGAAGCCTGGAGCCGGACGTTGGACCCGGACAGGGAGGACCCGATTCAGCGCATCCTGGAGCGGACGCGCCGGCCGTTGATCCTGGACGATCCCCAGAACGACGAACGGTTGCCCGAGCCGCAACGCCACATGCTCCGCCAGGCGGGCTTCCACTCCGTGTTGATCACGCCCATGGTCTGGCAGGATGAGGTCGTCGGCACGCTCTCGGTGGTGAGCAAGCGGCAGGCCGCATTTACGCCGCGCGATGCCCAATTCCTGACCGGCGTGGCGACACAGGTGACCGCCATCGTGCGCATGTCGACACTCGTCGATCAGCTCCAGGTCACCTCCACGCGGCTCTCCGAGGCGCAGGAAGAGGCTGTGCTCCTGCTCGCTGCGTCTGCCGAAGCTCACGACCAGACAACAGGACGGCATCTCCAGAGCGTGCGCGCGGTGACCGAAGCGCTCGCACGCGAGCTTGGCCGCGATGAGGAGCAGACGCGCGAGCTTGGCCTGGCTGCGGTCTTGCACGACATCGGCAAGATCCGCGTGCCCGATACGGTCCTGGCGAGCTCAGGCCAACTGGAAGAGGAAGAGTGGGAGCTGATGAAGCACCACACGACCTGGGGAGCCCAGTTTCTGGCCGGCAGAGCGGGCTTCGAGCTGGCGACGACCATCGCGCGGGCGCACCACGAACGCTGGGACGGCGCGGGCTACCCCGACGGCCTTGCCGGCGATGCGATCCCCGACGCCGCAACCATCGTCGCGGTGTCGGACAGCTTCGACGCGATGATCCACGACCGGCCGTACCGGCGGGGACGGTCGGTGGAGCGGGCGATTCAGGAGATCATGGCCTGCTCAGGGAGCCAGTTTAGCCCGCGTGTGGCGCAGGCGCTGGCCCGCCTCTACGCCCAGGGGACGCTGCCGCTTCCCGCGAAGGGGAGCGTCCGCCGCGTCGCCTGACGGTCCCCTCGTCCCCGGCGACCGAGCTTCGGCGCTTGACTCGCTTTCTCGCGCGGGGCTACCATCCCAGGGAGCAGGCAGTCGGGTGTCGATGAGCTTTCGTGAGAAGCTGACGCGCGCTGCGGAGCGCAACCGCAGCCTGCTTTGCGTCGGGCTCGACCCCGACCCGGCGCGCTTGCCGGACGGTGGTGTCGCCGACTTCCTCTGCGCGGTCGTTGAGGCGACGAAGGACCTGGTCTGCGCGTACAAGCCCAACCTGGCCTTCTACGAACAGCTCGGCGAGCAGGGTTACGCTGCCCTGCGCGCCGTGCTCCAGGCCATACCGGACGACATCCCGGTTATCGCCGACGCCAAGCGGGGCGACGTTGCCCATACCGCCGAGGCCTATGCGCGCGCGCTGTTCGATGAGTTGGGCTTCGATGCGGCGACGGTGAACCCGTACCTCGGCGGCGACGCCGTCGAGCCGTTCGTCGCCCGGGCGGACCGCGGCGTCTTCATCGTCTGCCGCACGTCGAACCCGGGCGCGCGCGACCTGCAGGACCTGCTGGTGGAGGACGCCGGTCAAGCGCGGCCGCTGTACGAGGCTGTAGCGGAGATGGCGCTCTCGTGGGACCGCCACCGCAACGTCGGCCTGGTTGTCGGGGCGACCTATCCCGAAGAAACGCGCCGCCTTCGCGCTCTCTGTCCGGAGCTGCCCTTCCTGGTGCCCGGCGTCGGCGCGCAAGAGGGCGCCCTGGAGGAGGCCGTGCGAGCGGGACTCGACGCGGCCGGCGCGGGGATCGTCGTCAACGCCTCGCGTTCGGTGCTCTATGCGTCGCCTGGGAGCGACTTCGCGCAGGCGGCCCGTCAGCAGGCTGAGGCGCTGCGCGCGGCCATCGAGGACCTGCGCGAAACGCAACCCGCGGAGTCTCGGGGCTAACGTGCCGCTGGAGTTCCTGATGGGCGACGTGCTGCGGCTGCGCAAGCCTCACCCCTGTGGGAGCTTTGAGTGGGAGGTCGTTCGCCTGGGGGCGGACATCGGCCTGCGCTGCCGGAGCTGTAGCCGGCGCGTGCTCCTGGAGCGCCGGACGCTCGAAAAGCGACTCAAGACCTTCGTCTCCCGCGGCGAGCCGATCGACCCGGAAAAGGCGCGACTGATCTTCCGCGAGGATGAGGTGCCTTCGGCGTGACCGGCGACGTGGTCGAGACGCGGCTGCCCCGCCTGCGCTGGGAGCTGCTAACGGGTGGCCACGCGCTGCTCCACGAGGACGGCTTTCGCCAGCTCTGGCTCGGCCGGCTGCTCTCGCACACCGGCCTCAACATGGTGCTCTATACGCTGCTCGTGCTGGCGGTGGGCGACTCCGGCAGCGGCTCCAGCATCAAGAGCGCCCTCTTCATCACCGCCTACATCCTGCCGACGGCCACGTTGGGCACGATCTCGGGCGTGCTGGTCGACCGCCTGCCGAAGAACCTCGTGCTGGCGGCGGTGAACGTCGCGCGTCTGGCGCTGATGTTCCTGCTGATCGTGTCCAACCCGAGCCTCGGGACGATCTACGGCGTGGCGCTCCTCATCGCGATCACATCGCAGTTCGCTACGCCCGCGGAGGCGGCGGCGCTGCCCCAGCTCGTGCGCTCGAATCAGCTCACCTCGGCGAACTCGATCAGCAACCTCGGCGGTCTCGTCAGTCAGATCGTTGGGTTCGCCGTCCTGCCTGCGTTGTTCCTGAACACCGTAGGCGAGCGGCCGCTCTTCTTCGTCGCCGGCGTGCTCTTCGGCGCGGGGGCGCTGGTCTTCCTGAGCATCCATCACCTGGGCTCGCGCCAGATCGACATCGACAGCACGATCGACGCCGTGCAACAGGTGCGGAAGCAGTTCGCGCAGGCCTGGGACACGCTCAACCGCGACCTGGTGGCGTACATGGCCGTGATCATCGTCGTGCTGGCGAGCACTGCGTCGCTCGTGGCGGTGACGCTCATGCCGCGCTTCGTCACCGGGCCGCTTGGCATGGAGGTGCAAAACGCGATCTACGTGTTCGCGCCGGCGGCGGTGGGTGTGCTGGCGGGCCTGCGGCTGGTGCAGTGGCTTGACCGGCGGTTGGCGGCCGGTTGGCTGCTTGGCTGGGGGTTCGCCATGCTCGCCGGGTCGCTGTTTGCGCTCGGCCTCATTCGACCGCTAGGCTCCTGGCTGGAGGCCATGAACGCGTTCGGCATGTTCGACCCCGGTCCGTTCGGCGATACCTCGGCCCGCATCATCCTCACCGCCATCTTCTCCAGCGCCGCCGCTTTCTCCTTCTCAGTCCTGGGTGTCGCCAGCCGCTCGATCGTGCAGCAGCGGATGCCGATGGAGCTGCAGGGCCGCATCTTCGCCGCGCAGAACGTGCTCATCAACCTCGCCTCCATCCCGCCGATCCTCCTGGCTGGACTGCTGGCGGAGGTGTTCACCGTAGAGGCCGTGCTGTTCCTGTTCGTGATCATCATGGTCGGCGCTGCGGGCTGGGCGTTCGCCCGCGCCGCCGCCAGACCGGGCCCGTTGGTAGATGCTGAAGCGAGCTGAGACAAGGGCCCGGGAGCTGGAGGAGCGCGTTCCTCCCGTCCTCACCAACCAGGGCTTCCTGCACCTCTGGCTGGCGCAGATCATCTCGCAGACGGCGCAGAACGCGATCCTCTACACGCTCATCATTCGCGTGATCGACCTCACCGGGTCCACGGCCACGACGAGCGGCGTGGTGCTTGCCTTCGTCGTGCCGACGGTCGTGTTTGGGATCTTCTCGGGTGTGCTGGTGGACCGGTGGAGCAAGCGGCGCATTTTGATCATCACCAACGCCGGCCGCGCCATCGCGGCGCTGGCCTTCTTCTTCGGGCGCGACCACGTCTGGGCGCTCTATACGATCACCGTCGTGTTCGCCAGCTTCAGCCAGCTCTTCACGACGACGAACGCCGCGTCGATCCCGTACATGGTGTCGCGGCAGCAGCTCATCAGCGCGAACAGCCTCTTCAGCCTCGGTTTCACGATCGCGCAGATTGCCGGACTGATCTTCCTCGCGCCCCTGATCCTGAAGACGACAGGAGTCGCCCAGCTTTTCATCATCTGCATGATCGCCTTCCTGGTCGCGACGCTGCTCGCCCGTCTGCTGCCGCCAATCGGCCACGACGGAGAGCAGGAGGGGGATGGCGTGCTGCCGGGCCGGGCCGAACTGCGCGGGGCGGTCTCCGAGCTGATGAAGGCGCTCAACACCTTGCGCGCTGATCCAATCGCCTACCTGGCGATGGCGCACATCGCGATCAGCAGTACGATGGTCCTGATCTTTGCGGTGCTGGTGCCCGGCTACATGCAAGAGGTGCTGCAGCGGCCGCCGGAGGACGCGGTCGCCGTCTTCGCGCCGGTGGCGTTCGGGGCGTTGCTCGGCCTGCGCGCCGTGCCCTGGATCGTGCCGCGGCTGGGCCACACCAAGACGGTTGCGCTGGGGCTGTTCGGGCTCGCGATCTGTCTCGCCGCGTTCGGCTCTGTCGAGCTGATCGCGGACGCGTTGGAGCGAACGGACCGCTTCAACCCGTTCGGGACGGAGCAGATCTTCGGCCAGTCGATCCTGGTTTCGATTACCGTCTTGGTCGCCGGCCCCATGGGGGTCTTCTACGCGCTGCTCAACGCGCCGGCCCAGACCCTCCTCCATGAGAGGACCCCGACAGAGATGCGCGGGCGCATCTTCGCGTCCCAGATGGTGCTGGCGAACGGGGTAGCCCTCATCCCACTAGTGGTGGTCGGCGGAATTGCCGATCAATATGGGGTAAGCCGTGTGGTGCTCGCGATCGCGGTGCTGATCGCCTTCGCGGGGGCGCTGAGTCTCTATCTGGAGCAGCGCTGGTTGCGCGGCCGGCCACCCACCTCGGGGGGCAGCAGTCCTGAATGGGCGGCGCCACACCAGGCTGTGTCAGGTTCAATTGACACCACCTGAAGCATCGGGCTAGACTGGATTCACACAGGAGGGAAACGCACACCGTGGTCGAGATGACCATCGAGGGCATCCGCGTCAGCCTGATGAACTACCAGCGGGTGGTCATCTTGAAGGAGAAGGACGCCGACCGCTATCTCCCTATCTGGATCGGCCCCGCTGAAGCTGACGCCATCGCAGTCCGGCTTCAGGAGGTCTCCGTTCCCCGCCCCCTCACCCACGATCTGCTCAGGGACGTGCTCGACAAGCTGGGCGCCACCGTCGAGTACATTATTGTCAACGACCTGGCAAATGACACCTTCTTCGCCCGCATCATGCTCGTCGTGAACGGGGAGCAGATGGAGATCGACTCCCGCCCCAGCGATGCCATCGCCCTGGCCGTGCGCGCCCAGGTGCCGATCTTTGCCGAGGACGGCGTCCTGGAACGGGCCGGCGTGCTGCTCGATAAGGAAGGCGAGCCGATCGCCGGAGCGACGATGGACCAGGAGCCGATCGGCAAGGTGGACGAGGAGGAGCTCCAGCGCATGTCCGCCTTCCGCGACTTCATCGAGAGCCTGGACCTGGACGACTTCGACAAGCGCAAGTCCTAGCTCGAATCCGCTTCTACCGTGTAGGGCGCCCGTCGTGGGGCGCTCTTTTCATTGTTGATCGTGGCCAAAGTATGTGATAGGATTCTCAAAGTCTGAGAAAGGCCGGTGGAGGCTGGCGATGGATCGTTTGCCGCCTGCCGCGCGGCTCATCGGCATCGGCTGGTACTTCGCGGTATGCATCATCGCCGGGACATTCGGCGGCTTGCTTCTTGATCAGGTTGCGGGCAGCCGCCCGCTGCTGACGCTGCTAGGAATGCTGCTGGGACTGGTGGTCGCCTTCTACGGCGGTTACCGCATGCTGGTAGACACGCTGGTCATAGGCCAGCGACGATCCAAAAAGGACGACGAATGACGCTGCAACGGCGCCTGCTGATCATCGCGGCCCTGGCCGTCGTCGTGCTGCTCTTCCTCATTTCGTTCGCCTACCGCTCTATTCCGCAACCGATCATCGAGATTAGGGGCGAGACGCTCTGGGAGATCACGCTGGTTCCGGGCCTGCCCGAGGTGCTGGGCACGCTGCCGATTCGCAACACGCTGCTCACCTCCTGGTGTATTGTTGCTTTCATCGTGGTCCTGGCGTTTCTGCTGGGGCGCGGCCTGAAGTGGCTGCCTGGCGGCTCGCAGAACTTCGTCGAGATGGTGATCGAGGGGATCCACGAGCTGGTGGTGAACACGGCGGGCGAGAAGAATGGGCGGCGTTTCTTCTGGGTGATCGCCACGTTCTTCATCTACATTGCAATGTCAAACTGGTTCGCGCTGCTCCCGATCTTCAACGTGATCGGCAAGATGGAGCCGATCGGCGCCGAGAAGGCGGAATTCCACGAGCACGCGGTGGTGGTCGAAAAGCAGGCGGGCATCTCCCTGATCAACTTCAAGGCGGAGAAGGTGGATATCGAGGTAGACGAGGCGGCTTGCAACGGCCTGGAAAAGCCCGAGAAGGACCATTGCCTGGAAGAGCGGCGGGCCGAGGCGATCGCCGATGCGGAGGACGATCTGGGCGAGGGCGAAGAGTTGGCGATCCTGGCGCCGTACTTCCGAAGCGTCAACACGGACCTCATGACGCCCCTCTCGCTGGCGGTCGCATCCGCTATCTTCGTCGAATTCTGGGGCATCAGCACCTTGGGTTTGGTTAGCTATGCAGGCAAGTTCTTCAACTTCGGTGCGCTCCGGCGAGGGCCCATGGGATTTCTCGACTTCTTCGTCGGCATTCTGGAGCTGTTCGCGGAAGTCGCGCGACTGATCAGCTTCTCCTTCCGCCTCTTCGGCAACATGATTGCGGGTGAGATCCTCTTGCTGGTGATGACGTTCCTATTGCCGTTCACGTTCATGGTGGTCAGCATCTTCTACGGTCTGGAGATCTTCGTCGGCGCCATTCAGGCCTTTGTCTTTGGTATGCTCACCCTCGTCTTCGGCATGCTGGCCGTGAGCGGTCACGGCGAAGGGCACGCGGAAGAGGAGGGACATTAGCGACGTGGCAAAACCCGGCCAGGTTCACGCGCGAATCACGTTTCGCTGAAGGAGGGACAATGGACATCTCGACACTACTCCCACTACTGGCGCTCACCGACGACTCGATGCGATTCATCGGGGCGGGAATCGCGATCGGCGTCGGTGGTCTCGGTCCGGCCATTGGTATTGGCTGGCTGGTCTCGAAGGCGATGGAGGCGCTGGGCCGAAACCCTGAGGCGCAGCCTGTGATTCAGACCAACATGATCCTGGGCATCGCGTTCGCCGAAGCGATCGCGATTTACGCGCTGGTCGTCGCGGTCATGATCGGCATCGTCTTCTAGCGAGGGCGCGCCTGTCGAAAGCAAGGACTGACCATGGAACAGCTAGGCATCAACCTCCCGCTGCTGATAGCGCAGGTGATCAACTTCTTCATCGTGCTGTTGGTGTTGCGGCTCTTCCTGTACAAGCCCGTACTCGCCATGCTCGACCGGCGCGCCCAGCGCGTTCGCGAAGGACTGGACGCGGCGGAGCAATCGCAGCAGAGGGCGACGCAGGCCGAGCAGGAGGTCTCGCAGCAGCTCGACCAGGCTCGCCAGCAGGGGCAGGCGCTGATCGCCCAGGCGCAGGAGGCGGCGAACCGCATCCAGGAGGAGTCGCGCGCCCAGGCCCGCCGCGACGCGGACGCGCTGCTGGAGCGCGCGCGCAGCGAGATCCAACTCGAACGCGATCAGGCGATCGGCGAGCTGCGCAAGGAGTTCGCCGACATCACCGTCAGCGCCGCCGAGAAGGTGATCGGCCAGTCGCTCGACAAGCAGGCCCACCGGCGCCTCATCGATGAGACGCTGGCGGAGTCGACGTTCCGGGAGAACTAAGTGCTGCGCGACCTGGCCGCCAGGCGCTACGCCCAGGCCGCGTTCGAGCTGGCCCGCGACAAGAGCGAGCTCGAGGCCTGGGAGCGCGACCTGCACTCCCTCGCCGCCTCGCTCTCGATGCCGGAGGCGGTCGCCTTCGTCAGCAGCCGCCACGTCGGTCCGGAGCAGAAGGCAGAGTTCCTCCAGCGGATCGCCGGCGAGATGACACCGCTGGTCTGGAACCTGGTCCGGCTCCTCGCCGCGAAATCGCGGCTGGCGCTGCTGCCGCAGATCGCCGAGGCCTTCCAGGAGCTCCTCGACGAGCACCGGGGCATCGCTCACGCGCGGGTGACCACGGCGGTCGCGCTGAGCAGCGACGAGCGCGAGGCGCTCGCGCGAAAGCTCTCGGAGCTGACGGGCAAGCAGGTGCAGATAGAGGTGAACGAAGACCCGGAGCTGCTAGGGGGGCTGGTCGCCCGCATCGGCGACCGCCTCATCGACGGCAGCACGCGCACGAAGTTGATCGCGCTCAAGCGACGTCTGGCCGGCAGCGCCGGCTAACGATACATCGGGGGTTACGAGATGGCAGTACGACCCGAAGAGATTACATCGATCCTCAAGGAGCAGATCGAGAAGTTCGGCGCGGAGGCCGTCACCACCGACGTCGGCACCGTCGTCGAGGCCGGCGACGGCATCGCGCGCGTCCACGGCCTCGCGAACGTGATGGCGAGCGAGCTCGTCGAGTTCCCGAACGGGACCATCGGCCTCGCGCTCAACCTCGAAGAGGAGAGCGTGGGCGTGATGGTGCTGGGCGACTACACGCAGATCAAAGAGGGCGACGAAGTCCGCTCGACGGGCCGCATCGCCGAGGTCCCCGTTGGCGACGCGCTCATCGGCCGCGTCGTCGACCCGCTCGGCAACCCGATCGACGGCAAGGGCCCGATCAGCACCGACAAGACCCGTCCGGTGGAGCGCATCGCGCCCGACGTGACGGAACGCAAGAGCGTCGACACGCCCGTGCAGACCGGCATCAAGGCGATCGACGCCATGACGGCGATCGGGCGCGGGCAGCGCCAGCTCATCATCGGCGACCGATCGACGGGCAAGACGACGATCGCGATCGACTCGATCATCAACCAGAAGGGCGGCGACCTGACCTGCATCTACGTCGCTATCGGGCAGAAGGCCTCGAAGGTGGCGCAGATCGTCGACGTGCTGGAAGAGCACGGCGCGATGGAGCACACGATCATCGTCGCCTCCTCGGCCGCCGAGTCAGCGGCGCTCCAGTACATGGCGCCCTACGCCGGCTGCGCGATGGGCGAGGAGTTCATGGCGCAAGGGAAGGACGCCCTGATCGTCTACGACGACCTCTCGAAGCACGGCTGGGCCTACCGCCAGGTCTCGCTCCTGCTCCGCCGCCCGCCCGGCCGCGAAGCCTATCCGGGTGACGTCTTCTACCTTCACAGCCGTCTCCTGGAGCGCGCGGCGAAGCTCGATGACGCGCACGGCGGCGGCTCGCTTACGGCACTGCCGATCGTCGAGACGCAGGCGGGCGACGTGTCCGCCTACATCCCGTCCAACGTCTGGTCCATCACCGACGGCCAGCTCTTCCTGGAGGGCGACCTCTTCGCCTCAGGCTTGCGCCCGGCGATCAACGCCGGTAACTCCGTCTCGCGTGTCGGGAGCGCCGCCCAGCGCTCGGCGATGAAGGCCGTCGCGCGCCAGCTCCGGCTGGACATGGCGCAGTTCCGCGAGCTACAGGCGTTCGCTCAGTTCGGCGCATCCGACCTCGACCCTGGCACGCGGCGCCAGCTCGAGCGGGGGCTGCGGCTCCAGGAGGTCCTGAAGCAGCCGCAGTACCAGCCGCTCTCGCTGGACAAGGAGGTGCTGATCATCTTCGCCGGCAACACCGGCCTGCTGGACGACGTGCCCGCGGAGAAAGTGCGCGACTTCGAGCAGGCGCTCTTCCAGTACATGGACGCGAGCCACGCCGACATCGGCAAGTCGATCATGGAGACACACGAGTTCCCGCCGGAGCTGCAGCAGAAGGCCAATGCCGCCATCGCGGCCTTCAAGCAAACGGCGGCCTACTAACCTGATTGGCGCCATGACGCATTCGCTGATCCGTTCAAGAGTCCGCTGATGGCGACGATCCGACAGATCCGCAGACGCATCAAGTCGGTCCAGAGCACCGCCAAGATCACGAAGGCGATGGAGCTGGTCGCTGCGTCGAAGATGCGACGCGCCCAGCAGCGCGCGCTCGCTGGTCGCCCTTACGCCGAGCGAATGAACTGGGTGCTCGCCGACCTCGCCGAGACACTGCCCCTGCTCGACCCCGACACGATGCATCCCTTGCTCCGCCGCCGCGAGGTGCAGACGGCGGGCGTGGTCTTCATCACGCCGGGCCGCGGCCTCTGCGGCGGCCTGCCGGCGAACATGAACCGGCGCGCGAGCGCGATCGCCGTCGAAGCCGGCGTGCCGGTGAAGTTCGTCGCCGTCGGGCGCAAGGGCCGCGACTTCCTCCACCGCACGAACGTGCCCATCGTGGCGGAGTTCACGGAGCTCGGCGACTACCCCGAATACCAGGAGGTGCTGCCAATCGCGCGCGTCGTCATCGACGACTATCTCGCGGGCACGTTCGACAAGGTCTTCCTGGTCTATCCGTACTTCGTCAACACGATGACCCAGCAGCCGGAGGCGCGCCAGCTCCTGCCGATCGAGCCCCCGCAAGAGGCGGCGACGCATGGCGTCGACTACCTCTACGAGCCCGACCGCGAGACGGTGCTCGCCGAGATCCTGCCCCGCTACATCGAGATGCAGATCTACGAGGCGATCCTGGAGGGCGTCGCGAGCGAGCAGTCGGCGCGCATGGTGGCGATGCGCAACGCCACCGACGCCGCGGACGAGATGATCGAAGAGCTTACGCTCACGTACAACAAGGCCCGCCAGGAGCAGATCACGAAGGAGCTGCTGGACATCGTGGGCGGCGTCGAGGGACTCAAGGTTTAGCATGCAGGAACGAGGAACAGGCGTCAGCATGCAGGGCGATGCCAGACCCTTCGCGGAGTCTATCCTGCGCAGGAGCGAAGGGCTCAGAATGACAACGGGCCACGCTGTCACCCTGAGCGCAGCGAAGGGCCTTTCAGCGCCCCTTCACCAGAGACTGCCCTGATTCCTGACAAGGAGAGTGTGATGGCAATCGGACACGTGCGACAGGTGATCGGCACGGTGGTGGACGTGGAGTTCCCGGCTGAGCAGTTGCCGGGGCTCTTCGAGGCGATCGAGATCGACATGGGCGGCAGCAAGCTCGTCGCTGAGGTCGAACAGCACCTGGGCAACAACTGGACGCGCTGCCTGGCGATGGACTCGACGGACGGCCTCCGCCGCGGCGCGACGGCCACGACCACCGGCGCTCCCATCTCGGTTCCGACGGGCGCGGCCACGCTCGGCCGGCTGTTCAACGTGCTCGGCCTGCCGCTGGACGGCCTGGGCGACGTCGCGGGCGACCGCCAGCCGATCCATCGTGCGCCGCCCCCCTTCGACGAGCAGGAGACGCAGGTGCAGGTGCTGGAGACGGGCCTGAAGGTGGTCGACCTGATCGCGCCCTTCACACGCGGCGGCAAGGTCGGCGCCTACGGTGGCGCCGGCGTGGGCAAGACCGTCATCATCAAGGAGCTCATCCGCAACATCGCGATGCAGCACGGAGGCGTCTCCGTCTTCGCCGGCGTCGGCGAGCGCTCTCGCGAGGGCAACGACATGTGGATCGAGATGCGCGACGAGGGCGTGCTGGAGAAGACGGTGCTCGTCTTCGGCCAGATGAACGAGCCGCCCGGCGTGCGCCTGCGCGTCGGCCTCACCGCCCTGACGATGGCCGAGCACTTCCGCGACGTCGAAGGCCAGGACGTGCTCCTCTTCATCGACAACGTCTACCGCTACACCCTCGCCGGCATGGAAGTCTCGGCGCTGCTCGGGCGCATGCCCTCCGCCGTCGGGTACCAGCCGACGCTGGCGACCGAGGTCGGCGAGCTGGAGGAGCGGATCACGTCGACCAAGAAGGGGTCGATCACCTCCTTCCAGGCGGTGTTCGTGCCCGCCGACGACTACACCGACCCCGGCGTCGCGACGACGTTCGGCCACCTGGACGCGCTGGTCACGCTTGACCGCGCGATCTTCGAACAAGGCCTCTACCCCGCGATGGACCCGCTCGCATCGTTCTCGCGCATCCTCGACCCGCTCATCGTCGGGCAGGAGCACTACGACATCGCGCGAGAGGTGCAGCGCGTGCTGCAACGCTACAAGGACCTGCAGGACATCATCGCCATCCTCGGCGTCGAGGAGCTGTCCGACGAAGACAAGCAGATCGTCGGCCGCGCCCGCCGGCTACAGCGCTTCTTCTCGCAGCCGATGTTCGTCGCCGAGATCTTCACAGGGCTGCCCGGACAGTACGTCCCCGTCCGCGAGACGGTGCGCGGCTGCAAGGAGATCCTCGAAGGCCAGCACGACGCGCTGCCGGAGCAGGCCTTCTACATGATCGGCAACATCGACATGGCCGTCGAGAAGGGTGAAAAGATGGCGAAGGAGGAGGCGGAGGCCGCGGCGTAGCCATGCCCCTCACCGTCGAGATCGTCACCGCCGAAAAGGTCGTCTACTCCCAGGAGGGCGTCGACGAGATCGTCGCGCCGGGCAGCGACGGCGAGTTCGCCGTGCTACCCGAGCACGCTGCCTTCATCACCACGCTCGCACCGGGCGAGATGCGCATCATCAAGGGCGGTGACGAGGAGGCGATGGCGATCACCGGCGGCTTCTTCGAGGTGCGCAACGACCGCGTCGTCATCCTCGCCGACGCCGCCGAACGCGTCGAGGAGATCGACATCGCCCGCGCCGAAGAGGCCCGCCAGAAGGCGGAGCAGGCCCTGCAAGAGCGCGAGGAGCTCGTCGACCTCGTGCAGGTCGAGGCCTCCCTGCGGCGAGCGATGGCGCGCCTGCGCGTCGCGGAGAAGCGCGGCCGACGCGGCCGCCCCACCCCGCCCCGCCCCGGCGGCTAGGGCATCTCGTAGACGCGCGCCTCCCAGAAGTTCGTGGCGGGAAACAGATTCTCTGACGTGGGCATCGTTACGACGGCGTAGCGCCCGTTCGGCGAGGCGTCCATGCCCATCCAACCTTCGCCTGGGGTTTCCTCCTGCCAAACGAGCGCGCGCGGGTCTTCCGGGTTACGAACGAGCCACAGCACGCGGTAAGGCGTCTTTTCGTACATGCCGATGAACGCGACCGCATCGCTGCCTACCCAACCCAGTAGACCGTAGGGCCCGCTGCCGACGGTGACTTCGCCGGGCAGGAAGGCCAGGCTGGAGACCAACCTCCTCTTCGCTGTGTCCGTGAAGCTAACGCACTGCGCCGCAGACGTCTCCCCACGAGTTGGGCAGCCTCCGAAAGCCAGCCCGTCCGTAGCTACGAATCGGCCGTCGGGCGAAACCCAGCTCGCCGTGTAGCCCGGAGTGCTCGCGGCCGGGTCGGCGGCGTTCGCCAGCTCCACCACGCGATGGCTTTCGGGAATCGCCAGGTTGAGCACGGCTTGCCCCTCCGCTGGGTGATAGAGGACTCCCGAACTGTCCGACAGCCACGCCTCGACAGGGGAGGGCAAGCCGGCATCGAGATAGCCGGCTAGATCCCAGGACTCTCCGCCAGCTCTCTTCACGATGCGGACGATGCTCTCAAGCGGTGGCGACGGGCTGGAATCCAGTGCGACCCGCTCACCGTTAGGCGACCAGGAGATACGAGCCCAGGCGCTCGGAGTTTGGCCTGCCGCTTCCCTTACTACCTCCTGCACCTGCCCGCTCTCGACATCGACTGTCATCGGTGTCCAGTAGCCATCTCCTCGGCCTGCGTCGAATGCCAGCGTTTTATTGTCGAGCCAGGCATTTGGGTTAAGCCGCGAATCTTCTCCATCAGCGACGTGAGCCTGAACACCGAGCACGTCACGCAAGTCGCTCCCGTCGCGTTTGGTGACGTAGATCGTGTCCGCGATGAACATGCTGGCACTGGTGTTTATGGGAGCTGCCGCGAACGCCAGTCGCGTTCCATCCGGAGACCACACAACGCGAGGAAACGATCCCGCAAGTGCTTCTCGCGAGCCGCCGTGAGTCACGAGCGTCAGCTCAAACGTTGGCCTTTCTGCGAGATACAGCCCGTCCTCCCGTTGCAGCGCGAACGCGTCCCCCTGGGGCGACCAGGAGACCGTCGGCGAGGTGAGGTCGGACAAGGTAGCAACGATCGCCGCATTAAGCGGCAGTGCGTCGCCCACAGATCGAGTCGGGGCGTCGCCGTTGCGCAGCAGCAGGAACGCGATCAGGCCGAGCACCGCCAGCGTGGCCGTGAGGATCACGCCGGACGAGGCGAGGGCGGCGTGGCCCAGCGCGGGTGAGCCGGTGGCGCTTCGGGTGTGCTTCCAGAGCCGGCCCAGCACGGGGAGCGCCGCCCACCAGGGTCGAGGCCTTTCGCCCGCGGCGGACCACTGGGCGGCCTCCTGACGGCTGCTCACGCCGAGCTTCGAGAGGATCTCCGCGACGTGGTACTTCGCGCCATCCTTGCTGATGCCAAGCCGCTCGGCGATCTGCTCGTTCGTGAGACCCTCGCGCAGCAGGTCGAGCACCTCCCACTCACGGGGCGTGAGGATGTCGGGATGAGGTGGCCGTCCACGTCGCCGCATGGCGAATCAAGCATACGGGAGCCGGCCGCGAATTACACTACCCGCGCTCCGGGGCGGGGTGGCCTCGTTCCGCGTTCCCTGTTCCTCGCTCCTCTCCTCGACCCCGACCCTCGACCCATGCCTGCCCTCGAACGAAGCGAAGGCAACCTCGCCTTGACATCTCCCGCCGCGACCCTGTACGATAGCCGCACCTGGAGAGCATTGATTGATGAGTAACGGCAGCGCGATGAACACGGACGGCGCCCGCCCCGCGGGGGGTGACGTTCGTGCAGTGGGTGGGATGAGTGTGCCCAACGCCCAGACGGGCGCTCTTGAGAGCGAAGGTACACGCCACTGAGTTAGCAAGCCTCGGCTGCCAGTCATCCCAACCCACTATCGTGAGTCGATAGTGGGTTTCGTGCGTCCGGAGCCGGGGCCCCGCCCCCAGACGCTACTGACATCTCGCCGTCACAGGTCCGGAGTAGGGTAGGAGTGATCGTATGAAAGCGAACGAACTCGAAACGAATTCCATACCGCTGGAGGTCGTGCACCTCAGCAAGTCGTTCGGCGGGCACACGCAGCTGCTCTGGCGTCAGGCCAAGGAGCCGGTGCCGGCCGTGCGAGACGTCTCCTTTCGCATCGAGCGGAACGAGATCTACGGCCTCATCGGCGCGAACGGCTCCGGCAAGTCGACGCTGGTGCGTATGATCAGCACGCTGCTCACGCCCGACGCCGGCTCGGTGCGCGTCTTTGGCCTCGACACGCGCAGGGACGAGCTGCCCGTGCGGCGCCTGATGAACCGCGTCTCGCCCGACCCGTCGTTCTTTCGAAACATGTCGGCCATGGAGAACCTGATCTTCTTCGCCGGCATCTACGGCGTGCCCCGCGCGCAGATCAAGCGTCACGCCCGGGAGATCCTGGACCGGCTCGACCTGGGCGACAGGCTCTACGAGCCGATGATCCACCTCTCGCGCGGCCAGCAGCAGAAGGTCGCCGTCGCGCGGGCGTTCCTCACGTCGCCCGTGCTCATGCTGCTCGACGAGCCGACGACGGGCCTCGACCCGTCGAGCAAGCGCGAGGTGCAGCAGTTCGTCGAACGCGTCCGCGACGAGCACGACGCGACGATCCTGCTGACGACCCACGACATGGACGAGGCGGACCGCCTCTGCGGGCGGATCGGCTTCCTGGCGGGCGGGCGGCTGGTCGCTGAGGGGACGTCGCTGGACCTGCGGGAGCGCGTCGCGAACGGGCGGCCCATCGAAGACGTATCGCTGGAGACGGTGTTCCTGGAGCTGACCGGGCGCCGCATCGAAGAAGACGAGGAGGTGATGGTCCATGGCTAGCATGACTGAACGAGTCGTTGCCGGGAGCCCCGGCTGGTCGATCCCGATGGCGTTCGTGGAGCGTCAGACGAACCTCTGGAAGCGCTATTGGGCGTGGGAGCTGGTCTGGCTGGTCTACGGCGTCGTCAACACACTCGCCGTAACGCTCATCGCCGAGCAGCTCAGCCGGCAGGGCAGCGCCGAAGCGGAGGTGGCGCAGAAGCTCGTGCTGTTCCTGCTCATCGGCACACTGGTGTGGGCGTACCTCTCGGCCGTGCTGGACGACATCGGCCTGGTGATTGGATGGGAGCGCTGGGAGGGCACGATCGAGCACACGCTGATGGCGCCCGTGCCGCGGTCGTTGCACCTGCTGGGCATGTGCGTCTTCGCCGTGCTCCACGGCATGGTGCGCACGCTGCTCATCTTCGGCATCGCGCTGCTCTTCTTCGACGTCGACTTCTCGAACGCCGACTGGCTCAGCGCCACGTCGGTGCTGCTGGTGGGCAGTGTGAGCGTCGCGGGGCTGGCGGTGCTCGCTGGCGTGCTGCCGCTGCTGTACCCGGAGCGCGGCTCGCAGATGACGCTGATGGTGCAGGCGTCGCTGCTGCTCGTCTCCGGCGTCTACTACGAGGTCGACGTGCTGCCGGCGTGGCTGCAGGCGTTCTCCTTCCTCTCGCCGGCGACGTACATCCTCGACGGTATCCGCGGCGCCCTCATCGACGGCGATTCGCTGAGCGACGTCGCCGGCATCCTGGGCGCCCTCGTCATCTTCGCGGTCGTCTTAGTGCCGGCGAGCCTGGCCGTCTTCGTCTGGGCCGAAGGCTACGCCAAGCGCACCGGCAAGCTGAAGCGTCAGGGGTAGCCCCGCCCCGGATCAGTAGCAGGGGTTCGGGTTCGGGTAGATCACGATAGGATCTCCGCCGAACGTGTCAGCAATCATGCGCCCGTTCGCGAAGTACTGGATCCAATCGTTGGCTCCGAACGGCATGTACGCCGAGCGCGGATGACCCAACTGCGATGCGAGGCCCAGCCAGTCCATGAAGTTGGCGTGGGGCACCAGGTACGCCGTCCCGCCGCAGGCGTTGGGTGACGAGAGGTTGCTCTGCAGGTTCCCGGAGTTCTGGAACTGCTGGTGCCAGGCGCTGCCTCCGGCCTGGGTGCTGTACCAGGCTTTCTCCGTGCCCCCGTAGTAGGCGTTGCTGGAGCCGATGCAGTCCCAGGCGCGGTTGTTGCTGCAAGGCCACTGATGACCCTTGGTGCGGTACGTGAGCGCCATGTTCGCGCCTATAGGCACGCTGCCCGCGCCCTGTCCAGGCCCAGCGTTGTCAGACGTGAAGCTGACACCATCGTATGACCCGGTGCAGAAGCCCGAGATAGTGTGGTCGCAGAAATTGGTTAGGCCTGACAGTCCGAAGCTCTGACTCTGGGGATTGCTGGGGCTCCCACTCTCTCTCTGATAGTGCAGATGCGTTCCGGTGCACGAGCCGGTGCATCCAGTGTTGCTCATGAAATCGCCCTGCTCGTAATGGTACGTTCCAGTGAAGGGGCAACTCGGAAGGTGTGCATAACGGTCCGTAAGGCTGTCATCGGAGCGGTCGATGAGCACGCGATTGCCCCAACCGTTGTCAAAGGCGCAGGTCGCTTCGCCCTCTGCGACCGCGTGGATCGCGAAAGACCCGCCCCAGTCCACGGCATATCGGTCCACAGGATTGGTGGAGCAATGGCTGGGGCTGCATGCTCCCCAGCCCTGAGTGATGGAATGTGCGTTGCCGTCGAGCCAGGGTATCCGATTGTAATGAACAGCACCATCACCCTGGTCGGCTCTGGCGGCGCCAAGACCGAGTAGCGTCGTGGCTAGCACCGCGCAAACGAAGGCGGCAAGCCGAAGCTTCCCCATCCTCACGGTTTCGCCTGCACCCAGAACGTCGCCGCCGCAGCACCCACGATCTGAATCGTTGCTGCGTCGCCATCAACTGTGTAGGCACTGATGCCCGCAACCCTGCCGGAAGGCAGACGAACCCAGTAAGTATCCGTGCGGAGCGTCGTCTCTGGCGCGAATGGCGAGGCGCCCTCTTGCACACAGTGGACGGCGGGCTGGCCCCCTAGTGAAACCTCCCGCGGGTCCTCCAAGACACGCTCAGGGGCGCAGGCGTGGATGATTCCGGCGGCATCGAATGTAGGGAAGGCGTCAGGTGAGATGTCTAGCCACGCCTCTCCGCTCTCCGCTCCTTCCAACTCTCCGGCACCCAACCGGGCGGCAAAGCCGCGGGTCGCGGCCTCGTTCAGGATCTTCACGGTTCCGGGCGCCAGTCCCTCTGACTGGTAGTCCTTGATCGCCCAACCCGGCGGATACTTCAGCGTGAACCCCAGCGGGCTCTCGTACGTCTTCCAGTCTGACGTGTCGACGCCGGTGGGCGGCGTTGGGCTCGGCGCGAGGACGTACGTAGGGGTGATCGTCGGCCTGACGACCTGGTTCGGCGGCGAGAGCGCGGTGGAGATCGTCGAGGGCGTCTCGACGGTCTGGGCTCGGTTCGCGTCCTCTTCTTCACCGACCTGCACAGCGAGGTAGATGCCGGTGGCAAGCCCGCCTGCGGTCAGCGCGACCGCGCCGACCTTGAGTAATCCTGCCAATGCACCCGATAGCATCGCCAACCGCTCCTGCTAGCCGTCCAGCCAGTCCGCCTAGCCGGTCCGGTGTGGATATTATAGCACCGACTAGGGGGGGGGGATGTCACGACCTTGGCCGACTATTTTCACGCTTTCTTCTTCCCCACGAGCACGTCGATTGTGCCCACCTCGCTGTGCGGCAATGCGAGGCGCTTCGCCGTGAAGCCGGCGTCGCGCAGGAGGCGGCGCCAGGTGGCGCGCGGGAAGACGCCGCAGACGTGCCGGTCGCGCTCGACGCGCACCGAGCCGTCGGCATCGCGCAGCAGGTAGGCGAAGTCGACGGTGTAGGTCGTGTCGTCCGGGTCCGGGTCGTGCACCCACGAGACGTAGCGCAACGCCCTCCCCCGGACGGGCACCCGTCCGGGGGAGGGCGCGCTGTCGTGGCCGCCGTGCTCCGTCGCCGGCCGGAATGTTTCGCGCACGCAGTCCGGCACGAACAGCGCTGCGCCGCCCGTCCGGCAGTGGACGAAGGCCGTCTCCATCGTCGCGCGCAGGTCGTCCTCGGTCGTGATGTAGGCGACGGCGTCGTGAACGAACACCGCGTCGAACTGGCGCCCCAGGCGCACCGTGCGCATGTCGCCCCGGCGGTGCTCGCACTCCGGGTTGAGCGTGCGGCTCAGCGCCAGCATCCGCGGCGAAAGGTCGACGAGCGTCAGCTCGAAGCGCGTCTTCATGTGCGAAGCGTTGTTGCCGCCGCCGCTCCCCAGCTCCAGCACCGTCTTCGGCGGCTCGTCGCATGCGTCGATGAGCGCCCGGCTGTAGAGCGCCGCCTCCTCGTCGTAGTCCTCGGGCGCGGTGAGCAGGTGGAACCACGGCGCGAGCTTGCCGTAGAGCTTCGGCCCCGCCATCAGTAGCTGAAGTCCCGCCCGTGTACGGTGACGCCTTGCTTGAACTCGCGCTCGTCGTTGCCCAGGTGCATGAACATGTCGAGGTGGCCCAGCGTTCGGAAGCCCGCCTCGTGGAAGAGCGCGATCGCCTCCACGTTGCGGGCGACAGGCCGGATGCTGAGGAAGCGGATCGACCGCGACCGCGCCTCCTCGATCATCCGCTCGAGCAGACGCCGCCCAATGCCCCGCGAGCGCAACGCGGCCGTGACGACGACCGGCTCGACCTCGGCCTCGTCGTCGTTCACCAGCAGCCCGGTCAGGCCGGCGACCGCTCCCTCGACCTCCACGACCCATGCGCCGGCGAGGTCGGAGCGTTCGATGTAGGTATCGAAGTAAGGGCCCGGATCGTCGCCGCCGATCGTCTGGTCCTCGTAGATGTCGCGATGGCGCTGCGTCAGCTCTCGCCACAGCCCGCGACACGCTTCGAGGTCGCGCGGCTCGTACGGCCTAATCGAGAGGTCGCTCATCCCTCCACTACCACGGCCGCGCCTGCCTCGACGCGCCCGACGCGCGCGCCCAGGAGGCCGTCCGCCTCGAGGGCGCGGGCGAGGCCGTCGGCGCGCTCCGCTGGGATGGCGATGAGCAGCCCGCCCGACGTCTGCGGATCGAAGAGTAGGTGCTCGACATCTTCCGCCAGGCCGCTAGGCAGCGAGACCTTGCCCTCCAACCCCTGTCGGTTGCGGTTCGCGCCGCCCGTGACGTGGCCCTGCCGCGCGTAGTCGAGCGCGCCCGGCAGGGTGGGCAGAGATGAGGCATCGATCACGATCTGCAGCCCGGCGGCGCGCGCCATCTCTTCGGCGTGGCCGAGCAGGCTGAAGCCTGTCACGTCCGTGCAGCCGAGGACGCCCGCGTCGCGCGCCAGATGCGAGGCGTGGCGGTTGAGGCGCAGCATGCTGTCGATGGCGGCCTGCAGGTGCTCCGGCGCGCACTCGTCCGCGCGCGCCGCCGTCAGCACGATGCCCGTGCCGAGCGGTTTCGTCAGCAGCAGCACGTCGCCCGGGCGGGCGCCGCCTTTCCGCAGGATGGCGTCGGGCCGGACGAGGCCGGTCACGCACAGGCCGTACTTCGGCTCCGCATCGATCAGCGTGTGCCCTCCGGCGATGACGCCGCCCGCCTCGGCCACCTTCGCGGCGCCCCCGCGAAAGATCTCGGCGAGCGTCTCCGGCGGCTGGTCCTCAGGAAAGCCGGCCACCTGCAGCGCAAAGAGCACGTCGCCGCCCATCGCATAGACGTCGCTCATCGCGTTCGCCGCCGCCACCGCTCCGAACGTATACGGGTCATCGACGACGGGCGGGAAGAAGTCGACGGTCTGGACGATGGCGGTGTCGTCGTCCAGGCGGTAGACGGCGGCGTCGTCCGGCCCGTCGATGCCGGCGAGGAGGTTGGGGAAGTCGTCGGCGCGGAAGGTCTCCTGCAACGGTCGCAACACCTGCGCCAGCGTGGCGATGCCCGCCTTCCCGGCGCAGCCGGCGCAGTTCGCCAGGCTGGTCAAACGAACCTGTTCAGTCGTCATGCGTCGGCCCTTTCCATTTGGAGATCACAGATCGATTATACGTGGAGGGAGAACCCGCTGGCACAGCAGCGTTCGCTCTAAGCAGCAGATGCCGAAGATGAGAGTAGCATGGCCACGGACACCGAGATCCTCGATTCGATAGCAGCGGCGTTTGCCGGCTGCCCGCGCCCGGAGCACTTCACGGACCGCGTCCACTGCTGCGAGTGCGCCGAGCACGACGCTACCCTTCTCTCCAGGGACGTCGAGACGCTGGACCACGATGACGTGGGCTCGCCCGGCTGGGACCCGGTCTGCTTCATAACACCAGAGGGCTTCGCTTACTATCTTCCGGCGCTCGCCCGCCTCGCCCTGGCGCCGGAGCACCCGCAGTGGGGCTGGTACGGGCCGCAGCTCTTCTTCCACTTCGCCTACGACGGCGCCCACAATGCCCGCTGGGCGCGCTGTACGCCCGACCAGCGCCGAGCCGTCGCCGCCCTCCTCGACCACATCTTCGCTACCCGCTCTGGCCTCCTCCAGCCCTTCGACGAGCGCTCTTTGTTCGAGGCCCTCGAAGTCTGGTCAGACCCCGGCGACTCCGTCGGCTGACGCAAATGAGCTGACGAGGCCCTCCAGCTTCGAGCTTCCTGCCTCCAGCCCTATCTCCGGGCCCGTCCCTCTCCACCGGAGCCGTTACACTTCGGAAACGACTTCCGGCGGCTCCGGGCGTAGACTCAGAGTAGAAAACGAACGCCAACGGAGGTAGGAAGCAATGCACGACCTGTGGAAATTCATCGTAGTGACCATCACCGGCCTGGTGCTCGCGGGCACGGCGGTTGGGATCGTCGCTGCCCAGAGCGGTGAGGACACGACGCCTTCGCCGACGGCGGAAGACGAAGCCACCCCCAGCGACGACGCCAACGGGGCGCCGGCCGACGATGCTGAGGACGCAGACACCGACAAGACAGAGCTGAAGGACAACTACCTGGACTCGCTGGCCGGCAACCTGGGCGTCAGCCGCGAAGAGCTCGACGCGGCGCTCCAGCAGACCGGCCTCGACCTGCTCGACCAGGCCGTCGCCGACGGCCGCATCACGGAAGACGAGGCTGCGAACATCCGGGAGCGTATCGAGTCCGGCGAAGGCCTCTTCCCGTTCTTTCCCGGCCACCACGGGGGCCCCGGCGGCTTCCGGCACGGCTTCATGGTGGGCGCCAACCTGGAAGAGATCGCCGAGTTCTTGGGCGTCGACCGCCAGGTCGTAATCGACGGCCTGCAGAACGAACAGAGCCTCGCTCAGATCGCCGAGGCGAACGGCAGCAGCCGCGATGCGCTGGTCGCCTTCCTCCTGGAACAGGCGACGGAGCGCGCGAACGAGGCCGTTGCGAACGAGCGGATCACGCAGGCGCAGGCGGACGAGATGCTTGCGAACGCCGGGGAGCGCATCAACGACCTGGTCGACCGCGAGGGGCTACCGGACCATCCCGGCCGCCACTTCGGGCCCGGGCGGTTCGGTCCTGGTGACGATGGTGCTGGAGACGAGACGGAGACGGACACCAGCGGGTTGACCTTCTAGCAGTACTCCCCGCTACGGGGTGAAGGGTGAAGGAGGCCCGCCGGGTCTCCTCCACCTCGCATCATGGGAGACAGGGACATGACGGAGAGCATGCACGATGCGGCAGCGAGGCTTCAGTCGGCGGCCCCCCTATCGTGCTCGCAGACGAGCCAACTGCTAACCTGGACTCGAAGACAGGCAGGCGCATCATCGGACTTTTGGTCGGCTTGCGGAGCGAGGACCGGACAGTACTGATCGCGACGCACGACGCGGACATCGCCGCCAATGCCAATGCGATCCTCGAGATGAGCGACGGGCGGATCGTGCGCATGTCAGGAGGTTAGGGAGGCAGCGAAGCATGGTTATCCGTATCGGGCTGGGTGTTGTCCTGGCCAGCGTCATGATCGTCGGCATTGTCGTCGGTATCACCGTCGTCTGGAACGGTGGAGACGAGTCTGCAAGAGTCTCAGGGGTAGCCGGCGACTCCCAATCACCGGACTTCATCCGCGGCGTCCTCGGCGGGTTCACGGTGCCCGATCCAACATCGGTTGCAGTCGGGCCTGACGGGCGGCTGTACGTGGCGCAGGTGGACGGCGCCATCTTCGCTCTCACGCTGGACGGCGAAGGCCGGGAGGTAACGGATGTGGAGGTCGTAGCCACGCAAGATGCCTTCGAGAACGTGCTTGGCATCGCCTTCAATCCGGTCGATGACGAGGACCCTGTCACCCTGTACGTCTCGAGCACGAAGATGAACGGCGGACCGTTGGAAGATCCGTACATGGGGAAGGTGACGCGCCTCACCGGCGAGGGCTTTACCGAGCGCGAGGACATCATCACCGGCTTGCCTTCGTCGACCATCATCCACGGCACGAACGGCCTGGCGTTCGACGAGGACGGGCTCCTCTACATCCAGCAGGGCAGCACGACGAATGCCGGCGTCGCTGCGGCGGGCTTCCGCGCAGAGACGCCGCTCTCCGGCGCGACGCTGGTTGCGGATGTCAACGCTCGAGGGTTCGACGGCCGCGTAACCTACGATCCGCCGGGCGTGGCCGGCGACACCGTCAACCAGGCGGGGGGTGACGTGCACGTCTTCGCCTTCGGGATGCGCAACCCGTACGACATCGTCGTCCACAGCAACGGACAGATCTATGGAACGGACAACGGCCCGAACCCGGACGAGACCGGGCCGGCGTCCACCGGCTGTGCCACCCAGGGCGTCTCCCCCTGGACCCTGGACGAGCTGAACCTGATCGTGGAGGGCGCCTACTACGGCCACCCGAACCGCAACCGCGCCCGCCTGGACCCGCGCCAGTGCATCTTCCATTCTCCCGAGGAGGAGAGCGGCCAGGACTGGACCGCCCCTCTCACGCTGCTGCCAATCTCCGCGGACGGGCTGGTCGAGTACACCTCGGACGCCCATGATGGCGACTTCGAGGGGGACCTCTTCGTTGTCTCGTGGTCCACAGACGTGGTGACCCGGATCGTCCTCTCGCGGGACGGCGACGCAGTGGACGAACGTGAGGAGGTGGCCGCGGACATGGAAGGCTCTGTCGACATTACTATGGGGCCGGATGGCACGCTCTACATCGCCGAGTTCTCCGGCGACCGGATCGCGTACCTCGCCCCGGACACAGACGACTGATGGCGTCGAGGCTCGCGGACGAACTTGCCCCGCGTCGAAACGCTGATAGGCTAGTTGGTGAGAGACATGTCTGAAGAGACGCCGTTGATCCTGGTGGCGGATGACGACGAGCACATCGTTGAGCTCGTCTCCCTCTACCTGAAACGCGCCGGCTACGATGTGGAGGCCGCGCTGGATGGGAACGAGGCGCTGCGCAAGGCCCGCGAGCTGAAGCCCAGCCTGCTCGTCCTCGACATCATGATGCCGGGGCCGGACGGGCTGCAGGTCTGCCGCGCGCTCAGCCGCAAAGGCGACATTCCGATCATCCTGCTCACGGCCCGCACGTCGGATATCGACAAGATCGCCGGCCTGCGCATCGGCGCTGACGACTACGTGACGAAGCCGTTCAACCCGGACGAGCTGGTCGCGCGCGTCGAGGCGGTGCTCCGCCGCGCCCGCAACGGCTCTTCGGAGGTGGCGGTCGGGGAGAAGGTGAGCGTGGACGGTCTCGAGCTGGACCTGAGCCAGCGCACGGCCTCGGTCGCGGGCAAGGAAGTAGCCCTCACTCCCAAGGAGTTCGACCTGCTCGTGACCTTCGCGCGTTTTCCGAACGTCGCGCTCGACCGCGAGCAGCTCCTCGATCTCGTCTGGGGCACGTCCTTCTACGCGATCCGCACCGTCGACGTCCACGTGGCGCGGCTGCGCGACAAGCTCAAGGGCCGGTCGCTACGCATCGAGACAGTCTGGGGCACCGGGTATCGCTTGGTGGTTGAGGACAAGGCGTGAAGACACCGGGGAGCATCCTCTTCAGCCTCCAGACCAAGCTCATCGCGACCTTCGTTGTCGTCGTGCTGGTGGCAGTGGTGCTGGCGGGCGCGGTCTTCGTCGCCATCCGGCGTGGCGAGCAGGAACAGCAGGCGCTCGACCACGTCATAGCAAACTCGCCCTCTATCTACGCGGGCTTCACCGGGTACCAGGTCCGTGGCGAAGCGGAAGAGACACTCGTGGAGTACGCGGAGGCCGCCGCAACGCAGTACGACGTGCGTATTCTCCTCGTCAACCTGACGGACCTCTCGGTAGTGACCGACACCCAGGGTGACCTGACCGACGAGACATTCGTCGTGCCCGAACAGGCCAAGCTCTCCGGGCGTGACCTCCGCGGAAGAGCCTACATCTCCTGGGGGCCGGAGGACGGGACGCCGGGCAGCGACCTGGTGATGGTCGCAACGCTTCCCAGTTCTGAGCCGTTTCCCCGGCTTCAGGACGATTACTGGTTGGTGCTTGCCGTGCCCGAATCGACGATTCGCCGTGCGTGGCAGGGGCTGCTGCCAGGGCTCTTCGTCGCCGCCGCGATCGCGATGCCGGTGGCCGTCGTGCTCGGCATCCTCGTCTCGCAGTACATCTCCGGCCCGCTCCGCCAGCTCACGATCGCCTCCCAGCGAATCGCGCAGGGCGACTACGATGTCGCCGTCTCCGTCGACCGGCGGGACGAGGTGGGCCGGCTGGCGCAGGCGTTTACCAGCATGGCGCGCCGCGTGGGCGATGCCCACACGCAGATGCGCTCGCTCGTCGCCAACGTCTCGCACGACCTGAAGACGCCGCTGACGTCGATCCTGGGCTTCTCGCAGGCGCTCCGCGACGGCGCCGGCGCAGACGATGCCGAGTCACGGCGCATGGGCGAGGTGATCCACGACGAAGCGGCGCGGCTGACCACGCGCCTCAACGACCTGCTGCTGCTCTCCGAGATTGAGGCGGGCCAGACGCTGCTCCAGCGCGACGAGATCGACCTGCGCAAGCTGGTGCAGAGCGCCGTCGAGCGCATCGAGCCTGACGTGCGCGAACGCGGCGTGCGCCTCGACGTCGATCTCGACGGCGAGGTCGCCGTGAGCGCGGACGGTCCGAAGCTGGAGCGCGCCATCGAGAACCTGCTGGACAACGCCCGCAAGTACACACCCGCGAACGGTGAGCTGCGCGTCCGCGCCTTCAGCGAAAGCGGCGCAACGGGCGACGCCTGCATCGAAGTCGCGAACACGGCGCCTGACCTCACGCCCGAAGAGCTGCCGCGCCTCTTCGAGCGCTTCTACCGGCACGACCGGGCGCGGGCGGAGCGAAACGGCGCTGGCTCCGGCCTCGGCCTGCCCATCGCCCGCGAGCTCGTCGAGCTGCACGGCGGCAAGCTCGACGCGGAACTGCGCGACGGCCAGCTCGTGCTCACGGCCCGCCTCCCACATCGGGGCTGATCGTTCGACGACCTGACGGCCGTTGATCCCCTTCGATGCGGCGCTAGAACCCCGCAGGGCCTACAATCGATGCGAGCGGAGGGCCGAGGCGTGCCCCGCATCGCAGGCTAGCCCGCGTTCAGGCGGGCGCCGGAAGGGCGAGTGCTTATCGAACGGCTCAGCCGCCTCTGGTCTGCCGGCCACCTGAGCGCGCCCGACGTCTTACTCTGGCTCGGACGGGGCGCGCTGCTCGCGGGAGCGGCGTTCACCGGCTATCACGCGTACCGTGTCTACTACGGCGATCAGCACGCCTTCGACGATGTGCTGCCCTGGTATGCGCTCTCGTTCCTCTTGCTCTTCACGGGCGCGGCCAATCGCTCGCTGCTCGATGTGCTGAGCTGGCCGGGCCGCGCCCTCGCCTACGCGCGCGCGCACCCCCTGGAGATGGCGTTGCTGGCCGGCGTCGTCGCCATGGGCGTCTTCGTGCGCGTCTGGCGTTACGGGACGCTGCCGCCGTCAAACCTCCTCTGCTGCGAGGAAGGGATCAACGCGGGCGTGGCCTCGGCGATCGAAGGCGGCGCGCGCCCGCTCAGCTACCCCCTCGTGCGCTACTCGACGGTCTTCGGCATCTGGGCGTTCGGGGACGACACGAATGGTCTGCGTTTGCCCTTCGTCATCCTCGGCATTGCGTCCCTTGTACCGTTCTACCTCCTCATGCGCGAGCTGGTGCGGCCGCCCGTCGCGCTCTTCACGACTGCGATCTTCGGCTCAGTGCACACGCTGGCCGATACCAGCGTGCACTTTCAGCCGGGCATCTTCGCATCCGTGGTCTTCGCCCTCGCGCTGGTGCGCGGGCTGAAGACAGCGAATCCTCTCTGGTGGATGCTCGTCGGCGTCCTGGCAGCGGCGCTCTCGTACGAATACGAGTCGTTCAAGGCGGTGCCTCTCGCAGCCGCGCTGTTCGTCGCGATGGCGCTGCTGTGGGCGCTCGTCTGGCCGCCGGCCGCGCCCCGCGCCCTGGGCGAGCGGGCCTGGGCGATCGCCAGACGCGCGTGGTTACCCGCGATCGTCTTCGTACTGGCGATCGGCATCGCGATCACGCCGATGATGGCTCGCCGTCATCACGGCGAGCACATCTACGCCGCGTCGCTCAAGCGCCAGCAGCAGGGCCGCGAGGCGACGGGCCTCGATCGCTACCTCTCGCCGCAGTGGGAGAAGCAGCTCCGCTGGGTGGGCGAGATCTACACGCCGTTCGTCGGACCCACGTTCCCCCTCACCGGGTCGATCGACGCGCGCGGCGTGATCGACCGGGGCACGAGCGTGCTGCTGCTGCTCTCGGTGGGGGTCGCCGCGCTGGGCTTCTGGCGGCCGTGGCGGCTGCTGTTCCTGGCCTGGTTTGTTGGCGCGTCGGTCGCGCTGCCGCTGCTGGTGCAGAACTTCGGCGCGTGGAAGCTGGTGCCGTTCCTGGTGCCGGGCATCGTGCTGATCGGCCTGCTCGCCGACGACGCATGGACGCTCGTGCAACGTCGAGGCTCGGCGGTGCTGCCGGTGCTCGTCTTCGGGCTGATCGCGGCGGTCTGCTTTGTCTTCACAACGAACGTCTTCATCCAGCGCGCGAACGCCACCGACCCCGGCGTGCTTGCGGCGTACTCGATCCCGGACTCGGAGACGTACGCGGCCTGCCACTATCTGCGCGGCCGCCCTGACGACGACTTCGCGTACGCGGCGCAGTGGTCGCAGCAGGGCAACGGCTTCGCGCTACCCCTGGTCACCGAGACGGAGCAGCGGGTGGCGTGGCAGAACCACTACTTCGTCTGCCGCGGCCTGGAGGGCACCCTTTCGCCCTCCGGCGAGGAGGTCTGGCCGCCGCCGGCCACCTCGGAGCGCCCGGCGACGATCGTGCTGACCGGCACGCCGCAGAACGTCGTCCGCTGGAGCGCATCGCTCGCGCGGGCGATGCCAGGCTTGGGCGCGCCGGACTACGAGCTGCACGGCCCGGCCGGGGCGTTCGACATCGCCGGCTACGAGCTGGCGCCGGAGGACCTGGATGAACGTCGAGGCGTCACCGCGAGCTACACCGACGCAGCCGGCCAGGCCGTCACCGAAGTGGTCGATCCCACGAACATGACCTTCGAAAGGCCCCCGGCAGGCGCTGTGGAGCTTCGGGCGCTCGTCCGCGTGCCCGCACAGGCGGAGGAGGGTTGGGCGCTGGCGCTTTCCGGCACGGAGGGCGAGGTGCGAATCGACGGGCAGAGGACATCCGCGTCGTTCGCGCTGTCGTTTACCACCACGGCGATGTCGCTCGCCGAAGGCTGGCACGTCGTCGAGGCGACGCTCCAGCGGGCCGGCGAAGGCGCGCGCCTTCGCTGGGTCGCGTCCGACGGCGGGCCGCCGCTGCCGCTCACTCGCAACGACTTCTTCGCGCTGCCGGACGTGAACGGCTGGTTGCACACGCGCAGCTTCGGCGATGCCACCGGCCCGACGAAGACCGTCGCTCGCTTCGACTTCGAGCCTCACGTCGCGCACGAGACGGCGGCCCGCGCGCTGCTCCGCCTGCCGCCGCCGGAAGGCGGCTGGGTGCTCTGGGACGACACCTGGTCGGCGCTCTGGCGCGTCTCGACGCCGGCCCGGTACGTCGTGAAGGTCGACTCGCCCGGCAGCGACGTGCAGCTCACGGTCGACGGACGTGTCGTGCAGGGCCTTGTCAACCCCGCGCCCGATGGCAGCTACACACAGTACGTCTACCTGCTGCCGCTCGCTGCCGGCGACCATGCCATCGAGGTCCGCTTTCGCATGACGCGCGGGCCGTTCGCGGGCGGGACCGTCGGCGTCACCGACACGTCGGGCGTCCCGGCGCGGCTCGTGCTGCGGCCGTACCGCTAGCTCAGTCGCCGAGGTTGAAGAGATTAGAAAGCAGGCCGCCCAGACCGCCGCCTTCATCGTCGTCGCCGTCGTCATCATCGCGACGCCGGTCGCGGTCGCGCCTCCCCGCGTACTCGCGCTCGTACTGGGGCGCGGCCGCCAGCAACTTGTCCAGCTCGCCCCGGTCCAGCCAGACGCCCTTGCACTCGGGGCAAATGTCGACCTCGACACCCCGCCGGTCAATTTCCTTCATCGATACGTCACACAGTGGGCAGCGCATGTCCCCTCCTCCGGTCCTTGGCGCCGCGGGCAAAACAGAAAGACCCGCGGCTCATCTGCCGCAGGTCTTGCCGGACGTCGTTCGTCCCGGGGACCGGTCCGCGTGGCGCGGACGTGCTGACGGCCCGTGGCCCGACCCCAGGGGGTCGGGGGCTACTCCCCTGCTATCGCAGCCAGAGTAGCGAGTGCCGGGCGAAGGCGCAACGGCCGCGCTTGAGGGCGCCGCCCGGCTGCGCTAGGCTCGTCCATAGGCGAGGCAAGGAGGCGAGACATGGAGCAGCGAAGACTCGGCATACCGCAGTTCCTGAGCGCGGTCAATCTGGGCGACTTCGCGCAGATGGTGGGGAGCGAGGCCCGCATGATCGCCGGAGCGGCGGGTATCGCATTCGCGGCGCTGCCGCGCCTGCCATTCGGGCCGCTTGTCTTCCTGGGCGGCATGCTGATGGTGGCGTTCCGGGCGCTGTTGCTCGTGTTCGTGGTCGTGGTGTTTGGCACGGGGATCGCCGTCATCTCGTTAGCGCGTGGGATCATGCGTCTTACGCGCGGCGGCTCACATTGAGAGCGCCCGCCATGCCTGCGCGTCGGACTTGAGCAAGCGCAGGAGCTGGCTGGTGGTCACGCCCAGCGCGCGCGCCGCCTTCGCGTAGCTGCCCCCCGCCGCAGCCAGAGCGTCGAGGGCCGTGGCCAGCACGATCGGGTAGACGGCGTTGCGCGGGTTGATCGATAGCTCGCCCTTCGCCCCGCGCTGCGCCAGCAGCTCCGCCGGTAGCGCTGGCGATGCGAGATCGAAAGCCGCCCGAACTTCGAGGGCGATCCGCTCACGAACGCGACGGAGCGCTCGAACGCGGTTCTCCTCCAGCGACCGCGACTCCTCGGCCTGCGCCACCACGCCGCTGGGGGGATGGCGCAGGCGAAGCGCCGTCTCTACCTTGTTGCGCCGCTGGCCGCCGGGCCCGCTCGCGCGATAGCGCTCCTCGCTGCACTGGCGCAGCAGCGCCGCGTCGTTCAGGCGGAGCCAGGTATCGCGTTGTGAGGTGGTGGTGGGTTGTGCGCTCACGCTCCGTCAAGTATACGACAGGCCTAGCGCTTGCTTCCTTCCATGCGCAACGAGCCGTAGATCATCGTGCGTTCGCCGTCGGAGAAGGTGAGGAGCTGGCCTTCACTGTTGTAGAGCCGGTACTGGATCGCCGCCTCCAGGTTCGCCGGCAGCTTGAGGAGCAACTCGCCGCCCTTACAGCGAACGGTCAGCCCCTTCGCTGGCAGGTCTACCAGGTCCGATTCAGCCACCTGCCTGCCCTGCGCATCGTAGAGGCAGAAGGCGATGGACACCGCGCCGTTCTCGTCAGAGGCGAAGCGCAGCAGCGTCTCGCCGGTCGACGAGTCGACGAAGGCAGTGGATGTTCCCGGGCGCCGGGTCCCTAGTCGAATTGCGCCGTCCTCCTCGCAGGGTACTCGAGACTCGACCTCGACAGGTGGCGGACGCTAGCGCCGCCGCCGCCCGCCTCCTCCGCGCCGGCCACCCCCCTTGGGGCGGCCTCCGCCTCCCTGTTCCACCGTCACGTCGATTGGGCGGCCTTTGAACTCCGTGCCGCGCAGCGCCTCAACGGCCGCGTCGGCGTGTTCCGGCTTCATTTCGATGAAGGCGAGACCGCGCCGCGAAATCAGGCGGAGGGAGCGGATCTTGCCGAAGGCCCCGAAGGCCTCGCGTAGGTCGGTGTCCGTTACCTCTGGCGATAAGTTGCCAACGAAAACCGTGCTCACGCCGGTCCTACGCCGAGAGCCGGACGTGGACCGCGCGACTGCGCTGCGGCTGGCGCGGGTCCGGCTCGGTGTCGAACTCGACCGCCTGACCCTCGTTCAGCTCATCGAACGTCGGCTGATCGACGGCGCTGCTGTGGAAGAAGACCTCCTGCGAAGCGCCGGCGGGCTGGATGAAACCGAACCCTCGGTCGCGGACGATGCGTGTGATGGTGCCTGTTGCCATGTAGACCTCCTTGCCGCGTGGCGCGGCTGCCTGCTGCTTCCTAGCGTGTGGGGGTTGTCTTGGCGCGTTTGCGCGCTCGACGCGCCGCGCGCGCCTGGGCCATGCGTCGAGCTTCCGACTTGGAGATGAAGTGGCGTCGCTTCTTGATCTCGCGCAGGATGCCCGTCCGCTGCACCAGCGTGCGAAAACGGGACAGGAGCTGGTCCTGCGATTCGCCTTCTCGCCGTTCGACGATCAATGTAG
The DNA here is from genome assembly GCA_040882355.1 of Dehalococcoidia bacterium. Classification (GTDB taxonomy): domain Bacteria; phylum Chloroflexota; class Dehalococcoidia; order DSTF01; family RBG-16-68-14; genus JBBEBM01. Next base: position 40,235 of record JBBEBM010000057.1, on the reverse strand, counting down.
GTCCGCCTTCCTCTTAGTAGCTGCTCCGGGCCGGCGCGTGCTTCGCGAAGCAGGACCGGCAGTACACCGGCCTGTCGCCGCGTGGCTCGAAGGGCACTTCGGTGTCACGGCCGCAGTCGCCGCAGACGACGGCGAAGAGCTGGCGATACCCGCCGCCGCCTCCTCCTCCGCCCTCGCCCTTCTCCGCTCGCCGCTGCTGGCGGCACGACGGACAGCGGCGCGGCTCGTTCTGGAACCCTCGGCTGGCGTGGTACTCCTGGTCCTCCGCCGAGAACGTGAAACCTGCGCCGCAATCGGCGCAGGTCAGGGTCTTGTCGGTATAGGGCACTTGACGACCTCCTTGGTCTTTGCTTCCCGGTCGTCGAGTGCGGAACGAAAGGTTGACTTCGCGGCAGTTCGAGGACTCGGTCGTTTTCCATACGGTAGCACATCCGGCCCCACCGGCGCCAGCGCCGCGCGGCGCCACGATGAAGCCGTGGTATCGCCCAGCAGCCTGCTGAAGAATGGAGGTGCAGGGGGCGGCGCCCCATGCCGGGGGGCCTGGGGGGCACTGGCTCCTGAGCTTAAGCACCCCGTTACCATGCCGCGGCATCGCCTGCCGCGCCCTATCTGCTATCCTGCGTATTCGTGGCAGCTTCATCGCGTAAGGGAAAGCTCTACATCGGCGCCTCGTCCTGGGCCGAGCGCTCCCTCGTCGAATCCGGGCGCTTCTACCCGCCCGAGCTGAAGGACACGGAAGGCCGCCTCGGCTTCTACGCGGAGCGCTTCAACCTGGCGGAAGTCGATAGCACCTACTACGCGCTGCCCTCACGCAAGAACGCCGAGCGCTGGGCGAACGCCGTCCCCGACGGCTTCCGCTTCAACGTGAAGGCGTTCGCCCTCTTCACCCAGCACCCGACGCGCCTCTCCTCCATCCCGAAGAGCTTCCACGAATCGCTGCCCGAGGACGCCCGCGGCAAGGCGCGCCTCTACTACAAAGACGTGCCCGAGGAGCTGCGCGACGAGCTGTGGGGGATCTTTCGGGGCGCCCTCCGGCCCCTGCGCGAGACCGGTAAGCTGGGCGCTGTCCTCATCGACTTTCCGCCCTGGTGGGTGCCCAACGACGACAACCGCGCGTACATCGCCCACGCCCGCGAGCGTCTGCCCGACGACAACGTCATCGTCGAGTTCCGCAACGCTCTCTGGGTCGCCGACGACGCCACCGCCGCCGCCACCTTCGACCTGCTGCGCGAGCTGCGCTGCGGCTTCGTCTGCGTCGACGAGCCGCAGGGCCTGAAGTCCAGCTTCCCGCCCGCCGTCGCGGTGACGGCGCCCGTCGCCGCCGTGCGCTTTCGCGGGCGCAACGCCGAGCGCTGGGAGGAGAAGGGCGCCAGCACCGAAGAGAAGCTGAACTGGTGGTACACGGACGAGGAGCTCTCTGAGTGGCTGCCCCGCATCGACCAGCTCGCGTCAGAGGCAGACGAGCTCTACCTCGCCTTCAACACCAAAGCCGAGGACCAGAGCGTCGTCAACGCCGCCAAGCTGCAGAAGCTGCTGGGGGTGGCGATGTCTTAGCTGGAGCCAACAGGCGGGGGTGCAGGGGGCGCAGCGCCCCTGCCGGGGGTCTGGGGGTGTCCCCCAGATTCTTCTTCCCTGGGCGGGTGGGCGGGCAGGCAGACGCTTCTTTCTGGGCACCTTGTCGGCCGGCGTTCAACGCCGCGCCTAAAGCCCCGCGATATCGCTCTCGTCAAACGAGAGGATCGAGTAGCCATCGTCACGCACGGCCAGGAAGCGGCCGCCCGACAAGGCCCTAATATACTCCTCATAGTTCGCGATGACCTTTACGGCCGTTTCGCCGAGCCGCCAGGCGAAAATGTCTCCGCCGTTCTGATGCGGGTTGCGCACGAGCATGACGCCGCCCAACGAGGTGATCCCATCTGATAGGTGCAGGACCTCCGGCGTCGGCCAGACTTCTTGAGTTGCTGTTCGAGCGAGTAGGTCACGGCGATCCAGTTGTAAGACGCGAGTACGCCGGTGATGCCTTCTCCCACGTTGAAGCTCGCCTGCACTTCGCCGGTGCCGGACACGATCGACAGGTCTCCATCTGGGTCCCAGGTTTCGACAGCCACCGCGACGCCATCGTTGAGGCCCCGAATCAAAGGGCGCTGGAAGGTTCTTGGCACCTCCACGCGCTTCCCCCCAAACGACAGGAACTGCTGGCCGTCTGCCTCGCACACTGCCACACACGCGCCGTCCGGCGCCACGTCGATGTCGAGCAGCTTGCCGCCGAGGGTCGGGCCGAGGGTGGTCTTCGACCCGCATCGCCTCCATGCTATCCTAACTCGCGCATGCCCCGCCGCGCGCCCGCCACCACCAGACCCCGCCGCCGCCCGCCCGGGGCCCCCACGCCGCAACGCGTCGTCGACGTGCTCGACGCCACCTACGGCACCGTGCCCTGGCGGCCCCACGGCGACCCCATCGCCGAGCTCGTCCTCACGCTGCTCTCGCAGAACACGTCCGACACCAACTCAGGACGCGCCTTCATCCGCCTGCTCGACGCCTTCCCCAACTGGCCCTCCCTCCTCGACGCCGACGTGAAGGCGATCGAGGCCGCCATCCAGCCGGGCGGCCTCGCCCCGACGAAAGCGCCCCGCCTCCAGGCGATGCTGCGCGAGGTGTGGACGCGCGTCGGCTCGTTCGACCTGTCGTTCCTGCGCGAGCTGCCGATGGACGAAGCGCGGGCGTGGCTTCGCAGCCTGCCCGGCGTCGGCCCGAAGACGGCGGCCTGCGTGCTGCTCTTCGCGCTCGGGCGGCCTGCGTTGCCCGTCGACACGCACGTCCACCGCGTGGCGAAGCGCCTCGGCCTCGTGCCCGACAAGTCGACGGCGGAGCAGGCGCACGACCTCCTGGAGGCGATGGTGCCGCCGGGCCTCGTCTACTCGTTCCACATCCAGCTCATCAAGCACGGCCGTCGCACCTGCCACGCCCAGCGGCCGAAGTGCGACGCCTGCCCGCTGCGCGATGCGTGCCCATCGGCTGACGCGATGTAGGGGCGGCGCGCGAGCCGCCCTGGGCGGGGGGGTGCACCACCCCATCAAGCATGGCCGCCGCACCTGCAGCGCCCAGCGCCCCAGGTGCGGCGCCTGCCCGCTCCGCGACGCCCGGGCTCATTCGTTCTCGCCGGCTGCAGGTAGGGGCAGACGGAGGCACTGCAAGTCGCCCCTGCCGGCGAGCTGCGGCGGCGCCCACTCACAGAGAGGGCCTGACCACGTGTCGGTTTCCCGCAGCGCATACACGACGGCCGACTGGCCGTCCGAGCCGTACCAGTAGCCGTTCTGTTCGCCCGAAGGGTCAACCGGGAAGTCAGGCCCGGGCCAGAGTGCTCGGAACTCGCATGCCTTGTTCCCTTCCGAGACGCAGAACGGCTCGCTCTGGTCGATCCCGCCGGTCGAAGGCAGGCCGCCGTACAGCGTGTGGTAGTTGTCGATGGTCTTGCCGAGCGTCTGGAGATCGACCTGGCGTCGGAAGTCCCGATACGCGGCTGCGGAGTCGACAAAGCCTTGAAGAACCACGGCCGTCATGGCCAGCACCAGCACGGTGAACCCGAACAGCAGGACGAGGCTCCGGCGCGAGAGCACCGGGGCTTTGGCCGGCCCCGCTTCGTCGCGGCTCCTCCTCGCCGTGCCGCGGCCAGATGGGTTCAGCGCCTCCGGCGCGAATGCGGCCGCGAAGCCGCCTGTTCGGAGCGTTGCCAGTGTACGGCGGGCACCTCCGTCTCTCACGAACCGCAGCCCGTGGACCAGAGCGAACGCCGCAGCGACCGAGAGCAGGGGAATGACCGGAAAGTGGTACCGCTCCTGAGGGACGAAGATCAGATAGAAGCCGCTCCAGGCGGCCAGGAGCCAGAGGACGGTCATGCGTGCCCTGTTCGGCGCCGCCAGCCAGGCCGCGATGCCAAGCGCAGCCAGCACGCCGACCGCGTAGTAGTAGCCGTTGACGAGGTCTGACCAGCGAGCCGCCGCGCCGGGCGAAAGCGGCCGCGGGACGTGCCACTGGATCCAGGTGAAAACGTCGTTTTCGCCCCCAAACAGGTAGGACAATTTCTGGAGCGGTACGAGCGCAATGTCCTGGGGATGCGTTCCATAGTGGCGGAAGGTGTCGCTGAGGGGCGGAGCCGTCCCGCCGACAAACGTGCCCGCCAATTGCTCGTCGAAGTTCGGACTGAGACCCATAGCCAACGCGGTCCCGCCCCCTGAACGCACCTCAACGTCGCCGAGCTCCGTGTAGTTCCGCACCGACCACACCAACAGCAGGGGGAGCACTCCGATCAGGAACACAGCCATGTAACGCCCGAGGTCCCGCCACGAGGCGGTCAGCACCATCCAGAGCACCGCGAGCGCCAGCACCAGCAACATCGCTTCCGCCCGAACGAGCGCCATGAAGCCGACGAGCTCGCCAAGCGCCAGGAGCTCCCAGTTCGCTGGTTGCCTCTCCACCGTCGAGATCAAGACCAGGAGGAGGAAGAGGACGGTCAGGGCCACGAAGAAGGTCTCGGTCATAAGCACGGTGGTGAAGAAGATCTGGCCTGGAAAGAGCGCCATGATGCCCGCCGCAACGAGGCCCACCCGCCGGTCGGCGACCCTGGTCGCGAGCGCGTAGACAAGCACGACCGTCGCCGCGCCGAAGAACGCGTTCATCAGCTTGCCGACAAGCAAGTCGTCGCCGAACAGGAGGTACGAGCCCGCCAGCACCAGCGGATAGCCCGGCGGAAGAAGGTTCGTCTGTTGGTCATCGACGTCGCGATAGCCTTCGCCGTCGGCAAGGCCCAGCGCCGCGTTGTAGTAGAACGCGGGGTCGTAGGGATAGCGGGGCAGCGGGTCCGGGTTCACCGACACCACCCACGCCGCTCGCAAGGCGAAGGCGAGCAGGAAGAGTGCGACGAGCCAGCGCAGTTCGGGCGCAGGCCGGAACTGTGGTAGGAGCCCCCTGTGTGGAGCCGCAGCAGCCACGATTCCCCCTATCTGCGTGCGATGGACGGCTGGCGGCTGAATGTCAGCCAGCGGCCTACTTTATGTCATTGCGCCGCGGCCCCGCAAGCTGCTCGCTGTCAGGGCCGGTCAGTCCTGAAGCCGCCGCGAAGGCCCGTCGGCCGTTGGTGTGAAACACCACACCATGGCGATGCGACTGTCTAGTCCCTCGAAACCACCACACACTGGAGCTCGCCGCGATCGCTGAGCGCCGAAGGTGAGGCGCAGGCCGGCCCGGCCCACGGTTCGTCGGTCTCGCGCCGCGCGTAGATGATGGCCGTGTCGCCGTCGGACGCGTACCAGTAGCCGTGCTCCTCCGCCGTTCCGAGCGGATCGCTGGGAGGGTCGTGCTTGAGCACGTCTCGCAGCTCGCAGCCTGCCCCCGCGCCCAGCGCGCACAGCGGCTCGCCCCGGTCGAGCCCGCCGGTCGAAGGGAAGCCATCGTGTTCGCTCGAGTAGTCTGTGAGCGCCTGGCTGAGCCGCGAAAGGTCCGCCTGGCGCAGGAGGTCTCGAGTGCGCGCCTCGGAGTCCGGGAAGCCGCGAAGGATCGTCGTCGCCAGCGCAATGACGAGCAACGCGAAGGCAAGCACGGGCAGCACAGCGCGCCAGCGCAGCGCTGGCCTTTCGGGTGCGGCGACGTTCGCCGTCCGGGCGGCGATCTGCCGGCGAACGAATCCCCAACAGCCGGCCAGCGTGTAGGCGGCGAGGATCGAGAGCATGGGGACGAGCGGGAAGTGATAGCGGCCCTGCGGCGCGAAGAGCAGGAAGACCGAGGCCCAGCTCAGGACGAACCAGAGGATAACCGCGCGACGCCGGTCCAGCCGCGCGAGCCACCCCGCCGTTCCCCCGACTGCGAGCAGCCCGACGGCGTAGTAGGACCACACCGACGCGTCCGCCCAGCGCGCCGCGGCGTCCGACGAAAGTGGTGGTGGCTGGTGCCACTGCAGCCACCGGATGAGGTCGTCCTCGTGGCCAAAGAGGTACGCCCACTTTCGCAACACGAAGATGCCCGCGTCCAGCGGGTAGTCGCGATAGTACCGGGCAAGCTCCGCGTACGACGGCGGCTCCTGCGCGAAGAACGCGCCGGCGAGCTGCTCGTCGAAGTCCGGACTGAGCCCGATGCGCAGCGCCGCCGGGGCGCCTTCGCGCAGCGTCAGGGTGTCGAACTCGACGTAGTTGCGCGCCAGCCACGGGACCAGCGGCAGCGTCACGCCGACGGCGAGGACCGCGAGCCAGCGCGCGAGCTCGCGCGGGCTCGGCGCGAAGAACAGCCAGAGCGCGGCGAGCGCGGGTACCAGGAGCAGCGTTTCCGTCCGGATCAGCGCCATCGCGCCGATCAGCAGGCCCAGGGCCAGGACCTGCAAGCTTGAAGGCCGCCGGTCCGCCGTCCAGAGCATGATCAGGAGCACCAGCATCGAGGCCAGCGCGGCGAAGACAACCTCAGTCATGAGCACGGTCGTGAAGATGATCTGTCCGGGAAGGACGGCCAGGATCGCCGCTGCGGTGAGGCCGACCGCGCGCGTCGCCACCCGAGCGCCGATCACATAGACGAGCCCGACCGTCGCCGCGCCGAAAAAGACGTTGAGCAGCTTGGCGGAGAGCAGATCATCGCCGTACACGGAGATGGCGCCGGCGAGCAGGAGCGGGTAGCCGGGGGCGTAGAGGTTCGTGGTCTCGCCGTCCAGGCGAACGTAGCCGTCACCGCCGGCAAGGCTGCGAGCGGCGTTGTAGTAGAAGGCCGCGTCGTACGGATCCTCCGGCAAGGGATCGGGGTTGACGGCGGCCACCCAGGCCACCCGCAACAGGAAGGCGAGGAGAACGAGAGCGATGACCCCCGCGATGTGCGGCGGGAGCCGCCTTCCGCTTGGTCGAGATGTCGACGCCGCGCTGATCGCTAACAGACCGCCCCAGCCGTGTACTACGGCCGTCTAAGGGTGGCCTCGGTCCAGCCACCTCCCGCATTATGGCCCGCCTTCTTCGCAACGGCTAGTCGCGCGCCCGTCCGCTCCGGCAGCGCCCGGCTACGTGGCCACCGCGCGCAGGCGCCAGACGTCTCGCGGCCGGCCGAACGCCAGCCGCTTCGCCCACGTCCATCGCGTCGCCCGGCGCCTCGGCCTCGTGCCCGACAAGTCGACGGCGGAGCAGGCGCATGTCTGGCTCGAAGCCCTCGTCCCGCCCGACCTCGTCTACCCGTTCCACATCCAGCTCATCAAGCACGGCCGTCGCACCTGCCACGCCCAGCGCCCCAAGTGCGACGTGTGCCCGTTGCGCAAGGAGTGCCCTTCGGCCGCGGTGTTCCAGCCGGGGCTGGCCAAGTCCCCTGATTAGGTGCGCGCTGTCTCAGTCGCAGCGGGCTACTAAGGTAGGCGAAGACACTGGAGGTCCTTCTTGCCGAGTAGCGGCGGACTCGGACAGGAGGGATACGCGCCGGTTTCCCGGAGCGCGTAGAGGACAACCGTTTGGCCGTCAGAGGCGAACCAGTAGCCGTTCTTCTCGGGGTCACCAAATGGATCGACAGGGAGGTCTTCATCTCGCATGACGGCCCGCAAGACGCAACCAAGATCGCTGTCAGACACACAGAGCGGCTCGCTCTGGTCAAGCCCGCCGGTGGAGGGGAAGCCGCCGAATCTTTGCGAGAAGTCGCTGACCGATCCGGCGAGCTTCAAGAGATCGTTTCGGCGCGCGATGTCTCGGTAAGGGGCGATGGCGTCGGGGCGCCCTTGAGCGATCGTCGTCGCTATGGCGACGACCAGGACGGCGAACGCAAGCACCGGCGCGAGCGCTGGTTGTGGCGGCAGGAGCTCGTGGCGGAGCGAGGCCACGGCGCGCGCAACGCCTCCGTCCTGCGCGAACTGCCACGCACTGACTGCCGCGAAGGCGGCCGTGGTGGCAAGGACCGGGACGACGGGAAGGTGGTACCGCCCTTGGGGCACGAAGAGCAGGTAGATAAGACTCCAGCTCGCGACGAACCAGAGCACGACCAGGCGCCGCCTGTCCAGAGTTCGGAGCCACGCCGCGATGCCAATCATCGCTAACACGCCAACGGCGTAGTAGTACCAGTTGGTCAGGGCCGACCAACGAGCCCCCGCTCCGTCCGAGAGCGGCTGAGGCACGTACTTCTGAGTCTCCTTGACAACGTCCGCGTCGTCTCGAAACAGGAAGGCCAGCTTCCGGAGCGCGAGAACGCCCACATCCCAGGGATGGGTCGCGAAGTGGCGGAGCGTATCGGCGATGGGTGGCGGCGCCACGCCAAAGTACCACGCCGTCAGGTGCGCATCGAAGTTCGGGCTGATGCCCATACGTAGGGCGGTCCCTCCACCAGAACGCAGCTCTAGGTCGCCCAGCTCGACATAGTTGCGCATCGACCACGCGAGCAGCAGCGGGAGCGCCGCGATCAGGAGGAGCGCGGCGTATCGCCCGGTCTCTTGCCAAGAAGGCGTGAGGAGCTTCCAAAGCACCAGAAGCGCCGGGATGAGCAGCAGGGCCTCTGTGCGCACCAGGGTCATGAAGCCGACCAACAGGCCCAGGGTCAGCAGTTGCCAGGTCGATGCCCGTCGCTCAGCCGTCCAGGCAACCAGGAGGAGCAAGAGAAGCGCGGCGAGGCCGGTGAAGAGGACTTCGGTCATCAGCAGAGCGGAGGAGAGGATCTGCGCGGGGTAGACCGCCATGATGGCGGCCGCCACCAGGCCGACGCGGCGATCTACCACCTTCGTCGCCAGTGCGTAGACGAGCACGACCGTCACCGCGCCCAAGAATGCGTTTACAAGCTTGCCAACCATCAGACCGTCGCCAAACAGCAGGAATGAGCCGGCAAGGACCAGCGGATAGCCCGGCGGGAACAGGTTTGTGGCCTCGCCGTTCAGGCCCGTATAACCCGCGCCGTCAGCGAGCCCGCGCCCTGCGTTGTAGTAGAAGGCGCCGTCGTAGAAGGTGACGTTGTGCGGCTCTGGAGAGAACGGGTCTAGGTCGACCGCGGCCACCCAGGCCACCCGCAACAGGAAGGCGAGGAGAACGAGAGCGATGACCCCCGCGATGTGCGGCGGGAGCCGCCTTCCGCTTGGTCGAGATGTCGACGCCGCGCTGATCGCTAACAGACCGCCCCAGCCGTGTACTACGGCCGTCTAACGGTGGCCTCGGTCCAGCCACCTCCCGCATTATGGCCCTCAGCCTCCTTCGCGCAACAGCCAGCCGGCGGAGCTGTCCTCGGCTTTCGCCTCCGCCTACCCGGCGACGGCCCGCACCCGCCACGCCTCACGCGGCCGGCCGAACGCCAGCCGCTTCGCCCACGTCGACGGCAGCGCGCGCAGCTCGTCGCGCGTGAGCGTCTCGACGCTGGCCACGCGGAAGCCGGCGTCTCGATAGCCCCGCGTCAGGGCGCCCTCGAGGTGCGCCTGAGACAGCCCCGGCAGCCCGAGCCGCGCCAGCTCACCGCGGTCGCGCTCCGCGTACGACAGCACCACCTCCAGCGACGCGCCGTCGCGGCACAAGCGCCGCACGTTGCGGAGCGCATCGACATCGGGCAGCGCGAACGCGCGCAGCAGCGTACCCCAGGGAAAGAGGACCGTTAGCTCACCCGCGACGCCTGCCAACTCAGCGGGCGGCGACTCCACCGACCCGACTGCAAACAGCGCGTTCGCCACGCCGCCCTTCGCCGGCTTGCGACCCGCCCGCCGCGAGTACTCGATGCCCGGCGCCGGGTCCAGCCCGATGAAGAATCGAGACGCCTCGCGCTGGGCGCGCTCGTACACGGCGCGTCCGTCGCCGGTTCCGATGTCCAGCGACACGCGCCCGAAGTACGGCGCAAGGAGCGCCTATATCTAGTGTCTGTCGAGCCGTTCGAGGCTCTTGCCACTCACGATGATAATGGCGCGCTCCTCTCTAGCGAGCATGTAGGGGCGGCTCGCGAGCCGCCCTCGGCGTGGTGTGGCCGGGCCGCGACCCTGGTGTGGGGACGGCCCTCAGACGATCTCCAGCATGCGGTCGAGCGCCACCTTCGCCCAGCGCTTGTGGTCGTCCGGCACGACGATCTGGTTGACGACGTGACCCTCTGCGAGCGACTCGAGCGTCCAGCAGAGGTAGGCCGGGTGGACGCGGTACATCGTCGAGCACGGGCAGACGACCGGGTCCAGGCAGAACACCGTCTTCTCCGGGTTCTCCTTCGCGAGGCGGCTCACGAGGTTGATCTCGGTGCCGACGCCCCACACGCTGCCCGGCGGCGAGTCGGTGATCGTGCGCGCGATGAACTCCGTCGAGCCGTCGCAGTCGGCGGCCTGTACCACTTCGAGCCGGCACTCCGGATGCACGACGACCTTCGCGCCGGGGTAGCGCTCGCGGACGCCGTTGATCTGGTCGACGGTGAAGCGCTGGTGGACGGAGCAGTGCCCCTTCCACAGCAACACGCGCGCCCGCTGGAGGCCTTCGTCGCTCATGCCGCCGAGCGAGCCATAGGGCCGGGTGTAGTCCCAGAGCGGCATCTCGTCGAGCGGGACGCCCATCTTCACGCCGGTGTTGCGGCCCAGGTGCTGGTCCGGGAAGAAGAGCGCCCGCCGCTTCTGCGCGAACGCCCACTCCAGCACCTTCGCGGCGTTGCTCGACGTGCAGACAGCGCCGCCGTGCTCGCCGACGAACGCCTTCAGCGCCGCAGCGGAGTTCATGTAGGTGATCGGCACGGTCTCCTGCGCGATGCCCGCCTCCTCCAGCTCCTCCCACGCAGCGAGGACATCGTCCGGGTCGGCCATGTCAGCCATCGAGCAGCCGGCCGCCATGTTCGGCAGGACGACCTTCTGGTGGGGCGCGCTCAAGATGTCGGCGGCCTCAGCCATGAAGTGGACGCCGCAGAAGACGATGTACTCCGCCTCGGTGTGCTCCGCCGCCCACTGCGAGAGCTTGAGCGAGTCGCCCTTGAAGTCGGCGAACTCGATGATGTCCTGGCGCTGATAGTGGTGGCCCAGGATGATCAGCCGCTGGCCGAGCCGCGCCCGCGCCACCGCGATCCGCTCGATGATCTCCGTCGGTTCGAGCGCCCAGTAGGCCCTGGGAATGTCCTGCTGCCAGTAGGCGAACGAGCGCTCCTCGGTCAGCGGCACCGTCACGGTGCTGTCGGACTCGCAGGCGATGCCGGGGAGGACGGGGAGGGGGCTTGGTGCGGTGGCGATACCCATGGCGCGCTCCGTTTCCAGGCGAATTAGTGTACCTAGTACACTAAAGACTACCACAGAACTGGAGGATCGTCAAGAGCCTTGCGCCCGCGTCGCCGCGGAGCCGTCAGGAGGCAAGGGTGCAGGGCGCCGGAGGCGCCTGGCGGGGGTCTGGGGCCTGTCCTGAGCAATGCCGAAGGAGTGTCCCCCAGATTCGATTTTCCTGGGCGGGTGGGTGGGAAAGCAAAATCGTCTGCCTTCAGCACACTGCTAGTTCACACAGCGCGAGATCTGTGCGACACTCGTGGCGCTGGAGGTGAAACGTGTCATGACAACCGACCAGGACATCGCATCCGCCGTCGAATCGATGGCCAGGCTCTTCGAAGGCAAGTCGCCGGCGGAGCAGAAGGCGCTGCTCGCCGCCCTCGAACGCGCTGGCGCCGCCGTCTACCGCTCGATGGCCGCAAACGAGCCGGACGCGTCGGCGAAAGCGGAGCTGCTGGCCGCCGCCGGCCGCGAGGAGCAGAACGCCGAAGTGCTGGAGCGCAGCGTGGCGCGGCTTGACTAGTAGCACCATAGGCAGGTAGCGACTACCATGAGCGCCCTGAAAGAGCCGGGGTGCAGGGGGCGCAGCGCCCCTGCCGGGGGTCTGGGGGTGTCCCCCAGATTCAAATTTCCTCTCTGGGCGGGTGGGTGGGAAAGATGACCTCCGTTCTTTGCAACCCAGCTGGGTCTCAACCACCGCCGCGCCATCCGCTTATCCGCTTCGCATCCGCTGACCGCCACCCGTCCCTTGGCGCTCTCGTCGCGCAGCCTTACCATCGTCCTCGACAACCCGACGTGGGAAGGCGCGCCTTCGCGCCACGTTCCCAGATTCGCCCTGGGAAAGGAAACCCCCGTGTTTTGACGAAAAAGGCGATTCTGCAAAACGTAATGACATAAGCGTTTGCCCGCCGCAGGCGAGGCGCGGCTTCGACCGAACGACGCTACTGAGTTTCCTTGACCCCTGACCCTCGACCCTTGACCCAAGGGGCGGTCGTGGGGTGGCGCGCCCACAGGTGCATCGCCGCCAGCGCGCGATAGGGTCGCCAGGCCTCGGCCCGTTCCGCTAGCTCCGCCGCGGTTACGCTGTGCCCGGCTAGGTTGCTCGCTACCCGGCGCAGGCCCAGGTCGCCCGCCGGAAACGCGTCGAGGTGGCCGGCGGCGCGCATAGCGATGCACTGCGCCGTCCACGAACCGATGCCAGGCAGCGCTTCGAGCTGTTCGACGATTCGATTGAGGTCGCGGCGCGGCTCCAGCGAGATCTCTTCCGCAGCGTAAGCTCGCGCCAGACTGCGGATCGTCGTTGCGCGCGCGCCCGGCATGCCCAGCGCGGCGATCTCGCCTTCGCTCGCTGCGGCGAGGCGTTCGGCCGAAGGGAAGACGTGCGTCAGGCCGAGCGCTTCCACGCCGGGCACCGGCGAGCCGAACTCGCGCACCAGCCGCCCCAGGATCGTGCGCGCCCCGCGCAGCGAGATCTGCTGGCTGACGACAATCCGAATCGCTGTCTCGAAGCGGTCCCACGAGCCGACGAGCCGGAGCCCCGGCCGCGCAGCGATCAGTGGCTTCAGCCACGGGTCCTCCGCGAGCGCCGGGATCTTGTCGGCGGGCGGATGGTCCAGCCCGAAGATGCGCCGCACCCTCGTGACGTCATCGATCAGCGCGTTGAACGTCGGCAGGTGGGCGATGACCTGCAGGTGACGGCCGTCGCCCAGGTCGGAGACCTCGATCACGCCCGGATGCCCGCAGGCGGTGATCGTGCGGCGGTACGTCTCGCCGCCGACGGCCTCGACGCCGGGCACGGCTCGTGCGCCGAGAAACGCGAGCATCTCGTCGAACGAGAGCGCGCCCGCGTAGGGCGCGCGCAGCGGCAGCCCACCGTCGGCCACGAGACGGTCTCGTTGGCGACGCTTGGCGCGCAGCTCGGTCGGCGAGAAGTGGAACGTATCGAGCACGACGCGGTTCATCTGCCGGACGCTGTTGAACCCGGCGGCGAACGCGATCTCCGTCACCGTCAGGTCGGTCTCGTCCAGCAGCCTCCGCGCGAAGTGCGCGCGTCGCGAGCGGGCGACGAAGGCCGGCGTCGCGCCGACGTGATCGAGGAACACGCGCCGGAGCTGCCGCCCGCTTAGCCCGACCCGTCCGCCAAGCTCGTCCTCGCCGGTCTCGTCCAGGGCGCCCTCACCGATTAGCATCAGCGCCCGATGTACGGGCTCCGGCGCGCCGTTGGCGGTGAACGCGGGCGGCAGGCGGTCAGGGCGGCAGCGAAGGCATGGCCGGAACCCGGCCGCCTCCGCCGCGACCGGCGAGCGGTAGCGGACGACGTTCCGCTCGTTGGGAGTTGCCGGACAGCCGGCGCGACAATAGATGCCGGTGGTGAGCACGGCCGATGTCGTCATGGCCCAATGGTAGCTCCCGCCCGCGAGGCTGACTAGTCAGATCCGGACAAGCTACCCCAGTGTCCGGATCTGACTAGCAGGCACGCCGCTGGTGGCGCATACTCCTGGTGTTATGAAGAACAACAACGCAGCCGCCACCCACACCTGGAAGCAGAAGACACCAGTCGGGACGCTCATCATCTCGGCAGGGCCAACGGGAGTGACGTCCGTCCTCCTCAACGGATCGATGAAGGCAGCGGGCCGCGACGCTCCCGCGTCCGCGACGCCTCCCGCGCAGCGCGCGATCGCCCGCGCGTTTGACCGCTACTTCGCGGGCGACGCCCACGCGCTCGACGGTCTGCAGGTAGACCTGTCGGGCGTGCAGAGCGACTTCCATCGCCGTGTGCTCACCACGCTGCGAGCGCTGGCCGGGCCCGGCACGACCCTCAGCTACGGCGAGCTGGCCGCGGTTGTCGGCCACCCCGGCGCGGCCCGAGCGGTCGGCTCGGTGATGGCGCGCAACCCGGTACCGATCATCCTGCCCTGCCATCGCGTGCTCGCCTCCGACGGCACGCTAGGCGGCTACGGCGGTGGCCTGGAGATGAAGCGTTCGCTGCTACGCATCGAGGGCGTGGATCTCGCCGCTCCAAAGAGGCGGTCGTAGCCGCGACGCGACTGAGCTGTCGGTTATCGCGCCGGCCTGTCGTCGTCTTAGTGAGCGGCGACGAGAGCCGCGGCAAAAGACGCGAATGGAGGAAGCGAGCACACAAGCCATGCTGACGCATCCGATCATGCTGGAGGCGATGTCGCAGGCCATCACCGAGGAGCGAGCGCGCGAAGCGGAGTTGATGCGCGCGTCGCTCACGGACCATGCGCGGCGCGGGAGCGCCGTCCGCTCCTGGCTGGCGCGTACGCTGATGGAGGCGGCGTTTCGTCTGGACTCAACCGTCCGAGACCGGGCCGTCAAGGGCACGGTACCGGCGGCCGGCGATTAGCTACCAGCAACCGACCCGCTCCACCAGCCCGCCTGGCCCGGCATCTCCTCGATACCCACGGTGATCGTCGTGACGTTCGTCGCGCCCCGAGCGGCAATCTGCTCGAGCAGGCGCCGCCCGAACCACTCGGCGAGCCGCTCCGCTGTCGTGTTGTCGATGGGCAGCGGGAGCACGTCGGACTTGGGGAACACCCAGCCGCGCTCCAGGAAGCGCACCTTCCAGTTGCTCGGCCCTTCGTCGATCCCGAGCACCTTGCTGTCGCGCTGGAGCAGGAACTTGTGGTCGAGCTGCTTGCAGAGATCGCGGGCCATTGACTTCAGCGCCGAGAAGTCGATCACCCATGAGTCCTCCGTCAGCTCACCCTCCACGTCGACCGTCACCGCGTAGTTGTGGCCGTGGAGCGGCTCGCACCGGCCCTCGAAGGTGGCGAAGTGCGCCGCCGCGAAGCGCAGCGTGTTCCGTTCGACGGTGACTTTGAAGGGCATGCAGTATCCTATCCTGTCCTGCCCTTTCTCAGCCACAGATGGTGCTGCCGCCGCCTGTCGGCGGCGCCGAGGCGGTGATCGGTTAGGTGCCGCGCTGACCAGCCCTTCGCTGCAGTTCGTCAAACCCTGCTGCCGCCTCCTGGACATCGGGCGGAAAGTCGGACATCTCCTGGATCTGGCGGACCTCGATCACCTCGCTGTCCGAGCCAGGACAGCGCGCGGCCCAGGCAACCGCCTCCTCCTTCGAGGGCACGTCGATGATCCAGTAGCCGCCTACCACCTCCTTCGTTTCGGGGAAAGGGCCGTCGGTGACCATGGCCGTGCCTCCCTTGAACGAAACGCGGGTGCCCATGGACGGCGGGTGGAGGCCGTCCAGGGCCAGCAGCACGCCCGCCTTCTGCAACGCCTCGTTGTAGGCCATCATCGGCTCGACCGCCTTGGCATCTGGTACGGCGCCCGGAGGTGCGTCCTCGTACCCCTCCGGTAGCATCAGCATGATGAATCGCATCGTGGTGACTCCTTTCTCTCGGTCGCATTCGGTGCGAGGCCAGCAGCTTCGACCTCGCTTCATCTCTACGACGAAACGGCGACCGCCAGATCGACAGGTCCCCGAGAGATCGGGCGCGACGATCTCGCGAAGGGCCTACTCGCCTCCCCACGCGGCGGCGGACGGCTCGTGGTGCGGCGGCGCCTCACGACGCTCGCTCAGGCGCCAGATCGCCACCGAGAGCGTCAGCGTCACGAGAACGAAGCCGGCGAGCGTTTGATAGACGGCGTCGGTGCCCCAGCGGTCGGCGAAGAAGCCCGCGAACGATGCGGCCGCCGAGCCGATGCCGAACGCCGCAAAGAATGGGATGCCATAGCTGCGGCCCAGCGCCCGCTCCGGCGAGTAGTCGGCGATGAGACCGGTGTAGACAGGCTGGCCGCTGAAGTTCGCGAAGATGAAGAGCGCCGAGAAGAGCACGAGCGGCAGGCCGGTCGTCAGCCCCATTAGGAGGAGGAACGGCAGCATGCTGAACGTGAGCGGCACCGCGAGCCGCTCCAGCCGGTGTCGCTCCGACATCGCTCCGCCGAAGAGCTGCCCGACTGCGCCCGCCAGCAGCGCCAGCGTCGTGAGTGAGCCGGCCAGCCACGCCTCGTCCAGGCCGAACCACGAGACGCTCACGTTGTCCTCGATGTGCACCGGCAGGAACGTCAGGCTGCCTCGATAGACGAAGCCGTTCAGCACGAAGACGCCGTAGACCAACAGCAGCGGTGCGAACGGACGCAGGCCGGTGGCGGGCGGTGCCGCGTCGCGTTCGGGTAGCGCGGGCTCGCCAGGCGATTCAACGTCTCGCACCTCGACGCCGAACGGCCCGGCGCGCGGCAGCCGGACGAGCCGCAGCGAGAGCGCGGCGAGCAGAGCGAGGATCGCCAGCAGCACGTACGCCCAGCGCCAGTCGAGCGCCTCGGCGACGCCGATCGCGAGCACCGGCGCCACGGCGACACCCAGGTTGCCCACGACGCCGTGCCAGCCGAGTGCCAGCCCGCGACCGCCTTCGGGTCCGGCGGTGGCCTGCGCGATGAGGGAGATGCCAGCCGGATGGTAGAGGCCGATGCTGAGCCCGAGCAGGCCCAAGAAGACGGCGAGCGTCACCGTGTTAGGCGACGTGGCGACGAGGAGCGCGGCGACGGCGGCGAGGCCGAAGGCGATCGTGAGCACGCGCTGGCTGCCGAGCCGGTCGACGAGGAAGCCGGACGGGAGGGCGCTGAAGCCGAAGCCGAACGCGAACACGTTGGCGACGATGCCCAGCACGAACAGCCCCGCGCCGAACTCGTCGTCGATCCGCGAGAGGAGGGCGGCGTACGTCATCTCGATGGTGTGGATCAGACCGTGCACCGTCGCGATGTAGGCCACCAGGCTCGTCGGTCGCGTGCGCATATCGTCGCTTTATAGCATGGGCTTCGGCTGCGATTCCGGCCATGCTAGAATGAAGCGCTCATGACCCCCACATCGAACGCCCTGGAGCGCCGAGCCCCGTGATCCTGTCCGACCGCGACATCCGCCAGTCCCTGAAGGAGGGCCGGATCAAGATCATGCCCACCGATGGGCTGGACAGCCGGATCGGGCCGGACGGCGTGGACCTGCGGCTCGGCTTCACGTTCCTCGTCTTCGAGCGCAACAAGCAGGCCTACATCGACCCGCGTCGGGCGGAGACAGCGAAAGGCACGACGCGCCCCGTTGTCGTCAAGACCGGCGAGCCGTTCATCATCCACCCGCACGAGCTGGTGCTCGCCACCACGCTGGAGCGGCTCACGCTGCCGGACGACCTGCTCGGCCGGCTCGAAGGCCGGAGCAGCCTGGGCCGGCTGGGGATCATCGTGCACAGCACGGCCAGCGTCTTCCACCCGGGCTGGGACGGCACCGCGACGATGGAGCTGGGTAACCTGGGCGTGATGCCGGTCGCGCTCTACCCGCGCATGCGCATCTGCTGTTTCACGTTCGAGCGCATGTCGTCGCCCGTCGAGCGGCCCTACGGTTCGGGCAAGACCAAGTACCAGGGCCAGGGCGGGCCGCTCGCCAGCGGCATCTGGGAGGAGCTGGACGACGAGCTGGAGGAGGAAGGCCTGCACCAGGGTATGCAGGCCGGCCTCTTCATTGAGCCCCGTCCTGAGCCTGTCGAAGGGAAGGACGGCGAGGCGTGAACGCCGGCTACATGGCGCGCGCGCTCGACCTCGCCCGTGAGCAGGCCGGGCGCACGAGTCCGAACCCCACGGTAGGCGCCGTCGTCGTTCGCGACGGTCGAGTCGTCGGCGAAGGGGCGCATCGCGGCCCCGGCTCGCCGCACGGCGAGGCGGCCGCCCTGGCGGCCGCCCGCGCGGCCGCCCGCGGCGCAACACTCTATGTCACCCTCGAGCCCTGCAGCCATCACGGTCGCACACCTCCGTGTGTGGAGGCGGTCCTCGCCGCCGGGGCCGCGGAGGTGCGCTTTCCGCACCTCGACCCCGACCCGCGCGTCTCGGGGCAGGGCCGGGCGAAGCTCGAAGCCGCAGGCGTCCGCGTCGTCGTGGGTGAGGGCGAGGCGGAGGCGCGCCGGATCAACGAGGCGTACCTGAAGCACCGCGCGACCGGCCTGCCCTTCGTCGTCGCGAAGTTCGCCGCCAGCCTCGACGGCAAGATCGCGGCCACCAGCGGCGACTCGCGCTGGGTGAGCGGGCCGCAGACGCTCGCCTGGTCGCACGAGCTGCGAACGCGCATCGACGCCATCGCCGTCGGGGTGAACACCGTGCTGGTGGACGACCCGCAGCTCACGGCTCGCCCGGAGGGTCGCGTCGCCGAGCGCCAGCCACTGCGCGTGGTGATCGACTCGCGCGGACGGACGCCGCGCGACGCGAAGGCCCTCGCCTGTGGCACGAAGACCCTCGTCGCCACCACTGAGGCATCGAGCGAAGCCTGGAGGGCCGAGATGGAGGCGGCGGGCGCGCAGCTCGCCGTGCTGCCCGCGAACCAGGCGGGCCGCGTCGATTTGCCGGCGCTGCTGGCGTTGCTCGGCAAGTCCGACGTGCTGACCCTGCTCATCGAGGGCGGCGGCGTGCTGCTCGGCTCGTTCTTCGACCAGCGCCTCGTCGACAAAGTGCACGCCGTCGTCGCGCCGATGATCATCGGTGGCGCGACCGCGCCCACCGCCGTCGCTGGCCAGGGCGCGACACGAATGGCGGACGCGCTCCGACTGCGGGACGTGGCGGTCGACCACCTGGGCGACGATCTGCTTGTAGCGGGCTACGTGAGCTAGGCGCTCCGCCTACCTCACAGCCTTACGCAGCGCCTTCGCCACGCCGCGCGGCTCGGCCTGCTCGACCCGAACATCGTCGCAGCCGACCCACGTCGCCGCCTCGCGTAGCGCGGACGCCATTGCATCGACGGCAGACGCGTCGTCGAGGGAGACGCGCCGCGCCACCAGCGTTCGGCCCTCGCGGGCAGGATCGACGTGCCCGACGAGACGGCCCTCCGCGAGTAGCGGCATCGTGAAGTAGCCGTGTACGCGTTTCGCCTTCGGCAGGTACACCTCGAGCGTCATGTCGTAGCCGAACAATCGCCTCGTGCGTTCGCGCGGCGCCTCGCCGGGCGGCGGAGGGTCGGCCCAGACCAACGAATCGAAAGGCGAAAGGAGCGTCGTGCGGTAGCCGCGCGGCGCGCGGGCCTTCATCGCTGCGGGATCAGCGAACGCGGCCTCTTTCCAGCCTTCGACTTCAACCGGCACGAGCCCACTCTCGGCGAGCGCATCGGCGAGCAGGCGCTTTCGATCGAGCGTCCGCGCCATGTAGGGCGTCAGCAGGTGATAATACCCGGCGATGTCGCGTGCCGTGCCGACGCCCAGCGCCTTCCCGGCAGCGCGAGTGAGATGTCGATAGCTCTCTTCCGCCGAGTACTCCTTGTGCAGCAGCTCCTGCGGCAGAACGCGCTTCGGCAGGTCGTAGACGCGCTTCCAGTTGCGCCGCGTGACGCAGATCGCCTCGCCGCGCCGGTACAGGACCTCGAGCGCGCGCTTCGCATCCGACCAGTTCCACCACCCCGCGGCGCTCTTGCGCGCGCCGCCCAGGTCGGTCGCCGTGACGGGCCCGTCCCTCAGCCGCGCTTGCACCTCGTTGAGCATCTTCTTGCTTGCGGCGTGGTCCGGGACGATGTGCTGGCCGAGCTGCTCGCGCCGGAACGCAAAGTGCGGCCACATCTCAATCGGCAAGATGCAGCCTGCGTGCGCATAGTATTCGAACGCGCGCGCCGGCTCGCCCCAGTACGCCTGCTCCACCGCCTGGCGCCCGACCGCGCCGAGGCGGGCATAGGCGACCAACTCGTGTGAGCGCGCGAGTACGGAGATGGTGTCGAGCTGCACCGCGCCGACGTGGCGCAGCAGTTCAGGCACGCCGTGCCCTTTCTTGACCGCGCCCGTCAGGCCCTGCGCCTGCACGGCCAGCAGGCGCGCCTCGTCGGCGCTGAGCTGGTGAGCCGGCTTGGGCTGTTGTCGCGCGGCGGGCATGTTGGCGCTCCATTGTAGGGCAGATGTCGTGCGCGTGACAGGGTATACTGACGCATGTTCACCGGCATCATCGAAGAGCTGGGCACGGTCCGCGAGGCGGAAGAGGGCCGGCTGATCATCAACGCCGCGAAGGTGCTCTGGGGCACCAACCTCGGCGACAGCATCGCCGTGAACGGTTGTGATCTCACCTGCACCTACCTGGAGGAGACCGGCTTCCACTCCAACGTGATGCCGGAGAGCTACCGGCGTACGAACTTGAGCGACCTCCAGCCAGGCGCTGTCGTCAACCTGGAGCGCGCGATGACGCTCGCGCAGCGCATCGGCGGGCACCTGGTGCGCGGCGTCGTCGAGCACACCGGCACGCTCGAATCGTTCACGCGGGAGGGCGACGCGATCATTGCCCGCTACCACGCGCCGCCCGAGATCCTCCGCTACGTCATCGTCAAGGGCCCGATCACCATCGACGGCGCGAGCCTGACCGTGATCGACAAGACACCGAACAGCCTGGCCGTTTCGCTGGTCCAGTTCACGCAGGAGCACACCAACCTCACTCGCAGGCGCCCCGGCGATCGGGTAAACTTGGAATCGGACATCCTGGCGCGGTATGTCGAGCAACTGCTAGAGGAACGTCTGGCTACCCAGTAGTGCGGGCTCGACTCACCAGGGCGGGCACCGCAAGGGGGACGCAATGAAAGCCAAGAGCGAGCGGCCTGAGAAGGGCCTGGCGACAGTCGAAGAAGCGATCGAGGACTATCGCCACGGCCGCTTCGTGATCATCATCGACGACCAGGAGCGCGAGAACGAGGGCGACCTCTGCCTGCCCGCCCAGTTCGTCGACGCCGAGGCGATCAACTTCATGGCCAAGTACGGCCGTGGGCTGATCTGCATGCCGATGACGGCGGAGCGGGTCGACCGGCTGGGCATCCCGATGATGGTCGGCCGCAACGACTCGCACTTCGGCACGCCGTTTACGGTCTCGGTGGAGGCGCGCTCCGGCGTCAGCACCGGTATCTCGGCGGCCGACCGCGCCCGCACCGTGCAGGTGCTGATCGACCCGAAGACGCGACCTGAAGACCTCGTGATGCCCGGTCACACGTTTCCGCTGCGCGCGCGCGACGGCGGCGTCCTAGTACGGGCTGGCCAGACCGAGGCCGTCGTCGACCTCTGCAAGCTCGCCGGGCTGTACCCGGCCGGCGTCCTCTGCGAGATCATGAAGGCGGACGGCACCATGGCCCGTCTGCCCGACCTGAAGCGCTTCGCCGGCCGCCACAAGCTCAAGATCATCAGCGTTGACCAGCTCATCGCCTACCGGATGGAGAAGGAGAAGCTGGTGCAACGCGTGGCCGAGACGGTGCTGCCGACCGAGTTCGGCGAGTGGCGGGCGGTCGCCTACCGCAGCCCGATCGATGCGGACGAACATGTGGCGCTGGTGCTGGGCGACGTCTCGGACCGCGAACCGACGCTGGTGCGCGTGCACAGCCAGTGCCTCACGGGCGATGTCTTCGGCAGCCAGCGTTGCGACTGCGGGGAGCAGCTCAGGGCTTCGATGCAGATGATAGCGAACGCCGGCAGCGGCGTGATCGTCTACATGCGCCAGGAGGGCCGGGGCATCGGCTTCCACAACAAGCTGCGGGCCTACGCGCTGCAGGACACGGGCCTCGACACCGTTGAGGCGAACGAGGCGCTGGGCTTCCCCGCCGACCGGCGTGACTACGGCATCGGCATGCAGATCCTGGTCGACCTGGGCCTGAGCGACGTTCGCATTCTCACGAACAATCCGGCGAAGCGCGCCGGTCTGGAAGGTTTCGGCCTGCGCATGGTCGAACGGGTTCCCATCGTCATCCAGCCGAACGAGCACAACATCCGCTACCTGGAGACGAAGCGGACGAAGCTCGGCCACCACCTCGAGCCGCCTAAGGAAGGCAGCTTCTAGCCCTTCCGATGCATTCAGTCCCCCGCCTTCGTCCGCTTCGCCGGGCCGCGCGCCTCGGCGGCGATGACCTGCGCGTCGCCCGTCCATGAGCCCCGTCGTCGAAGTCGAAGACCTCCACAAGACGTATCCGGATGGCGCCGAAGCGCTGCGCGGCATCTCCTTCAACGTGGAGCAGGGTGAGTTCTTCGGCTTTCTCGGGCCGAACGGCGCCGGCAAGTCGACGACGATCAAGATTCTGATCACGCTCCTCGCCGCCACCGCCGGCCGCGCCCGCGTCTTCGGCTACGACATCAACGCGGACCCGGACACGATCCGCGTGCTGATCGGCTACACAGCCCAAGAGGTCGGCGTCGACGACGAGCTGAGCGGGCGCGAGAACCTGATGCTTCAAGGCCAGCTCTACCACATGGACCGGGGCCTGCTCCGTCGGCGCATCGATGAGCTCCTCGAGCTGGTCGACCTGGAGGCCGATGCCGATCGCATGGCCGGCTCATATTCGGGCGGCATGCGCAAGCGGCTCGACCTCGCGACGGGCCTGATCCACCGGCCGCAGCTCCTCTTCCTTGATGAGCCGACGACAGGCCTCGACCCGCAGAA
The DNA here is from genome assembly GCA_040882355.1 of Dehalococcoidia bacterium. Lineage (GTDB taxonomy): Bacteria > Chloroflexota > Dehalococcoidia > DSTF01 > RBG-16-68-14 > JBBEBM01. Next base: position 17,650 of record JBBEBM010000057.1, on the reverse strand, counting down.
CCGCGCGGGCATCTGGAGCTACCTGGAGGACCTGAACAAGCGTGAGGGGCTCACGCTCTTCCTCACCACACACTACCTGGAGGAGGCCGACAAGCTCTGCGACCGCCTCGCGATCATCGACCACGGGCGGATCATCGCGAGCGGCAGCCCGACCGAGCTGAAGGCGGAGCTGGGCGGCGACGTGATCAGCCTGGCGTTCCGCGGCGACGAGACGCAGACGAGCGCGCAGCGCACGCGCGCCGCCGAGGTGCTCCGGCCGCTGCAGTTCGTCGGGGCGATCAACCAGGACGATGGCAAGCTCGTGCTCACCGCGCACGAAGGCGGCCGCGCCCTGCCCAAGATCCTGCGCGCCCTGGACGAGGCGGAGATCTACGTCGACGACCTCACCCTCACCAGCCCCACGCTGGACGACGTCTTCCTCAAGTACACGGGCGAGCGCATCCGCGAGGACGCGCCTGTCCAGAACTGGCGCAACCAGCGGATGATGTTCATGCGGCCGGGCCCTGGCCGGCCGCGCCGGGGCTGACCGTCGGTGGAAGTCGCCGACAAGCCCGTCGTTTCGCCGCACGCAGGCAGCCTCGTCACGCTCGAGGCGATGCCTCGCGGCCTGCCCAAGCTCTGGAGCGAGACGCAGACGCTCTATGTCCGCCAGATCAAGCGCCTGTCGCGACAGTCCACGGTCGTCTTCTTCTCGCTCGTTCAGCCGCTGATCTGGCTCGTCCTCTTTGGCCAGATGTTCGCCCGCATCGTGCGCTTTCCCGGCGCCGCCGACGACTTCGGGAACGTCAGCTATCTGCAGTTCTTCATCCCGACCGTGATGCTGCAGTCGGTCCTGTTCGGCGCTGGCCAGTCGGGCGTGGGCATGATCACCGACATCGATAGCGGCTTCCTGGATAAGCTGCTCACGACGCCGATCAATCGCCTCGCCATCCTCCTCGGCCGGCTGCTCGGCGATATGACGCGTATGGCGATCCAGACGGTGCTCGTCGTCGGCATCGGCTGGGGGATCGGCCGCTTCCAGACGCCCGAGGTCTCGTTCTACTACAACATCGCCGGCGTCCTGGGGGCGATAGCCATCGCGCTGCTCTTCGCGCTGGTGCTGGCCGGGCTCAACGTCTACATCGCATTGGCCACGCGGAGCACCGAGGCGACCTTCATCATCGGCAACTTCCTCACGCTGCCGCTGCTCTTCACCAGCTCCGCCCAGCTCCCCATCGAGCTGCTGCCGCAGTGGATGCAAACGGTCGCCCACCTCAACCCCGTCACCTACACGATCGAGGCGATGCGCGTCCTGCTGAACGGCCCCGCCGCGGCGGGCGGCGACAGCGTGGGCATCGTCATGCTCCAGGCGCTCGCGATCCTCGGCGGCCTGGCCGCCGTCACGCTCACGCTCGCGACGCGTCGCTTTCGCAGCATCGTCTCCTAAAGGACATCGACGCCTCCTGCGTGACGCCAGCTTCGCGCCAGAGCGCCCGCCCCTCCGGCACGGCGAGGTGGGTGAGATCGAGGCGTTCGTAGGGAAGAACCGCGCGAAAAACGACGCTCGCGGGGGGTTGACGGGCCCGCCCTCAATAGTGCTATAGTAGCTACTCTCTCAGAGATGAGGGCCACATGGCAGATATGGCGTTAAGGAGCGGGTGGCGATGTTATCGAGTGCATTGGCTGGACTACTCAAAGTCGGTGCGGTTGCGCTGACGGCAGGCGGGCTTGCGACCGGCATCTACCTCGCGGTCCAGGTTGGTCAGGAAGAGGACGCGGACCGCGCCCAGACCGGCGACACGCCCGCCGCCACCTCCACCGCCCTCTCGCCCCCGAACCAGGTGGTCAGGCCTACAGCCAAGCCAACGATTACCCCCACCTATGTCCTCGCGCCCAGCCCGACGCCGCCCACGGGCATCGACACGTCGGACTGGAAGACCTACACCAGCCCCGATGGATACAGCTTCAAGTACCCGCCGGACTGGACACTGGAGGAGGAGCCGCCTCTCAGCGTCATCAGCCCAGAAGTCGTGCGGAGCGCGGGTCAGCCTGGCGAAGGCAGCACACCTGGCATGGCAGACGTCGAGGTGAGCTTCGAGAGGTCGGACGGATTCCCTGTGAATGCGATTATCGAAAACTGCGAGCGCCCGGACCCACTGTCGCTCCCGACCGACCGGCCCGACACGGCTGGCATCGTCACCCTTCTGGGGCACCGCGCCGTGGAGTGCCGGCAGTCGGGGATTAATCCTACTTCGCGGGCGCAGTGGCTCGGCTTGTCCTACATTATCGACTTCTCGCCCGACACCGTAATCAAGCTCACTGGATACGTCGTGCCGAAAGGGAATGTCAACCTAGCCACCGTGGAGGCCATTATCAGGTCGTTCGCTCTCGGAGGGGCGCAGTGAGAAGGGCCTTCTTGGTCGGCCTGGCCGCCGTCACCCTCACGCTCGCCACGCGTCGCTTTCGCAGCATCGTCTCCTGACGCCTGTCTGGGCGGGTCTGAGACCCGCCCCTACGCTGCCGCGAGCCGACCTGGCGCGATCCCCGAGTGGGGGGCGGTCTCCTTTCGTGTCGCAACGCGCCTAGTCCGGCGCGGCAGCGCCGACATCGACGCGGGCGAGGTGGACGGGCTCGCCCTTGCGGCGGGACTGGAGGGCTTCGAGTTCGTGCAAGGTCTGGAGGAACTGGCGATGCAGGTGGGTCTCGTAGCGCATGATCTTGTCCAGCTCCGGCGATGCGGGCACGATGCGCTTCTGCTGGTGGGCGCGGAGCCGATCGGGGTCGACCTCGCGGGGGCCCTTCTTGCGCGAGAGGTAGGCCTGCGCGATGGCGAGGTCAGTCTCCGTCTCGCCGATGTGGTGCATGGTGGCGACCACTTCGTACCGGATGACGCGGTACAGGCGCCAGGTGAGGCTGGCGATACGCTCGACGAAGAGGTGCTCCATGGCGCCCTCCGGAGCGAGGCTGGTGCGAACGCCATCGAGATGGCGATACCAGGCGCCCTCGTCCTCCATGTGGGGGATGACGGGGCGGTTGGAGCGGAGGCCGTGACTGAGATGCTTGATCCAGTTGGTGGCTTTGCCCTGCGGGGTGGCAGGGCCTCCGGTCCGGTTGCTTTGAGGCGCGGGCAGCTCGTCCTGCTGCGCCGGAGCTGGCAGTTGGTTCGGCAAAATCGTGTTTTCTGCGTCGCTCACGACTGATCTCCTCCTCGATTTGATTCTGGCGTCCGGGCGGTCTCGGCGTGGTTGCCCTGGACGGGCCATGGAGGTCCAGGGTAGAGCCAGGGCGGCAGAGCGCGAAGGGGCGGGTGGCACGGTTCTCGAGGTTCGAAGTTCGAGCGACCGCGGTGGCGGGAGCAGGACGGATCGCAACGCCCTTTGACCTTTCTGGCCGAAGGAGTACAATCGGAGCCAGAATCTTGGTCGAAAGGGGGAGCGGCCCATGCTGGCGCGCTTATTCTCACTCATCCTCGTCCTAGGTCCTGTTCTTCATCGCCGCCGCGTGTGACGATGAGACTTCGACGGATGAGGGACCTACTGCCACCGAAGGAACGGCGGTCGAGGTGACGGATACGGAGGAACCGGCGGACGCTCAGCCACCACCGGCGGCTACCGATACGCCTGTCCCGCCGCCACCTGCTGCTACGGACACGCCGGCTCCGCCGCCTCCTCAGCCGACACAGCCACCCGCACAGCAATCAAAACTGTCATCCGTCCTACGCGGGCGCTTGCCTCGACCCGAGTGCCAGCGACTATGACTGCGCTGGTGGCTCAGGGAATGGCCCGCTCTACACGGGGCCGGTGCAGGTCGTGGGACCGGACGTGTTCGACCTCGACCGGGATCGTGACGGCCGAGTCGGCGAGTAGTGCGAAGGAGGAGTAGGATTCATGACGAACGCTGTGAGCGTTGTTATTGCCGCGGTCGCAGGAGCCGTCATCGCTCTAGCAATCGTGGCTGTCGATGCGAAGGTCACACACTGGGTCATAGAGGAACAAACGGAGCCGGATCTGACCGAGATCCGGTCGGACATCGTTGCTCTCCAGAACCGAGCCGACACACTTGGCAGTCAGCTCACCCAGCTGTCGAACCCAAGCACCGCGCCGCGCGACGCCGCGCTCACTCGCCTTGTGGCAATGTTCGCAATAACCAGTTGGGGTCAAGCCAGGCCGTTTGAACAGATTCAGGGAAGCGATGCCAGAGTCCGGGCTTGCGTGGACTTCATACTCGACGGCACTGGTAGCGGAGTGGAGTGCGGATTCGAACGGGCCAACCCGTGAGCATGACTAGCTGGCTCTACCGGCTGGCCCGCCTGTCGGCCGACACGAAGGCTGTCGCGTCTGGCGACCCGAAGAAGATCGGCCGTCGCGCCAAGAACAAGCTGGTGGGACGGACGCTGGGCAGGGTCGGTTTCTGGCGTCGGCTTTGGAAGTGAACAAGAGGGTGAGCGATCCATGCGAACGATGCTAATCTCATTGGCGGTCATGCTGACTATTGCGAGCGGACTTATCGGCTGCACAAGCGGCGGCAATGACAGCGCCAAGACAACTCCTGGTGACGACCAGACTTCTGAGCCGAGCAACGAAGATCAACTAGCCGAGTCAATGCTGCTTCTGCTGAGCGACTTCCCTACGGGATGGGCGGAGGAACCTGAAAGCGATGAGGACAGCCCATTCGACGATTGCACCCCTGACACGCCCGCCGGGCGAATGGGCAGGGCGGCAACGGGAAGCTTCTCTAGCGGCGGCTCGGACTCGATATCCCAGAGCCTAGCTACGTTTGAGACCCCTGATCAGGCCAACGCTGCAGAGGACGACAGATCGTCAATCGGCGATTGTCTGGTAGAAGTCGTTGAGGCCGGTCGTCTCGACGACCAGGAAGCCGCCTACTCGGACGCATCGTTCAGCCCACTGTCTTTTCCAGCGCATGGAGACAGAACAGACGCGTACCGCTTGAAGGTCCACGTAGCCGCGAGGGGAGAGACCGGCTTTGGCAGCGAGGCTGACGTGTACATCGACGTTGTAAACGTCCTCATCGATCGAGTTGGTTTTGCTGTCCAGGCCCAGAGTGTGTTCTCCCCGTTCGACAGCGATGAGCTCGATGGATACGTCTCGTTGGTGGAGTCGCGAGTGCGTGAACGATTGGCTGCCTCGGGCTCAAAGGCCGACGACGAGCAAGGCAGCCCTGAAGATATTCCAGTTGCTGCGCCGACGGCCTCTCCGACGGTGGCGGAACAGCCAAGCATCGGCGACAAGGTCGAGGCGAGTGGAGGAATCAGCCTGATAGTCTATTCCTACGACGCTCCCGTGACCTCGGCCAACGAGTTCTCCAGACCAGATCCCGGTAACATCTTCGCGGCCATTGACGTCGAAATGTGCACTGGCGCCAATCCTCCAGAGTCCGCCTCCGTCAACCCGTTTGATTTTCGCTTGCAGATGCCAGACAACAGCCGCCTAGAGCCAGGCATCTCTGCGAAGGAGCCCGAGCTGAACAGCACGAACCTTCTAGCTAATGACTGCGTCCGGGGTTGGGTTACCTTTGAGGTGCCCGAAGGCGTGGCGCCGCAGTTCGTTGTATACGAGGGCTATGACGCCGACTTTGATCCGCTGATCATCAAATGGAGCATCGGCCCCTAGTCCGCGAGGCTATTATCGCCCACCTTCTAGGACATGCGCGACCAGGAAGGGGTGTGGGCCGGCTGCAGGAGTAACGACGTCATGCCTCTCAAGGACGCCGAGCGATGAACCGGCCCACCCCATCCCCCTAACCGCACACCGCTACACGGCAGGGGAGGACTCTCCGAGGCTCCTCTCGGCCATCTGACGGCTGCGGACAGACGGCAGCTGCGGGGTGCGCGTGACCCGCGGGAGAAGCGCCCGTCGCGCCTGAGCGGCGCAGCGAGCGCGGGCGGCGCTGGTGGCGACCTGAAGGTCGCCGCTACCGGCGGCGTGCGCCGGTGGGCGCGCGACGATGAGGCGGAGCGGGCCTGGGCTCCTGGTTCCTGGGTCCTGGTTCCTGACCGCCCTGGTTGCCGCGCTCAGGACGCGGGTGATACGCTGAGCGCGCAATGGGCGCCACATTCAAGGGTGAACTGCATGGCGCAGGCCTGCGCATCGGCGTGATCGTCGCGCGCTTCAACGAGGTGATCACGACGCGCCTGCTGGAAGGCGCGCGAACGGCGCTCGAACGGCATGGCGTGCGCGACGAGGACGTCGACGTCGCCTGGGTGCCCGGCGCCTTCGAGTTGCCCTTGATCGCGAAGAGGCTCGCAGAGAGCCGCCGCTACGATGCAATCGTCTGCCTGGGCGCAGTGATTCGAGGCGAGACCGCTCACTTCGACTTCGTCGCGGGCGAGGCAGCGCGCGGCGTCACCCAGGTGGCCCTGGAGACGGGCGTGCCGGTGATGTTCGGCGTCGTCACGCCGAACACGCTGGAGCAGGCGATGGAGCGCTCCGGCGGCAAGATCGGCAACCGAGGCTACGACGCGGCCTTGGGCGCGATCGAGACGGCGAACCTGCTCCGCCAGCTCCGGCCGGACTGATGCGATGAAGGTGGAAGTTGCGCTCTTCGCCGGTCTCAAGGAGCTGCTCGGCCAGCCCAAAGTGACGCTGGAGCTGAAAGAAGGCGCTACTGTGGCCGATCTGCGCGACCGGCTCAGTGAGCAGTACCCTATCGTGACGCCGTTTCTGCCGACGCTCGTCTGCGCTGTGGGTGAGGAGTTCGTGCCCTCCGAGCACCCGCTGAGCGACGGCGACGACATCGCGCTCATCCCGCCCGTCAGCGGCGGCGCCGGTGAGGGCGACGCGTTTCTGGTGACGCCCGACCCGCTCGACCAGCAGCGGCTGTTCGATGCCGTGCGCGTCGATGAGGCGGGCGCTGTCGTCTTGTTTCACGGCGTCGCCCGCAATAACAGCGAGGGCCGGCGCGTCGTGGCGCTTGAATACGACGCCTATCCCTCGATGGCTGAGAAGAAGCTGCGCGAGGTGGCGGACGAGGTGAAGGCCAACTTCCCGATCACCGCCATCGCCGTCCACCACCGCACCGGCCGGCTGGCCGTCGGCGAGGCGAGCCTGCTCGTCGCCGTCTCCGCGCCGCACCGGCGCGAGGCGTTCGAGGCGTGCCACTACGCCGTCGACCGGATCAAGCAGGTCGTGCCGATCTGGAAGAAGGAGATCTGGGAGGACGGCGACGGCGCCTGGGTCGCCGGCTACGCTGTCGAGTTGCCGGCTCCTGCCGAGGCGGCACCCCGCTAGGCGCGTCTCGGCCCTACGGATCCCTTCACTAATGTGCGCGCCGCCTGCGCACCGAGCTGTTCCAGCTACTGAGGTGAGTAGGGAATGGCCCATCTCGAGCGTCGCCGGCCTACATTGCGGAGACGAGCCGAAGCCTGATGTCCTCTACGGCCTCTTGATCCTCGACATCGTTCTTGGCCGCTGGCGCGTCCTACGCGCGGTGGCTACGCACTCTACGGCGGAGGGCCAGGGCCAGGACGCCGAGGCCGGCCAGGGACCAGGCGACGAGGACCTCTACCCAGGGCATACCATCATCCCCTTGGGCCCCTGCGCCGGTGGGCGGGAAGCCGGCGGCCGGGGTCGCGCCGGTTGGGGTCGCGCCAGGGGTCGACGCGGCCGGAGTCGTGGTGGGCGTTGTCCCAGCGACGCAGCTCGAGTTGGAGACGGTGTTGCTGTCCATCGTCACGGCCCCATTTCGTGCCAGGGCTCTACCGTCGATGCTTGTGCCATTCTGCAGGTTGATGCTCGTGAGCGCGAGGATGTTCCCTACGAACGTCGTGTCTGTAAAGAGGTCCGCGGAGCTGCCGATCTGCCAGAACACGTCGCAGGGCTGGGCGCCGCCGATCAAGGCCACAGTCGAGCCCACTGCGGTGGTGAGCGTGCTCACTGTCTTGAAAATGTAGACCCCAGCGCCGTTGAGCGTGAGTGTTCCGGTCAACTGAGCCGACGACGTATAGCAATACACGCCCGGCGTGAGCGTCGCTCCGCTCAGCGCCAGGTTCGTCTCTGTGCACGGCTCGCTTGTGAGCGCGTCGTAGGCAACGGTGACATCGTTCTGGGCCTGGAGAGCCACCGCATCGGCTGTGTGCGTCGCTCCCGTGAGCGTGATGCTCGCCTGGCCAGTGATCGCGGAACCCGGGCTGACACCGAGGTCGCCGGTGATGGTGGTCGGGCCGGTATTGGTCACCGTGGTGCCACCCAGGACCGCGAAACTCTGCGCCGAACCCAATGACGGCGCGGTTGCCGCGCCTGCCGGGTAGGCACCTGCAAAGAGCGCTGCTCCTGCGGCGAGTCCCACAAAGACCGCCCGCTTGAGCCAGTTACTTAGCATGGGCTCCCTCCCTTCAGCTGGGACCATAAACTATTTACCTTTGAATTATCTACTCATTTCAACGTATGTTCAATCATGCCGCCTGATCCATGCGGTCTCTAGATTCAATTGTGGCTCGCTCGAAGGATTCGAATGCCAAACGACGAGGGAGGTTCGTTTCCTGGCACCCGGTGCCGTGGCGTGCCGTCCGTCCCCGCGTTACCCGGCGGACGCGCGCTGAACCATGATGTCCTTGTCGGGCTCCTGGTCCTCGATGATCTCCTTGAACGTCTTTAGGTCCTCCGTTACGTCGCCGAGCCCGACTGCGAGCGTGCCAGCGATCCTTCGGTTTTTTGGAGGAACCTCGTGCGCCGGGTCAGGCGACCGCCCCGGAGCGGTCCCGTTGGAAGCAGGAACCGCAGTACACTGGCCGGTTGAGCCGGGGCACGAACGGCACCGTCGTCTCCTCCCCGCAATCGGCGCAGACCAGACTTCACCAGGCACGCGCCCCGTGGCACACCGGCGACCTACGGCACGAGCGTGAAGAACCCATCCGAGGCAACCGGCACGGTGTACGTCGAGTCGGAGGCGGCCACGTCGGCGCGGCGCGCCATGTTCTCGGTTGCCGTCGTCTCGTAGAGGCGCAGCAGCGGCGGCGCGCTGCCCCCGTTCACCGTGATCGTCACGTTCCGAGCCGGGCCCGTGTTCTGACCCACGATCACCAGCTCGCCGGCGACGTCGAACGCGACGGCCTGCAACTGGGCGTCCGATTCAGCCACGCCGACGCGCTCCGCGCCGGCTGGAACGAACTCGAATACCTGCCGGTTCGTCCAGTAGCGCTTCTTCGGCGCGTACGACCCTTCGCAGGAGAGCGGGTTCGGACAGGCGCCCGTGTACGCAAGGAGACCCCAGCGCGTGATCTGGCCGTTGCCCGCGTGCAGGTGCACGTTGTCGAACGCGTCCCAGGCCTGTGCCGACTCCACCCCGAAGGAGAGGTGGAGGAGGAGATTGGCCGTCATGGTGCGCGCGAACGACCACTCGTCGGCAACCTGGTGACCGTCGTCGAGGAAGCCGTCGGTCTGCGACTGCGACCATTCGGAGACCCAGAAGCTCTTCCCGCACGCGGCGCCGCTGGACGGCGCGCCGTCGTACCGGTGGTAGGTGAGATGGTCCAGTTTGCTCTCGATGAGCGGATCGGCGCAAAGGGCATCGGCGTAGGTTACGTCGACGCCAGCGGTCTCCGGCCCCAGCAGGCGCACTGAGGTCAGACCCTCAGCATCAAGCCGCTCCGCGATGGCACGCACCAGCTCGGCGTGGCGCGTCGCGCTGGCGCACACGCCTTCGTTCGTGCAGGTGTTCGTCTCGTTCATCGGGCTCAGGTAGTGGACGGTCAGTCCGCGCTCCACCATCCCGTAGCGCAGGAGGGACACGATCGTCTCGGCGAACTCCGCTTCCATTCCTGGACTGACGGAGTGGCCGCCCATCCACTCAGGCGCGATGCCGGACGGCGCGAGTACCACCGTCGCGCCCTTGCCATTTAGGTAGGCGATGGTGTCCCAGAGCTCATGGGCCCAGGGTTGCTCGTAGACGCTGCTGTAATAGGTCGTGTCCATCACAGCCGGGTCGGCGTTGTCGTTCTCGTCTTCCCAGTTGCTGAAGGTCGTCGGGTCCACGCGGAAGATGCGCGCTCCCATCTCCCAGAGGAGGTCAAGCCCCGGTTGCAGCTCAGCGTCCTCCCAGTTGAGAGGGTTTACGTTCACGCCGAAGCCGTCGATCGTTTGGAAACGCTGACCCATGTTGATCGCCATCGGGACGCCCGCCGGAGGCGGGGTGGGTGTTGGCGTGGGAGTGGCCGTAATCGTGGCAGTCGGTGCTGGCGTATCGGTCGGCACGCCTGGCTCCAGCGTCTGCGTGGCGGTTGCAGTCGCGCCACCAGCGTCATCACGGGCGAGCACAAAGTTGTCGAAGTTGGTGTCCCACCCGTTCGTGTTGAGGATCGTCACCGGCGAACATGGCGCCGTCCAACCAGTCTGCACCGTCGTCTTGACATGAGCCGCGAGCGTGACGACCTTGTCCGGCTGACCTGTGCAGCGGATGGTCAGGGTCGTTTGGCGGTATTCGTTGTCGACGTCTACGCTAGCGAGCGACCACGTGTCCAGGAGGGTGAACGAGCCGGTCGTGCGGCCCCGCCCGTTGAATCCGATACTGTTGGTGGTGAACTGCTCCCACGGCGCCGACAGCCACCACTCGTCGCTGCCCCAGTCGATCACGCCCGCGGGGTACTGCCCGCCGAACGGCCTCTGCAACTGGGCCGGCGCCGGATCGAACGTGACGGTCATGGTCTCGGCCTCAGCCTGGCGCCACGGCACCAGGACGGCCAGCAACCCAACGACTACGACGAGCGCCAGGAGCGTGGCCGTATACCTCAACCGTCTCCGCGCCTCAACGCGGTCCGTCAGTCCCATGCGTCGTTTCATAGTGCTCCTTTCGTCGCGCCAGCCTGTGGATCGCGCCGTGTCGATCTCAGTCTGTGAGGGCGAGGTGAGGATCGCTGGTCAGGAGCGCCGGCGTCAGCCGGCTCCAAGGGTACCCTCTGACGTCACCACTCGAGCGGCTCAGCCACGATCCGGGCCACAGCCATTGTACTGCGTAGAAGTCACGCCTGTGTCCGAGAGGTGGTGTTCGCGCGGCAGGCGTGTTGCGCGTCAAGAGCGATGCCGGCTCCCAGGGTGACGCCGCTACTCTCGCAGCCTCCGGTGAGGCATCGACAGCCCGAGGCCGGGCGCCGCTAGGCGCGCTTCAACCGTGGCCCTCAGGTAAGCCGTTTCCAGTAACTTGGCCCGCCAGGCTAGGCGACCGCCCCGGAGCGCGCCCGCTGGAAGCAGGAACCGCAGTACACCGGCCGGTTGAGGCGAGGGACGAACGGCACCGTCGTCTCCTGGCCGCAATCGGCGCAGACCACCGTGCTCCCCGTCCGGGCCGCCTCCTCCCGTTCGTGGCGGCGCTGTTCCCGGCAGATGGGGCACCGCTGCGGCTCATTGAGCAGGCCCTTCTCCAGGTAAAACCCCTGTTCTCCCGCGGTGAAGACAAACGGTTCGCCGCAGTCCTTGCAGTCGATATTCTTGTCCTCGAACACCAGACCTCTCCCTCCCTTGGCCGTGTGCTGGCCTCCGCGCCGCCTGTGCCACCAGGACGAACGTGCGCTGACTGCGGGAGTGTAAGAAACTGGATCGACGATGTCAAGTATCTGACGTGAAGATTTTCGTCGATAATTCGTAAAGCTCTCGATTTCGTGACTTCTTAACGTTCGCCTCCGCCTGGACTGCGCTTCCGCCACCGGTGCGCCACGCCGGTGCGAACCTCCTATTCAGTCCGGGGAGGCGGGCGCTACGGGACTGGGTGAAGTCGAGTCGGCTAGTCGCGAGCCTGGCGGCGCGATGGCTTCCGCCTCGGCGGTTGCGTGACCGGCTGCACTTCGGGGGAGGACTCCCCAATCACAATCTGCGAACAGAAGCCGGGGTCACCCATGAGCAGCCGGGCCAGCCTTTCCCAGCCTCCATCGGTCAGAAGATTGTTGAGGGTGTTCGGCGTCGTGATCACGGTGGGCAGGCGGGCCATGTAACGCGGGTTGAGGAGCTTGAAGAGCTCCTTGCGCACCCAATCGCTTCCCATGCCGATCTCGAGGTCGTCGAGCAGCAGCAGAGGGCACGTGCGCAGCGTCTGCTTGATCAAGTACTCGTCTTGGGCTGCTTCGTCATCTCCCACGAAATGGCGGAGGGTGTCCAGTAGCTCTTCTACCTGCACCAGGAGGGGCGCGTCGCCTAGAGCGCGTCGATAATTGGCTATTGACGCGATCAGGTGAGTGCGGTCCGGCGCGCGGCCCCCGAGCAGGACTAACCAACCTTTGGGCTCGCTTGCAAATCGGAGCGCTTCCCGCTGAGCGTGGTCGTGCATCTCTAGGCCGCGCTCAGATCGTTGGCCTGAGGGTTCGAACGTCTGAAAGGTCATGTCTCGGATCATCGGGAAGTCAAGCATGTTGAGGCCTGGGTAATGAGATGCCCTGCGCTCTTCGAGTATGTGCACTTTGGCGATGGGATGGGCGTGTGGCTGGGGAAGCGACGGATCACCGAGGCGCGAGCGCAGCCGCTCGTCGAACTTGCTCAGTTGCATGTTGGTCGTCACCACCGTGGGCAGGCGGGCGTTGTAGCGATGGTTCATAATCTGGAAGAGCTTCTCCTGCGCCCAGGCCGTCGCGCTCTGGGTGCCCAGGTCGTCCAGGATCAGCACCGGCGCGTTCCGCACTTGCTCGAGGAGGTCGTCGTAGGCGACCTCCGCATCGGGCTTGTAGGCTGCCCGCAGGTGGTCGAGCAGGTCCGGGACGACCACAAAGAGCGCGGGAGTGCCGGTCTCAATGCAGCGGTTCGCGATCGCGGCGCCGATGTGCGTCTTGCCGCACCCCGACGCGCCGACGAGCACCAGCCAGCCTTTCGGGTCCTTCGCGAACGCCTCGGCGTCGTCGACGCAGCGCTGGAACCGCTTCTGGGCATTCAGTTCGGGGTTTCGACCCAACCTGATCAGGTTGTCGAAGGTGAGGCGGGTCAGCGGGCCCAGGTCGCTGTAGCGGCGCAGCCGGGTCAGGCGCTCCTCCTGGTCCTCGTCCTCGGTGCAGCGGCACGCGACCGCCCTGCCGAAGTCCGGGTGGCCCAGCGGCACGTCGCGCTGAACGAAGCGGGCACCGTGGCAGAGCGGACAGGAGCCGTCGTCGATGGTGGGCGGTGGTGGCGCGGATGGAGGCTGGACGCTGGAGGCTCGAAGGTCTGGCGGCGGAGCATCCAGGTCCGATTCTCCTGGTTCGACATCAAGGTGCTTCAGTGCGTCGCGCAGGCGGGGCATCGCTACTCCTACTCCGGTTCGACGATGCGCATCTCCAGGTCATCGAAGCGCGTGATCTGCTTGCGGAAGCGCAGGTAAACGGTACCGGTCGGCCCGTTGCGGTGCTTCGCAACGATGATCTGGGCGATGCCTTCAGGGTAGGGCTGGTTCGGATGGAGGCGCTGCCACTCGTCTTCGGTGACGTAGAAGTCCTCGCGGTAGATGAACACCACCACGTCGGCGTCCTGCTCGATGCTGCCGCTCTCGCGCAGGTCGCTCAGCATCGGGATGTGCGTGGGGCGCTGCTCCGGCGCGCGAGAAAGCTGCGAGCAGGCGATCACCGGCACGTCCAGCTCCCGGGCCAGCTCCTTCATCGAACGCGAGATGTCGCTCACCTCCGCGACGCGGTTGTCGATGCGCCCGGAGCCGTGCACGAGCTGGAGGTAGTCGATGACGATCAGGTCGAGCGGGCGCTCGCGGTGTAGGCGGTGCGCCTTGGCGCGGATCTCGGGCATGCGCTGGACGCCGACGTCGTCGATGTAGATCTCCGAGTCGGCGAGCACGCCCATCGCGTGCATAACGCGGCGTTCCTCGGCTTCGTTTTGCTCGCCGAGGCGCAGGCGGGTGCCGTCGATGCCGGACTCGCCCGAGAGGAGCCGCTGCGCGAGCTGGTCGGCCGCCATCTCCAGGCTGAAGATCGCCACCCGGCCCTGCTGCCCGATCGCGGCGTTGCGCGCGATGTTCATAGCGAGACTGGTCTTGCCCACGCCGGGCCGGGCGGCCAGGATGACCAGGTCCTTGCGCTTCAGCCCGCCCAGCAGCTCGTCGAGCTTGATGAAGCCTGTGCGCACGTGGGAGATGAGCGTGCGGTTGCGGATGTCGTCGACGCCGGGCGTCTCCCAGTACTGCTCCAGAAGGTGGCGGATGTGGATGAAGTCGCGCAGCTTGTCGCCGCTGCGCAGGGCCAGGATCAGGTCTTCGGCACGCCCCAAGACGGTGTTGAGCTCCGGCCCGCCTTTGTAGGCCATCTCGGCGATCTGGCCGACCGCGCCGATGAGCTGGCGGTAGGTCGCGTCGCGCTGGACGATCCGCGCATAGTGCTCGACGACGACGGACGTGGGCAGCTCCTCGATCATGCGCGAGAGCGCGGCCGGCCCGCCCATCTCTTCGAGGCGGCCCTGTCGCCCGAGCTCGTGCGAGACGGTGAGCTGGTCGATCGCCTCGCCGCGCTCCCAGAGGGCAACGCAGGCCTCGAAGACCCAGCGGTTCTGTTCGCGGAAGAAGTCTTGCGGCCGGATGAGGCTCTGGATCTTGAAGATCGCGTCCTCGTCCACCATCAAGGAGGCGAGCACAGCCTCTTCGGCCTCGGTGTCGAACGGGAGGGGGCGGTCAGCTACGGCCATGGAGCGCGCGGTCCTTGCGACTGGTCATGTCGACTCTCGGTGCCCCTTGCTCAGCAGGGCGAAGCCCCGCAATGACGAATCTTGGTTAGTCGCGCTCGCCGCGGCCGCTGCGCCGCACGAGCAGTTCGTCCGCGGACCTTCCGAGCAGGAGCCGGCCCATCGCCCGGTGTCCCAGGACCCCCATGTGCTTGCGCCAGACGCGCCGCACGTCGTCCGCCGTGGCGGCCTCCGTCAGCTCGCGCTGCGCCGCCTTCAGAGTGTCCGCGTACTCGGTGTCAGTGGTCGTCAAGGCGCCGTCTTCCCAAGTCCTTCCAGATGGAGTGTGATGGCTTGGTGAATGCGCCGCTCGACTTCGCTGCGGGTGCTGCCGGTGGCCACGCAGCCCGGAAGGTCAGGTACGTAGGCTGAGTAGTTGTTGGGCGTCCGTTCGAAGATGACCGTGTACCTCACTCCCCGTCCTCAGACGCCGCTTCCTCGCCTTCGGCCTCGGTCTCTTCGACCTCCGCCTCGGTCTCGCCCTCGACTGCCTCAGCCTCCTCAATGACCTCGGCCTCACCCTCCTCGGCGCTCGCCTCCGGCTCGTCGGTGCTCGGCTCCTCGCCCTCGCCAAGCACCTCGACCTCGATCGCGGCTTCGACGTTGCGTGTGAGGCGGACGCGGACCGGCTGGATGCCCGTCTCCTTGATCGCCTCAGGCAGCAGCACCTTGCGATGGTCGATCTCCTCAGCCCCGATCAGCTTCGCCACCTCTTCGGCGATATGGAGGCTGGTGACGGAGCCGTAGAGCTTACCCTGCTCGCCCACCTTCGCGATGATCGTGATGCGCGCGCCTTCGAGCAACTCGGCGATGCCCGCCGCGTCCTGGTCGAGCACCGCCTGCTGCTTCGCCTCGCGTACGGCCCGCGCCCCGGCCCGCTGCAGGTACGGCTCGACGGCCGGACCGGCCAGGCCCCTGGGCAGCAGGAAGTTGCGCGCGAACCCGTTCTTCACGTCCTTCACGTCGCCCACCTGCGCGGTGCCTTCAACGTCCTTGAGGAATACGACTTTCATGGCTGGCTCTCCTTAACGAGGACGGCGCCCGTCCTGCGGGCACCGATAAGTCCATGATAGCGGGTCGCTCCCGATCACGGTCAATGCGATCCGGCGTCTTCTTCGCTTGGTAGACGGCGTTATCTTTCCACATACCAAAGCGGCAAACGCCTTCACGTCGTCCTCAGAACGAATGTACGGTGTTGAGGCCGTTCTGTCAAGCTTGCGGGCTGGCGTTGTGCCGTCAGCACGTGGCCTGCTACGCTGCCGCCGACTTCGAAGGGAGCCGCTAATGGCGACAACTACCTCCCTGGCCCGGTCGCTGGGTCGCGCCGCGCTCGATCTGCTGTTTCCGCCTCGCTGCGCCGTGTGCGGCGCCGCAGGCGCCTTCCTCTGCGCAGGCTGCGCCAGCGCCCTTGTCGAGGCATCGCCGCCGCGCTGCCCGCGCTGCTGGCGGCCTGGCCCCGACGCCGGCGAGTGCTTCGACTGCCGGCTCGCGCCGCCGGCCTTCGACGCCTTGCGCGCTGGCTTCGTGTATCAAGGCGTCGCCCGCGAGGTCGTCCACGCTCTCAAGTACCGCGGCATGACCGTCCTCGCCGCGCCCATGGCATCGCTGCTCACCGGTGCCGCGGCGCGCGAATCGTTCGATGTCGTCGTTCCGGTGCCCCTCTCCGGCCTGCGTAAACGAACGCGCGGCTATAACCAGGCGGAGCTGCTCGCGAGGGCGCTGGCGGAGGAGCTGGGCGTGCTCGTAGAGCCCCGCGCGCTCGTTCGTAAGCGCCACACCCCGCCTCAGGCGCGCTCCGCCGATGCCGAGGCGCGCCGCCGAAACGTGGCGGGCGCCTTCGCCTGCCGGGACGCATCGCTGGCCGGCCGCCGTGTTCTTCTCGTCGACGACGTGACGACGACCGGCGCGACCCTGGCGGCGTGCGCCGGGGCGCTCAAGGCTGCGGGCGCCGCCTCTGTCCGGGCGCTCGCCTTCGCCCGCGAAGACTAGCCACCTTCCCAGCCCCGCCCCTGTTACGAACGGGCCCTGCAGTGCGTTAGGAAGCAGAACATGCTGTGTGGTCAGAATGGGTGGCTAACTCCCCGCCGTCATCCGGAAGCTCAGAGGTAACCTCATGCGCACGCTATGGAAGCAGACTCAGCGAAAACAGCTCCTCACCTTCGCGGCGTTCCTCGCCGTCGCCGTGCTGGTTGCATTCCAGGTGGTGCATGCCCGGCCATCGCATTCTGCGTCGCTCGAACCGGTACTCACGCACTCAAGTCAGAATGTGGACTGCGACGACATTCGGTCGGACCTGGTTCAAGCCATCAAGATCGAACCCGTCGAAAGCGGCACCTATTCCTTCACTGCAAACGGCGTGAAGCACTCCGTGACGCTCAGCAACGTTGACGAGAAGTACTTCGACTGGACGTCCACGCTCGGCATGGATGTCGTGATCGTCAAGGGCGGCCCCAACGCCAACGTCTACACCTACAATCCGCCCGCGCGTTCGTTCGGAGATGAAGAGCTCCACGCACCGATGAACGGAAACAAGCCCTACGGTCTCAGCCATGTCACCTTCTGCTACAGCAAGAAGTCGCCGACGAAGACGGCCACGCCTCCGAAGGCCACGAAGACGCCGACGCCGGCCAAGGCGACGAAGACGGCCACGCCTCCGAAGGCCACGAAGACGTCGACGCCGGCCAAGGCGACGAAGACAGCCACGCCTCCGAAGGCCACGAAGACGTCGACGCCGGCCAAGGCCACCAAGACACCGACGCCCCCCAAGGCCACCAAGACACCGACGCCCACGAAGACGTCGACGCCGCCGAAGGCGACGAAGACTCCGACGCCCACTAAGACGGCAACCGTGACCAAGACCCCAACTCCGACCGCTACGAATACGTCAACGCCGACACCGACGAATACGTCAACGCCGACACCGACGAATACGTCGACCCCGACGCCGACCGACACGCCGACGCCGACGCCGACCGACACGCCGACGCCGACGCCGACCGACACGCCGACGCCGACGCCGACCGACACGCCGACGCCGACGC
>JBBEBM010000056.1:38810-80347 GCA_040882355.1 Dehalococcoidia bacterium | reverse complement strand
ACCTGCTCGCCCGCCGCGACCGCCGCCGCCGCGAGCTCGAACAGCAGCGCTCGCTCACCCTCCAGGGCGTCGAGCGCATCGTGTCCGTGCTCGTCCTCCCGCACCCCGCCGCCGATGCGCCGGAGGTGCGCCGCCTGCGGCCTGACGCCGAGGTGGAGGCAACGGCGATGCGCATCGTCATGGAGCGAGAGGCCGCGCTCGGTCGCAAGGTCTACGACGTCAGTGAGAAGAACCTGGGCTACGACGTCACCAGCCTCGACCTGAGCACGGGCGATCTGCGGCTGATCGAGGTGAAGGGGATCGGCGCGGCCACCGGCACGATCCTGCTCACCCCCAACGAGCGCCGCGTCGCCGAGGACCGGCGCGATTGCTACTGGCTCTACGTCGTCACCAACTGCCACGCCGTGCCGCGCCTGGAGGAGCCGATCGCTGACCCGGCCCGCCTGCCCTGGCATGAGGTGGTCAAGGTGGCGCACTACTATCTGACCGTCGACGCGGCGAAGCAACCTACCCAGGTCCGCGAGCGGCGCGCCACCTATGACGCTGGCGCTGGAGGTGACCTTCAGTGAGCTGGCCACCAAGCACCAGGGAAGACATAGAGCGTATCGTCCACGAACAGCTAGAAGAGAGTTCGCGCCTAGAATTCAAGCAGCAAATGCCACCAAGCGGTCAGAACGACTCGCTCGCAAAGGCACTCGCAGCTATGGCGAATACAGACGGAGGCATTATCATCTATGGGATCGTGGAAGACGATGGCCGGGCGACCAGTCTCCTGCCTCTTGACCTGAACGGCGCTGCTGAGAGAGTCGATCTCGTTGGCCGTAGCCTGGATGAGCCTCTTAACCCAACCGTCACGGCGCCAGTTCCGATCGAGCCGTCCGGTGCTGGCTGTCTAGTGATCGAAGTGGCGCCCAGTCCACGTGCCCCGCACTTCTACAAGGGCACAGCGTGGGCAAGGTCGTCTCGGTCGACCACATACCTGTCTCGACGCCAGGCTGGCGAACGCTTCGCTCGCTCGCCAGGCTTCGCCCACGAGTTTGGCCTGGCGGTTGCGCGGCCGGGCAGGCTTAGCTTCGAGACTCGCACAGAGTATAGGCCGAGTAGCGGCACATCGACTGGCCATGAGTACTTCTTGAT
The DNA here is from genome assembly GCA_040882355.1 of Dehalococcoidia bacterium. Taxonomy (GTDB): domain Bacteria; phylum Chloroflexota; class Dehalococcoidia; order DSTF01; family RBG-16-68-14; genus JBBEBM01. The sequence continues at coordinate 79,210 of JBBEBM010000056.1, read as the reverse complement.
CTTCCAGAACGATGGAGAAGGTGACGTCCGGAACGCAGATTGGGCTTGGACATCAGCTGAAAACCAGCAACTGCCGGAACTTGTCGGCCCCAATCCCTTCCCCATAGCAACACTTCACGCATCGCAGCGCCTCGTAATCAAAGTAGCGCGTCGGCGCGGTGAGCATCCGATAACTGTCACGACTCGCTGGGACGACCTGAGTGGTACGCCCCATGAGCTGGAATGGCCTGTCACATGGGGCTAGGCACCAGAGGCCAGCCATGATCCCCCGCGAGTGCAAGCGCCTGGCCGAGGTCGACTTTCCCATCGCCGTCGTCTCCAAGCATGCAGTCGCGGAGAAGGAATCCCGACGTGGCCACATTCCGAAGATCCACATCTGGCCAGCCGCACGGCCCACGGCATCGAGCCGAGCCGTCTTGCTCGCATTACTCCTCCCTGACCCATGTGACGAGCACTGCCCGCCGGAGTTCAAGACCGGGGCGCGCGACGCGCTGGCCGCCATTCAGAAGATTGGACCTTCCGACAATGACCTGCGCGACGCGCTACTGAAATTCACCGGGGACTTCGCCAACTGGGACCTTGCTGCGAACCAACTCTACCTTGAAGCCGGGCGGGCGCTCGTGCGCGCAGCGCATCCCGAAGAGCCGCCCCTCGTCGTCGACCCGTTCGCCGGCGGCGGCTCGATCCCGCTCGAGGCCCTCCGGCTTGGTTGTGACGCCTTTGCCGCTGATCTGAACCCCGTCGCGAACATGATCCTCAGAGTTGTCGTGTCACAGATACCGCGCGACGGTAACGCCATTTCAGCGAGAGTCCTTTCGGCGGGCATGCAGGTTAAAGATCGTGCAGAGAGAGAGCTCCGATCGTTCTACCCACCCGATCCCGATGGAAGCCAACCAATTGCGTACATATGGGCTAGGACAGTTAGCTGCGAGACACCAGGATGTGGCGCGGAAATACCACTCGTAAGATCCTGTTGGTTGTCAAAGAAGCCGCACCGAAAGCGCGCGTTTCGCTATTTCGTGACTCGTTCACAGTCTGGCCTGCCTCAGGTTGAGTTCGAGATACTCGAACCAACAAGCGCTTCCGATGTGCCGAGAGGAACGGTGAGCGGAGGTCGGGCAACTTGCCCAGCGTGCGGAATCGTACTCGGACCTGACCGCGTGCGCGCTCAACTCACAGAACAACACGGGGGAGCTGACGTAGTGTTCGACAACGCCGGAAAGCGAAAGGGCGGAGCTCGCCTGATGGCCGTCGCGGCTCTGCGTTCTGACACCAAGGGCCGCCTGTACCGGATAGCTACGGACGGCGACTATGTGCCCGTCCTTCGCGCGGCTGAGGAACTTGCCTCCCGCCTGCCCCACCTCGCAAAGGAGGGGATCGACATGCCGAACGAACCCCTACCTCCGGTAGGTACCCTGGGCTTTCGCGTCCAACGCTACGGCATGACCAATTGGGGAGACCTGACCACCATCCGCCAAAAGTTGGCGCTTTTGACTATTGCCGGCCTCATTCGAGAGCAGGACGACGATCTCCGCGCATTCCTGAGCTTGGCGTTTAGCAAGATCGTCGACATGAATAGCAGCTTGTCGACTTGGCAACCATCAGCCAATGCGGAGATCCCTGCGCATATGATGACTCGTTTTGCCCTTCCCATGAAGTGGGACTTCGCCGAAGCAGTTCCAATTGGCGAATCCAGCGGGACTATTGACAGCTCAATTCGTCGATCTGTCGCACCAGTTTCGATGATCGCAGCAGTAGCGACGGCAGGTACCGTTCAACCAGGCGATGCCCGGCGGATTCCGCTGCCAGATGAGTCAGCTGATGTATGGTTCACCGACCCCCCTTACTATGATGCTGTTCCTTATGCTGATCTGTCAGACTTCTTCCTTGTCTGGATTCGGCGGGCTTTTCCTCCGGGAACGTTCGTTAGCGATCCATTCGACGCCACAAATTCGCTGGCACCAAAGCTTCAAGAAATCGTCCAAGACGAGAGCAAGGAGCTCAACGGTGCACCAAAAGATCGAGCGTTTTTCGAACACGCCATGGCAGAGGCATTTGCAGAAGGACGGCGCGTACTAACGGAAGACGGCCTAGGCGCCGTTGTATTCGCCCACAAGACAACTGAGGGATGGGAGGCGTTGCTTTCTGGCGCAGTTTCTGGGGGCTGGACTGTTACCGCATCGTGGCCGATTGCCACGGAAATGGGGTCGAGACTCCGTGCACGTGCCTCAGCGGCACTGGCCACATCCGTACATCTCGTCTGCCGCCCACGGCCCGGGGACGCGCCAATAGGCGAATGGGCGGATGTGCTCAGGGAGCTGCCGCGGCGCGTCGGGGACTGGATGGAGCGCTTGCAGGGCGAGGGCGTACGCGGCGCGGACCTCGTCTTCGCCTGCATCGGCCCGGCGCTGGAGGTCTACAGCCGCTACTCCAAGGTCGTCGACGCCGAGGACCGGGAGATCCCGCTCGGCGGCGACCCGGAGGCTGTCGAGCCACACGAGCGCGGCTACCTGGCCTACGTCTGGGAGGTCGTCGGCCGGGCGGCACTGCGCCAGGTGCTCGGCTCAGAGGACGACGCCGGTGCCCTGGAGGAGGACGCCAGGCTGACCTCACTCTTCCTCTGGACGCTCCAGAGCACGAATGGCGGCCAGGAGGCCAACGGCGCCGCGGCAAACGCGGGCCCGGACGAAGACGGCGCCGTTGAAGAGGATGCCGAGGAGGAGGAGAGCAGCGCCCGACGGCGCAAGCCGAAGGGCTACACGCTGGTCTACGACGTGGTGCGCCGCTTCGCCCAGCCGTTGGGCATCCACCTGGACGACTGGGAGGGGCGCATCATCGAGACGACCAAGGGCGTCGTGCGGCTGCTGCCCGTCGCTGAGCGCGCGAAGCGCCTCTTCGGCGAGGACGGCGCCCAGGCCGTCGCCGACCGGCTGGAGGCGGAGCCATCGGCCCAGCTCTCGCTCTTCCTGGAGATGCAGGGCGAGCCGAAGCCGAGGCGCGGGCGGCGCAAGGTCGTCGTCACGGCGACTGACGAAGCAATCGGCAATCGGCTCGACGCGACGACGCTCGACCGCGTCCACGCGGCGATGCTGCTACAGGCGAGCGGTCGCGCGAACGCGCTCCGGACGCTGCTGGCGACGGAGCAGGAGCGCGGCCCGGACTTCTTGCGCCTGGCGAACGCGCTGTCGGCGCTCTATCCACGAAACGCCGAAGAGAAGCGCCTGCTGGACGCGATGCTGCTGGCGATGCCAAAGTGAGAACGAGCGGAGGGTAAGACATGGCTGCGCTGCAACCCTGGTGGAAGGTCGTCACGCCGCGCAAGGAGGTGCGCGAAGGGCGGTCGTTCAACCCCGATGAGTTCGCGATCGCGCTGGAGCAAGTGATCGCAGGCACGGCGCCCGACGACTACAAGGACCCGCGCCTGTTCTTCGAGCGCACCGTCTTCACGCGAGCGCTGCGGGAGCACGCCGGGATGGCGCTTCGGCGACTCGCGGGCGAGACGGCGGACACCGCCCCGGTCCTCACATTGATTACGCAGTTCGGCGGCGGCAAGACGCACACGCTCACGACGCTCTACCACCTCGTGCGGCTCGGCGCTGACGCGAACGCGCTGCCCGGCGTCGCAAGCCTACTGGAGAGCGCCCAACTCGACAGCGTGCCTGCGGCCAAGGTCGCGGCGTTCGTCGGCAACGCGTGGGACCCGGCCGAGGGCCGCGAGACGCCGTGGATCGATGTTGCTCGCCAGCTTGCGGGCCCGGCTGGCGTCGAGGCGCTCGGCGAGACCGCGAAGACGACTGCGCCAGGCACCGAGGCGATCGGGCGGCTCTTCGAGGCGGCCGGAGGTCGCGTCCTCATCCTCTGCGATGAGGTGCTGAACTTCCTCAGCCGTTACCGCGACCGGGCGGAGTCGTTCCGCGACTTCTTGCAGAACCTCACTGTGGCCGCCACCGGCACGCCATCGACCGCAGTGGTGATCAGCCTCCCACGCAGTCAGGTCGAGATGGCTGACTGGGACATGGAGTGGCAGGAGCGGATCACGAAGATCGTTCGCCGGGTCGCAAAGGACCTCATCGTCAACGACGAGAGCGAGATCAGCGAGGTTGTGCGTCGCCGGCTGTTCGAGAGCCTCGGTGACGGCGCAGTGCGCGCGAAGGTGGCTGCGGAGTACGCGTCGTGGTGCTTTGAACGGCGCGCGCAGTTGCCGCCGGAGTGGACGGCGATTGATTCATCGGCTACGGAGAAGAAGGCGCGAGAGTTCCTGCGTGATCGCTTCGAGCGGTGCTACCCGTTCCACCCGGCCACGCTCTCCGTCTTCCAGCGCAAATGGCAAGCCCTGCCGCAGTACCAGCAGACGCGCGGCACGCTCGCCATGCTTGCGCAGTGGGTGGCCCGGGCGTACAAAGACGGCTTCACATCGGTACGGGCCGAACCGCTGCTCACCCTCGGCTCGGCGCCCCTTGAGGCTCCTGAGTTCAGGGGGATCGTGCTGGGGCAGTTGGGCGAGTCCCGCCTCGTCGCTGCCATCGACGCTGACATCGCAGGCGAGACGGCTCACTCTCGCGCTCTGGACGCCGATACGCCCAGGGGTCCGCTGCGCGACATTCATCGGCGCGTGGCCACGTCGATTTTGTTCGAGTCGTCAGGCGGGCAGGCGGACAAGACCGCTCACCTCCCGGAGCTGCGCTTCGCCCTCGGTGAGCCTGGGATCGACACGACGAGCATCGACACTGCGGCCGGCGCACTCGATTCGCGTTCCTTCTTCATTCGCAAGGTTGGCTCCGACGGCTACCGCATCGGCTACAAGCCAAAGTTGAGCAAGGTCGTGAGCGACCGCCGCGCCTCACTGGACGAGGAGGCAGATGTCCGCCCGGAGATGCGGCGCATCATCGAGAAGGAGTTCGACCGCGGCGCCACGCTGTCGCTGGTGACCTTCCCGAAAGACAGCTCGGAGATCCAGGACTCGCCGCGCCTGACGATCGTTGTCGCCGAACCTGACTGGGAGTGGAACGGAGCAAGCGCTCTGCGCGAACGCATCGCGGAGTGGACGCGCCAGCGCGGCAATTCGGACCGTCTTTACCCGGCGGCGCTCGTCTGGTGCGTGCGAAGGACGGGCCGCGATCTGCGCGACAAGGTGGAGCTGCTGCTGGCCTGGCGACGCGTCCAGCGCGAGGTGCAGGAGGGAACGCTCGGCTCGGAGTTCGAGAGGTCCGAGCTCACGGAGATTCAGGCGAAAGTCAGGGACGCCGAAGAAGCGGCGAAGGACGAAGTCTGGGCGGGGTATCGGTATGTCGTGCTGCTGGACAAGAATGAAGCGGACGGCCTGAAGGTCATCGATCTTGGCGCCGGGCACGCGAGTGCCTCGGAGACCCTGTGCGGTCGGATGGTCACGGCGCTCAAGTCGGGAGGTCTCCTAAACGAGTCGGTTGGCGCCGGCTACATTGACCGGAACTGGCCCCCCGCTCTTGTCGATTCGGGAGCGTGGCCCCTCTCCAGCCTCCGGCAGGCGTTCCTGAATGGGAGCTTCACGCGGCTGCTCGACCCGGACGCCGTCCTGCGAACGAAGGTCGCGGAGTTCGTCGAGCGCGGCGAATTCGGTCTCGCGTCGAGTCAGCACTCCGACGGGACGTATGACCGCGTCTGGTTCGAACAGGCCATCGCGACCGATGAGGTGGCGTTCGAGGCCGGCGTCTTCTTGCTGACGAAAGCGAAGGCGGTCGCGCTGAAGGGGCAGGGGGGTGCGCCTCCAGCGCTCCCTCTCGCGCCTGCACCGGGCGAGACAACCATGGAGGAAGCTAGCCCGGTAGCTGGCGAGCAGGAGCCTGCCGCAGCGGAAGGTACGCGGACCATCCGCCTCGTCGGGAACATCAGCCCGGAGGTGTGGAACCGCTTCGGAACGAAGATCCTGCCGAAGCTGCGATCAGCCGTTGAGCTGCGCGTTGGCGTGGAGCTGTCCGTCGTCGTGGACGCCAAGCTCGCCGACCAGCTCGAGGCCGATCTGCGACAGATCCTCGAGGACGTGGGCGTGAGCGACTCGGTGCGGCTGGAGTAGAAGGCCCTGAAAGCGAACGTAGCAGCTAAGACAGCGAAAGCAACCGTAGCGTAAGACCGCGGCTTGCTTCCCACCTATGCGCTTGGCTAGACGATCCGCCGCTTCCGAGTCGAGGACGAGGACGGGCTGCTGGCGTAAGTCGGCTGACAGCAACGGGCGTGAATGACAGCAACCGGCGGTGGTCAAACCGCGCGGCCACCTTGTCGGGGAGCAGATTCGAACGTGGCCGACCGAGGTCAACCGTGATATTGTGGAAGCGAACTTCGGAACCGAGGGTCGGGGTTCGAATCCCTCCGAGCGCGCCACAAAGCAGATTCGAAATCGGTCTATCCTGTCCGCCGAGCAGCCCGCCGACGGCGGCCTGACAGCAACCCGCCATGAAATGCCCAGAGTGTCGTACTGAACTGCCCCGGGGCCAAGTCTTCTGTTCCGTTTGCTACGCTTCCCCAGGCGGACAGGCTGCTGGCCCCAACGGCGAGGAGCAGCGAGGCAGGGTCGACGCCTTGATCCTCTTGCGCAACGCCGGCCTCAGAGGTCTCTACGAGACCAGGATCCAGAAGTTCCTTCAACCAGACCAGATACGCTGGTCGCGTCCTCTGGCCACAGGCGACGAACTCAGCGAGGCAACAGGTCCAGCGTCGATGAACTGGGGGCTACTGCTAATCGATGCCGACACCCTGGCGCTGAACGAGGAGGCGGTGGCGAGTTTCCGCCAGACCTCACCTGGAACCCTGGTCGCGGTGCTTGCTGGCGAGCCAGATGAAGCAAGGTTGGCAAGCGCCGGCTTCGCCGTCCTTCGTCATCCCAGCGGCGAAGACGCTTGGTTGCGGATGATGAATCAGCTGCTGCGCGCTGCGCAGCGACAGGCGCGCTAGGCTAATTCACTGAGACAGCGCCAGTGCTTGGCCGGGCCCCTAGGAGTGCTGCTGTCCCGATGTCGTGCCGGACGTGGTAGCGGCCCTCTACGTGCTTAAGGGCTCTCTCCACTGCCTCCTCAGCTTCAGGGATGCTATCCGCCACTCCCACCAGAGCCGCAAAGCGCGAAGGTGTTGTCAGCAGTTGCTCGCCCTTCTCCTGGACCTTCGCAAAGTACAGCTTCACCCCCTCAGCCTCGATACCGGCGCGGTCCAGTCGAATCGGCACTATCTCTGGATTGTCAGGGTAATTCGGAGGCGTTATGTACTTGCAGACCGTTGCCTTCGGCGAGAAGCGCATCTCGTATTGACTCAGACCACCGCTGATTATCCCTTCACAGACTTCCAGGAAGTTATTCTCGAGCAGAGGTAGTACATTCAGCGCCTCTGGGTCTCCAAACCGTGCATTAAATTCTATGACCTTTACGCCAGCCTGAGTCATCATGAATTGGCCATAGAGAATGCCGCGATAGACAGTCCCTTCGTCTCTCAGCGCTGCAACTACGCCACGCAGGATCGCTAACGCCTCATCCCGCTCCCGCCCCGTAACGAATGGCAGTAGTCCGTCAACCTGTGAGTAGGAACCCATGCTCCCCGTGTTGGGACCGAGGTCACCCTCGTAGGCACGCTTGTAGTCACGTACCAGCGGCATTGGAATGACTGCTTCGCCGTCGACAAAGGCTTGCAGAGTGAATTCTTCACCTTCGATCGCTTCTTCGACAACAACACCTGCAGCGTCACCGATGCGCTCCTTGATCACCTTCTCGCCATACTCGATGGCTTCCTCCGCCGAGTGCAGCTGAATGCCCATCACCCTCACACCTTTGCCGGCCGTCAAACCGACTGGCTTCAGTGCGAAGCGTCTATCCGTGGTAGCCAGAAACCCTCTCAGCTCGTCGGCGTCAGTGAAGTAGTGGTAGTCGACCTGGCCTCCGATTCCATGGCGACGCATCAACTCCCTGGCGAAGAGTTTGGACGTTTCGAGGCGGGCGGCTGCCATGGTTGGCCCAACGGTTGGTATGCCAGCCTCAGCCAGATCATCGGGGAGCCCGACCTTCAGCGGATCTTCTAGGCCTATCACCGCCATCCCAATTCGCTGTCCCGCAGCCCACGCAACGATTGGCGCTACATTCTTTTCGTCCTCGTCAAGGAACCCCTTGGCGATTTCAGCCAGGCCTGGGTTCTCGTTGTGAGCAACGACAAATAACTCGGCACCCGCACGCACCAAGGCTTCGCCTATCGCATGCTCCCTGGCTCCGCCGCCGATCAGCAGAACTCGCATGAATCCTCCATGCTGGCTAGGAGATAGTATCGAATGCTGAAGGCCCGAGGCCAGGTGCGGCCGAAGACGGCGCTACCCAATATATCGGATGCGCCGAACCAAGGGGAGACACACGGACGGCCACATGCGTGACTTCGCTCTATCGCTGGGGGGTTCTCTTCATAAGCCTGGCGGCGGGCTCCAAGCTTCAAGCACGCATCGCTGAGATTTCCGGCTCCTGCAAGCATCCCGTGCTGTCGTCCCTAGGATGCCACTTGGACAGCTTAGTGTCAACATGCCTAAGCACCTTTCTCATTACAGGGTCAACACTGCATCCAACGCCTCCACGGCCTCACGCTGCATCGTCGGGGGTGACGTGGCTGTACAAGTCGATCGTCGTGCTGATCCGGCTGTGGCCGAGCATCTCCGCTACGACTTTCGGGCGAACGCCCTCGCCGAGCAGGAGCGTGGCGGCCGTGTGCCGGAGATCGTGAAAGCAGATGACTGGGGAAGCCCTCGGTTCGACGACCGTCTGTGCCCATGAGCAGGCCAAACTTCCGGTCAGTAACTACACGGAGCGGGCTGCCGCAGCCGCCCAGTGAACGGGCACGATGGCGTCGTCGTCGCGGCCAATCCTAACCGCCTGCTCGTTGCCGCAGGCGCAACAGGTGGCCCGGAGCAGGGAGACGGCCATGCGCCTACGGCGCCGATAGCACCGTCTCGGTCAACAGAATGAAGGTCCACGCGGCGGCTGTAATCGCGATGAGAACTAGGACGAGCACGCGCCAGGCGGCGGCGGATTCGCGTATAGGCTCGTCCGGTGTGCGAATCTGATGCAACTCGACCCGTGCCACCTTCAGGCGGCCCTCTATCTGTTCGATGGCGTCCACCCAGTACAACCGATAGCCGTCCGGGCGGTCCTGCCCGTTGTAGCGCCCGCTCCATTCCGCATACTCAGGCCAGTCCTTGTCGGCCACGACATGACTGCCGAATCCACGCAGCTCACATTGAAACCACGCCTCGGCCCTCCCCTCGCCGATCAGCCGCGCCAAGCGAAGGCAGCGCAGGACAATCGGAGTGAGACTGGCCCTCTCCGAGTTCCAGCTTGGCGAGCGTTTCTTCGGCTGGTGCCCTGGCTTCTGCTATTCGTGTGGACGTGCGTATTCCGGCTGTTGACTAGATGACTTCGGGCAGTTCCGGCCCTCGCGCGCCTCCGAGTCTCGTCGACAAGACGATAAACACCCGGCCCCAGTCTGGGCTCGCTGTCTCAGATCACGCCGATCAGTACCGCACCGTCCTGCAAACGCAATTGCAAACGAACCGCCCATAATCGGTTAGCACCAACCGTCATGAGATCGTGATGGCGGTCGGCACGCCAGATACGACGTAGATTCAGATCACTGGACGGGCTATCATGCGTTGTCATGGGACCGAAGGGTCTGCAAAACCCCGATCACCGGTTCGAATCCGGTCGTCGCCTCCAAGCTTCGAATACGAAAGCCGCTCGATCCGGGCGGCTTTCGCGATCTCCCGGTGGGGGCTTGACGGCGGTCGCGTGTTTGGTGTATGGTAGCTACGTCCCACGGGACACAGCTACCATACCAGAGAGGAGCGAACAGATGATGCGGAAGCAGCGGGCAGAAACAGCAGACCAGGTGAGTGTGGAGCGCGTGCAGCTCGGTGTTCGGATGGAGAAGCGCATGGTGAAGGTCCTCAAGGGACTGGCCGAGTTCGACGGCGTCACGCTGGGCGATCTCCTCGAGAACATCGTGCTGCACTCATTCGAGCCGGTCCCCGGCGAGGAGGGCGAGATGGCGGCAAGCCCGCACAGCCAGCGGGAGCTGGAGGCGATCGCGGACCTGAAGCGGGTCTACGGCATGGACTACGATGCTCACGGCTGGCGGCAGTTCGTGCCGGACGCCAATGGCGCGAGTCCCGAGTAGCCAGTCGAACAACCTATCGAGGCTAGGGGCTCAGCCATGCGGGTTGTACGGCGCTCCGCGCAAGGCCGGCTTCCGCGCTGCCGGGCAGGTCCCGGTGCGCGACCCGGCTTCGACCTTCGGCCACGCTGTCTCGAATCAGTGCCACCTGGCCGCAAACGGCGGCGCCCAGCTAGCATGAGTGCGACTAACGTCGCATTGACCGGGCGCAGCTGCGCGAAGGGTCGACCTGCGCGGGCAGGAGTAGCCGGCATCGGAACCTCCATCGGCACACTCAACGAAGGCCACCTCCACTCGTCCCTCAAGGAACGGTACATCGAGCCCGGGGACAGGGTTGAGGTGAAGGTCGGCGGCTACGTCGTCGACATCCTCCGCGGCGACTTGATCATTGAAGTGCAAACGGCGAACTTCTCAGCCATCGCGACCAAGATGCGCTGCCTTGTCTCGACGCAGCCGGTGCGCCTCGTGTACCCGATCCCGCTCGACCTCTGGATCGTGAAGCTGCCCGAGAAGAAGGGCGGCGTGGCTTCACGCCGCAAGTCCCCCCGGCGCAGGAAGGTGGTCGACGTCTTCGAGGAGCTGGTGAGCTTTCCGGAGCTGATCACGCACCAGAACTTCCAGTTGGATGTCGTTCTGACTCAGGAGGAGGAGCTGCGAGTCTTCGATGGGCGAAAGCGCTGGCGACGACGGGGTTGGGCGACCATCGAACGGAGGCTTCTCGAGATCAGCGAGATCGTTTCGCTTCGGAGCGGCGCCGACTACATGGCCTTCATCCCGCACGACTTGCCCGAGGAGTTCCTTACGTCGGACATCGCGCAAGCGCTCGGACGGCCGCGGGACATCGCTCAGAAGGTGGCCTACTGTCTGAGGACGTGCGGACTCATCGAGCAGGTTGGCCGCAGAGGAAGCGCGATCGTCTACTCGAAAACCAGGCTCTGATCGACGGCGCAGACTGCGCCCGAGCCGGCGGTCGGTGCGCCCCGGGGGGCTAGGGCGAGAGACGTTCGTGGGTGGTGAGTGTCGGCCAGCCTGAGGCACGCACGGCTCATCTCTGCATCTCGTCGGACACCTCACTGGCAGGCAGGTGCGATTGTGCGAGGCGGCCGCCGGGAGCATGGGCGCGTGACTCCCCAATAGCACCTAGGAATCTGGGAGCCCCTTGGGCGTGAAGTACGGGTTGGACGCCCTTCTCCCTTTATGGGTCGAGGCACGAATAGGCGGAAAGAAAGCAAGCCAGGGGTTGACAGCCGGCCTGCCAGCGTGATAATTTACCAGAAAGTTAATTAACTAGAAGGTTAATTACGATGCCAACCGACCCACTGAGCACGACCCTCTCCGCCCTCGCCGACCCCACACGGCGCGAGATCCTCGCCCGTCTGAGCGTGGGTGAGGCGTCGGTCACGGAGCTGGCGCGGCCTTTCGAGATCAGCCTGCCTGCCGTCTCCAAGCACCTGAAGGTGCTGGAGCGGGCGGGCCTCATCGCGCGCAGCCGGAGGGCGCAGTGGCGGCCCTGTAGGCTGGAGGCGGGCCCGCTCAAGGACGTCGCGGAGTGGGTTGAGCACTACCGCCAAATCTGGGAACAGCGGCTCGATCGTCTGGACGCGTACCTGCAGGAGCTGCAGGCGAAGGACGCCGGCGCAAAGCTCGATGAAGTTGTGGGAGCGAAGGACCGGAAAGGAGATAAGGAACAGTGATCAGCGTACGCTACATGATCGACGACGTGCCTGCCGCGATCGCCTTCTATACCACTCACCTCGGGTTCGCGTTGGAGCAGGACGCTTCCCCGGCTTTCGCCAGCGTGAGCCGCGATGGCGTGCGGCTCCTGCTGAGCGGAAAGGCCAGCTCCGGGCGGAGATCGATGCCTGACGGCAGCCTGCCCGTGCCGGGAGGCTGGAATCGAATCCAACTGCAGGTGTCTGACCTCGAGTCCGAAGTCGCCAGGCTCAAGGAGGCCGGCCTGCAATTCCGAAACGAGATCATCACCGGACCGGGAGGCTCGCAGATCCTGCTCGACGATCCGTCGGGCAATGCTGTAGAGCTCTTCGAGCCTGCCCACTAGCAAGGAGGAGGACCATGGCTGAAGCGAGACGCAGCGCGATGCAGCAGGAGCTCGTTATCGAGCGTGTATTCGACGCGCCGCGGGACTTGGTCTGGAAGGCGTGGACCGACCCCGAACTGATCAAGCAGTGGCATGCGCCGAAGGGCTTCACGGCCCCCTTCTGCGAGAACGACCTCCGCGTCGGCGGCAAGTATCTCAACTGCATGCGAGGACCGGCCGGCAGTGAGTTCGACAGGGACTTTTGGAGTACCGGCGTCTACCGCGAGATCGTGCCGATGGAGCGGATCGTCTGCACCGACAGCTTCGCGGACGAGAACGGCAACGTGGTCCCGGCGAGCCACTACGGCATGGAGGGGGACGTTCCCCTGGAGATGCTCGTCACCGTGACGTTCGAGGAGCAGGACGGTAAAACGAAGCTCACGCTGCGCCACGCCGGGATGCCTGCCGGCGAGCACCGCGATGGCGCCGGCCAGGGCTGGAGCGAGTTCTTGGACAAGCTCGCTGCGGTGTTGGCGGCGGCGTAACGCCACTACCGATTCGAGAAAGCACGCGGCGTCTCGCTGACCGCGTCGTGAGACCCGGGAAAGGGGAAGCACATGGTCCAACAGGGAACAGGAGACCCGACATGAGAAAGCTGGTGGAATCCACCTTCGTGACGCTGGACGGGGTGATCGGCGATCCGGCGGCGTGGGGGGCGCCGTATTGGAACAACGAGCACGCCAACTACGCTCGCAAGCTGCTGTTCGCCGCGGACGCCCTGCTCCTGGGGCGCGCCACGTACCAGGGATTCGCCGAGGCCTGGCCATCGAGGAGTGGCGACGAATACGCCGACAGGATAAATGGCCTCCCCAAGTACGTCGCGTCGACCACGCTGCGGGAGGCGAAGTGGAACGCGACCGTGATCAGCGGTGACGTCGCTGCCGAAGTAGCGAAGCTGAAAGAGCAGGCCGGCCAGGACATCCTGAAGTTCGGCACCGGCGAGTTCGACCGTACGCTGCTGGAGCACGAGCTCGTCGACGAGTATCATCTCTGGCTGTTCCCGGTCTTCGTCGGGCGCGGTCAGCGCCTCTTCGATGGGTTCGACACCACCCAACTGAAGCTCCTGCACACGACGACCTTCAGCACGGGCATTGTCGTGCTTACGTATCAGCCGGCTTCACGCACGGCCTAGCTTGAGCGGGACGAAGCGGACTGAAACGAGGGGCCGCGACCGTCTGGACGAACGAGAACAATCGAAGGCGTAATCCCAACAGGAGGAACAACGATGCCTGGTAAGCAGAAGATCACTCCGTGCCTCTGGTTCGACAACAACGCTGAAGACGCGATCAACTTCTACGTGTCGATCTTCAAGAACTCGAAGGTTCTCGATCTCACACGGTTCGGCGATGCGGGCCCCGGGCCGAGCGGGACAGTCATCACGGGGAGGTTTCAGCTTGAGGGGCAGGAGTTCATGGCGTTGAACGGCGGCCCGCAATTCAAGTTCACGGAGGCCGTCTCGTTGGTGGTGGACTGCGGGTCGCAGGACGAAGTCGATGAACTATGGGAGAAGCTCACCGCCGACGGCGGCGAACCCTCGCAGTGCGCCTGGCTGAAAGACAAGTTCGGCCTGTCCTGGCAGATCGTGCCGGCCGTCCTCATCGAGCTGATGCAGGACCCGGACCCCGAGAAGGCGGGACGGGTCATGGAGGCCATGCTCGGCATGAGCAAGATCGACATCGAGGCGCTGAAGCGGGCGCACCGCGGAGCATAGCGGGCGGGGCCGCGCTGCAGGAGGACAAGTATGGTTGAACAGCAGAACGCGATCAGGGTGACGCTGCCGTCTGACCTGGAGATCGTAATGACGCGCGTCTTTGACGCGCCGCGCGAGCTGGTCTTCGAGGCGCACAGCAAGCCAGAGCACATACGGCGCTGGTGGGGCCGGCTTGGCTCGACTCTGCCCGTGTGCGAGATGGACTTCCGTCCTGGCGGCGCCTGGCGCTTCGTCGAGCGCCAGAGCGACGGTGAGGAGTCTGGGTTCAGGGGCGAGTACCGCGAGATCGTCCCGCCGGCCCGGATCGTCCAGACGTTCGAGTTCGAGGGCATGCCGGGCCACGTATCGCTTGAGACGCTGACGTTCGTGGAGGGGGACGGCAGGACGGTCCTCACAAGCACGTCGGTCTTCGAATCCGCCGAGGACCGCGATGGCATGCTCCAGTCGGGGGCGGAGCAAGGCGCCAACGAATCGATGGACCGACTCGCCGAGCACCTGGCGGAGATGAAGCGGTGAGCGCACCGGCGAACGACGTAGACGCCTATCTCACGGCGCTGCCGGAAGACGCGCGGGTCACGCTGGAGACGCTTCGCCGGCGGATCAGGGCGGCCGCGCCCCATGCCGTCGAGGTGATCAGCTACCGGGTGCCGACCTTCAAGCACCACGGCGGGCTCGTGGGTTTCGCGGCGTTCAAGGACCACTGCAGCTTCTTCGTCATGAGCCCGCTGGTGATGGACGCGCACAAGGACGAGCTCAGTGCCTACGACACTGCCAAAGGGACCGTCCACTTCCCGGTTGGCAAGCCGCTCCCGGCCGCGCTCGTGAAGAAGCTGGTGAAGGCGCGGATCGCGGAAAACGAGGCGGCTGACGCGCAACGTCGCCCGCGGCGCATGGCGTCGCAGCGAAAGCCGACGGAGGCGAAGCGTGGCCGCACGAGACGTTGAGGCTGTGGCGTCGGGCAGGGCGCTCACCATGCGTCGGTCGGTAGAAGAACGCGACAGGACGATGGAGGCGTACAGCGCCATCGAGGGCGCGAACCGGGCGCTCGATCGCCTGGCGGAGCACCTGACGCACATGTGAGGCTTCCGCGGTCGAACTCGACCCCGCCGCGTGTCTTCAGGGTCGATGAGGCGACCCCTTCCGCCGGAGGGGTCGCCCCGCCTTCGTGACCGGCGTGCCCGCCGGGTTGGGGGGCGTTCGCCGGAGGCCGCTCTTGACAGGAGCAGACCGCAGGGCCTATAAGTAGGCCATGCGGCCTAAAGATAAGCCGGTCGTCCGAGATGAACCCACCTTCATCGAGGCGGCTCGGCGCGCCCAGATCGTCGGGTGCGCGATTGAGGCGATCGCCGAGCTCGGATACGAGCGAGCGTCGCTGGCCGAGATCGCCAAGCGGGCGGGCGTGAGCAAGAGCGTCATCTCCTACTACTTCGCGGGCAAGGACGAGCTGATGGATCAGGTAGTGACGGACGTATACACGGCGGCCGCTCTGTTCATGCTGCCGCGGATACAGGCCGAGACGACGGCCTCGGGCGCGTTGCGCGCCTTCATCACTTCCAACGTGGAGTTCATCGGCGGCCACCGCAGCGACGTGCAGGCGGTGATCGAGATCATCTCCAGCGCCCGGACGGCGGAAGGGCAACCGCGGTTCGACGTGAAGGGGCTGGAACAGTCGATCTCGGACCTGGAGCAGCACATCCTGCGCCGGGGCCAGGAGACCGGCGAGTTCCGGGCGTTCTCGACGGCCGTCATGGCGGTCGCGATCCGGCAGGCCATCGATGCGCTCGGTCCGCGGCTCCACGCCTACCCGGACCTCGACGTCGACGAGTACGCGGTCGAGCTCGCAACGCTCTTCGAGCATGCGACGAGGAAGCAGAACTAACCCAGAGGAGGCGCGACGATGCAAGACTTCAAGGACAAGGTAGCTGTGGTGACCGGCGCTGCGAGCGGCATCGGCCGGGGCCTGGCGGAGCGGTTCGCCGCCGAAGGCATGCGCGTTGTGCTTGCGGACGTCGAGGAGCCCGCGCTGCACGTCGCCGAATGCGAGATGCGGGAGGCCGGCGCAACGGTGCTCGCCGTCCGCACCGACGTCTCGAAGGCCGAAGACGCGCAGGCGCTGGCGGCGAAGACAGTCGAGACATTCGGTGCCGTGCACGTCGTCTGCAACAACGCGGGCGTCGGCAGCGGCGGCCTGTCGTGGGAGGAGCCGCTGGAGGACTGGCGATGGGTGCTGGGCGTGAACCTCGGAGGCGTGATCAACGGCGTGCGCGCGTTCGTGCCGGTGATGCTGGAGGGCGGCGAGGAGGGCCACATCGTGAACACGGCGTCGGTGGCAGGGCTGATGCCCGGCGCCGGCGCCGCGTCGTACACCGCGAGCAAGTTCGGCATCGTCGGCCTTTCCGAGGCGCTCTACTACGAGCTGATGATGACCTCCGGCGGGAAGATCGGCGTATCGGTGCTCTGCCCGGCGGCGACCGACACGAAGATCATCGACGCGGACCGCAACCGGCCGGGCGGGCCGCTGGCGCCGCCCGCGCCCGGCACGCCGGAGGCCTTCGGGCAGGACATGGTGCGCCAGCTCCTGCGCGCCGGCCAGAGCCCGGCGCAGGTGGCGCAGCAGGTGTTCGACGCGATCGTAGAGAAGCGGTTCTACGTGCTGACGCATCCGGAGCACAACGGCGTCATCCGCAAGCGCGCCGAAGCGATGATCGCCGGCGGCCCTCCGCCAGCCATCGGCACGGCGTGACCGGACACGGAAGCGAGGCGAGCGATGAACCTGAATCCGCTAGAAGAGCTGCTGGTGGAAGCGAAGCTGATCGAAGCGGCGCTTGCGCTCGATCCTGAGCGGCTGCGCGCGCGAGCGGAAGCGCTTCGTGGGCACAGGCCGAACGGCTGGCGCGCGACGCTCGGCGCGTGTCTCGTGCGGTTGGGCCTGTTGCTGGACCCGCGGGCGGAGGAGCGCGCGTCGCGCTCTCCAGCGGCGCCGACGGCTGGCCAGTGGGCGTGATCGACGGCTGGCCAGTGGGCGTGATCGACGGCTGGCCATGCCTGATGTCGATGCGGCACACTGAACTTGGACGCAGGGCCGGGGTGGCGAAACGGCATACGCAGCGGACTTAAAATCCGCCGGCCTTCGGGCCTTGAGGGTTCGAGTCCCTCCCCCGGCACCAGACACGTCCGCGAGGGGCAGCGGCCTTGTGGGCCTGGCCGCCGGACGTGGCTTCGAGTCCTCTCCCGGCACCAGCATCAGCCCACGAGGCGCGACGCGGTTACGCGCAGCTATCCCCGAACTGCTGCACAACGAGCGCGATGTCGTCGATCGTGATCGCGCCGTCGAGGCTGCGGTCGTAGGCCGGGTGGTAGTTCGCTCTGGCGCCTGACGGCTGGACGGTGGCGCTCGGCGTTGAGAGCGGGTCGCTCGTCCGGACGAAGGGGCCAGGACCTGCATCGGTAGCGCCGAAGCGGGCCGCTTCGGCGGCGATGTCGGCGGTCGAGATCACGCGGTCCCGCGTCCGCGCGGCGCCGGTCGGCACGTCCATGAAGTCCCAGAAGTTCAGCGGGCTGCGCCGCCCGCCAAGACTGCGGTCCGTTCCAACCTCGCGGCCGTCAACGCAGCCGTCCCGATCGGTGTCCGCAATACACGGCTCTGAACGAGCGTTCAGCTCGCCGAGATTGCTGAGGCCGTCGGCGTCGGGATCGAGCGCGGCGTCGACGACCGTCCAGTCCAGGCATGGCTTGCTCTGCTCATAGGTGTCGTACAGGCCGTCCGTGTCGCGGTCGTGCAGGCCGGTGAAGTCCTTGCCGTCAAACGCGACGCTAGCCGGCGTCTCGGCCTCTTGGCACGGCACGGAGCCCAACTGGTTGACGACGCACGTCCCCCAGCACTCGGCGCCACCGGTGGCGGGAACCGCGCACGTGTGGAACCCGGCAGCCGCTATCGCGCCCACGCCCGAAAGCGTCTCGGTGCACTGCTGAACGGCAGCGTTGTACACGTTGCAGACATCGACCGGCCTGGTCCTGAGGCTGCCGAAACGTATACCGTTGCCAAGCTGGCTGTAGCTGTTGTCGCCCCAGCATTTCACGCCCGACGTGTCGAGGAGCGCGCACGAGTGCCGTCCGTTCGCTGCGAGAGCCGTAACGCCCGCGGTCAGGCCTGAGACGTGCCCCGGCACGGCGATGCCCTCGCCACGATCACCGTTCCCTAACTGGCCGAACGAGTTCTCGCCCCAGCACGTCGCGCCGCCTGCCGAGGTGAGCGCGCAGGTGTGATTGGCGAACGAGCCTGTCGCGATCGCAGCCACGTCTGCCTGTAGGCCGACCACGTCGGCGGGGCTGGGATGTGGCTGGTAGTCGATCGCGCCGATACCTAGCTGCCCGTCTTCATTCTCGCCCCAGCACTTGGCGGCGCCCGAAGTCGTGAGGGCACAAGTATGGTAGTAACCGGCAGTGATCGCCGAGACGTCGCTGAGGCCGACGACTTGGGTTGGTACCAGCCGGTTCGTCGTCGTGCCGTCGCCGAGCTGGCCGTACTCGTTGTCGCCCCAACAGAGCACCGTGCCGTTCTCTTTCAGGGCGCAGGTGTGGTCGCCGCCCTCCGCGATGCCGACGACGCCCTGGTTCAGCAGCCAGACATCGACAGGGTCGAGGCGGCTGAGCGACGTGGAGCCGTCGCCGAGCTGGCCTTCGTCGTTGCGACCCCAACACTTGACGCTACCCACTGTCGTGACCATGCAGGTATGGTGAGCGCCCGCCGAGACGGCAGCGCCATCAATGCCGTAAACGCGGACCGCCCCCGGCGTGTACGAGGTCGTGCCGATGCCGAGCTCGCCAACACCGTTACTGCCCCAACACCAGACGCCGGCTGTGGCGCTCACGGCGCATGTGTGGGCGTAGCCGGATGACAGGCTGGTCAGCGCGACTCCCTCGCTGGCGGCGGGCCGTGCGTGCAACGTGACGAAGAGCGTGACGGCGATGAATGCGCTGAGGCACGTGACCTTGAAAAACGAGAGACCGACCATGATGTCGCCACCTCCTGCGTGGGTTAGCGGGCCGCCTCTCCCAGCAGCGCATCTATTCTAGCACGCCTGACCTGCCGCCAGCGGCTCGGCCCTGGCCCCTGTGGGTCCTGCCTAGTCCGGCAGGACGCTGACGCGCAGGGCCACGAACCTGACGCCCTGCTGGCAGAGCGATGGGGCCGGGTCGACGTAGCCCCATACGGCAACACGATTGCCCGGCTCGGCATCGCCGAGGTCGCCCTTTAGCTGATAGGGCAGCGCGGAGAGCCCGTCGGGCAGAAGGAGGACGCAGCCCCCCTCAATGCCTGCCACCAGTCTCCCGGTCAGATACAGGAGGTCGAGCTGCCGGCAGTGGTGGCCGAACTGCGCGACCAAGAGAGCAATGTCGACCGCGGTGATCGCGCCGTCGGCTGGCCCGGGTTGCCAGAGCTGCTGTTCTTGCGCCGGCGGAGAGCGGTCGAACCAGGGGTGGTACGCGGGCGGCGGCTCCAGTGCAGCGTCTGTAGCGTCGGCGTCGCCGGTCGCGCCGAACCTTTCGACGACGCGCGAGATGTCCTCGACGGAGATCGCGCCGTCGCGCAGGTCCTTCATGTCAGGGGTGTCGTAGAAGTCCCAAAAGTTGTCGGGGTCGCGCCCGCCGCCGAAGGCCGGGTTGGGGCCGCGCTCCTGCATGTCCGAACAGCGGTCGCCATCGCTGTCTTGCAGCGGGTGCGGGGTGTCGGTGGGCGTCGGCGTGTCGGTGGGTGTCGGCGTCTGTGCGGTCGGGGTCGGTGTGCGTGTCCTCGTAGGGCTCGCCGCCCGGGTGCTGGACGTGAGCGTCGGCGTGAAAACGGGGATCGGACAGCCGGACGATGGGCAGGTGGGTGGAAGGCAGCCCTGCGTGCACTTGCCGACATCCACGGGACCTGTCCGCTGTATCCTGGTTCCGTCTCCTAGGGTGCCTTGGAGGTTACGACCCCAGCACTTCAAGTTGTTCTGGGCGGTGAGGGCGCAGGTATGGACCGAAGTAGCCGAAATGCTGGCCACGCCGCCGGCAAGGCCAACGACATCGGTTGGACTGAGGCGGTCGATCTTCGTACCGTCGCCAAGCTGACCCCAAGCGTTGCCGCCCCAGCACTTGACGGCGCCGATGTCAGTCAACGCGCACGTGTGGCGCTCGCCCGCGACCACAGCCACAGCAGGCGCCCCGAGACCCGTGACGTCGACGGGGATGGCGCTGTTCGCGGTGGTCCCGTTTCCTAACTGGCCCCACTCGTTGCTTCCCCAGCACGCTATGCCGCCGGAGCCGGTCAAGGCGCAGGAGTGATGGTATCCCGCGGATACCGCGACTGCGCTGTCGGGAAGACCCACGACAACCATAGGCGTTGGGCGGTCCGTAGTGGTCCCGTCCCCCAACTGGCCTGCCCCATTCTCGCCCCAGCATGTGGCATCGCCTGGCGTTGTGACAGCACAGGTGTGGAACGTTCCAGCGTCGACGGCGATGACACCGCTGTCGAGCCCGACGACGTCCGCCGGCTGTGTTCCAGGCGCGGCAGGATTGCCGAGCTGGCCCTCCTGACGCCGTCCCCAACACTTGAGGCCGCCGGTGTTTGTCAAGGCGCATGTGTGGAGCCCGCCAGCCGAGATCGAAGCCACTCCCTGCGTGAGGTCCCGTACGTCTCTCGGGACGGGGTTGGCCGGCACGCAGCAACCTCCATCACCTAGCGCACCGTACTGGTTGCTGCCCCAGCACTTGACCCCGCCATCGGCGGTCAGCCCGCAGGTGTGAGTGCTGCCGGTTGACACGTCCGCCACGGCTTCCTTCAAGCCCACCACCTCCAGCGGCACGGTGCTACTCCTGACCGCTTGGTTGCCGAGCTCACCCGACGAGTTATCGCCCCAGCACCAAACGCCGCCTGTTGTGGTCACCGCGCAAGTGTGATTGCCTCCAGCCGAGACAGCCGAAGCGCTGCTGGCCAGCGCGAGGTGAGGGCCGGGCTGCGGCCATGAGACAACGATCGCTATCACCATGATCGCTGCGACCGCCACGGGCGCCAAGGCTACTCGTACTCGCATAGCCACCTCCCGATTGTCGCGCCAGGCTCGCGTCAGGTGAGCGGGCTGGTATCGTACATGATACGCTGAAAATCGGAGCCTGTCAGTGGGAGAAACCTGGGCGAATCTTTGCCTTTCGATTAGTTATGGAACGTCACTTCACAGCTACCGCGTTCGTTGTGCATGAGGGGAAGACGCTGCTGCACTGGCACAGGAAGCTGCAGCAGTGGATGCCGCCCGGTGGCCATCTGCTGCCCGGCGAGGACCCCCTGGCGGGCGCGTTGCGCGAGGTGCAGGAGGAGACTGGCCTGAACACGGAGGCGTTGCCGCTGTCCCCGAGGCACGCGTTCGACTACCCGGAGCAGATCGCTGCGCCCTACACGATTCTCATCGAAGACATCGATGAGGCGGACGGACGCCACCAACACATCGACTTCATCTACTTCTGCCGCTCGCTCGACGGCGACGCGCTGCGGCCGCCCTCGCCCGAAGACGCGCTGGTCTGGGTGAGCGGGGAGCAGCTCGAGCGGAACGAATCGCTGCCTCTGGCGAGCTGCGGCCTCGATATCGCCGTGGCGGAGGACGTGCGGGTGCTGGCGCTGGACGCGCTTCGCATCGAACGGGAGTTGCACGGGCGGCCGTAGGACAGGCAAACTTCCTCGAGATTCCTTCCCGACCCCCTTGACAGCGTCCGCATGTCTGTTCTATAGTACGTGTGTTCGGAGAGAACATGCATTCGTAGGAGGCAGACATGGCATTCGCAGTGACCCTCACCCTCGTCCTCGTGCTCTCCACCGCGTACCTCTTCCACCAGTGGTACACGGAGGACCTGGAGCCTCGAACCTAACCATCTCCCGCTGTCTAACCGCTGCCCGCCGGACACTCTCGCGCCATCCCAGTCCGGCGGGCAGCCGGGGTGGTCCGCCCGCTTCCCCTGGCACGACTCCGGCGATACAATAGCCTTCGCTGCCCAGAGTGCAACATCAGCGAAGGAGCGACGCATGGCCCCCAAGGTCCGCTTCGGCATCCAGACCGGCCAGGACAACGTCGAGTGGTCGCACCTGGTCGAGTTCTGGCAGTTCCTAGACCGCGAGACCGCGTTCGACAACGTCTGGACGATCGATCACTTCGTGCCGCCGAACCCCGGCGCCGATCCGGGCGGCGCGTGCCTGGAAGGATGGACGGCGCTCGCTGCGGGCGCCCAGGCGACGGAACGGCTGCGCCTCGGCTGCCTGGTCACGGGAGTGACCTATCGACACCCTTCCGTGCTCGCGAAGATGGCGGCGACCGTCGACCACATCTCGAACGGGCGGCTGGAGTTCGGTCTGGGCGCGGCCTGGCACGAGCCCGAGCATCGCTACTTCGGGATCCCGTTCCCTTCGGTGAAGGAGCGCGAGGACCGGCTGGAAGAAGCGGTGCAGCTCACAAGGCTGCTCTTTGACGCCGAAGGGCCCGTCGACTTCCAGGGCAAGCACTACCAGCTCAACCAGGCGCCGTTCGCGCCGAAGTGCGTGCAGCGGCCGCACCCGCCGATCTTCATCGGTGGCGGGGGCGAGAAGCGGACGCTGCGCACGGCTGCGCGCTACGGCGACGCGATCAACGTGATCGGCTCGGTGGACGGCGCGAGACACAAGATCGAGGTGCTCGAAAAGCACTGCGCCGACGCCGGCCGCGACCCGAACGAGATCACGAAGTCGATCTTCGGCCCGGTGATGCTGATCGACGATGAGGAGCGCGCGGCCCAGATGCGCGCCGCGATGGCCGCGGGCATGGGCACGACGCCCGAACGCGCCGGCGAGACGCTGGCGATCGGCAACGCGGCTCAGGTACGGAGCGTGATCGAGCGCTACGCGGAGGCGGGGGTGAGCTACATCATCATGATGAGCCGGGCGCCCTACAAGCTCGACCTCTACCGCCGCATCTCAGACGAGATCGTGTCCGCATTCGCCTAAGGGGCTCGCCATGGGCGCCATCGCGAAGTTCTTCAAGGACCTGGCGAATCTGCACATCGGCCAGCACGGCCTGCACCGCTGGACGAAGTGGCGCGACCGGACGTGGTGTAAGGTCTGCGGCAAGGAGGGGTAGGCCGTCTGCTGATACGGGCCCCTGCGGGCAGGCTGATATAATGTCTCCGTCTCACGCGGACTCCCGTAACGAAGCAGCCGCGCGCTGTGTTGGAATGTGCGGCTGGAGGAATCGCAAATGAGCAAGAAATACGTCTACCTCTTCCGGGAAGGGAACAGGGACCAGAAGGAGTTGCTCGGCGGGAAGGGCGCCAACCTGGCGGAGATGACGAACCTGGGCCTGCCGGTGCCGCCCGGCTTCACCATCAGCACCGAAGCGTGTATCGACTACCTTCGGGGCGGGAACGTGCTGCCGGACGGGACGATGGAGCAGGCTCGGGCGGCGCTCAGCCAGGTGGAGGAGGCGACCGGCAAGCGCTTCGGCGACCCGGAGCTCCCGTTGCTGGTGTCGGTGCGGTCGGGCGCGAAGTTCTCGATGCCCGGGATGATGGACACGATCCTCGATCTCGGCCTGAACGACTCGACGCTGCAGGGGCTGATCGCCGCCACGGGCGACGCGCGCTTCGGCCACGATTCCTGGCGCCGCTTCATCATGATGTTCGGCGACGTCGTGCTCGAGATCGAACGGCGGAAGTTCGACGCGATCTTCGAGCAGGCGAAAGAGCGGGCCGGCGTGGCGACGGACGCGGAGATGCCCGCCGACGCACTGCGCGGCGTGGCGGAACGCTTCCGGGACCTCGTGAACAAGGAGACGGGTTCGCCGTTTCCAGACGAGCCGATGCGTCAGCTCGAGATGGCGATCGAGGCCGTCTTCCGATCGTGGAACAACGAGCGAGCGATCACGTACCGGCGGATCGAGAACATTCCGGACGATCTGGGCACGGCGGTGAACGTCCAGACGATGGTCTTCGGCAACATGGGCGATGACTCCGGCTCGGGGGTGGCGTTCACGCGCGACCCGGTCTCGGGCGAGGGGCCGCTCTGGGGCGAGTACCTGACCAACGCTCAGGGCGAGGACGTGGTCGCGGGCACGCGCACGCCAACGCCGATTGCGGCGCTGCGGGACCAGGACGCCGTTCTCTACGACCAACTCCGCGCCATCGCGGAGAAGCTGGAGCAGCACTATCGCGACGTGATGGACATCGAGTTCACCGTCGAGAAGGGCACGCTCTACATGCTCCAGTGTCGCGTCGGCAAGCGCACGACACGGGCCGCGGTCGTCGCCGCCGTCGACATGGCTGGCGAAGGCCTTATCACGAAGGAAGAAGCGGTGCTCCGAGTCGAGCCGCAGCGGCTGGACGACCTGCTGCACCCGCAGCTCGACCCGCGCGTGACGACGGTGCCGCTCGGTGACGTAGCCGGGCAGGTAGCGCCGGCGCTGCAGGCACAGGCCGAGATGGTCCTCCTGCGCGACGGCGGCGTAGAAGCGCTCGCGGCGGCGCGCTGGCAGGAGATGAACGATGACGAGCGGGCCTCGCAACTGAGCGAGGCCCGCGTAGTTGAGCTCGCGCACGGTCTGCCAGCTTCGCCGGGCGCGGCTGCCGGCACTTCCGTGTTCGACCCGGACACGGCCGCGCGGCTGGGCCACGACGGCAACGACATCATTCTGGTGCGGCAAGAGACGTCGCCCGACGACATCCATGGCATGCAGGCGTCGCGCGGCGTGCTGACGCAACGCGGAGGGATGTCGAGCCACGCGGCGCTCGTCGCGCGCGGCTTCGGCATCCCGTGTGTCGCGGGCGCCGAGGCGCTCTCGGTCGACGAGGGCGCGCGAACGCTGACGGTGAGCGGCATCACCATCGGCGAGGGCCAGCCACTCACTATCGACGGCACGAGCGGGCGGGTCCTGCTCGGGCTGATCCCGTCGGTTGAGGCGGCGCTCTTCCCGCAGCTCACGGAGTTCCTCTCCTGGGCGGACGGGATCCGCCGGCTGGGCGTGCGCACCAACGCGGACACGCCCAGGGACGCGGCCCGCGCGGTCGAGTTCGGCGCGGAGGGCATCGGCCTCTGCCGGACGGAGCACATGTTCATGGAGAAGGAGCGGCTGCCCGTCGTCCGCGAGATGATCCTCGCGGCGGGCGAGGTGAAGTCGCTGGAAGCCGAGGTGGCCGCGGTGGAGAGGGAGCTCTCGGGCGTGAACGGGAACCAGCGGCGGCAGATCGAGGATCGGCTCTCGGAGCTGCGGGGACGGCTCGAAGGGCCGAAGGGCCACTACCACGGCTCGCTGGAGCGCCTGCTCCCGATGCAGCAGGGTGATTTCGAGGGGATCTTCAGGGCGATGGGCGCGCGGCCGGTCACGATCCGCCTAATCGACCCCCCGATGCACGAGTTCCTCCCGGACCACGACGAGCTGCTCGAAGAGGTGCTGCGTCTGCGTCACGAGTCGCCCGGCTCGGACGAGCTGTCGGGGAAGGAAGCGATGCTGCACCGCGTCGAAGCGCTCCGCGAGGCGAACCCGATGCTGGGGCTGCGCGGCTGCCGGCTCGGCATCCTCTACCCGGAGGTGAACGAGATGCAGGTGCGCGCCATCTTCCGCGCCGCCTGCAAGGTCAAGCGGGAGGGCATCGACGTCCACCCGGAGGTGATGATCCCGCTCGTCGGCTTCGAGAGCGAGCTGAAGCGGCTGCGCGGGCTGTTGGAGCGCGTCGCGCAGGAGACGATGAAGGAGGAGGGCGTGGAGGTGCCCTACCTCTTCGGCACGATGATCGAGCTGCCGCGCGCCGCACTGACGGCGGGCGAGATCGCGCGCGACGCGCAGTTCTTCTCCTTCGGCACGAACGACCTGACGCAGACGACGCTCGGGCTGAGCCGCGACGACGCGGAGGCGAGCTTTCTGGGCGAGTACCTGGAGCAGGGCTTGCTGGCCGACAACCCATTCGAAACCATCGACCAGGCGGGCGTCGGCTCGCTGATCCAACAGGCGGTAAAGGCGGGCCGGGAAACGCGCCCCGATCTGAAGCTGGGCATCTGCGGCGAGCACGGCGGCGAGCCCCGCTCCGTTACCTTCTTCCACGAAACGGGGCTGGACTACGTGAGCTGCTCGCCATACCGGGTGCCGATCGCGCGCCTGGCGGCGGCGCACGCCGCGCTGGCGGGACGAGCCGGCGAGCGAGACCGGTAGGCGGCGGGCGCCAGACGTTGCCCTATAGTGTAGGGGCGGGTCTCAGACCCGCCCCTGTCTTGTCGCTCGCGAGGAGAGGCGTTGCCTGACCAGGACCTACGCAAGATCGCCGCAGGGCGCGAGGCGGAGATCTACGCATGGGAGGGCGGCGCTGTGCTGCGCCTGCTGCGCAACCCGCAGGCGGAGGCCCAGATTGAGTGGGAGCGGCCGGCGATGGCGGCGGCGCGGGCGGCGGGCGTGAGCGTGCCCGCGGTCTTGGGCGTGACGACGGTGCAGGGGCGCCCCGGCCTGATCATGGAGCGCGTCGAAGGTGTGGACTTCCTGACGGTCATCGGCAAGCGGCCGCTGGAGATCTTTCGCCTGGCGCCGCTGGCCGGCGAGCTGCACGCGGCCACGCATGGCGTCGTTGCGCCGGACAACCTGCCGTCGCTGAAGGGCGTCCTGCGGCGGCGCATCGCGCAATCGGGCCTGGTGCCGGAGGGCGTCGGTCAGTTCGCGCTGTCGATACTGGAGGCGTTGCCGGAGGGGGACCGGCTGTGCCACGGCGACTTCCACCCGGGCAACGTCATCGGGACGGAGAGGCCGGTGATCATCGACTGGACGAACGTCACCCGCGGCGATCCGGACGGGGACGTGGCGCGCACGAACCTGATGAGCAGGATGGGAAGCCTGCCGCCGGGGACGCCGCTCACGCTGCGGATCGGCGCGCTCTTCGGCCGCGGCATCATGCGCGTCCTCTTCCTGCGCGCCTACCGGCGCAGCAGGCCCGTCGAGATGGCCGCGGTCGATCGCTGGGAGGTGCCCGTCGCGGCGGCGCGGCTGGCCGACAACATCCCGGAGGAGCGCGGCGCGCTGCTCAAGCTGCTGGAGCGGCGCATGGCGGAGGCCTAGCCGATGGGTCACGACGCGGAGCCACAGACGCCGCGGCAGAAGGCGGACTGGACGCACTGGCACCGTGCCTATGACGATCCGTCTTCATATCTCGCGAGGCGGCTGGAAGTCGTGCAGGAGCAGCTTCGATTAGCTATCGACGGAAAGGCTGGGCGGCTGCGGATGGTCAGCATGTGCGCGGGCCAGGCGCGCGACGTCGTCGGCGCGCTAGCGGGTCACGCCCGCAGCGTGGAGATCGAGGCGCGCCTGGTGGAGCTCGATCCCGGCAACGTCGACGTCGCGTGGGCGGGCGTGTGCGCCGCCGGCCTTGACGGCATCGATGTCGTGTGCGCGGACGCCGGGGTGTCCGACAGCTACGCCGGCGCCGTTCCCGCCGATATCATCCTGGCGTGCGGCGTCTTCGGTAACATCCCGGACGGCGATGTCCGGCGCACCATCGAGTTCCTCCCTCACCTGAGTGCGCCGGGGGCGGTCGTGATCTGGACGCGTGGCCGCGAGCCCGAGCGCGACTTTCCGCTGACGATCCGGGGATGGTTCGCGGAATGTGGATTCGAGGAGCTGGCGTTCGTGGCCCCGTCAGATGCCCGGTTTCGCGTCGGGGTCCATCGACTTGAGAGAGAGCCGCGCCCGTTCCAAGCGGGGGTTCGGTTGTTCAGCTTCCTGTGGTAGTCTCCGGGCCGCAAGACCCTTCCAGAAGTCGATGCGTCTTGCCCGCCTTGAGAGGGCATCGCTAGAATGCAAGTGGCATGCCGAGGTAGCTCAGCTGGTAGAGCACTACACTGAAAATGTAGGTGTCGGCGGTTCGAGTCCGCCCCTCGGCACCACACGAATCCCCTTTCCAGACGCGTCGGCGCTCGCGCTACAATCCAGGCCCCCAACGCGGCGTACAAGCCCTGAGGTGCCAGCGGTTCGCCGGGAGGCGCGGAGCAGTGAGAGCGCGTTATGGAGCGGGGGCGCCTGCCGTGCCGGGCTGGGGCGGGAACCAGTATTGCTCTTCGCGTGGCGGGATCTCCCCGCGCGAGGTGCGCTCCAGGAACTGACGCCAGGTCATCACGTCGATGTCCTGGTGATAGACGAGGCGGACCGCGTGGCGCATCATGAAGCCGTCGTCCTCACCGCCGAATGCCAGCGTTTCCGGGTACTCGGCGACGACGAGGAAGGCGTCGGCCGGCAGCGACGGGTAGGCCGCCTGGAGCTGCTCGACGAAGGCCTGCGCCTCCTCGCCTCTGCCGTTCAGCGAGTCCTGGTGGTCGAAGTTGAGCCAGCCCAGCCAAACGATGAGCCCGGTGGCCAGGGCTGCGCCCGCAAGGACTCGGACGACTTGCGGCGCGCGGCCTGCGCTGAGCTGTGCCAGCTTGTCGATGCCCGATCCGGCCAGTATGGCGAGCCCGATGAAGCCGAGGTAGAAGTAGCGCCCGACGAGGAACAGCGGCACGAGCGTCAGGAACGGCCCAAGGCCGGCGAACCACCACCAAACGGCGAAGCGCTCGCCTCGCGAGCCGAAGACGAAGGCGACGAGCGTAATCGCGATGAGCACGAGGCCAAGGATGCCCTGAGTCTGGCCAAGGACGAATTGGCGCTGCGATTCGCCGAGGAACGGCACGACGGCGATCGACGATAGTCGGTGCACGTTCCGGAACAGGTCGAAGCTCAGTTGCGTTGACCCGTCTTGCGAGGCCAGGTTGCCGACGAGCGCGTAGCGGAGCACGAAGTAGAGAACGATGATTGCGAAGAAGGGCAGGACGAGCCATGGGACCTGTCGCTTGCGAATGATGTCGGGCTCGCCGAGGAGCACGTGGTACCCCAGGAGGAGCGGCGCGACGGCAACGCCCGGCTCCTTCGCGCCGAGCGCCAGGATCGCGCAGGCGAGCGAGCCTGCGTAGAGCCGCCAGCGCGGCCGGCCCTCCGCCTCAAGGGCGTTCGCGTACAGGAGCACGGCTGAGACGGTGAAGAGCACCAACAGCAAGTCGGTGATTGAGGAGACCCAGGCGACTGCGTCGGCGAAGGTGGGCTGAAGGGCCCAGATAAGGCCGGCGAAGCCCGCCGCCAGCTCGGAACGGGTCACGCGTCGCGCCAGGAACCAGACGAGGACGGTGTTTGCGCCGTGGAGCGCCGCGCTGGTGATGTAGTAGGGTAGGGGATTCCGGCCGAAGAGCTGGTACTCGAGCCACATCGACGTGTAGTAGACCGGCCGGTAGAGGTTCCCGGTATCGACGACCGTCTGGCCGCCGTCGCTGGGGTCGAAGATGCGGAGGAAGAAGGTGCCGGCGGGCGTGCTGCGGATCGCGTCGAAGTGGTTGAAGTCGAGGATGATGAACCAAGCGTCAAAGGAGCGGACGTAGAGAAGGAAGGCGACCAGGAAGAGCAGCTCCGCGACTATGAACCGCCGGACGGCGGCGTCGCGCGGGATGGAGGCGGCTCTCGTCAGGGCGCTCGTGGTCATTAACAGGCCAAACAGGCTGCGCCCCGAGAGGGCAGTGGTGTTGAGTGTAGCACGGCCGCGCACCAAGGGGCGCGGTACCAGGCTAGACGTCCTCAGGCAGCTCCTGGCCCTGGGCGAAGCGTTCGACGCCCCCGAAGCGGGTGCGCCGGAAGCCCTCCGCGTACTCGAAGCCGCACTCGCGGCCGACGGCGCGCGCGACGCCGCGGATCTGGCGCTCGATCACTTCTCGATAGTCGTGCGGGCCGCGGTCGCTGAGGAACGGGATGTCGAGGCCGGAGGCGCGCACGGCGAGCTGGAGGTCCTGCACGGTGAGCGCCATCTGGCTCTCGTGCAAGAGGAGCGCCTCGATCTTCTTGTCGATGTAGTCCGTGATGTCGACGAACTTGTTGCGGTCGCGCGGCGACTTCGCGAAGAACCACTGCTCACCGACGTAGTGCGGCTCCAGGCCCTCGGCGATCTGCGCCGGTTCGTAGAGGGGGAAGTGCGCGAACGAAGCCGCCTCGCTCGCGGCGGTCGCGACGGCGCGATGGTCCGGGTGGCCTTCGTAGGGCGTGAAGGGGTCCCAGGTGAAGACGATGTCCGACTTCACCTCGCGGATGATGCGCATGAACTGCGCGCGCAGCACGTTCGACGGCGCTTGCTCGCGCAGCTCGCCGTCCGAGTAGCCGAGGCAGATCACCCGGCCGATGCCGAGCACGCGGGCCGCGCCGTGGATCTCGCGGTCGCGGGCGGCGCGGAGCTGGTCAGCGGTGAGCTCGAACGAGCCCTTGTCGTTGTCGGTGGCGACGACGAGCGTGATCTCGTGGCCGCGGTCGGCGAACTTGGCGATTGTGCCGGCGCAGGTGAACTCCATGTCGTCCCCGTGCGCCTCGAAGACGACGACGCGCTTCTTCACAGAAGTGCGTGATTCATGCGAGGTGGCACCAGACTGATCGCTCATTCCCTCGTTATTCCGCGCCGCCTTGCAATCTCGCTTGCTAGTCTTCCAAGACGTTGCATTGTTGAGGGGACATTCTCTTCTTGCTCGAGCAGCGCGCGCCGCACGGGTTCTACCTCATTCCTTGGCCGGGCAGGAGTCCCCGATGGTCGCCCGTGTGCGGCAAAACGCTGCCTGAAAAAGCCCATGCCCCTGTACTGCGGTGGTCGACCATTCCACAGTTGCGGCAAGTCGATCAGCAGGAAGTCAAGCCAGTGATCGAGTTGCTGCTCGGCTAGTCTTCGTACGACATCCGCCTTGACCAGCGGAAAGGAGTCCTTTTGCCAGTGCATCAGCGCTTCGAAACTGCTCTGGCGCTCCTTACGCTTCACGCCTCTACCGGCGGTCAGCTGGGCAATCGTCTCCTCGACCTGTGCTTCGAACGCCCTGGTGTAGCGGATGATAGCGTCGTCGCCTACTAGCTCGCCTCTCCTAGCATCCCTGAAGTGGCGCTCGGCAGCCTCCAAATGCCGCTTCGTTTCGCCAGAAAGAAAGAGCCAGTCCTCGCCCACTATCTCCTTCAGGCTAGCTGCCGGATCAATGGCGGTGTCATCAGAAACGCTCAGCGATGCTTCGATAGGTTGCCACAGTGATGGTTCCATGAGTTGTTCCTGCAGCTCGTCGGCTCCCCACCCTCTGGTGACAAGATCTTCCCATGCGGCGGCTACACCTTGATGATCGTTCAAGGCGGCGAAGGTGATACCAAGTGCTCTTACTGCTATGTCGTCCCATATATCGGCGTCGCTTCCAAGGTGGGTCCCGCTCCAGTCTCCAGAGGAAAACCCGGCGAAGAGACGATGCGCCCGTCCTATGGCTGTTAGGGCCAGCCGGCCGATAGCCCCCAAACCGATGGGCGGCGCGTTTGGAAGGAAACCATCGGCGAGTACCGAGTCCACGTTTTCGGCCTCGAAGAACGGGTAGACCCAGGGAAGATGTGGCACATGAGCGCGCCCTAGGAGCAGACACCCAATCTCTAGCTGGAGCTTCGGGTTGGGCGCCAGCTCCGCAGCAAGCTCATATGCGCGGGTTCCTGGCGCGGTTTGTCCGCGGTGGGCCAGCTCGTCGCCGATCCGCAGCACGAGTACGCCCGGCCGCGCTCGCCGGCCCGCCGTGCACTCAGCGAGGGCCTGATCGACTAATCCTAGCTCCAGAAGGCAGGATGCCCGGTCGCATCGCAGCTCTGCGCAGTCATGGAGAGAAATGGCCCTCGCATATAGGCGCTCCGCTGCTTCCGGCCAAAACGAAACATTCGCCGCGACCAGGGCCCAGCTTCGCCAGTCGTCCTCCGAGAACTCACCACCCAGCGCTTGAAAGAACGGGTCTGCTGCTAGTTCGAGCATCACGGCGGAGCGCCTCGCGAAACCCCAAGACACGTCGCGTTTCTCTGCCCTCGCTTCCCGGGCCTCCTCCTGCAGCGGAAGCAGGTTGGCCCAGTCGCGCTTAAAGCGATCAATCGTGCCCGTCTCTACCGCCTTAAGAGCCAGGCTACCTAAGGCGTTATCTGGAATTTCCACGCCAGCCGGGACCAGCCGAAACCAAAACGGCCTGTCCCAATCCTTGTCTTCGACCCAAGGGGCCAGGTCGTTTGGATGTTCCTCTTCGGGCAGTGTGGACCAGTAGCTCAGGTGGTCGTCATAACGAGCCAGGATCGTGTCCAGTCGTGTCTCGCTCACCCCGCCACCTCACGCAGCAGCGACAGCGCGTCGTGCTTGACGATGCCCTCCGCTTCAGGCGCGAGCCAGGTGACGCCCGACTCGTAGCCGCCCTCATCGTAGGCGGCGGGCGGCACGACGTAGCCGACGTAGTGGTTCGCGTAGCAGGCGACGGGCAGGTGGCGCAGGCCGGAGCGCTGGCGAATGTCGGCGACCGTCTCGACGAAGAACTCTCCGGGCAGGCCGAGCAGCGCCAGCCCTTCGCCGAGGCCGATCGCCTGCAGCTCCGCCGAGATCGGGCGGTCGCGTCCGGCCATGCGCGAGGCGACGGTGCGCTCGGTGCGGAGGCGAGAGAGCGGCTCCATCACGCGCCGTCGTTCGTCGCGGTCGGGCGAGGCCGCCAGGCGCGCCTCCAACTCGCGCAGGGTCGAGTCGTACTCGTCCTGCGGCAGGAACGTCTTCACCGGCAGCTCGACGCGGCGGCTGGCGGCGCGCAGGCGCACGTCCGGCACGAGCGCGCCAGACGAGACGGGCAGCTCGATGTGCTCGTCCCAGCGGATGTTGTGGGCGCGCTGGCCCGGCCCGAGCGGTCGCAGCTCGCCGATCAGCCGCGCCGCCGCCGCGCCGACGACGGCGCCCACGCGCTCCGCCTCCGAATAGTCCTGCACGATCCAGGCCGGGTTGACGTTGCCGCAGGCGCCGTTGAGCAGCAGCGCGCCGACGCCCGGGAAGACGCGCTCGACCGTGCGCACGGCGGCGCCTGCGTAGTCGGCGGAGAGGAGGAGGTTGGTGTGGTAGAGCACCGTCGCGTGGCAGGCGAAGTTGATCGCCGCGGCGATGGGCGGCGCGCCGGACGCCGGATCCGGGTCGTCGAGGAGGAGGATGGAGAGGGTGGTGTCGACGGGCCAGTCCGGGTGACGCCGGTTCTGCGAGACAGACGCGACGGTCGTGGAGCCGGCCTTGAGCACGGCTGGCCGTCGAGCGCGATACGCAGCGGCGATCGCGCCCGCAATGTGCCCGGCGAGCACCTGCAGCAACGGGTCGTCCGGGTCGCGCGCGAGCACGACCGGCCCCGAGTGGGTGTGCGTGCCGGCGATAAGGATGCGCTCCGGCGCGATGCCCGTCGCGTCGCCGGCAAGCTGCCGCGCCCGCGCCACCATCCGCCGGTCGACGCCGAGCAGGTCGCAGGCGACCACCGCTACGGCGCCCTCGGCGTCATCTAGGACGAGCGCGCGGGCGTGGAGGTCGTCGTGCACGCCCTGAGAGACGTCGGCGCGGGCGCTGTAGCCCTCCATGGGCGTGCCCACGGGCGGCGTGGTGACGACGGAGGCGGCGCCGGCGGTGAGGGTCATAGAACAGCCGGGACCTCTCCGATCCAATGGACCCACTGAACGCCCGAGTCGAGGCGTTGGTGCAGACGACGATCCGCTGTCACGAACGCGAAACCCAAGCGTTCGGCGAGGGCGACGTACAGGGCATCGTAGAGCGCGATCTTGTGCTGGCGCGCGCATCGCATCGCCTCTATCAGCAACGTGTCGTCATCCTCATGGGCTCCGATGTCTGTCTGGACGAAGAGGCGAAGGCGTTGTTCCGATGACGGAGCATCGATACGGCCCTGTAACCGAGCGACCTCCAGGCTGTTCGCGATCTCATATCGAACATAGTACGGAGCGACAAGGTCGATCGCCCGGTCGACAAATGCCTCGTATAGGGCATCGGCCTCGTCTAGGAACTCCTCATCCCGCAGCGACCACTTGAGAACAACGGAGGCGTCGACGACCCAGCCCCTATTAGTCGTCACCTTCGTACATCCATTCACGGGCGGTCCGCGCCTGCCGCACCAGCTCGGCCGTGCTGATGCCGAGCGGCTTCATTTGCTCCCGCAGGGCGCGCATCTCATCGAAGGGCTTCCGCCAACGAGGGCCCCGCAGTTCCAGTTCCCGGCGGCCCTCGCGGACCAACTCTGACGTGGTCATGGCCAGCGGCGCCATCTTCGCCCGCAGGGCGCGCATCTCCTCGAAGACTTCCCGGCGACGGTCACCTTCATCTCGGTCCGGCGACAAATCATGGGTTGATGCTCTCATCGGCGTGCTCCTGCGCATAGGATAGGCGACGGCGCTCTCAGCGATCCGGTTACGCGGTTCGGTCGTCTGACGGCCGGGCTCATACCCAGGGCCGGGCGACGAGAGCTTCGTCAGCTCTGCCTCGGGCACTCGCACGCTGCGCCCGATGCGCACGGCGCTCAGGCGTCCCGCCTTGATATGGCGGCGCACAGTGATCGGGTGTACCCGCAGGCGCTCCGCCACCTCCTTGACGGTCAGCAGGCGTTCAGGCCGTTCGATAGCCATCGTATACTCTAGTTAGCATGAGATAGCATGTGATGTCAAGAGACATCACCAGATAGTCATCGCGCATCACCGGGTCGGTCTCGGTGCCCCGTGCGAAGAGCGCTTCGAGGTCCGGCCAGCGGTCGGGCGTGAGGGCGTGGAGGGTTAGGTTCATGGGCGCGCTTCCGAATCAGTCTCCCAGGTGGATCTTGGCCGTAAGCGACTGCTCAAGAGCCTCTATCGTGAGGGGCTCAAACTGCCAGTGCTCATCCAGCTCCTGACGAAACAGCAAGGCGCCAGTAGAGGGCTCGCTTCTAGGGGCGCGGCATCTCCATAGAACGCAGAACCACGATCCTTCACCGCCCGCTTCTGCAGGGTAATCCACTCTGAGCTCGCATAAGCGGCGACGCTCGCCTGAGAACAGGGGCAAGTCTCGGGGTGTGTACTCGAACTGGTAGCGGCGCAGGGCCACTGAACCTGTCCCGGAACTCAGCTTGCTTTGCGATGGCCGGAGGGGCACACGGTACGTTCCCTCTAGGCCGGCATCGCGCACGGGCGCTTCAGCGCTGCTTTCTAGGCTGGCGGGCAAGAAGAGCTGGTGCTGTGCGTATTCGCAAATGTCCGCCGAGGGTTCGTTGGTGACATAGACATCCATGGGTGGGCAGCCGAAGGTAGTTGCGCGGCGAGCGAACGTAACAGGCCCAGCCTTGTTTCCTTCTATCCCCACCTCAATCGCTATCCTCGGTGCACTCGATCGCCGCATTACGTCGCGGATTTCGTAGTCCTCCATCGGCACAGCCTCGAAATTGAAACGTCTGTAGTAGCGTTTGTCGCTTGCCTGGTGTGCCGTGGAAGCCTGGGGTACCACGACGACATATGCGACCTTGCCTGGGCTGTTCGTGCTGAGCTCGATTCGCCGCACGCGCACGTTTGCAAGACGAGGCTTGATTGAGTTAATGACTTGCCCGATCCGTTCGTGGTTGACGACGCCTGGGTCGTACCCGACATCCAGCTTTCGGGCCGTGTGTGTCTTCCTATCCTCAATGATTCCGTAGATTAGTGTCCCACCTGCTGAGTTGGCGAACGATGAAACGTCTTTGGTCAAGTCGAACCTACTCTTCGCGCGGGCTTCCGGTGTTGAGAAGTCAATGGCCGCAGACGCCTTGAAGTCGAGGTCGGGCCCCTCCGTGGCTCGCTGCTTCACGAGAGCTACCAGGTGTGACTCTTCCCAATCCCACGGCTCCGCCATTATGATGCTCCTTGCGCGCGGAACGCCGTCGTCACCTTCTCGATGGCGGTCGCGATGTCGTCGACGTCCTCGGGCGGGCCGAGGAAGAGCTGGTGCGGCAGCCAGACGCTCTCCTCGAAGGCGGCGCGTTCGGCGTTGGGGCAGTGCACGTCGCTGTAGTCGACGGGCAGGTTCGTGTCGCGCCAGGCGAAGAGGCTGTCCTTGTAGACGGGCGCGTAGAAGTCGCCGGACGCCGGGATGCCTTCCTTCCGCAGCGCGCCGACGAATCGGTTGCGGGGGACGCCTCCGCACGCGTCCGACACGTACTTGAAGTAGACGCCGTAGCCGGAGGGCGAGGTGAAGCGCCCGTCCAGCCTGAGCGTTGCGACGCCCTCGATCCGCTCGAGGCGTTCGGCGAGCAGGCGCTTGTTCGCCTCGCGGACGCGCGTCTGCTCGGGTAGGCGTTCGAGCTGGACGCGCAGCACGGCCGCCTGAAACTCCGTGATGCGATAGTTCCAGCCGAAGACGCCCTGCGAGTACGAGGGCTTGTCGCCCGGGCGGAGGCGGCCGCAGTCGACGTAGGCGTGGCAGCGCGTCGCCAGCTCTTCGTCGCTGGTGAGGATGACGCCGCCTTCGCCGGCGGTCATCAGCTTGCTGTTCTGGAAGCTGAAGCAGCCCAGGTCGCCGATCGACCCGGCGCCCTTGCCCTGCCAGAACCCGCCCTGCATGTGGGCGCAGTCCTCGATGACGCGCAGGCCGTGGCGGCGCGCGATCGCCATGATGCGGTCCATGTCCGCCATGCGCGAGCCGAGGTGCACCGGGATGATCGCCCTTGTGCGCTCCGTGATCGCCTGCTCGACAGCGTT
This sequence comes from Dehalococcoidia bacterium, assembly GCA_040882355.1. GTDB lineage: Bacteria > Chloroflexota > Dehalococcoidia > DSTF01 > RBG-16-68-14 > JBBEBM01. The sequence goes on along the minus strand of JBBEBM010000056.1, from coordinate 42,663 downwards.
TGGGTCGACGCACCACGTCTCGGGGTCGATGTCGGCGAAGACCGGGACGGCGCCCATGTAGAGGGGCGCGGCGGCGGTCGCGACGAACGTCAGCGCGGAGATGATCACCTCGTCGCCGGGGCCGATGCCCGCCGCCTTCAGGGCGACCTCGAGTGCTGTGGTGCCGCTGGAGGTGCAGATGCCGAAGGCGGCGGTCTGGTAGGCGGCGAACGCCTCCGCGAACTGCGACGCCTGCACGTTGGGCGACGGAAAGCCGCCCCAGTTGCCGCTCTCGACGACCTCGCGCAGCGCGTCGACCTCGCGCTCGTCGAAGACGGGCCAGCGGTGGAAGGGCTTCGTGCGGACGGGCGCGCCTCCGTCGATGGCGAGGGCTTCAGTCATGGGAATGCCTTCCTTCAGGGTCGGGACGCCCTCGTCATACTACGAGAGGGGTGAAGGCCGCAAGGCGCGCGTTCGTGGCGTCTCCGTAGCTGCAGGGGCTTTAGCCCTGCCCGGAGGGGACAGCCGTTCGGCAGACCTGAAGGTCTGCAGCTACGCAGACGGGTGGAGGACGACCGTAATCCGCGTACTCAATTGCGCGGCTTCGGTGCGTCTGTGCTGGCGACTTCAGTCGGCAGGCGGCTAACCTCTACACGACCTTCTCTTTCCACCTGCCCTGGCGGAAGCGACGCCAGATGAGGGTGCCCCGCACGATGTTCTCGGAGGTCGCGCCGACCCACGCGCCGGGCGCGCCAAAGCCGAGCACGACGCCCAGGAACACGGCGACGGGGATGCGGACGAGCCAGGCGGTGACGGTGAGCACGCCCAGCACGTAGCGGACGTCGCCGGCGCCGCGCAGCGCGCCTCCCAGCGAGGCGTGCAGGCCCATGAAGGGGAAGGCGATGGCGAAGATGCGCAGGAGCTGCGTGCCGACCTCCACTACTTCCGGGTCGTCGACGAAGATCGAGACGAACTGGGGCGCGAAGAGCGCAAGCAGCCCGCCCATCGCGATCATCAGGCCGACGGCCCACAAGCGGCCAACGTTCGCCGCGCGCTCGGCCAGGTCGGGGCGCTGGGCGCCCAGGTAGCGGCTCACGAGCGTCGTCGCGGCGGCGCCCAGCGAGAAGCCAGGCACGAGCGCGAGCTCCAGCGTTCGGAGCGCGATCGAGTGAGCGGCGACGGCGGTGGTGCCGAGGCCGGTGACGACGCGGCTGTAGACGATGAAGGCGAGCATGAACTGGACCTCTTCCAGCCCCGTCGGGACACCAAGATTCATGAGACGCTTCAGCTCGGCGCGACCGGTCACGAAGGCGCGGTTCACGCGATACGTCACCGGGCCGAAACCGCTCACGAGCACAACCAGCGCCAACAGGCCGCCAACGGTGCCTCCGCACGCGTAACCGATGCCGGAAGCGAGCACCTCGAGCTCGATGCCGATTGCGCCGCTGATGAGAAGGAAGGCGACGAGCGCGTTGACGATGTTGAGCACGATGATGATCACCATCGAGATCATGGTGTTGCCGAGGCCGCGGAAGACGCCGCTGGCGGCGTAGAGGAGCATGAGCATCGGGAAGCCGAGCGAGGCGGCGCGGATGTAGTCGATGCCGAAGGCCTTCACCTCGGGTTCGGCCGCCATCAGCGTGAGCAGGGGGCCGGCCAGCGGCCAGAGGAGGGCGGTGGCGGCGAAGCCCCAGAGCACGGCGATGAGCAGCGACATGCGCATCGTCCGTTCCAGGTTGCGGGTCTCGCCCGCTCCGAAGTCGCGTGCGATGACGGCGGTCGTCGCGATGTCGAGGCCGAACGCGCCGGCGAACGGCACCCAGAACATGAGCGCGCCGATCCCGACGGCGGCGACGCCGTCCGCGCCGACGTAGCGTCCGACGAGCACGGCGTCGACGGCGCTGAGGACGGAGACAGAGAGACGCTCCACCACCACCGGCCAGGCTAAGCGGAGCACGGTGGGGGTCATCGAAGGCGCGACAACGCCCTCGGGAGCGTCGAGAACGGCGGGCTGGGTCACGGGCGTCTCACAGGATACCAGCCGCAGAACGAATGGAACAGCGGTTCGCATGGAACCCAGGACGCGTTGCTGTACGTAATGCTGACTGGGATAATGTGTGGGCATGCTCAAACGGCTTGAATTCCGAAAGGCGCGGGCAAGGCTCCTCTCAGCGGCGCCGGCGCTGCTCTTGCTGGCGCTGTTGCCGTCGCTCTCGTATATGGGCCACTGGAGCGCGCTCCTCGGTTCCCCTGAGGCGGATGAGTCTGCGAGGGCGGGGCCGCCGGCGCACACCCTTGCGGCCCACTTGGAGGCGATGAGGATCGCGCGAGGGAGCGCCGGGGCGCGTTCCGAGCGGAGCGCCGGCGCATGGGTCATGCCGGTTCGTCAAGGCCGGGCGTTGACACCCGCGCAAGACGCCGACCACAAGACTCACGAGACGCACTGTCACCGCGCCCTGGCGAGCTGCTCGGAGCAACCGGCGCCGCCCAACCTGCGCAACTTCGCCGACCTGGTCGAGCTGCCCGAGCTGGACCTGCCCGCCGTGCTCATGGAGGGCATTGAACGCCAATACTCGGATGTGGTCATCTCGCCGCCGCTGAGGCCGCCGCGGCTGGGCGCCGGGGTCTGACTCAATCCGAGTTCGCAACATAAGGAGGACCGAATGGCAAAACGAAACGTATCGCTCGCCGCGGGGGTAGTCGCCGGTGTCGTGCTAGCCATGGCTGTGGTCACGCAAGCCCTCGCGCACGCGGACTACGAGACATCGACGCCCGCCGACGGCGCGACGGTGACCACGGCGCCGACGCAGGTGTACGCTACCTTCTCGGCGGACCTCGAGACGACAGGGACGAACGATCTGAACGTCACGAACGAGGCCAGTGAGGACGTGGACAACAACGACGTCGCAATCGGCCCGGCCAATGCGATGACCGTGACGCTCCAGGCGGACCTGCCGAACGGCACGTACACGGTTGCCTGGTCGACGACGTCGGCTGAGGACGGGGAAGAGGACGAAGGGACGTTCAGCTTCACTATCGAGGCTCAGGCCGTGCCGACGACGCCCGCGTCTGGGACGCCGGACGCCACCGCGACGGTCGACGACACGACGCTGCCGTCGAGCGGCACGGGTGGCCCGACCAGCGGGAGCCAAGGCACGCTGACCCTGTTCGCGATCGGTGTCGCGTCGGCCGGGCTGCTGCTGGCGGTCCTGGGGTTCGCCGGCGTCACACGGCGTCGAATTTGACGTGAGGATGCGGGCTCGATGGGCCCGCGTCCCTGCTATCGTAATGAAAGGAGGTCTCATGCAACGCATGGGACGTTACATGAAACTACTCGTCGCGCTAGGCGCGGTCACGCTCCTGGGCGCGTTCGCGTGGGCATGCACGAGCAGCGATACGGACGATCTGGAAGCGCAGATCGACGAACTGACAACGCAAGTGCAGTCGGTACAGGAGACCCAGCAGCAAACGCAGATGATGGCTGCGCTCTATATCCTGAACAACGCTGGCCTGCACGGAATCGACGAGGCTGCGAACGCGGGTGAAGAGCTGCCCGAAGGCGCATCCGGCGGCGTCGATCGAGCCCTGCTCGCCGTGGCGCTGACCGCGTGGCCGGAGGACCTTCAGGCAGGGGCCGATACGGTGCAGACGGCGCTTGAGGATCTGGCGACGGCCCTTGATGGCACGGACAACGCCGCGATCGCGGCCGCCGCGACTGCCGCGCACGACGGCCAGCACGAATTCGCGGATGAGGCGGGGGCGATGCTCAACGAGGCCGCAGGACTGGCTGTGGAAGAGCACGAAGACAGTGGTGAAACGGCGGCGACCCCGTCGCCGACTCCCTAAGAGGTCGATGAGGGTGGCTGGCAACCCC
>JBBEBM010000056.1:20617-38800 GCA_040882355.1 Dehalococcoidia bacterium | reverse complement strand
GGTAGCCAGCGCCTGGGAAGGACATGACATGAAACGTTTGCGCGCTGGGCTGCTCGCCCTCCTGGCGTTCGTGATAGGCCTCATGCTCCTCGGGCGCGTAGCTCCGGTCTTCGCTCACGCGGAATACGAGTCGTCCACGCCCGCTATCGATGAGGTGGTGGCGACCGCGCCTGCCCAGGTCGACGTGTTCTACGCCCAAGAGATGGCGCGCCGGACGGGCGAGTACTTCCTGCGCGTGTTCAACGAGCAGCAGACGCAGGTCAGCCAGGGCGACGGCACGATCGACGACGCGGACAGGAAGCACATGTTCACGGCCCTGCCGGGGGACCTCCCGCCCGGGCGATACATCGTCAGTTGGAAGAACGTCTCCGATGAAGACGCGGACGATGATGAGGGCTCGTTCTGCTTCTACATTGCCGTCCAGCCGACGGCGGAGCAGCAGGCCGAATGCGCCGCCCTCGCCGACGAAGAGGAGGGCCCGACCGCGACGGCCGCGGCCGTTGCGCCGACGGAGGGCGCGACGGTGGCCACGGCCACGGCGGGCGCAGCCGAGCCGACGGCCACTCCAGGCGGGACAGAAGCAGAGGACGATGACGATGGCGGTTCGAACACCGGCCTGATCATCGTCGCAGTCGTTGCCGGCGCTGCGGTGGTGCTGGCGGTTGTCGGCGGCGTGGCGATCTGGCTCAGGAGGACACTGCAATAGCGCATGCCGCAAGTACGATCGGCCGCGCTGCTTGTCGGTCTGGTCGCGTTTGCGGCCGCGCTGGCGCTGTTCCTGTCGCCGGCGCAGCCCGCGGACGCCCACGCCGTGCTGGAACGCTCGACGCCCGCGCAGGACGAGCGGCTCGAGGCGGCGCCCGAGCTCGTCCAGACCTGGTACAGCGAGCCGCTCGAGCGGCAGCTCACCAAGGTCGAGGTGCTGGACACGCAGGGCAACGCTGTCCACCTGGGCGACACCATCTTCTCCGACGAGGACACCTACTACGCCGCCGTTGCGCTCCCGGCCGGCCTGGCCCCCGGCATCTACACCGTGACCTACGAGAACGTGTCTACGGTGGATGGACACCAGTGGACCGGTTCGTTCAGCTTCATCGTCCTCAACGCTGACGGCAGCGTCCCGCAGGGCACAGCGTTCACGCCGGAGGGCGGCGGAACGCAGGGCTTCCTGCCGGAAGGCGGCGACACGGTGCTGCGCTGGCTCGCGCTGATCGCGGCAGTAACGCTGGCCGGAGCAACCATGTTCTTCCTGTTCGTCGCGCGGCCGGCGACGGGCTTCCTGCCTGAGGAGCAATCGCGCCGGGTGGAGCAGGCGGCCATAACCGTCACCAGCGACCTGGTCTTGCTGGGCGTGCCGGTGCTGCTCTTCGCCGGGGCGGCGCAGCTCGCGTTGCTGGCGGACCGCCTGGGCGGGGCGGGTTCGATCGACGACATTCTGTTCCACACGCGAACGGGCGCGCTCTGGCTGGCGCGGCAGGGCTGCGGGCTGCTGGTCTTGCTCGCGTTCACGCCGGCGCTGCTGAGCGACCGCTGGCGCGCGGGCGTGGCCGCCACGGCCGCCAGCGTCTTTGCGCTGGTCGCGAGCCTGGGTGTGCTGATCACCTACTCGCTGGGCAGTCACGGCGCGGGCGGCGGCGGCGAGTTCTGGTCGGTGAGCTCGGACTTCGTTCACTTCACGGCGACCGCCGCGTGGCTCGGCTGCCTGCTCCAGTTGCCGCTGGTGTTCTGGTGGACGCGCGAGCGGTTGCAAGGGCCGGAGCGGCTGCTCTACATCGCGAACGTGTTCGACCGCTTCTCGTGGCTGGCCGTGATCGGCGTTGCGCTGCTGATCGGCACGGGCGTCTTCAACGGCTTCGTGCAGCTCCCGACCTGGGAGTCGCTCTGGGAGACGACGTACGGCCGGGTGTTGATCGTGAAGCTGGGGCTGATCGTGCCGCTGCTGGGCGTCGCCGCCATCAATGCAGTGTTCCTGAAGCCTGCGCTGGTCGACGCGACCGACGCGCTCTATGGAGGTGATGAGGAGCGCCCGGAGGCGCGCGATCTCCAGCGGATCGAAGGGAGACTGCTTCGCGTGCAGCGCGCGCTGCCGTACTCGGTCGCAGCCGAGTTCCTGGTGGCGGTGCTCGTGCTGGGGAGCGTGAGCTTTCTCGTCCAGACCACACCCGCAGAGAGCGAGCTGCGCCAGGCGCAGAGCCAGCCCGACGAAGACTTCGTTCAGAGCGTCGAGGCCGGCGACCTGGATGGCGAGCTGCGGATCAGCCCGTACGTTGTCGGGCTGAACACGTTCACGCTTACGCTGACGCCCCAGGAAGGCGCGGAGCTGGGCCAGGTGCTACGAGTTGAGCTGCGCGCTTCCTTCGACGCCCCAAGCGTGTCGCCGAGCTCGAGTGCGGGCCAGCAGTTCTCGTCTCAAGAGATGACGACGACGGGCGACCCTGGGACCTACGCTGTCGATTCGAGCCTGCTCACCCAGCAGGGCGACTGGCGGGTGTGGGCCATCATCAGGCGCGCAGGAGTCGACGACGTGCAGGCGAACTTCGCGGTGCCACAGGTCGGGGGGCCGGTCGCCAAGCAGAAGGGCCTGTACGACCTGCCGTTCGATTTCGTCGATTGGAACATGGTCGCTGGGGGCGCCCTGATCGTGCTGGGGCTGGGCGCGACGCTGATCTGGTACAACCGGCCGCCCTCATGGCGCCGCTCGACCGCGAAGTCGGCTGTGCTGGGCGGCGGGGCGATGATGGTGATCGGCGCGGTGCTGCTCTTCGGCATCGACGTCCACGAGAACGTTGTGCCGTCCACGAGCCCCGTTGCGCCGACAGAGAGCTCGGTGGCCGCCGGGAAGGCACTCTACGAGCTGAACTGCCGGATGTGCCACGGCGATACCGGCAAGGGCAATGGTCCGCTGGCGTCTACGTTGCCGATCGCGCCGCCGGACTACGAGCTCCATGTTCCCTATCACAATGACGGCGTGCTCTTCACCTGGATTTCGGAGGGCCTGCCCCTGGACCGCGACGAGAAGATCATGCCGGCGTTCTCGAGCAAGCTGACAGAGGACGAGCGCTGGGACCTGGTGAACTACCTGCGCGTGACCTACGGGGCGGGCGGCTCGCCCGTACTGCCGGACGACACGCCCGCAGCGGACCAGCCAACGCCGACCGCGCTCCCGCCGGGTCAGCCCACCCCAACGGCGCCCGCGCAGCAAGCGTCCCAGTAGCTCGACTGGCCTCGCTCCCTACAAGTACCATGTCAGGCGCATGGACCCCGTTGTCGTCTCGCTGCTCGTCGTCTTGGGCATCGGCCTCGTCGTCATGATCGCGATGGCCTTCGAGCGGCGCCGCGGGCCCTAGGCGCCGGACAGGAAAGGACTAGGCACGATGAGGCTTCAGGACAAGGTCGCCTTGATCACCGGCGCCGGCTCGGGCATCGGCCGTGCGATCGCGCTGGAGTTCGCCCGCGAGGGTGCGAAGGTAGTCGCCGCTGAGGTAGACGAAGGAGCCGGCCGCGCGGTCGCCGACGAGATCGCTTCGGCGGGAGGCGAGGCACGATTCCAGCCGTGCGATGTGACGAAGGAGTCGGATGTGCAGGCGGCCGTGCAGGCCGCGGTGGACGCCTACGGCCGGCTGGATGTGATGGTGAACAACGCCGGTGTCTCGCAGCGCGACTGGGACACGACGATCGCGGTGAACCTCTCGGGCGTGTATTACGGCTGCAAGCACGCCGCCGAACGGATGGCGGCGCAGGGCGGCGGCGCGATCATCAACCTGGCGTCGATCCTCGGGCTGGTGGGCATCGGATCGGAGGACCCGTATGTCGCGGCGAAGCACGGCGTCGTCGGGCTGACGCGCAACGTCGCGCTGACCTACGCGCGGCGGGGCGTGCGGGTGAACTGCATCAACCCGGGCTTCATCGCGACGCCGATGACGCGGCTGGTCGCGGAGAACGAGGCGACCCGTCAGTTGGTGGAGACGCAGACGCCGATCGGCCGTTGGGGGCGGCCCGAGGAGATAGCGAAGGCGGCGCTGTTCCTCGCTTCGGACGATTCGTCTTACATGACCGGCGCGCCGCTGATCGTCGATGGCGGCTGGACGGCGCGCTAGCTCAACGCTCCCGGTAGAAATCGCGGCGTCGGCGCGCGAGCAGCGCCTGGATCTGGGTGCTGTCGACTCCGAAGCGGTGCAGCGCGTGCCGCACGAACTCCAGTCCCGCCTCGAACTCTGGGTGGACGACCTCCGACGCGCCGGCATCGAGCAGGCGTTGGTGGTCCTCGGGCCCGAGCCCGCGCACGATGACGTCCAGGCGCGGGTTGGTGCGTTTGGCGTGCGCCAGGGCGAGCTGCGCGGCGGCCGCGTCCGGCAGCGTGAGCGCGAGTACTCGTGCGCGGTCGAGACCGCAGGCGTCCAGCACGACCGGGTTACCGGCGTCGCCATAGATGAACGGCACGCTGAGGCGGCGCAACTCGTCGATCAGGTACGGGTTCTGCTCGACGACCACACATCGGAAGTCGCGCTGCGTGAGCTCACGCACGAGCTCGCGTCCGACACGGCCGTAGCCGCAGACGATCACATGCTGGTTGAAGGAGCCAGGGTCATCGCCCAGCTCGACGACGAGCGGCGCGCGGAGGGCGGGACCGATCACAGGCCGCGCCTCCGCCCAGTCGAGCAGAGCGGGCCCGCTCTGGAACAGCAGGGAGCTGATAACGATGCTGAGGAGGACAGCCATCAAGATGGCCGCGCTGACGTCGTCCGAGATGATCCCTTCGTCGAGTCCGAGCCGCGTGAGCACGAACGAGAACTCGCCGCCCTGAGCCAGCGAGAGACCGACCAGAGCGGCGACACGCGGCGGGTAGTTGAGCAGCGCGATCGGCGCGGCCGTCAGCGCCAGCTTCGCCAGGACGAGGCCAGCGGTGACCGCCGCGACAAGCTCGGGGTCGCTCAGCACGGCGGCCGGGTCGATGAGCAGGCCCATCGAGACGAAGAAGATGGTGGCGAAGACGTCGCGCAGCGGCAGCACGTCCGCCAGCGTCTGATGGCTGAACTCCGACTCCGAGATGATCAGGCCGGCGAGGAACGCGCCGAAGGCGATCGATAGGCCGAGGGCGAAGCTGCCAGCCGCGAGCCCAAAGGCGAGCGAGAGGACAGCGAGCAGGAAGAGCTCCCGCGAGCCCGTGGCGGCGATGCGAAAGAGGAACCAGGGCACAACTCGCGACGCCAGGACGTACCCGGCGCCCAGGAGCAGGGCGGCCTTGCCAGCCGCAAGCGCCAGCTCCTGCAGCAGGGGCAAGCCGGTCTCACCCGCGATAGCCGGAACCAGGATGACGAGCGGGACGACGGCCAGGTCCTGCACGAGCAACAGGCCAAGGGCCACGCGGCCGTGCAGCGTGTCGATTTCGCCGCGCGCGTCCAGCAGCTTCAAGACGACCATCGTGCTGCTGAGGGACATGGCGGCGCCAAGCAGGAGCGACGCGTTGCTGTCCAGCCCGAAGGCGAGTCCGATCGCGATGCCCATGGCGATCGTAAGCGCGATCTGCGCCAGGCCTCCGAAGATGGCGACGCGGCGAACGTCGCGCAGCTCGGTGAGCGAGAACTGGACACCGAGAGAGAAGAGGAGGAGGGCGACGCCCAGCTCCGCGATGTCCTCGACCCGCGCGACGTCCATCTCCAGGAACGGGATGTAGTTGCCGACGACGAGCCCTGCCGCGAGGTAGCCCAGGATCACGGGCAGGCGGAGCGCGCTCGCGAGGAGGCCGCCTCCAGCCGCGGCGCCGATGATAATGATCAGGTCAACGATCAGTTCGCGCTCACCGGTCACGCCTGGACGATAGCACACGGCCTCCCGCGTATTCGCCCTTAGGTATTCTCCCGAATCTACGAAGCGGCCCGGCCAGCCGATCCTCCTGTGAGAGCGTCTGCCTGAGGCGGCCGCTTCGCTATCGGTCGCGTCGCCTGCGCGGCTGGAGGAGGATGGCATGAAAAGCACTGGAACGTTCGCGAGCCGGTTGTATCGGGGCAGGTTCTTGCTTTCAGTTGTCTTGGCGCTCGTCGCGCTCGTCGCCTTCGCCTGCTCTAGCGATGGCGGGCCCGACCAGCAACTCCGCATTCGACTGGCGGGTGACCCATCGACCCTCGATCCGCAACTCGCATCAGTCTCCGAGGAGATCAGCGTGGTGAAGCAGCTCTTCCGCGGGCTCTTCACTTATGACGAGGACCTCACCGTCGTGCCGGCCGTGGCGCTCGAGGTGCCAACACAGGAGAACGGCGGCATCTCCGAGGACGCACTGACCTACACCATCAAGCTGCGCGACGACGCCACGTGGAGCGACGGCGCGCCGGTCACTGCGAACAACTTCGTCTACACCTTCCAACGCCTGTTCGACCCTGAAGGAGGCGCCCAGGGCTACTACTTCGGCTTCTACGCCGCGATCGTTGGCGCGGGCGAGTTCGCTGGGGGCGAAGGGAGCGCCGATGGCGTCGGTGTGACGGCAGTGGATGACCACACGTTGCAGATCAAGCTCGTCCAGCCGCAGCCGACCCTGCCCGTGCTGCTGGCCCTGTGGCCGGCGGCGCCCTTGCGCCAGGACGTGATTGAGCAGTTCGGCGCGGACTGGACGGACGCTGACAACATCATCGGTAACGGGCCGTTCGTGCTTGCCGACTACTCGATCGGCGACAGTATCACCCTGGAGGCGAACGCGGGCTACTGGGGCGACGACCAGCCGACACTTGAGCGTGTCGTCTACAAGATCATTCCCGACGACAGCGCCGCGCTCCTCGCGTACCAGAACGATGAGATCGACATGACCTCGATCCCGCCGCCGGACGCCAGCGACTACGAAGGTGATGCCGAGCAGGTGCGTTACGCTCAACTGGAGACGTTCGCCCTGCAGTACAACACGCGGGCAGCGCCTCTTGATGACCCGCTCGTGCGACAGGCGATCAGCCGCGCGATCGACCGCGACGCCTACGTTGCGACGGTGCTCAGCGGCGTGGGGAAGCCCGCCCTCGGCTGGCTGCCGCCGGGCATGCCGGGCTATGACCCTTCGATAGGCGAGGACCTGAGCTTCGACGAGGCTGCGGCGGGCGAGCTGCTGGCGGCGGCGGGCTACGCGGACGGTGAAGGCTTCCCGTCGATCACGCTGACGATCGCCGACGCGCCGCCGACCAGGCTGACGGCCGAGTTCGTTCAGGAGCAGCTCAAGCAGCACCTGGGCATCGACCTGAAGATCGAGGGGCTGGAGGAAGGGGCGTACAACGCGCGTCTCGGCGCCGGCGAATTCCAGATCATCTGGCAGAGCTGGTTCGCCGACTACGCCGACCCCGAAAACTGGCTGCCCCAACAGTTCGCCACCGACGGCGCCTTCAACATGTACGGCTACAGCAACGCGGAGGTCGACGGCCTGCTCGAAGACGCCGCGGTGGAGCTGGACCAGACGAAGCGGCTCGCGCTCTACGATGAGGCGCACCGGCAGATCATCGACGATCAAGTCGTGACGCCGATCTTCCACCCCGAGCGCAACTACCTGGTGAAGGCCAACGTCGATGGGCTTGTCTTCACCGGCCTGGACGCCGAGCCAGGCGACTGGTTTGAGAGCAACGTGCGCATCCTGGCGACGGACGGCGCGCCGCCGGCGTCGGACCCCGAGTAGGCGGACCGAAGCCCTGACGGTGATGCGGAGAGATTGGATCGCGAGGCCCGAAGACCTGATGGTCTCGGGCTTCGCGTGTAATCTGGAGCAGCCGTGACGGCATACGTGCTTCGCCGGGTCCTCTCGATCATTCCGGTGCTGCTGGCCATCGCGGCGGTGACGTTCTTGCTGATGCACGCGATGCCGGGCAGTCCCTGTGGCCGAGACAAGCCGCTCACCCCGCCGGCCTGCGCCAACCTCAAGGCTGCTTACGGGCTCGACCAGCCCTTGTGGCAGCAGTTCGGCTTCTACCTGGTGAACCTCGCCCAGGGCGACCTGGGCGTTTCGTCGCACTACGGCGAGCGGCCGGTGAGAGAAGTCCTCGCCGATGGCTTCCGCGTCTCGGCCACGCTGGGAGGGCTGGCGCTGGCGGTGAGCGTGACGGCCGGCGTCGGACTGGGCGTGGTCTCGGCTCTACGACGGAACACCGCTGTCGACTACCTCACCACCGGCTTCACGACCATCGCGGCGAGCGTGCCCAGCTTCATTCTGGGGATGCTGCTGCTCGTGCTGTTCGTGGGGAAGCTCCACTGGCTACCGACAGGAGGCTGGGGCAGCCCGAAGGAAGCGATCATGCCGGTACTGGCGCTCAGCGCGCTGCCAACCGCGTACATCGCGCGAGTCACGCGGGCCAGCATGCTGGAGACGCTCGGCCAGGACTACGTGCGCACCGCCCGCGCGAAGGGCCTGAACGAGCGCGTGGTGGTGCTGCGCCACATGCTGCGCAACGCGCTGCTTCCGGTGCTCAACGTCATCGGGCCCGTCGCCGCGGCGCTCGTGACGGGGTCCTTCATCGTCGAGCACCTCTTCTCGGTTCCCGGCATCGGCAGGGCGTACTTCGAGAGTATCGCGCCGCGCGACTACGCGATGATCATGGCGACGACGCTCCTGTACGCCGTCGCCGTCGTGGTCGCGAACCTGGTCGTCGACGTTGTTGCTGCGCTGTTCGACCCGCGCGTCAGGCGGTCGACGTATGGCTGAGGTCATCGCCCACGCTACTCCCGCCTACGCCACGGAGCCGCCTCGCGTCGAGGGCCCCCGCCACACCGCGCTTCGAAAGCTCGTTCGCAACCGGCCGGCCGTCGTTGGCATGGTGGTCATTGGCGTCTTCGGCCTGCTTGCGCTGCTCGCGCCTTGGGTCGATCGCTACGATCCGAGCGCTTGGCAAGGCGCTGGCACGTGGAAGGGGCCCAGCGCGGACTTCTGGCTGGGCACGGACGACGGCGGCCGCGACATGTACAGCCGGCTTGTGCACGGCGCGCGCATCTCGCTGACGGTGGGGGTGCTCTCGCAGGTGATCGCGGTCGCGATCGGCTTGACGGTGGGCCTTAGCGCGGGAGTAGGCGGGCGCTGGCTTGACTCGCTGCTGATGCGGCTGACGGACGTCGCCTACGCCTTTCCGGACCTGCTGATGCTGATCGTGCTCGTGACCATCATGGGCTCGAGCATGACGATGGTCGTGCTCGCCATCGGCTTCGTGAGCTGGACGACGATCGCGCGTGTGGTGCGTACGCAGGCGCTCGCGCTTCGAGACGAGGAGTTCGTGCTGGCCGCGCGGGCGCTCGGCGCGAGCCGCTGGCAGATCGCGCGGCGGCACCTGCTGCCCAACGTCCTGGCCCCGGTGATCGTGACGGCCACCTTCGGCGTGCCGGCCGCCATCTTCGCCGAGGCGGCGCTCGTCTATATCGGCGTCGGTCTGGCCGGGCCTTCGTGGGGCCGCATTATTCTCGAGTCGTTCGATGCCTCGCATCCGGAGCACGCGGTCATCCCCTGCGCGGTCGTTGCCCTGACGATGCTCAGCTTCACGCTGATCGGCGACGGCCTGCGCGACGCGCTCGACCCCCGTTCGTCCACGCGACGGGCCCTGCCGAAGGCCGAGCAAGCGCGGGTGAGGCGTGACACGCCGCCCGGCGAAGAGCGCCTGGCGGCGTAAGAAAGGCCCGCCGGGCGGCGGGCCGCTGTGCTCAGTGGAGCCAGGGAAGGGAATTGAACCCTTGACCGGTCGATTACGAATCGACTGCTCTACCGCTGAGCTACCCTGGCGGGCGTTTCAGTATAGCATCGGGCCGGGTCACCGCCCTATGGCGACGGCAAGCAAGGGAAGCCGAGGCGAGGCACGCGAGCGTGACCGTTCGCGGGCCTCGCGGTTTGGCCTTACGGCCTATGGCGTGGGCGTTGGCGTCGCTGTCGGAGTAGCGCCGGTCTCAAGGTAGTCCAGCACGTCGTTTATGTCCGGCCCGGGCAGCACCTTCGTCAGTACGTCAGCCATCGTCCGCTCGCCGACGATCAACCACAGGAGCAGCAGCCCCACAACGATGGTCGTCATTACGACGATGCTCGTCATTCCTATGGCTACCACGAGGGTCACTACCCGTCCTCGCGACAATGCCAGAGCCTCAGAAGCGACAGGCGGCGTAGATAGGCGCGTCTGCCCAGCTACCGCTGATTCCCTGGTGCGCGTAGATCAATGGCGGTGGCCATATCCGGCTATGGTGATCCCACCAGTGGTGCAGGCCAAACGCGAAATAGCACCGCCCCTGGCCCATGCCATCCGTCCCGGCGCACTCAGAGTCGTTCTGCCTGGTATCCAAGTCCCAGCAGTACTCCTCCATCGAGAAAATGGGAAACCCGGATCCCATGCTCCAAAGCACGTTCGCGTTTTCCAGCAGGTCGGCCTCCTGGCTGCAATGCGTCGTGCCGCCGTAATTGACATTGGTGCCCGACGCGCTGCGCCAAGAGGTGCCGTAGCAACTGCCGTGGGCGCTCGCTGTGTCGGTTCCGAAGAACGTCGCGGCGACCACCAGGCCAGCGAGCAGCCCCCACTTAACAGGATGGAATGCCGGTTGGCGCATTGTAGCCCTCCCCTTCTTGTGCCTCCTGCTCAGGTGGAACGGAATCGCCGTCATCCGCGTCCGTTGGGATCGGTGTCGGCGTTGCGTTGCCGTACTCCTCGCTCCATTCGTACGGCGGATCGTCGGCGAACGGAGGCGGCGGTAGCTCCAACAGGAACACGCCCGACGAACTGTTGAGGCAGACGATCTCTGCGCCGCCCACCAGGGTCTGCGCCTGCCCGCCGCTTTCCAGGGCCGCAATGACCGCCGGATACACGCTTTGGAGGTAGGCGCTGATGTCGTCGTCCAGTTTCATCTCCTCGGCCAAGTCCCGTGCTTTTCCTGCTGGCCAGGTAGGACACGGTGCCGATGCGCCAGTGTCGCATGTCGCTGGCGTGGGCGTCGCCGCCGGTGGCGGCAGCGGCTCAGACCCTTCTGGCGGCCAAGTGAAGCCGGGTGGCAGTGGTGGCAGTTGGCAAGCGATCAGCAGCGCGGCCAGCAGCCCAGCGCCGCCTATCAGGTACTTCTTCATCAAGTGAGTATACCTCCTGTTTCTCAGTCTGCCGGAACGACACAGACGAACGTCTCATCCGCGCCAAGCTCGCGGCGCTGGAATAGCTCCGCCGCGCTGGCCGCACGGCTGACATCGACAACAAAGAAGCTCCCCTCGATAGGGGCTTCTATCCGCCAGTCAGCCTCCTCAAGTCCGAGCGCGTCAGCAGCGACGGAGCCGGTGGCAGGCGGGGTGCCCACGCAGCCGATGGCGTAGTGGCTCGCGTTGAGTTCCAGAAGGATACTCGCGATCACTTCCCGCATGGCAGCGGCGCAGGCGCTGCTAGATTCACCGCCTGTAAGCGCGTCCAGTGTCGGGTCTGGGTTAGGGCAGGGAACCATCACGTCACCCGGCAGTTCTTGGGCAACGCGCATGATCGTTGCGTCATCCGGCGTTGCGATACTCTGACTGGTGGCGGGGGTAGCCGTGCGCGCGTCGTTGCTATCGCCGCCGCCACCGCAGGCCGCAGCCAGCCACGTAAGCAGCGCCGCGATGATCGTCCAGGCTACTACCGTTCTCATGCTGTTGTCTCTCGACCTCCTTTCGTGCTGCCGCCGGGCCTGGCTGAGCCCTCCTGCTGTTCAAGACGACGACGACGGCGCGACGCAAGGATAGTCGTCGCCGTCAAAGGTGATGTCGCGCCGCTCGAACGCTGGTGCAGCCAGGGGCGGCGCGCTTGGGTCGATGATCAGGAAGCTCGAAGGCAGCAGGCTGCGAATCTCCCACTCGCCGTCTGGCAGGCCGAGCGCCGCGCGGAAGCCCTCCCGTGGCGCAGGATACCGTTCGCCGTCCACCGTGTCCGCCGACTCGCCGATGCAGGCCCAGGTCGGACGCTCCGCTTCGAATGCCCAGACGACCTGCGCCAGGTTCCGGTCGCCGTTCAACTGTTTGGCGAGCGCGTCTATCGATGCTGCACTTGCCGTTGGGGCAGCGGTCCCGGCTGCGGTAGCCGTCGGGTCTGCATCGCCGCCACTCCCGTTACAGGCAATGAGCAGGGCGGCGATGATCGTCCAGGCTACTACCGTTCTCATGCTCTTGTCCCCTTGACCTCCTTTCGTGCTACCGCCGGGCCTGGCTGAGCCCTCCTGACGGGGCAGGGGGCGTCCGAGGCCAGCACTGACCTATCCCGGGCATCCTTACGGCGACGGACTCCGGCGCAGGGCGACGTACCGGAGGTGCGCTCTATTGCTGGAGGTGGCTTGCGTGTGCTGGAGGTGGCTTGCGTGTCCCGCCTCGCTTGAAGAACCTTGCGCTATCTGCATGTTATGCCTCCCTTCCGTCCAGGGCCTTAACTGGGGTTACCGTAATGCCAGCCCGGACCATTGTCAAGAGCTTTGGCCTCAGGGATTGGCCCCATTTAGTTCCCGGGCTTTGCTCCACGAAGACGATCCTGGCGACACGGGCCGGGTGCGCGTCCTATCTCGCTGAGAAACGTCTGCTATACTAACTCTTCATGAACGACCTGCTGCTTGTCGAAGCGACGGAGGAGCTGCAGCCGCTGGCCCAAGCGCTGGAGCGCGCAGACCTGCGCGTGACGGCTTGCTCGATGGCGGAGGTGGCCGAGCGGCTGGACGGCGCTGAGTTCGGCGTGCTGCTCGTGAACCTGACGGAGCTACCGGCGCTTTCGGTGGCGCAGGGCCTCTTTCGGGCGGGCGACCTACCCCAGCGCACGGCGACCGTCGCGCTGTTGGGCCACCAGCAGCTCTCGGAGCTGGACGCGTCGTGGCCGCTGGACGAGTTCGTGGTCTACCCGGCGTCGATGGAGGAGCTGGTGGCGCGCGTGCGCCGCGCGATCTGGCGTCGTGCCGGGCCAGAGTCATCGCAACTGCTGCGCTGCGGCGACCTCGTGATCGACCAGTCGAACTACAAGGCTTTCATCGGCGGCCGGCCCGTCGACCTGACCTATAAGGAGTACGAGCTGCTCCGCTTCCTGGCGCTCAACCAGGACAAGGTCTGTACTCGCGAGATGCTCCTCAACCGCGTCTGGGGCTACGACTTCTACGGCGGCGCCCGCACCGTCGATGTCCACATCCGGCGGCTGCGCAGCAAGATCGAGGATCGCGCGCACACGTTCATCGAGACGGTGCGCAACGTGGGCTACCGCTTCCACGCCAGCTAAACGCCACCCCCGGATCCAGCACGTATCGTCTCGTTGCCGGCAGGCTGAAGGCTGGCCCAATGTGGTTTGGCGTCCAGGGGCGCGCCGCGCTTGTCTGGAGCGCGATTGTGACGCGCGTAACACAATCGTAATCTCAGCGAAACGTCGCGGAAACCTCCCTCCGGCAGAATGCGAGGAAACAGCAGTAGCGTCCGCGCTGCGAGGAAGGGGGAAAGGGTCATGGAAATCGACACTGGTAACACAGCGTGGGTACTGACGGCTGCCGCGCTGGTGATGTTCATGACGCCGGGCCTGGGCTTCTTCTACGGAGGCTTCACCCGCCAAAAGAACGTCCTGGCGACGATCATGCAGAGCTTCATCGTCGTCGCACTCGTGGGGGTACAGTGGGTGGTCATCGGGTTCTCGCTGACCTTCGGTCCCAGCGTGGCCGGAGGGTTCATCGGCAACCTGGACTACTTCGGGCTGCAGGGTGTGGGGATGGAGCCCAGCCCCATATACGCGACCAACATCCCGTTTGAAGCGTTCATGATCTTCCAGCTGATGTTCGCGATCATCACACCTGCGCTGATCACGGGCGCCTTTGCCGAGCGCGCCAAGTTCAGCACGTTTCTCGTGTTCATGCTGGTCTGGTCGTTCGTCGTGTACAACCCCGTGGCTCACTGGGTCTTCTCCGCCGACGGCTGGGCCACCGCGTTCGACTACCCCAACGGTGTCGATGCGCTGGACTTCGCCGGTGGCACGGCGATTCACGTGAACGCGGGTGCCGCCGCGCTGGCCGCGGCGTTCCTGTACGGCCGGCGCAAGGGCTACGGGTCGGAGCCGATGGAGCCGAGCAACATCACCTACATCGTGCTCGGTACAGCCATCCTGTGGTTCGGCTGGTTCGGCTTCAACGCCGGCAGCCAGGGCGCCGCGGATGGCCGGGCTGCGAACGCCTTCGTCGTGACGAGTACGGCGGCCGCGGCCGCGACCTTCACCTGGATGCTGCTGAGCTGGTTCGTCAGCAAGAAACCGAGCGTCGTTGGCGCTTGCGCGGGAGCAGTCGCGGGTCTGGTGGCGATTACACCGGCCTCCGGCTTCGTGCAGCCGATGGAAGCGATCGCCATCGGGGTTGGGGCGGGCATCTTCTGCTTCTTCGCCGTACAGCTCCGAACGCGCACCAACCTCGACGACTCGCTCGACGTCGTCGCGGTGCACGGTGTCGGCGGGACGTGGGGCGCTATCGCAACCGGGCTCTTTGCGGCCGGCGTCATTTCGGCCATTCCGGACGTATTGCCGGGCGGCATCGACGGCATGACACACGGCCGGCCGTCGCAAGTCGTCGACCAGTTCATCGCGATCGGCGCGGTCTGGGCCTACTCCTTCGTCGCCACCGCCATCATTCTGAAGGTGCTGGACATGACGATGGGTCTGCGCGTCAGCGACGACGAAGAGGTCGTTGGCCTGGACGTCTCGCAGCACGGCGAGCGCGCCTACGTCATCGAGGAGACCGGGGCGCTGCCCGCCATGCAGACCGTCCAAGCGACGCCGCAGCAGCCCTCGAAAGCGCAAGCATCAAGTGCGCCGGCGCCTTCGGGCGGCGGGGCCCGATAGGGGAGGAGACCGATGAAGAAAATCGAAGCGATCATCAGGCCCGAGAAGCTGAACGACGTGAAGGACGCGCTGGAGGCGGCCGGTGTTGTCGGGCTGAACATCGTGCACGTCACGGGCCGCGGGGCGCAGAAGGGCATTGTCCACGGAGGACGCGGAGGCGAGACGTACACCGTGGACATGCTGCCCAAGCTGAAGATCGAGGTGGTGGTGAAGGACGCCGACGCCGATAAGGTCGTGGAGATCATGCTCACGTCGGCCCGCACCGGAAACATCGGCGACGGCAAGATCTTCATCATGCCTGTCGAGGACGCGGTCCGAGTGCGCACCGGCGAACGCGGCGACGTGGCCGTCTAGCCAAGTTCACACAATGTTCATGTTCCCGAAGCCGTTCCGCAGCTACGTCGGATTGGCTGCGGAGCGGCTTCGGTTGTATAACGGGGATCGATCTCAACCCGGAGGAGGACCAGCAGTTGACACCAGAAGCGGTAGCCAAGCTCATCAAGGACAACGGAATCCAGATCATCGACCTGCGTTTCACCGACCTCCCGGGTCTGTGGCAGCACTTCTCGATCATGCCGCGCGAGATGGTCGAGTCGGGCTCCATCTGGGTCGAAGGGATCGGCTTCGACGGATCAAGCATCCGCGGCTTCCAAGAGATCCAAGAATCGGACATGATTCTGATTCCGGACGCCAGTACGGCGCAGATCGATCCCTTCCGTGCCGTTCCAACGCTAAACATTATCTGCGACGTGAAGGACCCGATCACGCAGCAACCGTACTCCCGTGACCCGCGCTACATCGCCCGCAAGGCGGAGGAGTATCTCCGCTCCACAGGCATCGCGGACACCTGCTACGTCGGGCCAGAGCCGGAGTTCTTTGTGTTCGACGACATTAGGTTCGATCAGGGAACGCAGTTCGGCTACTACTACGTGGACAGCGTCGAAGGCTCTTGGAACAGCGGCAAGGACGAGGGCCCGAACCTGGGCTACAAGCCGAAGCCGAAGGAAGGCTACTTCCCCGTCCCCCCGCATGATTCCCTACAGGACATCCGGAGCGAGATGATCCTGGCGATGGAGTCCGTGGGTATCAAGATTGAGGTACACCACCACGAGGTGGCCACGGCTGGCCAGTGCGAGATCGACATGCGCTTCGACTCGCTGCTGAAGAAGGCAGACGACATGCTCTGGTACAAGTACATCGTGAAGAGCGTCGCCCAAAAGCACGGCAAGGTAGCGACGTTCATGCCGAAGCCGCTCTTCGGCGACAACGGATCAGGTATGCACACACATCAATCATTGTGGAAGGACGGAGAACCGCTCTTCTTCGATAAGGCCGGCTACGCGCTGACCAGCGACCTCTGCCGCTGGTATATTGCTGGTCTGCTCCATCACGCGCGCGCGCTGATGGCCTTCTGCGCGCCCACGACGAACTCCTACAAGCGCCTGGTGCCCGGCTACGAGGCGCCGGTGAACCTGGTCTACTCCGCCCGCAACCGATCGGCGGCGGCGCGGATCCCCGTCTTCAACGAAAACCCAAAGGCGAAGCGCATCGAGTTCCGCCCGCCGGACCCGACGTGCAACCCGTACCTGGCCTTCTCCGCCATGCTCATGGCAGGCCTGGACGGCATCGAGAAGAAGATGGACCCAGGTCAGCCGCTGGACAAGAACACCTACGATCTCTCGCCGGAAGAGGAGGCGAAACTCAAGACCGTACCGGGCTCGCTCGAAGAAGCGCTTGAGGCGCTGGAGGCGGACCACGAGTTCTTGCTCAAAGGCGGCGTCTTTACTCAGGACCTGCTCGATATGTGGCTCTCCTTCAAGCGCGAAGCTGAGATCGATCCCGTCCGGCTGCGCCCGCACCCATACGAGTTCTACCTCTACTTCGACGCTTAACCGTCGCCTTGAGGGACATTGCGCAGGGGCGTTCAAACGAACGCCCCTGCGTTGTCTTCAGACGTAATGCGCTCTTAACACGAGTGCTCAACCTTGGCAACAATCGCGCCGTACAATGAAGCGTGAGTTCAACGCTGAGGAGACTAGCCATGGACGACCAGCGCGAATTCGTCCTTCAGAGTTGCAAAGACCAGGACATCAAGTTCATCCGCCTCTGGTTCACAGACATCCTCGGATCGCTGAAGAGCTTCGCGATCACTGTCGAGGAGTTGGAGCAGGCGCTTGAGGAGGGCATGGGCTTCGACGGCTCTTCGATCGAGGGCTTCGCCCGGATCGACGAGTCGGACATGGTGGCGCTGCCCGATCCAGCCACGTTTCAGGTGCTCCCCTGGCGACCGCGCGAGCGCGGTGTGGCGCGCATGTTCTGCGACGTCCTCCACCCGGACGGCTCATCGTTCGAGGGCGACCCACGCGCCGTGCTGAAACGCAACCTGCAGCGGGCGGCCGATCTTGGGTTCACCTTCTACGTGGGGCCGGAGTTGGAGTTCTTCTACTTCAGGAGCTCCGAGGATACGGAGGTGCTCGATCGAGGAGGCTACTTCGACCTCACGCCGCTGGACGTGGCGAGCGACCTGCGCCGCCAGACAGTGCTCACGCTGGAGGACATGGGCATTGGCGTGGAGTACAGCCACCACGAAGTCGCGCCCAGCCAGCACGAGATCGATCTGCGCTACACGGACGCGCTGACGATGGCCGACAACGCGATGACGTATCGCCTGGTGGTGAAGGAGGTCGCGCTGGCGAACGGCGTCTATGCCACCTTCATGCCCAAGCCGATCGCGAGCGAGAACGGCTCAGGGATGCACACCCACCAGTCGCTCTTCAGGGGCGACCGCAACGCGTTCTTCGACGCCGGCGACGCGTACCACCTCTCTCCCATCGCGAAGGCGTACATCGCCGGCCTGCTCCGGCACGCGCGCGAGATTACGCTGGTGACGAACCAGTGGGTGAACTCGTACAAGCGGCTGGTACCCGGCTACGAGGCGCCGGTGTACGTCACGTGGGCGCGGCGCAACCGCTCGGACCTGGTCCGCGTGCCGGAGTACAAGCCCGGGAAGGAGATCGCGACGCGCATTGAGTACCGGGCGCCCGATCCCGCCTGCAACCCGTACCTGGCGTTCGCGCTCATGCTCGCCGCCGGCCTCGCAGGCATCGAGCACGAGTACCCGCTGATGGCGCCGACGGAAGAGAACGTCTTCGAGATGAGCGAGGACGATCGGAAGGCGCGCGGCATCGATCTGCTCCCGGGCAGCCTGCACGAGGCGATCGAGGCCGCCGCGACGAGCGACCTGGTGCGCTCGTGCCTGGGCGACCACGTGTTCGAGAGCCTGATTAAGAACAAGACGATCGAATGGAACGCCTATCGCACTCACGTGACAGATTTCGAACGAGAGCGTTACTTGGCGGTGCTGTAAACAAGGCGCGTTTCCTCCTCCGTAAGTCGGGGCGCACGG
>JBBEBM010000056.1:17856-20607 GCA_040882355.1 Dehalococcoidia bacterium | reverse complement strand
CCCCCCGACGTGTATCCGAGAGGGCGTGGGGGCAGCGTAGGGGCAGGTCTCAGACCTGCCCCTACATTCGTGCGTGTGCGACGCAACGCTACTGCGGGCAGGTGAACGCCTTCCAGTTCCAGAAGCCGTCCGGGAAGCAGTCGGCGAAGCGGCCGTTCGGGTTGGCGAAGTGGACCCAAGCGTGACCCATCCAGCCGACCTGGTGGTTCCAGTTCCAGTCGCCGCCGCCGGAGGTGGTGTTGTTGATCGCCTCGCAGGCTTCCGCGCTGTCGGCGAAGGTGTTGGAAGCGCTGGGTGTACCGATGTGGATCGTGCACAGGTCGCGGTGCCAGTGCCAGCCGTCCTCGTCCCCCGCCCAACTGCAGGCTGTCTCGCCCGGTTCGGGCACGCAGAACGCGTCGATGTTGATCTGATCGGGTGGCGCCTTGCCATCTGGCGTAGGCCAGGTCCCCCAGCCGACGATGTCGCCCTGCACGATGTAGAGCTGCGCACCGAGCGGCGAGCCGGCATTGCCGTCGAAGTAGACGAGACCCTCGGGCGCCGCCGGATCGAAGATGCCATCGTCGCTGTTGTCCGGGTTTACGTAGTGGACGCCCTGGCCGGGCACGTCCAGGCTGCTGTTGTAGTAGCCCAGGCTGTTGAGGAGAGCGACGTTCAGCGTGAGCAACCCCGGGTGATCATCGATCACCCAGAGCGCGGCCTGGGCAACCTCGGTGTCGATTGCGGGGCAGACGATGCCGAAGTCGAGCACGGCTGAGGCGAGGTCGCCGGCTGAGACGGTGCCGACGGGCATGCCGATGTCGAAGAGCGGGTGGTAACCGGCGCCGCCGGTGGCCGTGCCGAACTTGCTTACCACCTTGGCGAGGTCGCCGGCGGTGACGCCGCCGTCCCCGTTGACGTCGGCGCAATCGAGGATCGGGATCGCCGCTGCGGGAGGGCTGCTTGCGTCTGTGCGGTCCGGCGGCGCGAACGACAGCGCGGCGAATGCGGCGAGGGCGGTAAGGAGCGCTATCGAGGGCAGTCTCATGATGATTCCTCCGTTTTGGCGAGGCGCGGCATCCCCAGGATACAAGGCGGCGGGAGTCGATGCCAGGGCTCCAATCCATAATACGTCACAATCGGGTCAAAGGTTCGCCCAACCTGACGGGCCGCTGCTCGCCGACCGGCTCGGGCCGGATCGTTTGAGATGATAGGTTTGCCCAGCTTTACCGTGGTGACAGGTCGCCCAATGGCGCGTAGGATCGGCTGCCATGAGTTCCGTCCGCCTCGCCGCCCTCGCCCTCGTGACGGTCGTCGCCCCCACGGAGACGCCCACGCCCACTCCCGGCCCGTAGGTGCGCTCGCGCCTTCGTTGCCGGTATGAGAAGAAGGCCCCGATGTGAAGGGGCCTTCTCGTCCAGTTGCGCGGCGTGATGTGCGCTTACTGCGGGCAGTTGAAGCCTGTCCAGTCCTCGGCGTCTGGGAAGCAGTCGGCGAAGCGCCCGTTGGCGTTCACGTCCAGGGGGTTGAGATTGGCGTTGAGCATCTGGTTCCACAAGTGCCCCATCCAGCCGAGACGGTCGTCCCAGTCGTAGCCGCCGCCCTGGCCCGACGCGGAATTGAGCGCTTCGCAAGCCGCGTCGCTGGCGGTGTATGTGTTCGTCGCGAACACCGTGCCGATGTTGTAGGTGCACAGGTCCAGGTGGAGGTGCCAGCCGTCGCCGGGCGTATCCCAACTGCAGGTCGCCGGCGCACAGATGCTATCAATGTCGACCATCTCCACAGGCGGCGGCTCGGTCCCCCAACCAACACCTCCCTCGGTGGTGTCCCCTTCGACTACGTAGAGCTGCGCCATCAGCTTGCCGTCGTTGTAGACCAAGCCCTCCGGTTCAGTAGGATTGAAGACGCCGTCCCAGTTGGCCAGGTTCACGTAGTGGATGCCCTGACCTGGCACATCGAAGCTGTACCGGAGGTAGCCCATGCCGGAGAGCAGCGACACGTTCTCTGTCAGCAAGCCCGGGTGATCGTTGTAGACCCAGAGCGAGGCGAGCGCGATCTGCGTATCCACCGCGCTGGGACAGCCGCCGGCCGCGTTGTTGCCGAAGTCCGCCACAGTCGAGCCGATGTCACCGACGGAGATCGAGCCGTCAGCCACAAGGTCGTAGAGCGGATGGTAGCCGCCGGCCACCGCCGAGTAGTCCGGAGAGCCCTGACCGAACTTGCCGACCACGGTGCCGATGTCGCTCACGCTGACGGACCCGTCAGGGAACACGTCGGCGCAGTTGAGCAGCGGGCGGGGCGTCGCTGGGTGGGTGGCCTGCGCGACACTGCCCGGCGCGAGCGCTGTGGCGAGCAGGAACGCCGCGCCGATCGCTGCGATGAATGGCAAGCGTCTCATGGTATGCTCCCTTCCGCTCCCCGCTGAGAGACGGAGGCGCCCCGCTGAGGGGGCGCCTCCGAGTGGTGCCGGTGAGCCCTACTGCGGGCAGTTGAAGCCGTTCCAGTGCTGGCCCCCGCCCGCGTCCTCCGGGTAGCAGTCCGCAAAGCGGCCGTTCCCGCCAATGTCCAGCGGCGTGGTGTTCGGGTTCAGCTTCTGGTTCCACAGGTGGCCCATCCAGCCCACGTTCTTGTTGAAGTTGTAGTTGCCCGTGTGGCCGTAGGCTGCGGCGAACGAGGCGCACTCGGCGTCGCTGCGGATGTCAGTCGGGTAGCCGTCGTCCACGCCGGGGTTGATGTAATCGCCCGGGCGGGTGATCGCCTTGGCCGTGCCTA